>CAVRZH010000001.1:0-8383 GCA_963725455.1 Bryobacterales bacterium
CGGTTCCCAAGGGCTTTTTCAGTATTTTTCTCTAGGGGATTTGTCGTACTCCGCATCCTGAGAATCGCCTACTCCCGTCATCGCCAGCGCGGACCCGTTCCGCGCTATTTCCTGCCGGTAGAACCTCCAGCCCTAAAGTAAATCGGCACAGCCGCCGATAAACAACCGAGATATTGGGTGAGTAGATACAGCTACAGACGGAGGAACGGGCCTCGTCCGTAAACACAAATGGTTGATTCAGCGAAACAGATTCAGAAAAAGCCGCTTAGCGAGAGAAACCGGAGGCGGGCGGGCAGCGCTCTCCTCGAGTTCGCGTTCACCATGCTGCCTACGTTTGCACTGATCTTCGCGTTCGTCGATTTCGGCTTGCTGATGTTTCGTTGGGCCACGCTGCAGAACGCCGTCCGGGAAGGATGTCGGTACGCGATCACTTTTCAGACCAGCAACGGCTTGGGGCAGGACGCTTCCGTCGAGGCCGTGGTCCAGCAGTATGCGATGGGAATCGTCAGCACAACGGATAATCCTCAAGACATTTTCGTGAAGTATTACTCCCCCACGAACTTGAATACGGCCATCGCCTCCGGCGGCAATGTGCCGGGGAATATCGTCGAAGTGTCGGTTCAAGGTGTTTCCTGGTCGTGGCTCGCGCCGCTCAGCGGCAGCTACGGAGGGAATGTTCCATATCTGCGCAGCACTACTCCGATCACTCTCAATATTTACTCGTCCGACATCCTCGGTGGCTACCCGGCCGGCGTGAATTCGGTTCAGGAATAACCATGACGGCAGCGAGGAAAAGCATGGCGACGGCACGGCGCAGAAAAACCCAAAGCGGGCAGGAGATCTTCGAGTTCGGTTTAGTGACCATCTTGTTGATGCCGATGTTCCTGGGAGCGTTCGTCGTGGGAATGAACCTGATCCGCAGCATTCAGGCCAATCAGGTGTGCCGCGATCTGGATGACATGTACATCCATGGCGGCGATTTTTCTACGTACTCCATGCAGCAGGAGGCGCAGCGCCTGGCGCAAGGGCTGAATTTGCAAATCGGAGCTTCCTTTGCCGGGAACGAACAGTCCAATACCGGCAACGGTGGCAACGGATTGGTTACGGTCTCGCAAATCATGTGGATTGGAGGACCTACTTCCACCAGCTGCGTGTCGGTAGGAGCCTCCAATTGCACCAATCAAAGCAGCTTCGTGTTTACACAGCAGATTCAATTTGGAAACAGTAGCCTGGAGAATTCCAGCACGGTCAGCGTAGGGGAGTGCCCCTCGGCGGTCATGAACTCTTCCGGAGTTGTGCAGAATTACATCACCAATGCGCAAGCGGCGCTTTCCGGCAGCGCTCAGACAGCTATGCAGAACCTGTGGCAAAACGATGCCAGCTCCACGCCGCTGACCGATCAGCAAGTTGCTTACATTGTGGAGACTTATTTCCAATCCCCGGACTTAAGCGTAGGCGGCTTGGCCGGCAACGGAGTTTACGCTCGGTATTTCTTCTAGGACCAGTTTTTTTAGGAGGACATGTTCGTGCAAGTTCACCAGCATAGGAATAATCGCCAGCATAGGAATAAGCAAGAGAAGGGCGCTTCTCTGTTCATAGCCATTGCGGCGTTGGTGTGGGTGGTTATCCCGATGATGGGTCTGTTTATCGATCTGGGGGTACTTTACTCGGTGAAAGCGCGGCTGCAGGCGGCCGTGGATGGAGCGGCATTGGCAGCGGCGCGGGCCCTCAACCTGGGATCCAGCACCGCTGCACAGGCTACGTCAGCCCAACAAAACGCCGTCAACTGGTTCTACGCCAACTTTCCGCCTGGGAACTGGTCCACTAGCGGGACCGTCATGAACACCGGCACCGTTACCGTCGTCGACTCTCCCAATAACGCCAACCTCCGTCAAGTTACTGTGACCGCCACAACCAACGTCCCCGCCTGGTTCATGAAGTGGGTGGGATTCAGCTCCACCACTCTCGCGGTCAGTGGCCAGGCCTCGCGCAAGGACTTGGTCGCCATGCTGGTGCTGGACCGCTCCGGATCGATGTGTTCCGTCAACGGAGCAGCGGCAAACGCGCCCTGCAACAGCACCAATTCAACAAGTGCTTGCGCCGCCATGATCACTGCGGCAAAGAACTTCACCGGAGCGTTCGCCGAGGGACGCGATCAGATCGGCATGCTCACCTTTAGCGACGGCTGGTACCTGGAGTCAAAACCAACAACCAATTTCCAGAGCCTGCTGGGATACTCCAATGCGTCAGGATCGGGCACTGGAGCGATCGACAACATAGATTGTAACGGAGGTACCGGAACCGCCGGTGCGATAACCATGGCGTACAACGAACTATACAAAATCAATGAGCCTGGCGCGATGAACATCGTCATGTTGGAGACGGACGGCTTGCCGAACACTCTGGTTTACAATTTTTATGCAACCCCAGGTACCACCGCCACTTGGGCGCTCAACACCAACAGCAACTGTCAGGACGCCAACGGTAAGACGTGGAATAACAACGGATGGAGAAGCTCTACCTCGGCGCGGCAGTGGATCCCGGGAATCTCTATGAATACCAACGGCACCGGGTTCATGTCCGACATTCCCGGAGGCACGCTGGGGTCATTTTATACGTCCGACCCTAATCAAGGCAAATATAACATCGTCCTTTTCAATCCCAATCAAACCGGCGACAGTCAGGGCAACAACAGTGTCACTACGTCGGCGCCCGGGTGCATTTTCGACGGCACTACAACCACGAATGACAACGACTTCAACTGGCTTCCGAGCCAGGACGTGTTCGGAAATCAGGTCGCCCCAACCAACGAATATCTATCGCTAACGCCCACCACTTCGAACGGCGTCCAGGTCAACAACCTCACAAATAACGGGACCACCGATTGGACCAACACGCACGCGGCAGCCTTGAACGCGACCGACAACGCGGCCTACAACATTCGCACCAATGCCAATCTACCAGCTTACGTATTTGTAATAGGGTTGGGCGGAAATGACAACGGAAATACTCCCGATCCTATCCTGCTACAGCGCATGGCAAACGATCCCAAGGGGGATGAGAACAACGCCACACCAGCATATTCCGCGTGCTCCAGCGAACCCACTTGCGTCAACTACCCCAATCAACCCCAAGGCTCGTTCTACTATTCGCCTACCGCTGCAACGCTAGGCCAGGCATTTCTGTCGATTTCGTCGCAAATTCTGCGCTTGAGCCACTAGGCACAACAGCCCACACTGAGGTCAAGCGGTTTTATTTCACGTTGATCTCGATCTGGACGACACGTCCATTATCTAGGCGAACGGTTCCCATCGGGCTACCCTTCACCCAATATTGAAGGGCTTCGCGCAGATGGCCGTCATCATCGGGAACCACAATCCTCGAGGACGGTGGACCAAGCACCGCCAGAACCTCCTTCGCGGAGGATCCGACGCGGACGAGCTTGAACTCTTCGCCGGTAAGATTTTTCTGCGGCGGACCAGGCGGAACGGCCTGCACGGTTGGAAGGGCTGCGGCTAGTGGCAGCGGTGGTGGCGCGGCCGTTTTAGTGCTGTTGCCGCCCTCAGTCTCCGTCTGCTTCTGGAGAAGGGCTCCCTCGCGGTTTGCTTCCGCTAGCGCGTTCGCCCGCTCGGGGCCGCTCTCGGAAAGGGCGGCTATGGCAGGGCTAATGGAACCCCTCTTTTTGGATTCCGGCGCCCTCGATGGCGGCTGTTCCCCGGCACTCTGAGCCCCCACGGGATTCACAGACAAACTGGCTCCAAGTAAAGCTGCAAAGATCACCGGTCGCATCGTATTCCCCCTCATCTCATGCTAAGCGGAGAACCAGACCCGTACCAGCCGCGAAAGACCTTAGCCACAGCTAAGGAGTTACGCCTTACGCGAAACCACCACCCCCAATAACGCTCCCGCAGCCAGCGCGACACCCACCGCTTTCCAGGGATGCCGCCTCACATGCCGCTGCATCTGGTGCAGGAGTTCCTCGCCGGTTTCCAGCGCTTGATTCCACAGACGGGCGGCGGACTCGGGCCCTTCCTCCCAAGAAACTTTTCGTAAAGTGGCAGATTTCATGATTTCCCCTTTCGGCATCAATGGTTTAGGCAATTCCGTCTATTAAGCCTTCTGACCATTCGACGCGGTCCGGGAGCAAGGCATTACACTCCAGCTTCGTTACAAAATACTTTGACCATCCTGATACAATTGATTCACTCCCCTTTTTAGGGACTGGGCCAGCGCGCCGGTCGAGTTTTGTCATGGACTTGGATCAGCTCCACACGTTTCTCGAAATTGTCCGCTTGAAGAGCTTCTCTAAAGCGGCGCAGACGTGTTACCGCACGCAGCCCGCCATCAGCGCGCAAGTACGCCAGTTGGAGCAGGAGCTGAATACCACGCTCTTTGAGCGGCTGGGGACCAAGATTTCGCTCACCACCGCGGGCCGGATCTTCGCCGAATACGCCGAACAGATCCTGGAATTGCGCAAACGCGCGCAAGACACCATTAATGAGCTGGACCGCGTGCCGCGGGGCGAACTGGTGATCGCGGCCAACGAAGCCACCTGCATCTACGTTTTGCCCTCGGTATTCTCCGAGTACAAGAAGAAGTTCCCCAACGTCCAGCTTTCGGTGGATCGCGCCTACGGTTCCCGCGTGGTGGAGGCGGTACTGGAGAATCTAGCCGATTTCGGCATTACGCAATTGCCGGTCCAGGAAAAAAAGCTTCAAGTGGCGCGGATACACTCCGATGAGATTATCTTGCTGTTACCGGGCAAACATCCTCTGGCGGGTAAACGCTATGTGACAGCGCGCGAGCTGATGGACCAGCAGCTGCTGTTGCCAAAGTCCGGCACCACGCGGATTCGCTTAAACTCCTGGCTGGAACCGGTTGAGGATCAGATCCACATTTCCATGGAACTGGATTCCACGGAAATGATCAAGCGCTTCGTAATGGCCGGGCTGGGCTGTTCATTCCTGGCGGCTTCCAATTGCCACGAGGAGATTGCTGCCGGCAAATTAGCGGCGGTATCGCTGGGTCCGGAACCGCTGATACGCAAAGTGGGTTTGATCTACCGAAAAGATAAAGCGCTGTCGAAAGCCGCACTGGGCTTCATTCAGGTTATATTGGAACATGCGGGGAACGAGATTCCCGGCGCTGGTCGGTCCAAGCTGCCCGAGGTGGTCTCTTCCTGAGGCTCGTTAGGAAACTGAAGCTGGTTTAGGATACTGAGACTCGTTTAGGAAACTGAGGCTGGTTAGAAAAGGCTCCGGAGAAGGAACGCAGTATGTCCCGCGTCACGCTGAAGAGTTCGACGATTTTCATTTCCGTCGGAAACAAGACGGAAGTCTACCGGTCCGTGGAGGACGTTCCGCCTTCGCTTCGCAAGAAGCTGGAACAGTCCACCAACGGCATCAACTCGGCCACCATCCTGATCGCCGATCGCAAGGGCAAGGAAGAAATCGTGCGGGCCATTCGAGGCTTGCCGTCGAACCTGCGGTCGAAGCTGTCCACGTCCCTGCGCGAGGACGCGCCCCGTTCCGAGCGCAAGGCGATCGATTGGGTCAGCCTTTTGCAGGATTGGGCGGAGTTCCTGCTGCCCGCCGCTATTGGCGTCGCAGTGTGGCTTCTGTTTAGCGTTCGATAGCTGCCGTATAGACGGCGATTTCGAGCTGTCCCCGATCAGCCTGAAAAACCGAGCAGCTTCTTGCGCAGCCGGCCGGCTGTTTCGGTGTCGGGCGCGACAATCAGCACGGTATCGTCGCCGGCAATAGTCCCCACAATCTCCGGCCAGTCCGCATTGTCGAGCGCCACGGCCAGCGCGTTGGCATTCCCCGGCGAGGTTTTGAGCACGATCAGGTTTTGCGCCACGCGGACGTCTTGCAAAAACTCGCCCAGCACCATTGCAAGGTCGGGACCCGGCGAGGCGGCTTCCACCTGGCGGTAACCTTCGGGCGTTTTCAGCAATCCCAGCTCGCGCACGTCGCGCGACAGCGTTACCTGCGTAGTGTCGATGCCGTGGCTATGCTTCAACTCGCGCGCGAGGTCTTCCTGAGTCAGGATCCGCTTGTTGCGGATCAACTTCAGGATTTGGCCTTGCCGGAAGGCTTTGTTCATCGCTTCTGGCTTATTGTCTCCAAAGACGGAGACGCGCCTCGGCTTCATCCAGCGCCTTGGCGACGGCCGCTGGTCCGGCGCCGCCGGGCAGTTCGCGCGTCTTCATCCCTTCGATGGGATCCAGCAGGCGCGTCATTTCCGCAGTGAACTCGGGCGCGAAGGCGGTAAGCTGATCGGCCGTCCAATCGGCGGGCTGCTTGCCTTGCTGAATACTTTCGAGCACCAGCTTGCCGACAATCTGATGGGCGCGATGGAACGGCGTGCCCGCGCGCGCCAATGCTTCCGCAAGGTCGGTAGCCACCACCCAGCTTCCTTTAGCCGCTTCGGCCGGCTTGCCCGGGTGCAGGCGCGTGGATTCCACTACCGCGGCCATCATCTCAAGCGCGGCCGCCAATTGCGACGAGGCATCGAACAGCGGCTCCTTATCTTCCTGCATGTCGCGATTGTAAGTCATCGGAAGGCCCTTCAGCGTGACGAAGAGCGAGGTGAAGTCGCCGAATACGCGGCCGCTCTTGCCTCGAATCAATTCGAGCGAGTCGGGATTTTTCTTTTGCGGCATCAGGCTGGATCCGCTGGTAACGCCGTCGCCCAGTTCCAGCCAGCCGAACTCTTCGCTCGAATAGAGAATCCAATCTTCGGCCAGGCGGCTCAAGTGCAGCATGGTGACGGAAGCTGAATAAAGATAATCGAGCGCGAAGTCGCGGTCGCCGGAAACATCCATGCTATTGCGCGTGATGGCGGCGAAGCCCAGGTCGCGCGCGATTTCCTCGCGGTTGAAAGGAAAGCCGCTGCCCGCCAGCGCTCCCGATCCGAGCGGCATCACGTCCACGCGCGCGCGGGCCTGGCTCAACCGTTCGTGATCGCGCGCGAACATTTCAAAATAGGCGAGCAGATAGTGAGCCCACGGCACGGCTTGCGCGCGGCGCATGTGCGTGTAGCCGGGAACGATGGCGTGCGGATATTTTCTGGCCATACCCACCACAGCGCCCATCAGAATCACCAGCAATTCCAGATCGACATCGATCTGCTCGCGCAGCCACAGCCGGACATCCAGCGATACCTGCTCGTTGCGGCTGCGGCCGGTATGGATTTTATCGGCAAGCCCTCCGACTTTGTCTTTCAATTTGCGAATGACGAAAGTATGGACGTCCTCGTCGGTGGCGCCATCCAGAAACTTTGGATCGCGCGCTTCGGTGCGGATGTTCTCGAAAGCCAGCACCAATCGATCGCGTTCAGCTGCGGTCAGGATGCCGGCGCGCTCCAGCGCACGCGCGAAGGCCTGCGACCCGCGGCAATCGGCATCCAGCAGCCTCTTATCGAAATGCAAGGAGCCGGAGAAGCGCTCGAAGACTTCCGACGGGCCGCTGGCGAAGCGCCCGCCCCAGAGTTTCATTTCAGCCACGAGTTACCGCTCCCTCACGGTCACGGCTCGGTAACTGCCAATTCTGAGCCGCGCGCGTGAGCAAGCGGTACAACACGAACTGAACCAAGTAGACGAAAAAAAGGCACACGCAGATCCAGAACTCCGAATCGGTCGCGAGATTCCGGCGTGCGTCCTCCACCGCCGCCCGGTCCTTGAACGCTTTTTGCAGGGCATTCAGTTCGACGGCACCGGCTTCTTCTGAACTTTCCCCTTCAGTTTGTCCATCACCTTCAGCAATGGATTGTTGGGGTTCTCAGGCTTCATCCAAGCCTTCCATGCCAGGCATGTCCAACCCAAAATCCATGCCGCCGCCGAAAAAGTCAGCGCCAAATCCCAACGGGTCGGAGGCGGCGACAGGCTTTGCAGGTTCTGCGCAGGTGATTCCCATCGTTGGCGCTTACGGGGATGATCGTTTTGGCATTGAATTCCCTTCGAATGATCTTCTACTTCGGCCAGCGGAAACCAGTCCAGCACTTTTTTGTAATCCGCTTCACCCCTTTCAGGATGCTCGAGGTATCGGTAGTCGATCCCATCGAACGAGCGGCCAAACCACTTGTAATCGATGGGCAGTTTGATCTTAGCTTTGTGGAACTCGGCAACCAGCTTGGTCTTGCGCCAGTCCCACACAGGCCAGAATGCCCGCCTCTTGTGATTGATAGGACCATACTGCTTCACAGCCCTGTAACGATTGGGCGAGTCCACCGCACGGATGCTGGCCGCATTGTAGACTTCAGGCCCAAGGTTCAGGTCCTCCCGCAGCAGATTCGTCATGTCTTCGTACTCAAGCACCGGAAACTTGCAGGCTTCGATGATCCACAATCGCTCTGGCGGTGCAGATGTAATGACCGTAGATTT
>CAVRZH010000002.1:0-48540 GCA_963725455.1 Bryobacterales bacterium
GGTCGTCCGGTCCGATAGGCTGCAGCGTTCCCGGATGCAAAACCGGAGCTAACGGCTTGGGCAGGTCCGGCAGGATGTTGTGCCAGGCATGTGGAATGCGGTCCTGCGGAAGGTTGTACTGGATTGGATCCATTGGTAGATTCTAGCGCGGTATCGGCATAACGCCGGTAGGGCTTGCGCGCGCTCATCGCCGTGGATCACAGTCCTGGTGACAGTCCGGGCCACTTTCATAGCGAAAATGGCCCGCCAATCGAGGTGAAAGTTATCGGTGGCCGCGTGGCGCTTCGTGGCCATGCGCATCATGCATTGCCTGACCGTGAAACTCTGCGCGATGGGCCGCGGGTCGCTCGCCGCGCGCCGGCATGGGCCCGTGGTAGCCCTTGCGATAGTCGAGATGATGATCCACGTGTCCATAGAAGTGCGCGGGCCCATGGAACCAGGGTCCCGCGCCGATGAATACGCCACCTGAAAACCACTCCGGCCCATAATAGCCATCGGGTGCACAGTTGTAAGGCGGCACTTCGTAGTACCCGTACGGACAGACGGGCGGCTCGCCGATACTTACCGAAACCTGCGCCTGCGCGCGATTGCCTGTGGAAAGCGCGACGCCGAGGCCAAGAGCCACAAAAACAAGAGTCTTTAACATTTTGCTATCTTTCCCCTTCCCGTAGTGAGACGGGTAAACGGGACGGGTGTTTCACAGGGCCAGCTGAATCACTGATGCGGCGACGCGCGCGCTACTCCTGGGCTTCAGACTTAGCCCCGGCTAAGAACTCGCGCACGCGATCCATATAGGCTGTCCGGTCATGGCTGGACACCAGGGCGCCGGCCATCCGCACCGGATCGCCAAAAAAGAACCGTTCGTAGAGCACCTGCCGCGAAGCGAAGGCCGAAAGAGCCGTGTCCCAGGCCAGACGGAAGAGCGGTATGCGGTCATGTGCCTCCGCGCGCGCAGCTTGAAAATAGCGCTCGATCTCCTCGGCCATGGCGCCACGAACGTCTGCTTCGGCCGGCATCGCGACCAGACCGCTGGCTCCCATCTGCTGGATGATCTCGATCATTCGCGGATACAGCCGCGGGTAAAGATTGCGGGCGGCGTCCAGCGGATCCCAGGCCGGGCGCAGCATGCCAAATTCGTCGATCGCCGCATCGGCTTCGGCGGCTCGCAAGAACGCCCGCATGGTCTCCATGTTCACCCAGATTTCCGCCAGCTTTTCCTGAATATGCTGGAAGCCTTCGATCGCGATGCTGTGCGCCAGCAGCGAAGCCAGGCCCATCAGGTATTCCGTCTTCGCCAGATTCTTCACCAGCACCTGATGCGACATACAGGCCAGCGCACCGGTTCGCGAATAAGCGCTATTGCAATGCGCGACGTCACGATACAGAAATACACGCTCCCAGGGCACGAAAACATTCTCGAACATCACCACCGAATCCAGCTCCTCAAAGCGCGAGCCAAAGGGATGATCGTAGTGCGAACGCCCGTAGTCCAAGCTTTCGCGGCACAGGAACTTCAAGCCCGGTGTGTTGGTTGGAAGGCAAAGCCCAAATGCGTAGGGCGCATCTTCGTCCTGATTCTTGAGCAGCGTGGAGGGGAAGACCATCAATTCGTCGGCAAACGGAAGCGTCGCCAGCATGCGGCAGCCCTGAATCACCAGACCTTCGGCTGTTTCTTCCTTTACCCGCGCGGCCAGAAACGGGTCGGCTTGCCGGGCGGTTCCCACCGAACGATTGGCCTGGGGCGTGATCAGGGTATGGGTCATCGAAAGGTCGTGCTCTCGCAGGTACTCGTAATAGCGGCGGATGTTTTCTCCGAAACGCGGGTCGGCTTCGCCCAGGAACGCGGCCCCTGACGCATAACCAGCGATGGCCCGATTCAGATAATCCGGAGCGCGGCCCAGCATGCCGAAATTCCAATCGGCGCGGGTTTTCATGGCGCGCGTAATGCTGCGCAGTTCGTCGGCCGTGCGAGGGATCAGAAAAGTCCGGCTGACCTTGGCGCCGGAGGAGGGCGAATCATACAGCGTGACCTCCGGCTCGCGCCATTGCATATCGTAAAGCGCGGCCAGCGTCTGGACTCCGCGGCGCATAGCGGGATGCGCGGTAGGATCTTCTACCCTGCCGCCGTCATACCAAAGATTGGGTGGAACCGCGCGCAGCCGTTCCAGGACTTGCGCGCCTCGCCGAGCGCCGGTTGCATGGTGGTCGATTGTCAAAGTTATTTCGCCAGCCCGATGGCGGACGTCTCAAAGCCGCCGGGACGCGCGCAAAGCCATATTAGCTTTTCTGAAAGGGACGAGGGCTGGACGCGGCCGGCGTGGAATTGGCCGAGGTCCTTTGCGTTCCTGGTCCCGATTCATAAAAGCCGGAAATTGACTTCGATCCGGGCTTCCACCGGCACTGGCTTGCCGTCCTTTTTGCCGGGGCTGAATTTCCATTTCTGCACAGCCTCGATGGCCTTCTGATCCAGGCCTAAACCCAGCGGCCGAAGGACCTGGATGTCGCGCGGATTGCCATGCTCATCCACCACGACAAACAGCAGAACCGTGCCCTGGAACTTGGCCTGGCGTGCTTCTTCGGAGTACTCGGGCTCGACTTTGTAGAGGAGCGTGGGCGCCGACACGCCGCCGCCGATGCGATAGGCGCCGCCGCCCATCCCGCCGCCCAAACCGGGCCCAAATCCCGGTCCCGATCCCGGCCCAATGCCGCCACCGTGTCCACTGCCCATCCCGCCGCCCGAGCCAAATCCATTCGACGCGAGCCCCGACTTCGCCAGCGGATCGCCCAACTGATCCGTATTCACCTTGGGGATGTTGGCGTCCGGCTGAATGATCAGCGTCGGATCCATCACCAGTTTGGGATTCTCCACCGGACTGATCGTGGGAGGTACGAACTGCTTGTTGGCGAGCTTCGGCAGCTTGCCATTGCTGACCGGTGTGGAAGATCGGTCGCCACCGCCGCCTCCGCCCGCCATCTTGTTCTTTTTCGCGGTGGATTGATACGGAGCGAGATCGGGCGCGATCAATTGAACCTCGTCCCCGACGATCCGCCGAACGGCCTGGTTGGTCCCGATCAGAAACAGCAGAGCGATCACGCACACGTGGACCAGAACGGAGGTTGCACCGGCTCGGTTTCCGCGCGAGTGAAGCGCTTCGTTGATCGCTCCGATAATGATCGCTCCGATAGTGTTCGGATACCGTGCGCGATCGACAGACGCCGGCGTGAGGAGCAGAACCGGCGCAGTGGTGAAGCTAGAACGCATTCCGCGCTCACCCACATAGTGGATGGAGCCTCGAAACCAGGTGAGCGGCTGAGCGATGCTCTCCATTTCAGCGCGGCAAGCGGCGCATTCCCGCGCGTGCCGCTGTTCGTCCGGATCGGCGGCGCCGATCAGGCACTCAAGAATCTTGTTCGAATTTAGATGTTGGCTCATTCCTTGGCTCCTCCAGCGCTGCTCGCACCGACTTCAATGCGCGGAACAGGTGCGTTTTCACGGTTCCTTCCTTCATTCCAGTAACTGAGGCGATTTCCAGCAATTCCATGTCTTCGCCGAATCGGAGCAAAAACACCGTTCGCTGTCTTCCGGATAATCGGCCCGCAACCTTCCAGATTTTCTCCACCTGTTGCTTGGCCGCCGCCATTTGTTCGGGAGACATCTGCCGGTCCGGGATCCAATCCCCGGCGTCGGACAGATCGATATCCGCGCGTAACTTGCGCCTCCAGAATTTCAGGCGACCGCTGGCTTCGTGACTGCGAACCAGATTCGCGGCAATCTGCATGAGCCATGTTCCGGCGCTCAAAGCGCTGCGAAGCTGGTCGCGCGCCTGGTAGGCCCGCACGAAGCAATCCTGCGTTAAGTTCTCGGCGGATTCCTGGTTCCGAAGCGACGCCAGAATAAACCGGAAGATCCGCGGACGATGCTGTTCGAACAACCCTTCGAAGTTGTCGAGCGGACCGCCGCTTCCCACGGTTTCGGGCGCCACCTCGGACGAAAGAGCTCTTTCCATCCGCCCTCTTAGACCGATCCGGGGGGCGATGGGTTTACAGCGAAATTTTCCCAGCCCGGGGAGCGCCTGCCTGCACGGTTGGCATCCGGTTCAAACGATTGGACCGGGGGCCATGGATGGTTCGGTGGGCCGAATTTCACTAACTGGATAGGTGCGCGCTCCAAACGACGCCTACGTCAGGGATGCCGACCAAGCGAACATAGCGCCGGGTTATCGGAAGCTGGGTCTGCTCGGCTTTCCGCGTAGAACGGATTAGATGACATACTTTCAGTAAATGAAGCGCCGGGTCGTCTGGGTAGCACTTACAATGACCGTGGCGTTGCTCTCGGTGGTCCTTTGGTACGTCGCGCGCGAACGCACGCACCGGCGAAAAGTCGATGAGGCAGCGGCTCTGGCCAGCCAAGCGGCTCTTCTAAAATATTCCCAAAGTCTCGTACCGGGTGTTACCCGCAAGGAGGTTGAAAACTATCTTCGGGCGAGGCATACCGATTTCAACAGACGATGCTGTATTGAATCTCACGATACCTTTTCCGATCTGGTTACCGTCGCTGAACAAGAGGTCCCTTGGTACTGCTCCGCTTGGCCGATCTATGTGGCATTCGTGTTCGGTGTACCACCAGGTGGCACCGAAAACGATGGGCAAGAGGCACGGACTAGTCCTTTGCGATCGCTACCATCTCAAGAACAATCCGATGTGCTTCAGAAAGTGGAACTGACATCTAATGGTGAAGCTTGCTTGTGAGGCGTCAACCGATCTTCAGCCCGTAAACCTTGTCGTTTACTAGACGATAGAGCATTATCGGCTGGCATCCAAGGGCAGTTGACTGGATCACGGCCGAATCGCACTGGCGCCAGGTAACGCGAGCCAGAAGTTCGGCTCGAAGGCATGAGGTACGAGACCAGCCTGCTTCAACTCAACTCCCCGGGTGATATTCCTTCTCCGTGTGCCCCTTTAATTGCGACCGGTAGAAGTACACTTCCCGCAAATTGCCCGTGGCATAGCGCTGGGCTTCGTCGTTGAAATGTTTGGACGACGGATCGCCGCTTTCGCCGCCCGCTGTCACCGCCAGGGCATGCACGGTCTGGCCGAATTCTACTACGGCAACGAAGCTGTTCCCACTGGTGCCATACCATTTCTTCGTGCCTGGATAGGCGCGCGCTCCAAACGACGCGAGCGATCCCCACACCGACGACGTGAACCCTACCGGAATGCTTGGCCCGGCGTCATTGAAGGGCTGCACGATGTCGCCGGTCAGCCGCTGGAATCGATTGATGTTGCCCCATGGCGTTCTCCAATTTCCGAAATCCGCCGCGAGCTTATCTGACGCCGCGGCTAGCGATTGCAATAGCAACTCCGGCGCCGCCTTGGATCCGAGGTAATCCTCAACCGCCATTCCCGCCCGGCTCGCATCCGCACTGGCGCGGTGCCGCACCTCCTCGCCCCAGAAAACTGCCAGCGAGGTGGGGATCGAATTCACCGCCCATCGCCGATCCCATCCAGCGAGCGTTTGAATCTGATCCGCCAATTTCGCCTTCAGCGGATTCGATGCAGGCGTCTGGTCCCAGGCCTGGATCAGCGCCGGCAGGGGCTTCTCGAACCACGGCAGATAGCTGTCATAAGCTGCCGCCATCAGCGACTGCAGCGTGAAATCCTTCTTGTCCTTGAGGACCCTCACGGCGTGCCGTCCGCGCGCCGTTTCTGTGCCGGTCTCGACGTAAGCCGGATAGTCTTCCCTCTTCGGACTGCTTTCCCCGGCCGCCGACCACGGCCAGTTATTCGAGTTATACAGCCAGCCGCTCTTCGGATTCAGTAAGTGAGGCGTCTCGTTGATATCGAGCAGGCCTTTCCACTCGGTAGCCGGAGTACTGCCATCCACTGGCTTGGTCCAATCGTACTTGGTGTCCCGGCGCGGAATGAAATTGCCCTGGAAGTATGCGATGTCTCCGTCGGCATCCGCAAAAATGGTGTTGTTCGATGAGTTCGCCTTCAACTCCATGGTCTTCAGGTAGGACTTGTAATCCTTCGCCTTGGTACGCAGGTAGGATTGCATCAGCGCCGGCACCGGCTTCTGCATCAGCCGGATACTCACCCATTTGCCGCTGTCCTCTCGGATAACAGGCCCGTGATGCGTGTAATACACGGTGAATTTCTTTTCCGCCATGCCCGTGCCGCTCTTATACGGGACGACGATCTCCTTCTCGCGCACCGGACGCTCGCCGTTTCCGTACTTGTAGACGTAACCGTTGCCCTTCTTCACCACCGTTTCCAGGTACTCGTCCACCGCATCCACGCCGCTGGATGTGTGCATCCAACCCGCACGATCGTTGAACCCCTGATAGATGAAGAACTGCCCCCAGGTGGACGCGCCGTAGGCATCCAGCCCTTCGTCGCTGACCATTTGCAGCTCCGAGCGAAAAAAGAAAGAAGTGTGCGGATTGATCAGCAGCAGCGCATGATGCACGGCGGTATTGGCGGGCGCAATGGCCATTCCGTTGGATCCGCTTGGCTCCGGATCCTGTTTTTCGAGCGTTCGCTTACCCACCTGAACCTTGCCGTAAAACATTGCCAGCCGGTCCAGATTTACGCGCTCGATGTCGCCTCCGATGCTGCCTTCGGTGAAGCTCAGCGCCATCCACGGCTCGAATCGCTGAATCACCCGCGCCTTCACGTTGGGGTGCCTGGCGAGGTAGAAATTCAGCCCGTCGGCCCAGGCGTCCATGAGAGCCTTCAACCATCCTGGGCTAGTGGCATACAGTTTTTTCAACTCCACTGGATCGATGAACAGCTTCATCCGCAGGTCCTGATAGATTTTGGAATCGCCTTCGGCCTCCGCCAGCCGCCCCATGGAATTGAGGTAGTTCGTTTCCACACGATTGAAGTCGTCCTCGGCCTGGGCATAGATCGCGCCAAAAACGGCGTCGGCGTCGGTCTTGCCATACACATGGGCGATGCCCCAATCGTCCCGAATGATGGTTACGTCGCGAGCCTCTTTTTCCCAGCGCGCCGATTCCGGATCGCCCGTCGCCTGTAGAGCCAAAGACGCTGACAGCACCGCGACGACAAGTGCAACCTGCCTGGACTGGAATATGTTTTTCATGACGGGCTTTCCGACATTGTAGTCGGTTGCGCGAAGTTGGTGCAGGAAAGTCCGGGCTTCTAACGCGGCGCGACGGTGAGCGGGCGCCCGTATTTTGCCATGATGGCGGCCAGCCGGTCATACGGAAGCTGGTAGGCCACGTGGCCGCTGATTCCTTCCATGGTCTTTCCCATGGTGAGCGCATTCAGAATGGCCTCTTCGGTGGCTTCCACGGTGGCGCGAAAGAGCGGCTCCACGTGATCGGTGGTGAGAAAGCGGATGTTGAGTTCCTTCTCGGAACCGCGCAGGGGAATGACATTGGCCGTGGAGAACGCGATGAAAAGATCGCCGCTCGAGTTGCCCGACGTGCTTCCCGTCCGCGCCAGGCCCAGGCCGGCACGCCGCGCGATCCGCTCCAGCTGTACGGAAGAAACGGGTGCGTCGGTGGCGATGACGACGACGATGGATCCTTCTTTGCCGTCGCTTTCGAGCGGCTGCCGATTAGCGGCGACGGGAACCTGGTCGGTGAGCTCGCGCCCTACTGGAACTCCCTCAATGGTCAATTGATCGCGGTCTCCGAAGTTAGCCTGTACCAGGACCCCCACTTTGTAGCCGCCTTCGCCGGCCGGAAGCTGCCGGGAAGAGGTTCCGATGCCGCACTTGAAGCGAAAGCAAATCATGCCGGTGCCTCCGCCCACGTTGCCTTCTTCCACCGGGCCGCTGTGCGCCGAGTCGAGCGCCGCGGCCACTTCCGGATAATGCACGTGGCGTCCCAGGATGTCGTTTAAAGTTCCATCGTAAGTTTCCGCGACCACCGGCAGAAAATCCCACTTATGTTCCGGATGCTTGGCGGCGGTGTATTCGGTGAGGGCGTCCATGACGCCGCCCACGCTTCCGGTGTTGGTCAGCATGATGGGATAGTTGAGCGTTTCCAGGTCCCGGATCCAGTGAGTACCGGTCATCTCGCCGTCACCGTTCAAAACAGAAGTGGCCGCGAAGACACCGTTCGACCAGATGTCCTTGCGAGGGAACACTGCCGTGACTCCGGTCCGGACGGGGCCTTCACCGACATGCAGCGGACCCGATCCTCGAATGATGGTGGTCTGTCCGACCAGCACTCCCGGGATGTCGGTGATCGCGTTCCATGGTCCGGTAGGATATTTTCCGACAGCAATACCCAGTTCGCGGGCGCGATGCCGGGCGTCTGTTTGTTTGGGGGCTTGCGCCAGCAATCCAGACAGCATCGCAAGCATGCAACCCACAGCAAGGAAACTTGTGCATCTTAACGAATTTGGTTTGCGCAAGGATTTATTTGTCGAATGTTACGGTGGAATCCGCGCCAAACTTGCGGTAGTTCTGGAAATTGATCTCGTTCTTGGTGCAGGTGTTGCTGCCACGCTGGCAGGTCAGAGCCTCGCTGTGGATCGGCAACGGGTACGTTTGGCCCTCAATCCGCACGAAACCATACGCCACCAGGGATTCTACCTTGTCGAAGGGGAAGCTGGTGGGCATGGGCCCGGTGGCTTCCTCAATCCGCATCACATTATGAGTTTGCTTGTCGATCCAAACGGTTCCGGTGTAAGCCGGCGTGACTTTTGTTCCGTCCGGAGCGTGGATGTCCCAGTTGGAATTTTCCTGCCGCACGCTGAAATCGAAGGTGTAGGCGGGCCGTCCGTCCAGGCTATCGTCTTTGGCTTTGTGAAACGCCGCCGCAGTGTAGGGATTGAGCAGGCTAGCGAGAACGGTTTGGAATTCTCCCGTGGACCAGGCGCCGGTTTTTTCGACGGGCCGGTTGGAGGGCTTGCCGTTCACCAGAATGTTGCGATAGTCTTCCTTGCCGCCCACGCTCGCCACCTCCGCCGTCACCACGTCCAGCACTTGCCAACTCGGGGGAAGCACCCGGGTGAAATACCGCGTGGTGTTTTGCTGAACGATGAAATTCGGCAGGCCGTCCAGAATGTGGTCGGCTGCGTCGCGCGCCGCGCCGATGATATCGTCATCTGGATTTGACCGCGGAACCGGATTTGCACGCGGAAGGGGCTGGGGGTCATCAACCGGGCGATCCACCCTTGCAACCTGCTGAGTGGACGGCTGACTGGAATCCGGGTTTCCCGCTCTAGCGAGCGTGGGGATTTCGCGATCGCCTGTGTCGCTCGTGTTGCTGGCCGGCACCGTGGATGCTTCCGGCGCCCCGGATCCTTCGTGTGGTTCCGCGGCAACCTCCATCGATCCCGCCGAATGTGTGTCCGCCTCCACCGGAGATTGCGCGGAATCGTGGTCGAAAGGTTTTTCCGCGGCTAGCTTGTCGTCGGTTGTGCCCTTGCGTACAAAAACCACCCGCAGCGCGGTCTCCGGATCGTCGCTGTTCACCTGCACCGAGAGCTGGTCGCCGGGTTTCAATAGGGAATCGCGAACCTGCTCACCTTCTTTGTCGCGGAACTGGGTCTTCGCGAGTATCCGGAACTTGAGGATCTTGTGCTTGCTGGTTTCAAGATACAAGTCCTTTTCGCCGAGTTCGCGGAGCGTTCCGTCGGCGGCGCGAAGCGGCACCCTGGTGCTGTTGCTGTCGGCGGAGTCTTTGTTCTTTCTGCCGGGGAACTTTGGCATGGGAATGCTGAGCCCTCCTGGCATACCGACGGAGCCCGGAGGATACTGACCGGGCGGATACTGGCCGGGTGGATAGGAACCTGGTGGATACGAACCCGGCGGATACTGACCGGTCGGATATTGCCCGCCCGGATAAGGCGACGGATAGGGGCTGGGAACCTGAGCGCTAGCCGCGGCAACCGCCAGCAGGGTGAGGACAAACGGAAGGCTTCGGGCCAAGGTAAACCCCCTGGGGCGATTATACGGCAGCGGAAATAATTCGCAAAGGGGGCGCTTACTTCAAATAACGTTACTTCCCCACCATGTGCTTAAAGTCCTTCTCGTTCTCCAGGCAGTAATAATCCAGCAGTTCGCTATTCAACACGATGGGTTGGGTCATCTTCACGGTCCATGGCGCGGTGTAGGCTTTCGGATCGTCGACGGTGATTTCGATCTCCAGGGTTCCGAAATTTGGACGCCGGAGTTTTTCCGTCACTTTGGCGGCGTTGGTCAGGGGATTTCCGTCGGAGTCCAGCCACAGATCGTCGCGAAAACCGATGGTGTGGATCACCAGCGCGTCGCCCTCCCACTTGGCGGTGGAGTAGCCGTTCCAGGTGGGGTTGGGATCTTCGGGAAGCGGCCGGCCGTCGGTGAAGATCTGGCGATATTGCATATTGCGTTCGGTCAAGACGATCACGCGATCCGGCGCTTCAAAGATCCTTTTGTAATAGTCGTCGGTCCAGATTCTGAGAGCCCCGCGGGGCATGCAACGGACGTTAGGATCGTCCTTGGCCTTGTCGGCCTTGCGCTTATTGACCAGCTCCGCCGCCCAAGGCTGATAGGGCAATCCGCCTTTAAGATTGCGGGCGATGTTCAGGAACTCCCAGCCGATTTGCAGGTCGGTGCAGCGCGCGCCGCAGGGCGGACCGATGGTTTCCCACCCCCACATTCCGGAAAGGTCCGGCTTCCCATCGGCGGTGCGCGGGGCGGGCGCGGAGAGGTTGGGTTTGCCGTCGGCCGTGCGAGGTACGCCCGGTGTGGGGTAATTCAGCCATTGCGCGACTACGGACGATGGGACGACGGCCAGCATCAATACTGCTGCTGCACGCGGCAAGCACGATCGTCTCGGAACGAGCTTGGAACCTAGGAGCATTTACCTACCTTACCGCACCGCCTTTCGTTACTTGTTGCCCGTGCCGGCGCAAGGCTCAGTCCGGCTGCGCGATTCGCCGGCGCGGCTGAAACGGGCCAGCGATCGAGCCAGTGAGGCCGCGACCGAGGCCAGCGACATACCGAGAATTTCGGCGATCTCCCGGTAGCGCAACCCTTCCGCACGCAACGCGAGGCAGCATTGGTCCGGTTCCGGCAGCGCGCGCAGAATGGCTTGTAAACGCTTGTGGTTCTCGCTGCTCAGCAACTGCTCTTCGGGATTGTCAGCGGGATCGGGCCGAGCGGCAGCCAGCGCCTGCGGGGCAAACGAGCCGTTCGAGGCCTCCCGAGTTCCGGCCAGCCGGCGTTTCAAGCCCAAATTGTGAGCGACACGAAAGACCCACCCGCGCAGGTTTTGCCGCGACCTTCCGCGCTGCAGGTGTCGATAGAGAGCGAGGAACACTTCTTGAATCACTTCCTCGCCGTCCTGCGGCGGAAGACCGAGAGTTAGCAGGTAACGCATTAATGGGCTGCGCAGCTGGTCAAAAAGCCGGATCACCTGGTGGTCAATGGCCGCTGGCGCGGTTGCGCGTTCAGAGGCTTCTTCCGAGGGAAGCTCCCACTGCGCGACCGAATCTGGTTCCTGCAATTGCAACAAGTCCTCAGCTATATGATCTCCGATCAGGCGGTTGGTTGGCATGCTTTATCCCTTGCCGGAGTGGGCCGGCGTTCAAAAAGCACAGGTGCGGGCCGATAAGTGGAGATGAGGTGTTGACCTCAATGAGGTGAAAACTGTGGGTCTGGAAAACGGCAGCATCGAGCGGGCCGGTTTGGTGGCGGCTGTTGAGCAGGCCGCCGATGCCGTCGTCATCACCGATACCAGCGGGAAAATTCAGTACGTGAATCCGGCGTTCACTGTCCTGACCGGATATGCGCGCGAAGAGGCCTTGGGAAAACATACCCGGATGCTGAAATCGGGACGCCAGCCGATGGAGGTTTATCAGGCGCTCTGGAGCACTATTTTGTCGGGGCGGGTGTGGTCTGGCGAAGTGATCAATCAGCGGAAGGATGGAACGGTCTATCAAGAAGAAATGCAGATTACGCCTGTTGAGGGCGCCCAGGGGCAAATCGTCAGCTTCATTGCGATCAAGCGAGACGTGACCGAGCGCCGGGCAGCGGAGGAAGCTCAAAAATTCCTGGCGGCGATTGTGGAAGGCTCGGCGGAGGGTATCATCAGCTTCACCCCGGATGGAATCATCCACACCTGGAACCGGGGCGCGGAAACGATTTTCGGCCGTACCGCCGCCGAGGTAATCGGGACGCACATGTCCGCGCTGGCGCCGCCCGAGCGGCTGCCGCAATTGGAGCAACTGGCTGCGCAGGTGCTCGAAGGCCATTCCGTCTCTCGATACGAGGGTTTGTGCCTTCACAAGAATGGACGAAAGATTTTCATAGCGCTGGCGGCCTGCCCCATCCGGAACTCTGCGGGGCAAGTGTCGGCCATCGCCGTTACTCTCCGCGACATCTCCGAGCGTAAAGAGGCCGAACAGGCCCGCGCGTTACTGGCGTCGATCGTGGAATCTTCCGACGACGCTATCTATGGGGTGAAGCTGGACGGAACCATCGTCAGTTGGAACCAGGGCGCTCAAGCACTGCTCGGTTACTCGACCCAGGAGATTCTCGGAAAGAAGGCCGTGATTCTGAACACGCCCGGCCGCTACGATGAACTGCGGCGCACTCTGGCTGACGTCGCGAAGGGACGCGCCATCCAGCACTTCGAAGCGGTCCTGCGGAAGAAGGACGGACACGGGACGGATGTTTCTTTGGCGATCTCGCCCATTCGGAATCACGCTGGCGAGGTAGCAGGCGCGTCCATCATTGCTCGCGACATCGGCCCGCGCGCGCGGTCCGAGAGAAAACTGCGGGAAAACGAAGAGCGCTTTCGCGGGATTTTTGAGCAGGCGCCATTCGGCATGTGCGTGGCCGGTCTGGATGGGGCATACATCCAGGTGAACGGGGCCTTTTGCCGGATGGTGGGATACTCCGAGCCAGACCTGCGGGCCACACTCTGGGCGGACTTGACACACCCCGAGGATCGCGCGCCTGCCCAACAGTTGGTGGACCGGCTGTCCCGGCACCCGGGCGAACCCGGCGAGATCGTCATGCGCTACATTCACCGCAACGGAAATGTGGTGTGGGGGCGCACCCGGATCTCGGCGGTACAAAATCCCCGGGGCACACCTTTATATTTTGTAGTCCATGTGGAAGACATCACGCAGCGCAAACGCACCGAAGAGGCGCTGCACGAGAGTGAAAACCGCTTCCGCAACATGGCCGATTGCTGCCCCAGCCTGCTGTGGGTGACGGACGCCGAGGGCGGCAATCAGTTCATCAACCGGATGTACCGTGAATTCACGGGCGCCTCGCAGGAAGAAGTGGAAGGCTGCAAATGGCGGTTATTGATTCACCCGGAGGATGCAGCGGAATATGTCGGAGCCTTTGAGAACGCGGTACGCGAACATGCACCTTTCCGGGCCGAGGCGCGCATCCGCCGGGCCGACGGCGAGTGGCGTTTAACCGGGTCCTATGCGGCGCCGCGTTTATCGCCAGGGGGCACCTATCTGGGACACGTCGGCCTGACCGCGGACATCACCGAGCGCAAACAAGCCGAGCAAGCCATACGGACCAGCGAAGAGAAGTTCCGCCAGTTGACCGAAAACATTCATGAAGTTTTTTGGATGATGCCTCCGACCGCCGACCAGATGCTCTATGTCAGCCCGGTCTACGAGCAGGTTTGGGGAAGGACCTGCGAAAGCCTCTACCAGAACCCCATGTCGTGGTCGCAAGCGATCCATCCCGACGACCGGGAGAGCGCCCACGCTTTGTTTGCGAGACAAATTCAGGGCGAGTCAGTCGAATCGGAATACCGCATCCGGACGCCAAGCGGCGAGGAGAAATGGATTCGCGATCGCGCGTTTCCCATTCGCGGCGAAACAGGGGAACTGCTGCGAGTGGTGGGAATCGCCGAAGACATCACCGAGGCGAAACATTACGAGGAGGATCTGATTCAGGCGTGGGAGGGCGCCGATGCGGCCAATCGGGCCAAGAGCCGTTTTCTGGCTAATATGAGCCATGAAATCCGCACCCCGATGAACGGTGTGATTGGGATGTTGCAACTGCTGCTGGCAACCAGCCTCACTTCCGAGCAGCATCGCTTTGTCACCGTCGCGCAAAACAGCGGGCGAACTCTCCTGGCGCTGATCGACGACATTCTGGACCTCTCGAAAATTGAGGCGCGCAAGATCACGCTGGAGAAACTGAGCTTCAACCTGCGCCAAACGGTGGAGGACGTGGTGCAGCTTTTGCGCGTGCAGGCCACCGGCAAGGGACTCGATCTCGGCGCCCGATTAGCGCCGGAGATTCCGTGGCTTCTCGCCGGCGACGCCCATCGCCTGCGCCAGGTTTTGACCAATCTGGCCGGCAATGCCATCAAGTTTACTGAGCGCGGCCAGGTGACGCTGGACGCCAAGCTCGACGGCCAGCGGGAGGGCAAGGTGACGGTTCGTTTTGCCATCACCGATACCGGGATCGGAATACGGCCCGAGCAAGCCACGCTGCTCTTCTCCCCATTTACCCAGGCGGACGCCTCCACGACACGCAAGTATGGCGGTACGGGGCTGGGTTTGGCGATCTGCAAACAGCTTGTGGAGATGATGGGAGGAACCATCGGCGTGGAAAGCCGGGAAGGCCAGGGCTCCACGTTCTGGTTCACGGCCGTGTTTGACCTGGCGCCAGCTAGGGGGCCTACAGCTAGTACCGAGGGCGTGGATGAGCGCTCTGTCGCGCCGGGTGGGACCGCTGGTAACAACAGCCCCGCGGTACGCATTCTGGTAGCTGAAGATAATGCCATCAACCGCGAGGTGGCTCTGGCGCAACTGCACAAACTCGGATATCAGGCCGACGCGGTCCCCAACGGCGCCGCGGCGGTCCAAGCTTTGGAGCGGGGCGGTTACCACCTGGTGCTGATGGATTGCGAGATGCCAGTGATGGATGGCTACCAGGCCACTCGCATGATCCGCGGATCAAAGCGGCCGGACATCCCCATCATCGCCGTTACGGCCGACGCCATGTCGGGCGACCGGGATCGATGCCTGAGCGAAGGGATGAACGACTATCTCTCCAAGCCGGTTGAGTTGGAGCTTCTGGCGCAGGTGCTTGCCAAGTGGCTGCCCCGGGACCACGTCGAATCGGGTCCAAGCCGCGATACACCTGCTAAGCCGGCTTTCGATGAGGAGGCGCTCTTGCGGCGGCTGATGGGAGACCGGAAGCTAGCCGGCATCGTCCTCAAAGGCTTCCTCCAGGATGCGCCCTCGCAGTTTGAAAATTTGCGGCGGCAGCTCCAGGATGCGGACGCTTCTGGCGCGCGCTCCCAGGCCCACATGCTCAAAGGGGCCGCGGCCACCGTAGCGGCGGAGGATCTGCAGGCGATCGCCCTGGCGATGGAAACTGCCGGAAGGGCAGGCGATCTGAATCACTGTGAGGAGCTTTTGCCCTACGCCATCCATGAATTCGAGCGGTTCAAGAGCGCGCTAAATTTGGCCGGATGGGTTTAGGCACCGGATGGGTCCAGGCACCAGATGGGTCCAGGCACCAGATGGGTCCAGGCAAATGACGAACATATTTTTTATAAGGGGCGGATGATCCATGACTAATCTTGACGACGAAGTGGTTCAGGACTACCTGGCCGAGTGCCATGAGCGCCTGGTTGCCGTTGAAGCAAACCTTCTGGCTATCGAACAAGGCGGCGCGAAGGTGGATCTGGAAATCGTGAATCGCGCCTTTCAGGCTGTACATTGGGTCCAGGGAGGAGCGGGGGTTTTCGATCTGGGAAACATCGGCGACCTGGCGCGCAAGATAGAAAACGCGCTGGGGCTGATCCGTGCCCATAAGATGGCTCCCAGTCCGGACCGAATCCAGGTTCTGCTCGGCGCTGTGGATGGATTGCAGCATCTGATAGAAAACCCCGTTGCGAGCGATCAGGCCGATATCGCCTCAATTTCCGCGGCCCTCGGGACGCTGTGCGCCAAAAATGAGGCCGACGGCCAGGCACATGCTATTCGTCCGCTGTTGCGGGGGCTGCTGGTGGAAGACGACTTCGCCAGCCGGCTGCTGTTGCAAACCTTTCTTTCCGGCTTTGGCGAATGCCATATCGCCGTGAACGGCCGGGAAGCTGTAGATGCGTTTCGCTCGGCCTTGGAGCATGGGCAGCGATACGATGTGATCTGCATGGACATCATGATGCCCGAAATGGACGGCCGGGAAGCGACGCGGCAGATCCGGGCATTGGAAGAGGAGCACGGCATTCTTTCCACTTCGGGCGCGAAGATTATTATGACTACCGCGGTGGACGACGTGAAGGAAGTGAGCCGCTGCTTCCATGAGCTGTGCGATTCGTATCTCACCAAACCCGTGGATCTTGGCGTGCTGCTAGGCCAGTTAAAATCGTATGGTCTGGTTCAGTGACTGTTCAGAATTGCGCACCGGTGCAGCGTCGCTGGCTGAAGCTATCGGGCGAAAAGATTTCCGCCGCGTGATACACCCGAAAGAAGGACTTTCCCGTCGCGAGAGAGAATGCTGGTGGCGTTACCCTGGTTCGAGCTGTCTTTTGCCTGAGAGCCTTTTACGGTAACTTCGTCGCCTGGCTTCAGCGAATCACGCCTCCAGCCCGATCTCATCAGTGTGTTTGGACTGCCCAATTCAAAAGCCCAGTTGGTCACCATCCCGGAATCGTCCTTCACATCCAGGAAGAAGCGAACATGCGGGTTCATCCAGTCAATCTTTGTGACGGTACCATGGAGCGTAATCGGCTTAGAGGCATCGTAGTCCGCCGCGAAGGAGTGATGCGCCAGCGCGGGAAGCGTAATGACACTGAGTTGGATGATCAGAGCAAGTAGGTACCGGAACGTCTTTTTCACTTCACGTCTTCTGCTTTATTTCACATCTTGGATTGTTAGCTCATCGGGCTTGTCGCCGGCATACATTTTGGCGCTGTCGTAAAAGCCGGCGGTTGTCAGATGGATGTCCACCTGCTTCTTACCTTTATTTTCCCAAAACCAGCCATGAATGCCGGTGGTGGGTGCGGTGAACGATCCATAGGAATGGTCCTTACCCGCCTGGTCGTCGAGTTCGTAGCTCTCGAAATAGTCCTTGTTAGGTTTTTGGTCGGGCTCGCCGTGGAATTCATAGGCGACGTTGCCGTTCGCCTTCCAGGCATAAAGCATGCCCGCGCCCTTCTGCATGTGATACTTGATCTCCACTCCTTCGCCCGGCATGAGAGAAAGGTCTTCACTATCCACTTTGTAGGAGGCCGGTTGAGAAGTATAGATGCCTGCCGACGCCGGAGCCGGCCGGGCTCCAACGGCGGGCTTCGCTTCACTGGTTTTTGCCTCGCTGGTTTTGGCAAGATCGGTCAGATGGAGAAGCGCGCCGGTCTTTAGGGGATCGATTCCGTACTCCGCGGGCAGCACCGCGCTGAAGAGAATCGCCAATGCCACGATCAGCGCGATGCCCGTGGCCTTGGCTATCGCTATTTTGGAGGGTGCCTGGACTGTATTGTCTAGCATGATTAAGCCGTTACGAAATAGCCGGCAATCTGGTATCCCATCAGGACGAATCCAACGGTCATCAAGACAGTGTTGGCCGCGAAGGCTTGGCGGAGAAAGCCGCTCTGGGTACGCCAGGCGCTGAGCGCGATGAGCACGCCGGTAAGCGCCAACACCTGCCCGATTTCCACCCCAACGTTGAAGGAAATGATGTTGGTGATCAGCCCGTTTTTGGACAAGTCCAGCTCTTGGAGCTTGGTGGCCAAGCCAAAGCCGTGGAACAGGCCAAAAATCAGCACCGCGGCTTTCGTGTTGGGCTCGAATCCAAAAAACCGCCGGAAGCCATCCATATTGTCGAAAGCCTTGTAGACCACCGACAGACCGATGATCGCGTCGATGATATACGGGTTCGCGTGAAATCCGCCGAGCACTCCCGCCAGCAGCGTAATACTGTGCCCTAAAGTGAACAGGCTAACGTAAAGGACGATGTCCTTGAGGCGGTATAGGAAAAAGATTACTCCCACCAGGAAGGCTATGTGATCGTACCCGGTGAGCATGTGTTTCGCGCCCAGGTAAACAAATGCGGCGACGGCAGTGCCATGGTTCGATTGGACAAAGGATGCGTCACGCTTCGATACGTTATGGGCACTGGCGTCGCCGGGGAAGATTACTAGCGCAAGAATGAAGACGATTGCAAGGAATGCCAAACAGCGAGTGGTGATTGGCTTGGTCATCAGAACATGAATTTTAGTGCCGCCTGCATCAGCCGGGGCGGAGCGGCGTTCACCACCTGGCCGAACAACGTGCTATCGATGTTTCCATTCACTGCCGCGGGGCCGAAGAAATTCGTGTGATTGAACGCGTTGAAGGCTTCGATCCGGAACTGGAGAATCTTGGATTCGGTGAATTGGAACGACTTCAATAGAGCAATATCGAAGTTCAACTCTCCGGGGCCGAAGAACGACCGGCGCGATGCATTTCCCGGCGTACCCAGCGCATTGACGCTAAATGCGGAGATGTTGAAGTACGGCAGCCCGTTGCGGGGATTGCCGTTCAAATTGAGCGGCTCGCCGTTATAGTCGGGCAGATCCAGGCTGTGATTGTTCACGCCGTTGGGGATGCTGCCCATCAAGGAGTTATCGCCGTCCGATTCCAGCGTCACAGGAAAGCCAGAGCTGACGCGTGTTATCCCGGAGACCTCCCAACCGCTGGTCAAGCCTTTGACGTGCCGGACGAAATGCTCAATCGGAAGTTTGTATTGATAGCTGGCGACGAAATTCTGCGGTAAATCGAAGGACGAAAGCGCGCGCGTAGCGCTCAGGTCGTAGGGGTTGCCGGGATCGGAGATACTGGACGCTTGATCGATGGATTTGCTGTAGGTGTACCCGATTAGAAACGTCAGGTTTTTAGCGGTGTGCCGCAGCGTGACCTCCAGGGCATTGTAGTTGGAGTTGCCGACTGTGCTGTCGTAATCGTCGTTGGAAAAGGCTGGCCCCAGGCCGACGCGAGTTCCCTGGACAGTCTGCCCTGAGGGCAAAACGTAGGTGGTGTCCTCTCCAAACGGTCCACAAGTGGGCGTAGCGCCTTCACGATTCAGTTGAAGACACAACGCCGGGTTGCCTGGATTGGCGGAATAGACCAGCAACAAGTGGTGCGCCTGCGATCCAACGTAGCTGACGCTCAGCACGGTGTTCCCTCCCAACTGCCGCTCGATAGACAGAAAGTAGTTCTCGTTGTACGGATACGTGTTCCAGGGCGGAGGCGCGGTCATTCCGGCGATGGGTTCGAACGCGGAAAAGTTGACGTTCGGATTGGGATGCGATGCCGAAGCGTTCAGGGGAGGGAACGTCAGTGGAAACGGATTGCCAGTGAAAGATCCGTTAGCAGCGGTCATAAATGGCGTGGCGAACAGCGGCGGCCCGGGGCTGGTGTAGCTTAAGCCGTAAGGGGGCTGGGGCTCATCAATCGCCATGGTGTTGCCTTCAATCACCGAATAGTAAATGCCATAGCCGGCGCGGATGCTGGTCTTTTCCGGCCCTCCGGTGAGCTTCGATAGAAATCCGTTTTTCCATCCCGGCGAGTAAGCCAGGCCTATGCGGGGCGAGAAGCGGTTGCTGGACGGGACTAAGGTGTTGGGTACGCCTTTGTCGCCGACGTACACCAGGCCAACGGGGGCATTCGGATAAACCACGGATTGTTCGCCGGGAATGAAGGTTGGAATCTGGTTGTACTTTTCGGACCAATATTCCATTCGATCCCAGCGCACGCCGTAGTTGAGCGTCAGGTTGGAAGTGGCGCGCCAGCTATCCTGGGCGAAGCCTCCGTAGTATCTGTGGCGGATGTAATATGATTGCGAGTCGGCTTGGTTGTAATTGGTTGCAACGCCGATCAGAAAATCTGCGTAATCGTTGCCGGTTTCAGTTCCGGAGAACAGGAACGAGCCGTTAAACGTTGGATTCGGATTGACGTTCACCTGCTCATAGCTGAACTCCAGGCCCGCTTTAAATGTGTGCGATCCCCAGACCTTGGACACGTTGTCGTTGGCCGCGTAGGTATTGTTGGCCTGTTTCAGATTCGTGATCGGTGTTCCCATCACGAAAGAATTGAAGATGACGTTCTCGATGCCTTCAATGGACGGAGCCAGGGGAACGATACCCGGAGTGCCCACACCGGTGACGAAACCCTGGGAAGCAAGGCTTGGCCCCACGCCTCCAGCTGGTTGCCCGACGTTGTTGGAATCCCGCATGTAGCTCAGGCGAAGCTCATTGACCGTGGATGGTCCAAACGTTTTGGTATCGCCCAGATTGACCAGCTGGGCGCGACCCAAGGTCAACGCATTAAATCCGGGAACGCTGGCGCCTCCCTGCCCAGTGGGATAAGGATTGTTCAGAGTGTAGTCGTCGAAGAAATAGTACGCCGAGAGCAGTCCCAGGCGCTCGTCGTTGGCGTCCACTTTGAAGCTGCCTTTGTCGTCGCGTACCGTTTCGCCGTAGGCGCCGGTGGTAAACGTGGATGGTCCGTCATTGGGAAGCGGAATGTAAGGCAGCAGGTGCTGCGCGGGCGAGGACCAGACATTCTGTGGAATGATGGCGCCGGGGAAAACGCACTGTGAGCTGGAAGCGCAGCCGGTGGTGTAATAAGGTTCCCCTTGGGTGACGGCATAACCGAGCTTGCCGGCAAGGAGATTGGCAAGATAAGGCCCGCTCACGGAGCCTGTTAGGGAACCGGCCGCGTCGCTAAAGTTGCCCGCGCGCTCGGCCAGCGACGGTACGGCAATCAATCCTGTATCGAGACCCTGTGCGGTCCGGGTCCCTTGATAATCGGCGAAGTAGAAGATCTTATCCTTCTTGATGGGACCGCCGAAAGTGGCGCCGAACTGATTCTGCCGGTAGAAGCTGCGCTGCGGCGAAAAGAAATTGCGGGCGTCCAGATCCGTGTTGCGCAGAAACTCGAAAGCGCTGCCGTGAATCTGGTTGCCTCCGCCCTTGGTGACCACGTTGACGATGCCGCCGCTGTAGTTGCCGTATTCGGCGTTGACATTATTGGTGAGGACCCGGAACTCGGCGATGGAATCCAGGTCAGGAATGATGGTGGTGCCGCCGTTCATCAGCTCCTTGACGTCGCCGCCGTTCACCATGAAGCCGTTGGCGTCCTCGCGCTGGCCGCTGATGGATTGATTGCCGGGGTTCAAATCGCCGGAAGGCGCAATGGCTACCGAGGCGCCCGCCATCACGATGGAATCGGGAAGCTGCGTGGACATGGGAACGATGCCTGGCTGCAGCGCCAGCAGGTCCGTATAGCTCCGGCCGTTGAGTAGCACGGAGCTCATCTGGCTGCCGGTCACCACCTCGCCCATCTGGGAGTTCGAAGTCTCCACCTGCGTGGCGTTCTCCAGAACAGTAACCTCTTCCACCTTCTCCGCCATCTCGAGCGTGAGATCTACCGAAAGAGCGCCGTTGGCATCCACCTCAATATTGTTCCTGGACTGGGTGCCGAAGCCTTGGTCTTCTACTTTGACGTTGTAGCGCCCTACCTGCAGACTGGGGAACGCGTAAAAGCCCTTCTCATCGGTGACCGTCTTAGTCTGAACGTTAGTAGCCGAGTCAGTGGCGATAACGCTGGCGCCCGCGATCACCGCACCGCTCGGATCCTTTACCGTCCCCGAAATACTGCCAGTGGTAGCACCACCCAGCATTGCGGAGAACACGATGAGAAGGCAAACGAATAACGCGATTCGCTTCAAATACACGTATCTAGTCTAATGGAGGACCCGACTTCACCGAGAGTTCGAGCGGTCTTGGCTGGGTCAGTGACCGGTTTGTGACTGCTTTCGCACGCGTGTTTTCAATGGATTGGCGTTAATGCGCTTCCAGCGTGACCTTCCGAATGTTAGCCAGGTTGGAGCCATCCCGCGCGCGGAAGCCGCTGGCGCTCACCTGGTCTCCTGGCTTCAGTGAATCCACTTTCCAGCCCTGGCTCAACAGGCCGTTCGGGCTGGCGAGCTCCAGCTTCCACTTGGCCACCTTGCCGCTGTCGTCCTTCACGTCCAAATACATCAGCACGTGCGGATTGTTCCAAGTGACCTTGGTGATGGTGCCTGCTATCGTAATGGGCTTGGTCTCGTCGTATTGCGCCTTAAACGAATGGTGCGCGAGAGCGGGCAGGGCGCCCATAAGCAAGCCGGCGGTCGCAAGCAAAGCAAGTCGCTTGATTCGCATAAGCGATACCTCCAAACTGCCTTTTCACAGGCCGTTCGCCGTGAGTATAGCACCACCTCAGGGTGCCAGCTTAGGACTGGGGAGCGCCATCGTTGGGCGACCCAACGAATACCTTCCGCCCGTCGGCCAGCACCACCTCCCGGGCCGACGCCACGTATGCACCGTCCCTGGCACGATACCCCACGACAGTTACCCGATCGCCGATTTTCAGCGACATGCGGCTCCAGCCTTGCCGCGCCAATGTGTTGGGACCGGCTGTTTCGCAGGCCCAATTGGCGGTTTGGCCGTCCACCTTGACGTCGATATACAGGTACACGTGCGGGTTCATCCACTCGATCTTCGTCACGCGGCCTTGTAAGGTTATGCGTTTGCTAAGATCGAACTCCGCGCCAACCGAATGGTGCGCGTAGGTCGGCGTTTCGCTTAGAAGCACTCCCAGCAAAACGGCCCAGAAAGCTGTGGCGAAGAAAGTACCTCGAAATCGCATGTTTCGCCTTTAACTGGAGGCTAACACGACTCCTGAAGTTGTACCAGCACCAGGCGGTCACAAGCGGTCACAAACCGATCGGTGACACGCGCGCGGCTCAGGTGCTTACCGAGCCGCGACCGTGAGGGAGTAACCATGGGCTTGCAGCCCACCCATGATGATGAAAATGACTTCCATCGGCGGTAGGGTAGTGAGAGTCGAGGAACGGGAGAGATCTTTCCGACTCTGGATATGTTGAGACCGTGAGGGAGTATGACCCGGAATGTGCGTTTTGAACGAATGATTGTGACGGGGTGCTTCCGCTGAGGCAGCGCTCTGAGCACGTAACAGTGTCTAACTTTAGCTATCGCGCGTTCTGCCGCTTCCTCGGCGGAAAGGATGAGATGTCATATATAGTAGCGGGAATCGATGTCCACAAGAACGTGCTGATGGTGGTGGTCGCCTCGGCTGGGGATGAAGTGGCGGACCCTGCTGGCGAGGCGATTGAGTTTAAGTGCCGACGATTCGGAGCGGGAAGCAGCGAGCGGAAGCAGATTGTGGATTGGCTGCAAGAACACAACGTGCGCGAAGTGGTGATGGAATCGACCGCGCAGTACTGGAAGCCGGTGTGGCTGGATCTGGAGCCACATTTTAAGAAACTGCATCTGGCGCAGGCGCACTCTAATCGCGCCCCCAAAGGCCGCAAGAACGACTTTGGCGATGCAAAGCGGCTGACCAGGCGGTTGTTGGCCGACGAACTCATGCTCAGTTTCGTGCCCGACGCCGAGCAACGTACGTGGCGGACTATGACCCGCGGCAAACAACAATTGGTGCGTGACCGAGTGCGCCTGCAGAATCAATTGGAAGCGTTGTTGGAGGAAGCGCGCATCAAACTCTCCAGCGTCATCAGCGATCTGCTCGGAGTGAGCGGGAGGCGGATCTTGAAAGCCCTGAGCGAGGGAGAAACTAATCCAGACCGTCTGGCCGAGTTGGGCGACGACCATCTGAAATGCACCCAAGCGGAATTGAGCGATGCGCTGACCGGCTCAGTCGAGCCAGTACATCGCGAGCTGTTAAAGCTGTATCTGGAACGGCTCGGCCTGTTGGATCAACAAATTGAAAAGCTGGATCAAATGACGGCCCGGGCGCTCCAGCAGTACGAGGAGGCCGTAGTCCGGGTAGCCGAAATTCCCGGGTTCGGGCCGGATTCGGCGCAGCAACTTATCGCAGAGATGGGCGCGGATGCAGCCGCGTTCCCTTCGGCAGGTCAGTTTAGCTCCTGGGCCGGATTATGCTCCGGCAGCAACGTGAGCGCGGAGCAGAACCAGAGTTCCCGCTCAGCCAAAGGGAACCATTCTGTGCGGCGCATCCTAACTCAGGCCGCGCAAGCTGCGGTGAAGAAGCGGGGCGGCCACTTCCAATCGCTTTTTCGGAGATTTTTGCCGCGCCTTCACTATACCGGCGCCATCTGGGCTATCGCCCACCGCCTTGGCCGCCTCGTCTGGAAAATCCTGCACGATCATGTACGCTATATCGAACAGGGCCAAGAAACCAATGCTAAGGCCAAGAAACGCCGAGCCGAAAAGATGATTCAGGCCCTCCGCAAGCTTGGCTACGCAGTAACCCGCACACCCGATGCTCCAGCACCGGCACGGGGGTGATTTTCAACAGAGTCGGGACCTGCCAGGATGCCCTACTTCGCGGGTGCGTCGCGATAAACCTTGTGGCAGTTGTCGCAGGCCTGGCTGAGGCTGTCGGTGCAATTGGTTACGGCGTCCTTGCTTTTTTGCAGGGAGGCCTTCAGGCAGTCCCGCCCAGCCGGGGCCAAGGCGGCGGCGAACTTGGCGTAATCGGCATTCTGCACTGGCACGGGCTGGCCGTTGGAGCGGATGCGCCCCGGAATCATGATCAGGTTCTCCAGTTCCTCGATCGCGACGGAGGCGTGTATGACAGCCTGCCAGTCCATATCGGTGGTTGGGGGCTTTTCCTGGATTGCGAGAATGATGTTGGAATTAGGCAAAGCCACGGCGCGCATCACCTGTTTGAGGTTGCCGTAGGGCTTCGGCGTGTAGGAGGGTGCTTGGGCGATGGCCGCGCCGGCGAGCAGGAATAAAACGAACGGTCGCATGTTTACTTAGTATCACGGAAGCCGCACGCGAGCTTTGGGCGGCATTCCTCTGCGATACACTGAGAAACTACAACGAGCAGTCCAAAGGAGGATCGCGCTTGTCTGAATGGGCCTATGCGCAGGCGGAACCCGCTGAGCGGCTGTGCAAAATCGAGCAGTATGCGGTGATCAAACAGCAGGACGGCGGCGATGTGGAGTTCCTGATCACGGTAAGGGAATACTTCACTCCGCCCGATCCGACCATGCGCTTTCTGGCGCAAGCCGACAAGCAGACCAATCAAAAGACCGCCCCCTACACGCCCACCGGCTGGGGATCCTCGGTGCTGCAGGCGTTGGCGGAGTGCATGAAGGGAATCCGCAGGTTTCCCTATGAGCCTTAGCGGGAAGCCGGAGAGTCGACGCCAGTATGGTAGAAACTAGCACGCGACAGATCGGCGATGTGACGGTATTGGAGATGTCCGGCCGTCTCCATCTCGGAAATTCCCTAACTTACGTCGAGAATTCCATTAACCGGCTCATTGATGGCGGGACCCGCCAGCTGGTGATCGATGTGGCGCGCCTGGACTACATCGACAGCTCCGGGCTGGGCATGCTGATCTTTAGCGGCGGGCGCATGGAACAAAGCGGCGGGCGGTTGCGCATCGCGGGTGCAGCCGGCCCGGTGGCCCGGGTGTTTGAAATTGCTCAGGCCGGCCGGATTCTGAAATTCGACGCGGATCTGGAATCGGCCTGCCGCAATCTCTCAGAGCCGAACGCCGCTGGCTGAGTCCGGCGTATAGGACGCCGGCAGACACGGTGGCAGCTTTTTTCGACGCTATCACTTCGCACGATACCAGAACCCCTGTGTCAAAATCATTGCAGAGGATTCATTGGCACAGGAAGGCAGTACTCCCAGAGCCGCCAGTTCGGGCTCGGTCGGCTCCGTCCGCTTGATGGGCGTTCCCATCCGCCTTCATTTCACCTTCGTTCTGCTGCTCATTTGCCTGGTGGTGATCGGCCTGAGCAGCAATCAGTCGCCCGGTAATTACACGCTGTTTGTGGTGGCGGTGATCGCTTCGGTGTTGTTGCACGAACTGGGCCACGCCTTCGTCAGCTCACTTTACGGCATTCGCACCATTGAGATCGTCATGTATCCCATCGGCGGCGTGGCGCGCCTGGAACGCCCTGCCAAGCCCTGGGAAGAATTCTGGATCGCGCTCACTGGGCCCGCGGTGAATCTCGCGATCGCCGCCTTCATCTTTGCGCTGCTTTATTCACAGAGGCACGCGATCAACCTCTTCGCGCTGGTTCAGCCGTCCGACACGAATCTGGCGGACCGCATCGCTCTCGCCAATCTGATCCTGGCTGGATTCAATCTGCTGCCGGCGTTCCCGATGGACGGCGGACGGATGCTGCGGGCGATTCTTTCGCACCTGAAATCGGAATACGAAGCCACGAGGATCGCCACCTGGTCCGGACGCATGCTGGCGATCAGCATGGGACTTTACGGATTCGTCTATATGCCCATGCTGGCCTTCGTCGCGTTCTTCATCTATCTAGGGGCAGCCAATGAAGGCGCGGCGTCGCGCGGCCGGTCCCTCACGCAAGGCATCCCGGTGCGCGCCGCCATGATGACCGAATATCGCACGCTGCCGCATGGCGCGACCATCCGGGATGCGGCGAATCTGCTGCTATCTACATCGCAGCAGGATTTTCCCGTCGTGCTGGGCGATCAGGTGCTGGGACTGTTGGGCCGCAACGCGCTCTTACGCGGCATGGCGCAAGAGGGGCCCGATTCTTACATTGCCGGATACATGGAGCGTGAATTTCTAAGCATCCCTCCCGAGAAAGATCTTGCGGACGTTCTCCCTCTGATGGCGCACGCCGGAGCTTGCGTGCTGGTGATGCAGGATGACAAGTTGCTCGGCCTGCTGAGCTCCGAGAATCTCTCGCAGTTTCTGCTGCTGCGCAGCGTGGGTCTAGAGCCTGCGGAAGGTTAGGCCATGCGTAGGATCGGCTTTTTGCTTTTCGCTATTTGCTTTCTGGCCAATGCCGAAAACTTGAAGCTGTATATGACGGACGGCAGCTATCAACTGGTGCGCGAGTACCAGGTGGAAAACGATCGTGTACGTTTCTACAGCATCGATCGCGACGATTGGGAAGAAGTGCCCACTTCGCTAGTGGATCTGAATAAGACCAAGTTTGAGATCAAAGCGCACGCCGATGAGATCCACGCCGAGGCTGCCGCTGAAAACGAGGAGAGGCAGGCGGAGCGCACCGCGCGCAAAGAAGTGGCGAGCGTGCCCACCGACCCGGGCGTTTATTTGATTGACGAGCAGGCAACGGGGCCCGCGAAGCTGACGCCGCTGAAGATCGGCGAATCGAAAGTGGTCAACAACAAGCGGCGCAGCATTCTTAAGGCCATCAGTCCAGTGCCGCTGGTTCCCGGCAAAGCCACGCTTGAGCTGGACGGGGCGCACTCTTCGCAAGGCACCGCCAATCGCACGCCCGAATTCTACATCCGCCTGTCGGACGAAGAGCGCTTCGGCATCCTGCGGATGGGCGAGCACAAGGGCAACCGGGTGGTGGAAAAGCTGACCATCCAACCAGTGGTCAACGAAACCACGCAGGAGCCGGACATGGTGGAGGTATTTCGCCAGCAGGTGGGTGACGATCTATTCAAAATCTGGCCGCAAAAGCCGCTCGATCCCGGCGAGTATGCGGTGGTGCAATATTCCATGGAAAAGCTCGATATGCAGGTCTGGGATTTCTTTATCGCGCCGGGCGCGGGCCAGTAGTTATCGAGCCGCGCGCGCCGCGCTGGCTCCGGCGGCTTCCAGACTCGCGATCAAATGCGTGTGCTTGTACTTTCGCGCGAGATCGAGCGCAGTGAGACCGTCTTTGGTCCGCACATCCGCATGAGCGCCCGACTTCAGCAGCAAGTCGATCATGGCCGAATCGCCGAAATCGATGGAAGCCGCGTAGAGCAACGGCGTGAAACCGATCCGGTCGGCCCGGTTCACATCGGCTCCGCGTGCGATCAGCAATTGCGCCATCTCTACCTGATTTCCGAGAACCGCGCGATCGAGGAGCGTGATGCCGCTGCGTTCCAGTTCATCCGCCGGAATGCCCATGTCCAGCAGCTTGCGTGCCACCGCAAGATTGCCGAGCCTGACCGCGCCCGCGATCGGCGTGGCAGCCGACGTCCCGATCAGCACCATGGGCTCATCCAGTTTGTCCCCGGCTTGGAGCAGGCGCGGAAGGATTTCCGTGTTGCCCGAATATGCCGCCAGGAAAAACGGAGTGGCATTGAACATGGGTGCATGCTGGCCGGCCGCCATCCGGACTTCGGCGCCGTGATCCAGCAGCAGATTCATGGCCGGGGTGGCGCTCTCGCCATACTGTGCCGTCACCATCAGAGCCGAAAATCCGGTTTTCGCGCGAGCATTCACGTTCGCTCCGCGATCGATCAATAGCTTCATCTTTCCGGCGTCCGGCGCAGTCATCATCAGCGCGGTGGTTCCGGCTTTCGTCGCCGAATTGGGATCGAACCCTCCGTCGAGAAGACGCTTCAGCTGGTCGAGATCCCCGAAAAGCACCGTTTCCGCCCACGGCTCCAAGCCGCTCGGCTCGCCTTCCTTCAGCTCCGCCAACTCCACTTGCTTGCCGGGCCCCAAAGCGCGCGCCAATGCCATCACATCCCAGTCGGCGGCCAGTGCCGAAAGAAACTGATCGTGCCCGTACGGATAGCCGGACTCAAAATACGGTGGACTTACCGATGCGGGCGGATGCAGACGGGACACCACGTGCCAGGATCCGTCCGCAGCCTGGGTCTTCAGCAAATACGCGATGCCGCGCTGCCAATGCGAATCCGATATCGGGACGCCTGCCGCGTCAGCGAGCGCCACGAGTACCTGGCCAGTAGAGTATGCATCGCTCTCGCGGCCATCCAGCGAGGCCCATCCACCATCCGGCTGCTGCGTGGCAAGCAGCGCCTTCGCGAGCTTTTTCAATTGCGCTCGATCCGCGCCGGCCCACCACAATCCTAAGAGTTGATACGTTCGCGCCTCGGTGTCCGGAGGTTTGTGCGAGGCCAGCCAGTTTCGCCCACGCGCCACGTGCGCGAGAGCCTCGGCCTTCTGGCTCGGATCGCTGTAAAGCTCAATGGCACGCAGCGACAAGGCGGTCTCGGTGAAGAAGCTATAGGACGACGGCGGCCGCTGGTGAAAACTGGTCCAGGAGCCGTCCGCGTCCTGGCGCGCGGCCAGCAGACGCGCATACACCGCAGTGACAAGATTCGGCCGAACACCGGCGGCATTCGCAGCCACCAGCTGGTAAGCGTCATCCATGGCGGGCTCAATCACCCAGTTGTATTGGACGGCGTTGTCGAGGTTGGTGTAGTTGAAAGCCTTTACCGCGTCGGCATGCGCGATGTTCTCATCCACGGGGATGCCGTGTTCGCGCGCCGATTGAAACGCCAGCGCGGCTTGAAACTGGTGGTGACAGGAATCGCAAGTCTGCGCGGAATACCAGCGCTTCTGGCTGGCCTGGAACAAGCGGATGGCGCGGGTGGCGGCTTCGCGAACCTGGTCCGGCGGCGCGCTGGCGGCCGATCCTACCGCGCCCGAACACACAATGGAACACAAAATCCCGGCCCAGATGCGCATATCGGGATTATATCGCCAGCCACTAAACCCGCGCGAAAAACTCCAGGCTCTTCCGCGCGCAGATGTCCCAGCGATACTCGCGCCGCGCCCGCGCTACTCCCGCCGTCCGCAACTGCTGCTGCAACGATGGAGACGTGAGCAGCTTCTGCATGGCCGCTCGAATCTCCTCCACGCTGCGGGGATCAACCAATATGGCGCCATCGCCTGCTACCTCCGGCAAGCACGACGTATTCGAAGTAATCACCGGCACGCCCGCCGCCATGGCTTGCGCCATTGGAAACCCGAAGCCTTCGTAGAGCGACGGATAAATGAACGCGGCCGCTCCCGCTACCAAGCCCGGCAATTCGTCTTCCGGCACGTACCCCAGGTGCCGCACACCGACCGGCCGCGACGCCAGGCGAGCCAGGGTCTTCTCGCTCGACCATCCGCTCGCGCCCGCGATCACCAGATCGAAATCGCCGCGCAAGCGAAAACTGCTCCAGGCGTCCAGCAAGGTGTCGACGTTCTTGCGAGGCTCGATGGTTCCCAGGTACAAAACATAGGGCTTCTCGCTGGGCCGCGCCTGCGCGCCAAAATAAACCTCGGGCACGCCTGGGTAAATCACTTCGATGCGATTGGCATCCAAACCGGCCAACCGCGCTGCGTCCTGGCGTGAGTTCTCTGAAATGGCGATCAACCGATCGGCGCGAGCCAATACATTTTTTGCAAGATTTTCGTCGGCGAGAATGTTGGCCGCGGTGTGCAATTCCGGCATCAGCCGGCAAGTCATGTCATAAATAGTGGCGGTCAGTTTCACGCCTTTGGGCGGAAAGCGGATTTGATTCGAGACGTGGAAAACGTCCGCCTTGGGCATGGTCCAGCGCAGCAGCGGCAAGGCCGGCGCAGCATTCGCGGCGAATACGCGGCCCAGGTGCATATAAGTGAGGGCGGTTCCGGCGATGGAACGTTCGTGGTTGAGCGAGCCCAAGCGCGCGAGCGACGGCAATGTGAGGATGCGATCGTTGCGCGCCTGCTGCCACAGATTTTGAATCCAGTAATAGGTGTAATTCTTGACGCCCGCGCTTCTGAGCAACAGCGGAGTAGCGTCAATTAAAATCCTCATACTGAGTCAGCAAGAGGTTAGCACAGAAGCCCCGCCACTGAATCGATAGAATGGTTGTCACAATCATGGGAATCGCCAAAGCTACCCGTGCGTATGAAACCTGGCTCGGGAGGCACATCCAACTGCTGCCCGCCGATTTGCGAAAGAAGCATCAGGCCATGGCGCAGGACGTATTTCCGTTCTTGCGTGCCACTTTTTATCGCTGGATGCAGTTGTGGCCCAAGGTCTGCGCGGACGAAGCTCGCGCTCCGCATGTGCTTGCGGTGGGCGATCTGCATGTCGAAAACTTCGGCACCTGGCGCGACATCGAAGGCCGGCTGGTATGGGGCATCAACGATTTCGACGAGGTTTCCGAGCTGCCGTATACCATCGATCTGGTGCGCCTGGCCGCCAGCACACACATTGCCATTCGGGAGGCGCGGCTGGAGATCGAGGCCAAAGATGCCTGCGGTGCAATCCTGGAAGGCTATAAGAAAAGCCTTCAAATGGGCGGCGTTCCGTATGTTTTGGCCGAAGAGCATGACTGGTTGCGCCACATGGTGACTGGCATTCTGCGTGACCCGGCGCAGTTTTGGAACAAGCTCGACAGCCTGCCCACTTTAAAAGCCCGTGTTCCGAAAGGCGCGCGCCGTGCCATCGAGCGCCTGCTGCCAGAGCCGGGGCTGGATTACCGGATCGTGCACCGCATTGCGGGCCTCGGCAGCCTGGGGCGGGAGCGCTACGTGGGCATTGCGACGTGCCGCGGAGCGCGAATAGCGCGGGAGGCTAAAGCGTTGGCTCCTTCGGCGTGCGTCTGGGCCGCGACCGAAAAAATCTCCGAACGCATCCGCTACCAGGAGGCGCTGGACAAGTCGGTTCGGGACCTGGATCCGTTCGTGAAGTTGCGCGGAAGCTGGATCGTCCGCCGGCTGGCGCCCGATTGCTCGCGTGTTGAGCTGGCATCCATGCCCAAGGAGCGCGACGAATCCCGGCTGCTGCGCGCCATGGGATTTGAAACCGCCAACGTACATCTGGGAAGTCCGCGCGCCGCGAAAGCGATTTTGCGCGACCTGGGCAAGCGGCCGGCGGACTGGCTGCATAAAGCAGCTGCTGCAATGGTCAAGGCCACCACCGCGGACTGGAAGGAATGGCGCACCAGTATGCGGCACAAGCCAGGTGCGAAGTCCTAACATGGAAGTTGACGCCTAGAATTCTACTGTTCTGCTGTCTGCCGCTCTTGCTGCGCGGCCAGCCGCCTGCTTCGGTTCTCGTGGTTGTAAACCAATCTTCCGCCCTTTCGCAGAAGATTGGCGAATACTACGCCGAACATCGCCACATCCCGGCGGCCAACATTTGCCGTCTCAACGCGAGCACCAACGAAGAGATTTCGCGTTCCGATTTCGACGATCAGATTTCCCGGCCGGTCCAAAGCTATCTGCGCGGCCACAATTTGATCGAGAAGGTGCTCTATATCGTCACCACGGCTGGAGTGCCGTTGAAGATCCGCGGCAACCTGGGCTTATCCGCCGAAGCAGCCTCCGTGGACTCGGAACTCACACTGCTCTATTTTGATTTGCACGGCCGCGGTCACCCCGTGCCTTCCGGCATCCCCAATCCATTTTTCGGTAAAACTACCGCAGCGTTTCGCCATCCCGATTTTCCTATCTACCTTGTGACACGCCTGGCAGGATATGATTTCGACGATGTCAAGGGCATGATTGATCGTGCCCTAGTGGCCCGCAACCGCGGAAAATTCGTGATCGACCTGAAGGGCAGCGATAACACCCAGGGCAACCTTTGGCTGCTCCAGGCGGCCCGTCAAATCCCACGCGACAGGTTGGTGCTGGATATTGGGCGCACCGTGCTCTATCACCAATCCGATGTGATCGCGTACGCTTCCTGGGGCTCCAACGATCCCGACCGCAAAGAGCGGCATCTGGGCTTTCATTGGCTGCCCGGCGCCATCATGACGGAATACGTGTCCACCAACGGGCGTACCTTTACGCGGCCTCCCGACAGTTGGAACATGGGCGCATGGGGCGATCCGAGAGCCACCTTCGCCGGAACACCGCAGAGCTTGACTGCCGACTACATACACGATGGTGTCACCGGGGCTTCCGGGCACGTCTACGAACCGTATCTGCAATTCACGCCGCGTCCGAACATTCTTCTGCCGGCTTATTACCACGGCCGCAATCTGGCGGAAAGTTACTACCTTGCGATTCCCGTTCTCAGTTGGATGAACATCGTGGTTGGCGATCCGCTTTGCAGCCTCGGAAAGCCTTGAGCGAAACTAGAGACAGCCTTGAGCGAAACTAGAGAGAGATGATCCAACTTTCCGGCGCCGGCAAGCGCTTCGGCCCCAAGCTGCTATTTGAAGATCTCAACTGGATGATCACGGCCCAGGACCGCGCCGGCCTGGTGGGCGCGAACGGCAGCGGCAAAACCACATTGCTAAAGGTGCTGTCGGGCATGGAGTCGCTCGATTACGGCAGGCTGAGCGTCACGCGCGGCGTCAGTTCCGGATACCTGCCGCAGGACGGGCTGTCGCTGTCTGGGCGCAGCGTGTTCGCCGAGTGCATGGCGGTCTTCGCGTCCCTGCAACAAATGGAAGTGGAGATGGGAGAGCTCACCCACAAGATGGGCGAGCTGGACCCACAAGGGCCGGAATATGCGCAGGTAGCCGACCGTTTCCATCAGCTGGATAGCGAATTTCGCACGCGCGACGGCTACGCCATCGAAGCGCAGGTAGGAACCGTGCTGTCGGGCTTAGGCTTTCCGCACGAAGAATGGAACAAGCGCACTGAGGATTTTTCGGGCGGCTGGCAGATGCGCATCGCCCTGGCCAAGCTTCTGCTCGAAAAACCGAATCTGCTGCTGCTGGACGAACCCACCAACCACCTGGACCTGGAAGCACGCAACTGGCTGGAGCAATACCTGGCCAATTATCCGTTCGCCTTCGTGCTGATCTCGCACGACCGCTATTTTCTGGACGTCACGGTGAACAAGATCGTCGAGATCTGGAATCGGGGCGTGCATTTCTATTCGGGCAACTACGAAAAATATCTGAAGCAAAAACAGGAGCGGACGGAGCAGCTGGAAGCCGCGTATCGCAATCAGCGCGAGCGCATCGAGCAATTGGAAGCGTTCATCAGCCGGTTCCGCTATCAGGCTACCAAGGCGAAACAGGTTCAGAGCCGCATCAAGGAGCTGGAAAAGATCGAGCGCATTGAGCTGCCCAACGAAGAGAAGACCATCCACTTCTCTTTTCCGCAACCGAAGCCGAGCGGCCGCGTAGTCGCCGAATTTCACAACGTGTCCAAAAGCTATGGCGATAAGTTTGTCTTCGGCGGTGTGAATTTCATCATTGAGCGGGGCGACCGGATTGCATTGGTGGGAGTGAACGGGGCGGGGAAGTCCACGCTGATCAAATTGCTTTCGGGGCGCGAGCCGCTCTCGAGCGGTGAATATCGCCTGGGCCATAATGCCGAGGTGGATTACTTCGCGCAGGATCAATACAAGGAGCTGGACCCCAATTCGCGCATGCTGGACGATCTGCAGGGCGAGGCTCCGCGCTCCAGCAACACGGAGCTGCGCAGTTTGCTGGGGTGTTTTCTATTTTCCGAAGACGACGTGTTCAAGCGGATCGGCGTGCTTTCGGGCGGTGAGCGCAATCGGTACGCACTGGCGCGTATGCTGCTGCAGCCTTCCAATTTCCTGCTGCTGGACGAGCCGACCAATCATTTGGATATGCGCGCCAAGGATGTATTGCTCGAATCGCTCGAAAAATATACGGGGACCGTGGTTTTCGTTTCCCACGACCGCTATTTCATCGACAAACTTGCCACGCGCATTTTCGAAGTGGGCAATGGCGAGGTCAACATCTTTCCGGGTAACTACGAAGATTACATCTGGCGGAAGGAGGGGAAGAAAATCGACCTTAACCTGCCCACCAACGGTCACGTCGTGGCCAATCCCCAACCCCCAATCCCGAACCCCGAGCAGCCCGCCAAGCGGGTAAACCCCATGAAGGCGAAGAAGCTCCAGGAACGCGCAAAGGAGCTGGAATCAAAGATTGCGGCGCTAGAGGCGGAGATCGCGAGCGATGAGGAAAGCCTGGGGAATTTTGTGAGCGCGGAGGAATCGGTGCGAGTTGCAAGCCAGCTTGAGAAGCGCCGGGACACGCTGAACGCGTTGCTACAGGAATGGGAAGCGGTATCGCAGGAAGCATGAGCGACTTTCAGGAACAGCTCGCTCACTTACGTAAGCGCATCGCTAGGATTGACAGGAAGTACACGCGTCCGAATCCGCGCTTGCCAAGCCCCAAGCCCCAACCCCCAATCCCGGCCCCCGAAGACTGGCTGCATGGCCAAGAGATCGCCACCGCGCACGGCGTGCATTACGAAACCGAACGGCTGTACGAACGCCATCGGCGGCACGGCGGCGTCGGCATCGTGGATCTGGAGAGCCTCTCCCACGATTTGCTGGATCCCATCTCGAATGGACTGATTCGCTCGGTCCCGCCGCAGAAGTGGTGCTTTCTCGATACCGAAACCACCGGACTAGCGGGCGGATCGGGCACCTACGCGTTTCTGGTGGGCGTGGGCCGCATCACGCCGCAAGGTTTTCGAGTGCGCCAGTTCTTCATGCGCGATTTCGGCGAAGAGGCCAGCCAGTTGAGCGCGCTTACCGAACATTTGAAGCAATTCGAAGTGATGATCACTTACAACGGCCGCACCTACGATCAGCCGCTGCTCGAAACGCGTTTCCGCATGGTCCGCCAGCGTCCGCCGTTTAGTTCGCTGGAACATCTGGATCTGCTTTTCGGCGCACGACGGTTGTGGAACCTCCGATTCGACAGTTGCCGGCTGGTGGAGCTGGAAAATCAGATCCTGGGCGTGGAGCGGCAAGGCGATCTGCCGGGGGAAATGATCCCGTACGTCTATTTCGAATACGTGCGAACGCAGGAGATCTTCCGCTTGATGCCGGTGTTTCATCACAACGCTATCGACATCCTGACGCTGGCCTGCCTTACGGCCATTGTTCCGCGAGCTTTTCACGCCGCGGGCCAATCAGACCTGAACGCGGAGTTTTCGCACGGGGCTGAAATGGTCGGCCTGGCTCGCTGGTGGCGGCAAGCCGAGCACTATGAAAACGCACTGGCGCTGTTCCGGCAGGCGGTTGAGAAAAATCTTTCCGACGAGCTGTTGTTTCGGACGTTGTGGGATATCGCGGCGCTGGAAAAAAAGCTGGGGCGCGAGCATGCCGCGCTTCCGGTGCTCACCGATCTGGCCGCGGCGCGCAATCCATGGCGTGCGGCGGCCTTGGTGGAACTGGCCAAGTATTATGAACGCCGCGAGCGCAACTATCCGCTGGCATTGGAAATGACACGCAACGCCATGGAACTGGAACCTTCCGAAGCGCTTGAGCGCCGGGCGGCGCGGCTGGAAAAGCGCGTGGCGATTCCAAAAACATCGAGGCTGATATGAAAACATTGTTGCTGGTCCTGGTGGTACTGAGCATGGCGGCTTGCGCGAAGGCGCCCAAGCTGGACGTCACGATGAGTCTCGACAAGCAGAGCGCCGATCTCATCTTCGTGAAGGTGAAAGTGGTCAATACCGAAGATCGCGCCACGGTTCCGATCGCCATCGAGGTCACCGGCCAGGCGGAGAGCAACGGCCAGTGGAATAAAGCCAGCACGCTGCTGCAGCCCGCGGCGTTTGTGCTGAATCGCAAGGAACAGCGCGAAATCACCAAACTTTGGAGAGTGCCGGCGGATGCCGCTCGGGCCACGCTCACGGTGAAAGAACAAGAGCGTGGGTTTTTGTTAAAAACGGAACGGGCAGAAAAAGTGTTTTCGACGAACGCTCCGGCTACAGCAAAGCCCTGAGCTCGCTCCAAGGGAGGTTTTGGGACTCCGCCACTCCCGGATACACAATGTGTCCGGCGTAGGTATTGACTCCCACGCGGATCGCGGCGTTATCCCGGCAGGCCTGCTCCAGCCCCTTGGCGCACAATTCGGCGAGATAAGGAAACGTGGCATTGGTGAGCGCGTAGGTGGAGGTGTGCGGCACCGCGGCGGGCATGTTCGAAACGCAGTAATGCAGGACGCCGTCGACGAAATAGATGGGATCGGTATGCGTGGTGGCGTGGGAGGTTTCAAAGCACCCGCCTTGATCGATGGCGACGTCCACCATAACCGCGCCCGGCTTCATGGTTTTCAACATTTCGCGCCGCACCAGTTTGGGCGCCGATGCGCCCGGAATCAGCACCGCGCCCACCACCAGATCCGCGTGGCGAACCGCATCGCGCACCGTGAAGACATTGGATGCCAGCGTGACCACCTGGCTGCTGTAGATATCGTCGAGCGCTCGCAGGCGATCGAGATTGCGATCTATGATGGTGACCGCCGCGCCCAAACCGACCGCCATCTTGGCCGAATTATGGCCCACCACTCCGCCGCCCAGGATCACCACATTGGCGGGCGCCACGCCGGGCACGCCGCCGAGCAAGATGCCGCGGCCACCATTGGGCCGCTCCAGATAAACCGCGCCCACCTGCACCGCCATGCGCCCGGCCACTTCGCTCATGGGAGTGAGCAGCGGTAAGGATCCGTCGGCTTCGCGAATGGTTTCGTAGGCCACCGCGTTGACCTTGGCATCCACCAGCTTGCCGGTGAGTTCGGGCAGCGGTGCCAGATGGAGATACGTGAACAGGATCAAGCCGGGGCGGAAATGCGCGTACTCAGAAGGCTGTGGCTCCTTCACTTTGATGACGAGATCGGCCTTGCTCCAAACGTCGCCGGCAGTGGGGAGGATTTCCGCGCCCGCGTCAACGTATTCGTGGTCCGGTATGGAACTGCCGGTGCCAGCCTGGGTCTCGACTAGCACGCGATGACCGGCCTCACGCAACGCTGTTACGCCGCTCGGAACCAGTCCGACGCGCGTTTCGTGATCTTTGATTTCCTTCGGGACGCTGACGATCATTGAGGAGGGGCCGCGGAGGGTACGGGAGCTGGGGCCGGGGAGACGGGCGCCACGGCTGGAGTGGCTGACGCGCCAGGTAGCGCACCAGGAGGCGGAGGCGTGGGTTCGGATTTTGCAGTCAGGCGTTTGGGGCCAAGGCCCAGAGCGATCAGGGAAAGCGAACTGATTTTGCCGTCGGGCATAAGGTTCTGGTCGGCTTGAAAGCGTTTGAGAGCGTCGGCCGAGTCCGCGCCCCACTCGCCGTTCGGGTCGCCTTTGAAGTACCCTTTGCTCGCGAGAGCTTGCTGGATTTCCTTGTAACGATCCGGCGTGGGGGCTTGCTGATAATAGCGGACCGGGGTTGCGCGGTGTGCGATTTTTCCTTTGTGGTGCGTGCTACTGGTCCCTGTGGCCTTAGCTGACGTCGCCCGCGATGTTGTCGCTTTTGATGTTGTTACTTTCGTTGCCGTCGCCGCGCGCTTATGCGCCAAGGTGGAAGATCCGGTCTTCACCACGCTCCGGCCTTTCTGGGGCTTGGCCGGTGTGGCAGCCAGCAAGGACGAAATGGCGAGCAGCGCTATGGCCGAAGGTATTGCTTTGTACACTTGATTTCATTGTAGAACGACGGCCGGTGCTGGTTGGGCGGCCCAGCCGACCCGTCCACGCTCGACCGCTGCCAGATTTCTGTCCCGATGGACGTGCGCCGGAAGCTTGGCGCTGGTCCGGGATCCGTCTTGGAATGGGACGAAGATGGGAACAATATCATAGTGCGCCGCGCCGGCGCTTTCACTTCAGAGGACGTTCACCGAAAGCTCTTCGGACGGCGAAGCCCGAAGAAGCGAACTGTCGAAGAAATGAAAGAAGGCATCCAGCAGTACATTCGCAATCGCCAAACGCGATTGACACAAACGTGGTGGTTCGCCTGATTGTTCGCGACGATCCACGGAAGACCGCTTCCGCGGAAGCCTTCAGCACTTCAATTTAATCAAGGTGGCGCCTGGGTCTCGGTCCTCGCTCTCGCGGAGGCGATTTGGGTTCTAGCCGCAGTCTATAGGTTGAATTCGCGCGCCTTAGCGACCGCGATCGAAATGCTGCTGGATCATCGCGATTTGGTTTTGCAGGAGCCCGATGCCGTCCGGGCAGCGCTCGAACTCTTCCGGGTAAGGCCAGCGCTCGGATTGCCTGATGCTCCAACTCGCCCGCAAAGCCGGTCATCTCCCACTCGGCACTTTTGATCGAAACTTCGCCAGCGCGGAGGGGGCGCAAAAGCTTTAGGCGGCCGGTTTGCTCATGATGAGGCCTTGGGGGCTTCCGAGTCGCCGCCCGTCCCTGACAATTCGGCGCACCTATGGCGAAGCACGATCATTGGCGCGGTGGCTGGCCGGTTGGCGATCTCCCGAGCCATCCCTGGGAACCAGTCACCTGTTCGCCGCGTCTGTGGACCATACAGCGGACCATACGGCTGGTACTAATGCGTAGTTTTCTAAGACCGGATTTTACAATGTTGGGTTCGTATTTGGCGTTACAATCGAGTTGAGGAGTACAGGTATGCGTTGCCTCACCCCTGCGCTGTTGTTGATTAGTCTGACGGGAATCGCTTTCGGTCAGGGCCATTCGGGTGGAACATGGTCCCTGGGTGGTTTCGGCAGCATCGTTTACCCTGCCACGGGACGTGCGCCGGCTGGACCGCCGATGGGCCAATTCGCGAGCGCGGGTTTTTCGCATGGCTTCGCGAGCCCTGGGCGGACAGCTCATCCTCAACACGGCGCCGCAGTGATTGTGCCCTATCCGGTTTACTACGGCGGCTATTATGGGAGCGGCTATTACGATCCTTCGGCGGCCGGGTATTCGAACGGTTACGCGCCTGGTTACGCACCTGGTTATCCCGATGATGGGTCGCAATCGGGTCTGGGCCTGCCCTCGGTAGTGATCAATCAGAACTTCGTGCCTCCGCAAGCCAATCCGCAAGTGCGCGATTATTCCGGGGACCAGCCGCAGCCGCAGCAGCCACAGGATCAATCGGGGCTGAAATTGTACGAAGCGCCGCCTTCGCATCCTTATGCCGATGCGGCTGCCGCTCAGCGCGCACAGGCGGGCGATCAGCCGACCATTTACTTGATCGCGCTGCGCGACCATACGATCGTCCAGGCGTTAGGCTACTGGATGGAAGGCAGCACACTGCATTACGTGAGCGCCGAGCACACCCTCAATCAGCTGAGTATTGATCTGGTGGATCGCGATCTGTCGCAACGTTTGAATGACGAGCGCGGGCTGGATTTCAGGCTTCCGCAGCCCCGCTAGGCCTCGGTCGCTCACACTAAGTCTGATAGTTTTTGAGGAACTCGGAGTCACCTTCGAGGAAATCGTAGTCGGCCAGCTGCTGGCGTTGAACCCATAAGATCTGTTCGAAATCCAGATTTTTCGGCTCACCCGAAAACTCCGTCACGCGGTAGAACATCAGCATGACTGGCCAGCGCCCCTCATATTGGAATTCGTAGCGCCCAATTTCGGGGCCTACGGTCGAGTGGATACCCAGTTCTTCCTGGAGCTCGCGCACCACCGCCTTTTCAGGTGTTTCTTCCGGCTCTACCTTGCCGCCGGGAAACTCCCATTTCAAAGGATGTTGCCCGGTTCGCTTGCGTTGCGCAATCAGGATGCGCCCATCGCGTTCTATAACTGCGGCCACTACGGTAGTCACGTTGGATAATAGAATAAGAGACGCCCTATTGTACAGCGAAGCGTTCCTCGATCACTTCAAAAATCCGCGCAACGTAGGAGAACTGCCGCCGCCCGCCGTCACGGTGGAGATCTCAAATCCCGCTTGCGGCGATATTTTGCGGCTCTCGGCGCGCTTTGAGGCCGGGCGCGCGGTGGAGGTCGGCTACAAGGTCCGCGGTTGCACGGCGTCCATCGCCAGCGGCTCGGCACTCACCGAGTGGATGGCAGGAAAAACCCGCGCCGAATTGGCCGCTCTGACCGCGGCTACCATTGAGTCAGCGGTGGGCGGTCTGATCCCGGAATCCAAGCATGCGGCGGTGCTGTGCGTCGATGGAGTGAAGGCGCTGCTGAAAGCGAAATGATGGACCGATGTCCATGGGCGTTTGCTGCTAGAATCCGGATAGCAACTTCTTCTTGTTATGCCTGAATTACCTTCGACTCTTGGAGCCTTGAAAAGCAGCAAATTTGGCGAGCGGAACTCTTCCACCGCGGGCGAGCGCACTGTCAAAAGCGAACTGCGCGAAAACCTGATCTGCAAGCTACAACGCGGTGAGGAGCTGTTCCCGGGCGTGGTTGGCTACGAAGATACGGTGGTGCCGCAGATCGTCAACGCCGTGCTTTCCCGGCACAACTTCATCTTATTGGGCCTGCGCGGGCAAGCCAAGACCCGTATCATCCGGATGCTGACGGGATTGCTGGACGAACATCTGCCGTACGTGGCCGGCTGCGAAATCCGGGACAATCCGTTTCATCCCATCTGCCGGCGCTGCCGCGATCTGATCGCCGAGCAAGGCGACAAAACGCATATCGCCTGGCTGGATCGCGACCATCGCTACGTGGAGAAGCTGGCGACGCCGGATGTCACCATCGCCGACATGATCGGCGACATCGATCCCATCAAGGCGGCACGGGGCGGGCACGAACTCTCCAACGAGATGACGGTGCACTACGGCCTGCTGCCGCGCGCCAATCGAGGCATATTCGCCATCAACGAATTGCCGGATCTAGCGGGCAAGATCCAGGTGGGCTTGTTCAACATCATGCAGGAAGGCGACGTGCAGATTAAAGGCTATCCGGTGCGCCTGCCGCTGGACATCATGCTGGTGTTCACCGCCAATCCGGAAGACTATACGGCGCGCGGCAAAATCATCACACCGCTCAAGGATCGCATCGGGAGCGAGATTCGCACGCACTATCCGCTGACGGTGGAGCAGGGCCTGTCGATCACCAAGCAGGAATCCTGGGTGGAGCGTCCATCGCCGATTCGCCTGGAAGTTCCCAACTATATTCGCGAGATCGTGGAGCAGCTCGCATTCCTGGCGCGCGAAGACAAACGCGTGGACAAGCGATCCGGCGTCAGCCAGCGTCTGCCGATTTCAGCGCTCGAGAACGTCATCTCGAATGCCGAGCGCCGTGCGCTGAAGGCCGGTGAAAACCTGGCCGTGCCGCGCGTGCTGGATATCTATGCGGCTCTTCCTTCCATCACCGGCAAGCTGGAACTGGAATACGAAGGCGAACTCAAGGGCGGGGACAACATCGCGCGCGAGTTGATCAAGACGGCCGTCGGTAAGGTTTACACGAACTATTTCGAAGGCGTCAACGTGGCGCAGATCGTCCAATGGTTTGAGCTGGGCGGATCGCTCAAGATGGACGAATCGGTGGACTCCTCAAACATCCTGAAGCAACTGTCGAAGATCCAGGGCCTGCTCGAAAAGACCGGAGCGTTGGGCTTGGGCGCGAGCGAGCCGGATGCGGTGCGGGCGTCGGCGGCAGAGTTCATCTTGGAAGGGCTCTACGCGCATCGGCGCATCAGCCGGAATGAGGAAGTGGGATTCATGGCCGGGGAGCGCAAGCGGGAACCACCGGAAGGCAACGAAGGCCGGCGTCCGCCCCGGAAGCAGTTTAATTAGGGGCGGCAGTTCAACTAGGTTAGCGGAAGGTGGCAGTTCATGAAGTGGATTCACTACACGCGTTTCACTGGCGATGACTTCGGACTCAGTTCCGAGGATCTGCTGAAGGCGCTCTCGGATTTCTTCCTCGAAAGCGGCTTTCAGAACCAGTACATGGGCTTCAGCGAGTGGAACCAGCATACGCTCGAAGACTTGAAGAACGCGCTGCAGCGGGCGCTCGAACAGGGCGACACTTTCGATCCAGAGCAAGCGCAACGCATCCAGCAAGCACTCGAAAACATGACGCCCGAGCAGATGGACGATCTGATGAATCGTCTGGTGCAAAAGCTGGTGGACGACGGCTACATCAATACGGACCAGCAGCAGGCCAATGAAACCGGGCCGGGCGGCACGGGCAACGCCGATCGCAAAGTGGATGTTCAGATCACGGACAAATCCATCGACTTCCTGGGATTCAAGACGCTCAAAGACCTGCTCGGATCGCTCGGGAAATCCAGTTTCGGAGCGCACGATACACGCGACCTGGCCACGGGCGTGGAAACCAGCGGGGCCGCTAAGCCCTACGAGTTCGGCGATACGCTCAACCTGGACATCAGCCAGACGCTGTTTTCGGCGATTCAACGCGAGGGCGTGAAGGTTCCGCTCAACCTGGAATACGCCGATCTGCATGTGCATCAGTCCGAATATCAGAGCTCTTGCGCCACTGTGCTGATGCTGGATTGCAGCCACAGCATGATTCTCTATGGTGAAGATCGGTTTACTCCGGCCAAGAAGGTAGCGCTGGCGCTGGCGCACCTGATTCGCACGCAGTATCCCGGCGACAGCCTGCGCTGCGTGTTGTTCCACGATTCGGCCGAGGAGTTGCGGCTGGCCGATCTGGCGCGAGTACAGGTGGGCCCGTACTATACCAACACGCGCGACGGCCTGATCCTGGCGCAGCGGCTGCTGAACCAGGAAAAGAAGGATATGAAGCAGATCATCATGATCACGGACGGCAAGCCTTCGGCGCTGACGCTCGAAGACGGGCGCATGTACCGGAATGCTTTTGGGCTAGACCCGCTGGTGATCAGCCGCACGCTGGAAGAAGTGGGGCGCTGCAAGAAGCAAGGCATTCTGATCAACACCTTCATGCTCGCGAGCGATTTTGGCCTGGTGAACTTCGTCCAGAAGGTAACGGAGTTGTGCCGCGGCAAGGCTTACTTCACAACACCGTATAATCTGGGGCAATATTTGCTGATGGATTATATGAACCGGAAGACGCGAACGATTCACTAAGAAACGAATTCAGAAGTCAGAATTCACAACTATGTATTGCGGCGATCCGGTAAGAGTCTACCTGGACGAAATGTCCAGGGTTCCGCCGATGACGCGCGAGCAACAGCTGGAATGTGCCCGACACATTCGGGCGCGCGATGAGCACGCGGATACTGCCACGAAGGACTTAGTGGAGGCGAATTTGGGTTTGGTGGTTTCCTTCCTGGAAAGGCATCCCAGCGATCAGGTCCACATCTTGGACTTGATCGTGATTGGCCATGACGCGTTGATGCAGGCAGTCCGCGCTTTCCCCGATAGCAACTCCGACAATTTCTCCTGCTTCGCCGCGACTTTTATTGAACGCGCAATTTAGCACGCGGTCCATTCCGCCCAGTCGGCAAATCCCTGCCATCTGTGACGTCCGTCGCACGCGCCCCCAATTAGGCGCAGGTCAGGTCCTCCGACGCTTCACTCCAAGACCGTGATAGGCTTGAGGCCCGTCTACTGTGCAGATGTTTGTTATTGGGTGATATTGCCGAATAGCCATCTTCTGCGGACGGTGCGGCAACTGAGGCCACCGCTCAAACAGCAAACGGCTTCCTATTGAAGACTTGCTCTGCAAAGGAAGAAACAAATGCAAAGAATCGCAGCCAAATTGATCGCCGGGATGGCGCTCTCCGTGATCACAATGTGCGCCGCTGACAATTTGGTCGGGACCTGGAAATACAATCCCGCCAAATCCAAGTCAAGCTCAACCACATTTAAGAGCCGCACGGACGTGCGCGAGGCGACGCCGGATGGCGGTGTGAAGGTCACCAGAACGGAAGAATCGACGAGTGGCGATTCTTCCAATGCAACTTTCAGCTACAAGTACGACGGCAAGGAGTATCCGGCAACCGGGACAAAGTTTGACACCATTGCAACCAAACAGGTAGATGCGAATACGTTAAGTTGGGAAGTGAAAAGGGCTGACGGGAAATATCATCAAAAGGGTAAGAACGTTGTTTCCAAGGACGGCAAGACTTTGACACAGACCTTCCAGGGCACCGACTCCGAGGGTAAGCCTATACACGGAACGAACGTGTACGACAAGCAATAAAGCAACTCTCCGGCGCGTCAGGTCAGCAGCCGAGATTGCTGACGACAAAATACACCACGGGCAGCGCGAAGAGGCTGCTATCCACCCGGTCCAGCCATCCACCATGGCCCGGCAGCAATGTTCCGCTATCCTTAACGCCCGCCCCGCGCTTGATGGCCGATTCGCACAGGTCGCCCAATTGTCCCGCGACGTTTGCGATCACGGTGAGGCCGAGCGCTTCCGCCAGCGGCACCGCTGGGAGCAGACGCGGAAAATAGATAGCTCCATAAATGACCGACGCCACGGTGGACGCAGCGGCGCCTTCCCACGATTTGCCCGGGCTCACCTCCGGCGCCAGTTTGTGCCGGCCGATGCTGCGTCCCACATAAAGAGCGGCGATGTCGCCGGCCCAGTTGAGCGACAGAGCAAAGAAGGTCCAATAGGGGCTGATGGCGCGCAACTCGACCGCGCAGCGCAGCGAGCCGAAGATATAGGCTACCCCGAGCAGCAAGGCCGCGGCGTCCGGCAAAGCCTGCGCCATCTGGCGGACGCGCAGCGCGAGCGACATCGCGAGGATCGCAATCAGCACGAAGAACGCGCCGTCTTTGCCAGGCAGCAACAACAACAGCAAACCGGCCACGTATCCGAACAGGCCCGGCTTCGCGATTCCGTGCTGCGCTACCAATTCGCTGTACTCGCGAAAGCACAGGATTGCGACAACCGCGACTATTCCGAGGAACGCCCAGTGCGGCGCCCACAGCACGATGTAGCAGAAAAACGGAATGAGGAGCAGCGCCGTGACGACGCGCTTCATCGAGCGAGCGAGCCGGCCACTTCAACCCACTCGTTATCGGTGGACGCAGCCGGACCCAGGCCCCCGAACCGGCGGTCGCGCTTCTGGTAGTCCAGAATGGCCTCCAGCAGGTCCGCGCGCCGGAAGTCAGGCCACAAAGTTTCCGTGACGTACAATTCGGCGTAGGCAATTTGCCAGAGCAGAAAGTTGCTGATGCGCATTTCGCCCGAAGTCCGAATCAAAAGATCGGGATCGGGAAGGCCAGCGGTGTAGAGCCGCGATGCGATGGCCTGCTCATCAATGTGTAAATCGCGCAGCCGTCCTTTGAGGCGCGCCTCTTCGACAATGGCGTTGAGGGCGTCCACCAGTTCCGCCCGGCCGCTATAGTTAATGGCGACGTTGAGCCGCATGCCGGTATTATGCGCGGTGGCATCGATAGCGGTTTGCAATTCCTGCCGCACGGGCGCGGGAAGCTGGTCGATGCGGCCCATGCAAGTGAATCGAATTCCGTTGCGGAGCAGGTCAGGAAGCTCACGGCTCAGGTACAGCCGCAGAAGCCGCCACAGCATATCCACTTCGGTGCGCGGACGCTTCCAGTTTTCTGCCGAGAAGGCGTACAGCGTGAGCGCCTGGATGCCGAGCCGCGTGCAGGTCTCCACCGTGTTTCGAACCGGGTCCATGCCGGCTTTGTGGCCGGCCACGCGCGGCAGATTACGGCGGCGCGCCCAGCGGCCGTTGCCATCCATGATGATTGCGATGTGCGCGGGCAAGCGGCTGGGATCAACCGAGTTGGCAAGGATCCATTCCTTGCTGCCGGGCTTGAGAACCTCGAACAGGTCTTTTATGGACTGCATCGAGCTAAATTGCTATGGTACACCACCGGGGAGAATTCAGAAGCCAGAATTCAGAAGCGGGCTACTGAATGGGAATGGTCACGCCCGCCTGCGTTTGCTCTCCACCAATGGCAATGATCACCGGAACGTCACCGCTGGGAGTTCCAGATGGAATTCGCACATTGAATTGATACAGCCCGGTGATTGAGCCCGGCGAAAGGCCCGCGTAGAGAACGTCGGACGCAGCAACTGTTGTGCCGCCGATGGTGACCGTGATCGCAGTCGTCACATTTGCGATTCCCGTGGCCAGTAGTCCCGCTGCCATGGAAGGCTTGACGTCTCCGAATCCCGTACCAAAGAGAGAAACGATGTCGCCGGGGCTGGCGGGCGATGCTCCCGGCACCACGCTCGGGTTCGCCACAATGGCGCCGCTCGCGGCCTCTTCGGCGGCAATGCTGGTAGAATTCGCGAACACGAAAAACGAAGGCGCGAATGCCTGCAGCGCCGGCAGTGTGGACACTACGCTCTGCAATTCATTCGTCCCGCCGGGGTTTGCAATCACAGTGACGGTGACGGGCCCGGTCCCGACAAAATCGGGCATCTGTGCATTGATCTGGGTAGGAGAAACGTAGGCGATTGGCAGAAGGACGGGGCTGGGCAACCCGGGCCCCTGTACTTGCACTGATATGCATCCCAGCTCCGTTGGGAACGCATTGTTCACGTAGTCGCCTAAGCCGGCCGTGCGGGTATAGCCTTGCAGATAAAAATTTGTGCCGAGCAGGCTCACCATCGATAGCGAGGAAAAGGGCGCCTGGAAAGTGGCTCCGTTAACCACGTTGTTCAGCGTAGGCACGACGGTGTCGTTGCATACACCAATATTCTGTAGGACCGTCGCGGATGTGTACACATAATCGCCAGTAGGCAGATCGTCGCCATTCGCAGCCACAGCCGCGACGTAAACTTCAATCCTACCGATCTCCTGCTCCGGAGGAGTCCAGTTGACATCAAATTCGTAGCTAGCGCCTGCGGCTCCACGCGGCGCGTTCTGGTGCTCCGCGAAATATCGCAATGGCGTGCTGCATCCTGAGGTGGCTCCATATTGGGTCCCGTTGTCGCAAACGATTTGGACCGGACCAGGATTGGCCGCGAGCGAGAACGTCCCAGCCGAAACGGTTTCGCTGCTCTGTCCGCGGATAGTCATCTGGAAGCCCCACCGGGATGCGTTGGGGTTCTGAATGATAATGCGAATTAATTGCGTGTTGGTTGCACTGTAGTTGCCCACCATTACTTTGAGCGACCCAGACGGATCGTTCACCGTATTGCCGGTATGGCAGGTGACGCAGCTCTGTCCGTTATGATCGGTAGGCGCACCGGTGTAGCCCAGGCTGGGGGTTGCGCTCTCGCCGAAGACCGCCACCGGGGCCGCCGCGAGCAATAGGAAAAATGCTAGCCGTTTCATTACCAGTAAGATTATTGGTACTGAGAAATGTTACGTAATAGTTATGTTACTCACAATTTGTTAGGAATGCCAGTGCTTTCTTAGTCGTTGTACTGAGAGGGAACTCTCCCAGGGCGCTTTTGTCTAACCATTGGAATCCATTGGGACTGGACGGGACGGAGGCCCGAAGCGCCTGTACTAAGTAAGTGGTTTTGACGATGGTATGGCGAAATCGGGCAACCTCGCGTTGAACAGTAGCGTCCGGCAGGTGCTGGCGCTCGGGAAGCTCCCAGAAGCCCGCCAGCCTTGGGCTATCAGACGGGCGTTGCCAGGCCAGGATTTTGCCGCCCTTTTCAATTACTAGTAAATGCAACTCCCGCCGGGTAACAGTGGGCCGTACACCGTTCAGTGGCAGCTTGTCTTCAATCCCTTCCTGCCGCGCGCGGCAGTAACTTCGCACCGGGCAATCGCCACACAGAGGCTGCTTGGGAACACATACGGTGGCGCCCAGCTCCATTAAAGACTGATTGAATTCGCCCGGCCGCTTCTGATCCAGCAGCGCCTCCGCCTGCGCCCGCAGCTTTTTCCGCACGGGATCGGACTTGATGTCTCCGCGCTCGGCGAACATCCGGCTCAACACTCGCAGAACATTTCCATCCAATACGGCGTGCGGCTTTCCGAACGCGATACTGGCCACAGCCGCGGCCGTGTAGTCGCCGATACCGGGAAGCTCGCGTAATGCCGAATAATCACCCGGGAAATGCGGCAACTGGATAATGGTGCGCGCCGCCTTCTGTAGATTTCGCGCGCGTGAGTAGTATCCCAATCCGGCCCAGGCAGCGAGCAGAGCCTGCTCGGGGGCCGCGGCCAGCGCGGGCGCATCCGGGAACAAGTTCAGGAAGCGTTCGTAATAAGGAATCACCGCTGCCACGCGAGTTTGTTGCAGCATGATTTCGGAGACCCAGATGTGGTACGGATCTTGGGTGCGCCGCCAGGGCAAGTCCCGCTGGTGTTTCCGATACCAATTCCGCAGGCTGCGGCGAATCGCGGCCGCATCCATCACCTGCTGCGTTGCCGCATCCATGCCCTGC
>CAVRZH010000003.1:0-9520 GCA_963725455.1 Bryobacterales bacterium
CCTGCTAAGCCCGCGCCAGAATCCGGCAAATCCCGTCGCGAAAAACGTCCTCCGCCGCCAACAGGCTGATTATCAGGAATGCCTCCCTTTCGAAATCAAAGAAGAATCCCGGTTGGACCAGGACGCCGTCCGCGGAGAGTAGATTCAAAGCCCAGTCCTCTTCGCTTTGAATGCGCGGCGCTTCCAGGATGGCGTACCAGCCGCCCTCGGTGCCAAGCAGGCTCCAGGGAGAATTTGGGCCGATCCGGCTGGCGAGAAACGCCCGGTTGGCGCGCACTCGCGCGAGGATTTGCTGTTGCAGGTGGCTGCGTAGTCCGAGTAACACAGGCGCGGCCCATTGCACCGGAGCGCTGACAGATAGATAAGTATCGGCGATCAGCTCCAGGCCCGCGGAAGCTTTCTCGCGGTCGCCACTCGGCCCGCCAGTAACGATCCAGCCGAGCTTCAGTTGCGGCAAAGCAGCCACTTTGGAAAGGCCGCTCAGGCAGAAGGTCAACACTTCGTCGACCCCGGTTAGCGACCGCACCAGCCCGGCGTTATCGTCGAAAGAATAGTCCGCGAAAACTTCATCCGATATAAGAGCCAGGTTGTGTTCACGGCAGAGCGCGAGCAGCGGGCCCAGTTCTTGCTGCTTGAGGAACGATCCGGTGGGATTGTTCGGGTTCACCAGTACGATAGCCCGCGTTCGCGTATTGACCAGGCGCGATAGCGCGTCGAAATCGATCTTCCATGCCCCGTTATATACCAGTGGGTACTGGACCACGCGCACCGAATCGAGCGCAGCCAGATAATCGAACAACGGGTAGGACGGGCTCGGGACCAGCACCTCGCCACTTGGGTCCACCAGGAGTTTGAAGACGAAAGCGTAGGCTTCGCTGGTGCTGGCAGTGAGCAGTACGCGATCTGGACTCACTGGCCGCGTTGTGCGCCCTGAGCAATACTCGGAGACGGCGGCGCGTGCGAACGGCATTCCAGCGGCGGCCGGCTCATAGCGGATTGAGCGGGGATCGGCGAGCGCGGACAGAATCGCGTCGGCGGGATAATCGAACCCGGCAACTGTCGGATTCGATTCTGTCAGGTCGAGGATGGTGTCGCCGGCCGCCCGTTTCTCGTCCAATAACTTGCTGATCCGATTAGGGGAAAGATCCCAACGAAGGCGCGAAGAGAATAGAGGCGAAGGCAAGGACACAAGTTACCACGCGCAGTGCTCAGCGGGCACCTGTGCCCTCGCGCGGGTGCTTAGTTCGGGTTGTTGGGTACGTTGCTATGGGTCTTTGAACCGGAGTTGGTGCTGTGTTTAGACCCGGTGCTGTGATGGTGTGTGGAACTGCGGGATTTATGGCCGCTGCTTTTGCTCGTGTCGCCAAAAGCCAAGGATGCCGCGCCGAATAGCAAGGCGCTGGTGAGGAGAAGAGAGAGATGAACTTTCATGTCCTACCAGTGCGGCAGGCGCGGGAAAAATCGCAAGGGAGTTAGTGCACGGTGTAGCGCGCCTTCAGCGCGAATGGCGCGATCTCAATGTCGAACCGCTCGCCGCCCGCGCGGACCATTTGGTATGTGCCGCGCATCAGGCCGGTGGGAGTTTTGAGCGGGCACCAGGAGGAATATTTGAAAGACTCGCCCGGAGCCAGGACGGGCTGCTCGCCGATCACGCCCGGGCCTCTTACTTCTTCGGTATGCTCCAGAGCGTCCGTAATGATCCAGTGGCGGCTGATCAGCTGCACCGTATCGTTTCCCTGGTTGGTGATACGGACCGTGTACTCGAAAATCCATTCACCTTGCTGGGGCCGGGAATTTTCCGGCGAGTGCCGCGACAGAACTTCGACGCGGATGGAGTTCGTTACCGCGTCGGACATCGGAGCGTGCTCCGCGTGCAGATCAGGCATAGTGCATGCTCATAATAGCAGGGCGCTCGATCGCTGGCCATCCCTACGTGCGACAGGCACTGCCGCAGCTCGACGACGGAACCGTTACGCGAAACTGCGAACCGCCGACGACTCGTCTTCGAAGACCTCGAACACCGTATAGAGCTTGGTGATCTGGAGCAGATCCTTGACGCGCTTGGTCAAGCCCAGAAGTTTCAACTGGCCCCCGTGATTGGTCACCGTGGTAAAACTGGACACCATTTCACCAATGCCGGAGCTATCGATGTAGGAGACCTCGGTCAAGTTGACCAGGATCTTCTTATTGCCTTTCGCGGCTAAGTCGCGGATCATATCCCGAAAAACGCTGGCGCCTTCTCCCAGGGTGATTCGCCCGGCCGCATCCAACACAGTAACGTCGCCGACCTGGCGGTGTGACATTTTAACACTCACGAATTTGGACCCTCCTCACGATTCTTTTTGGATCTTGTTAACTGGCTTTGGCCAGGTACTTCACCATCCGCACTTCCGTCCCACGCGGTTGCCCAGGGAGCACCTGGAATTCGTCCACAAAGGCGCGGATCAGGAGCAGCCCGCGGCCGGATTGGCGGAGCAGATTGCCTTCGGCCAACGGGTCCGGCACTGAATTCGGATCGAAGCCGTCGCCTTCGTCGGCGATCACAATGGTCAATCGGTCGGGCGCCTTGGTCACCGAAAGGTGAACCTTCTTGCGCGCGTTGTAGCGATTCCCGTGGACCACGGCGTTTACCATGCTCTCCCGTACGGCCATACCCAACTGGTGCAGATCGTCTTCTTCGAAGCCGATTTCTCGCGCGGCTCCCAAAACTTCCGTCTCGGCCACTTCCACACTGTCCAGAGTCGAATCGAGCAGTATTTTGCGTTCTGCCATAGTTTCAGCGTGGAGGCCGTCCTTGTCAGGCAAAGCCGCGGCCAAGATGAATGTTCACAGTAAAATACTTAACGGGCGAAAGTCAAGGAGGTGTAGTAACGGTGATGGCCGCAGGTGAACGCTGGTGGACGCAAATGGGTCATCGACGTTCCTTAATAGCGGTCTGGATAGCTTGGTCGAGATTCGGATCCACGAGGCGCTTTTTGAGCTGTTGTTCGGCAAGTTTGTCGGAAAGAATGAACAAACCGTTGTTGTCCAGCCACACTTTGAAGCTGAACTCAAGCCCGGTGAGGAGCTCTCGAATGGTTCTGGCGTTGTAAGGTTGAAAATAAAGCTTCGCCAGTTCACCCAGGCAGGATTGACGGCTTATGTAGCCCTCGATTTCGATCAGGAAGCCTTGGAACCATTGATCGACAATGTTCTGTGCCGAATCGAGCGGCCACTCAAACAGCAGGTTTCCAGCAGCCGACTTTGGGTACCGGGGATCGGGTCGGGGCGGCAGTAGCACGTAATCCAAACGACGCGGAACCAGCACTTCCTTGATGAATCTCAGCTCGTCGAAAAAACTTGGATCGACCGCTTGTAGGTGAAGGGCGAGAACGTTGGTGGGGCCAACTAGTTGATGCAGTATTGCCGGGAAAGCATCTTCAAATACTCCCGGGTGGGCCGGACCATGCGGCTTGGGCCAGTTGTCGTTCTCGACGTATACCGGGATGAGCAGACTAAAGGAAAAGCAGTCTTTAAGAAGGTGTCGATCGTCTATGCCGTTGACAGGTCGTCCGAATCGAAAAATCGCGCTGTCTCCATGCATCACGATCTCGGCGGTTTCAATCAGAAGTAATTCGGGTTGGTTCTTATCTGCGTGCATCCGTGTTCATCTGTGGCCAATAAAAAAGGCCGGGGGATAAGCCCGGCCTTTCACAGGAGGAGGAGGAACTTCGCTTTACCTGGCAGCGAGTAAAGCTCTCAGGTGGCGAGCGCGCTCCGGGGATCGAAGCTGGCGCAATGCCTTAGCTTCAATCTGACGGATGCGCTCTCGGGTAACATCGAACTCTTGCCCGATCTCTTCCAGGGTGTGCTCGCGCTCGCAGCCGATGCCGAAGCGCAGGCGGATCACCTTCTCTTCCTTGGGAGACAGGGTCTTCAATATATTGGCAGTCTCGTCGCGGACGTTGGAATCGATGACTGCGTCCACGGGCGAACCCACCCAGCGATCTTCAATCAGGTCGCCCAGCGCGGACTCGCCATCGCGGCCCACCGGCGTTTCGAGCGAAACCGGATCGCGCGAGATGGTCTTCAGCTTCTGGACCTTCTCCACCGGAATATCCATCCGGCGGCTGATTTCATCGTTGGTAGGAGCACGGCCGAGTTCTTTTTCAAGCTCACGCGTCGCGCGCAGGAACTTGTTCATACTCTCGTTCATGTGCACGGGGATGCGGATGGTGCGCGATTGGTCGGCAATGGCCCGCGTAATGGCCTGGCGAATCCACCAGGTGGCGTAGGTTGAAAACTTGTAGCCGCGCCGGTACTCAAACTTGTCGGCGGCGCGCATCAAGCCGATGTTGCCCTCTTGAATCAAATCCAGCAGGTGCAATCCGCGATTGACATATTTCTTCGCAACCGAGACCACCAGGCGAAGATTAGCTTCCACCAGATCCTTCTTGGCGCGCTCGGCCTCGATTTCGCCGTGGCGAATCACGGACATGCTGTGCTTCAGATCGGTGAGCGAAGCGCCCGCTGCATTCTCCAGCTTCCGGACTTCACGGCGCAACTCACGCGTGCGAGCCTGGGCCGTCAGCCCCGCGCGGCCTTCCAGCTTGCGGAGTTCGGCTTCCAAATGGGCCAACTGCTCCACCGCATGTTCGATCTCTTTAGAGAACTGCTTCCAGCGCGAAGGCAGCCACGGCAGGCGGCGAATGGCCTGCGACATCTCTACTTTGGCGCGGTTCACCTTGCCCTGGGCCTTGCGGCGCAGCTTCTTGTTACTGAGCGGCACGGTATCCAGCTTGTCGATCAGTTGCAGCTGCTTCTTATGCAGCGCGATCAGATCGCCAAACTGTCCGCGAACCTCGGCCTGCTTCTTGGTGTCGGCGGGACTGCCTTCTTCGACATCGCCAAAGTCCACGAAGTTGTCGAGCTCGTCATCGCCGCGCTTTAGCAACTCGGCGATCTCGGAAACCCGCAACTGGACCAGGGCGGAGCGGCTGATGGACTTTTGCATCCGCAGCTTCCCGCGTTCCATGCGACGAGCGAGATTAACCTCGCCCTCACGGGTCAACAGCGGAACCGCACCCATTTCGCGTAGATACACGCGTACCGGGTCATCGGTATAAATAGACTCTTCGGCTTGTTGGGCCGGGAACTCTTCTTCCTGAACCTCCTCCGGATGGAAGAAATTAGCTTCTTCGTCGAACGGAAGTCCGAGGGGTTCGTGGCCCTCTGCTAAAAACTGATCTTCGAATTGATCCACTTGGATACTCACCTCCCCAACCGGGCACAAGACATCGTACGAATCGCACTCACGACAATATACACCTGGCGGGGTATGTTAACCTGTATACAAACCACTAGCTTAGGCGCGCGCTCAGCCACCGTGCCGACCTTGAATATTAGCAATCGATTATAGCATCGAACCGATCGCGAAGTTAAGCCCTAAATAGAAGATGTTCTGATTCCAGATTGGTTACACGAACTTTGGTCGTCAACCTCTGGTACTAAATCGTCCGAAGTACTAAGACCGCTTGTGCAGAACCAAATTCTTCAATTCGTGCAAAAACGCCTCCACATCCTGAAAGTCCCGATAGACCGACGCAAATCTCACATATGCTATCTTATCGAGGTTTTTGAGGTGTTCCATGAGCATCTCCCCGATCTCGGTTGTGGAAATCTCCCGATCGGCATTGTCGGCCAGCCTTCCTTCGACCGCGTCTACCACCTCGGCCAGCTTCGCCATGGCCACAGGTCGCTTCTCACAGGCCTTTAACAGCCCGTTGAGGACCTTTTGACGGTCAAACTTCTCCCGCCTCCCATCCTTTTTGACGACCATGTAGGGGATTTCGTCACTGCGTTCGTACGTGGTAAAGCGGCGCTCGCAGCCCAGGCATTGGCGCCGGCGGCGGACGACGTCGCCTTCTTTGCTTTCGCGCGAATCTATGACCTTGTCCTCTTTGTGGCCACAAAACGGGCAATTCATAGTGGGGCGTCTTTTTCCGCTTCCGGCAGTATCTGCTTTGCTGACAACAGCTTGAGTTTACTCCAATTCAGGCCTTCGTGGAAGGCGCACGCCAGCCCAAAAGGCACGATGGCGATGGAGCTAACGATCCACAGCACAATAGCGATGCCCGACGCGGCTTCGAGAGGCACTCCATATATCTTGGTAAGTGCAACAATGGAAGCTACTTGTACCCCACCACCCAGCCCCGGAATTTGAATCAGGCTGCCGAGCGTCAGGAAAGAAAGCAACACCAGGACATCCAACAGTCCGAAGCTGCGCGTTGCCTGGAACCCGTGAAATAAGGCGAAGCTGCTGGCCACGATGATCGTCCATTCGAGCAACGTGTAGGTAAGCAACAGCGCCAGGGATTGTGGATCCCGCGTACACTCCACCCCCCGTGAGAACGCCTCGAAGGTCTGCGCCGCACGCTGCTGTTGCTGCTCGGGCAGGAACGCGAGGGCGCTTAAAACCCGGTTCTGAGCGCGCCGCCTAGGATCGCGAAAGGCGAGCAGAAGGATCAGGCAAATTGCACCCGCCAGCGCTAGCGAGTAGCCACCAGCCGCGAATGCATCCTGAACCTTGGGGCCCAAACGCCAGCTGTAGGGCGGAATGCGTATGAGCGCGTAGCCGCAAAGTAGTAAAACAGACAGCAGGTCGAGAATGCGCTCCAGCATCCAGGCAGCGGCTTGCGATGAGAACGGCAAGCGCGTCTGGGCGGCGATTAGATAAGGCCGCACCACTTCGCCGACTCTCCCGAGCAGAACCCCGGCGGTGAGGCCAATCGCCGTGTCCGAAGTCAGCCGCCAGACCCCGATAGAACGGGAGCCAGCGGTCCTCAGGAGCGGCCGCAGCATCACCTGCCAGCGCAGCGCCCGAACGAAAGTGCCCAGCAATATCAAGCAAATAGAAGCGATCAGCCAGCGCCAGTCCACATGGTCAAGCGTTGCAAGGAATAAATTCCAGCGGAAAGTTGCCCCTCGTGTCCGGTAAGCTATAAGCACAAGGACAAGCAAACTGGCCACAACGACCAGAACTAGCGTTCGGGAAGGACGGGGACGATTTGTTGCGGGTTGCAAAGACAAGTTAATCAGCGGCGCCTGGTTCCAAGGATCGGTAGCACGGGCCCCCTGTAGAATGTAAAGCTTGGATTCAAGTGAACTTCTTATCATAGATCCTCGTTTTCATTACTGGAAGCAGGAGATAGGAAGCAGCATGGCAACGGTGGCGATTCCGGCGGCGAAATGGAGCTGGGAGCCGCCTTACCCGCAAGTCCGGACGAGCAACAGCTTGGATGCGGATGCTCAACTCGTGGAGCGCTGCCTGGGAGGCCAGGAAGCCGCTTGGGAAGACCTGGTGAGGGTGCACACCCGGCGTGTGTACTCGATTTGCTATCGTTTCACCAATAGCGATTCCGAAGCGCAGGACTTGACGCAGGACGTCTTTCTGCGCGTGTTCAAGAATCTGCGGAGCTTCCGGGCGGGCGAGGGGCTGTTCGTGGTTTGGCTGACCAGGCTGACCAGGAATTTGCTGATCGATCATTACCGTCGAACGCGGATGGATCGGGCCACGGAATCGATCGAAGATCAAGCTTTGGCGCTGGAAGAGAACACCGCCATGATCGCGAGAACCGACGGGATGCTGGCCGGCCGCGAAGCCAGTGAGTTATTGCAGATCGCGCTGCAGAAGTTGTCGCCCGAGTTGCGAGAGACGGTGATCCTGAGGGACCTGGAGGAATTAGAATATCGGGAGATCGCGCAGATCCTGAATGTTCCGGAAGGTACGGTGAAATCGCGCTTGAATCGCGGGCGCGCCGAATTGGCGAAGGTGCTTCGCAGACAGAAGATTCGAATTTGAGGCAGTTAAAGACATGACGTGCGCAGAGTTTGAAATCCTGCTGTGCGACTACGTGGACGGAACGCTCCGCGCTGAGGAGAGGACTGCCCTCGAGAGTCACCTGGCAGGCTGCGCCGCCTGTAAGCAACTTTCGGAAGATGTCGCGGGCGTGACGGCGTTCTTCGAGCGCGTTCCCCAGCCGGAGCCGCCGGCGGAACTGATGACGCGCATTTTGCACCATGCGCCGATGGGACCGGGAGCCATTGCCGAACGGCTTCCGAGCGATCCGCGTCCATCCTGGGCCAAGCGATTTTTCGGCGGATTCTTAGTGGGATGGCTGCAGCCGCGTTACGTGATGGGAATGGCCATGACCATCTTGTCGTTTTCCATGCTGGCGCGCTTCGCGCATATCGAGCCCAGGCAGCTGCGGCCTTCGGATTTGGATCCGGTAAAAGTCTGGCAAGGCATTGACGACCACTCGCACCGCGTCTATGACCGGGCCATGAAGTATTACGACAATCTGCGGCTGGTGATAGAGATTCAATCGCGTTTAAAGGAATGGACCGATCAGGATGCGCTGCAGAGCGGCGCTGGTGCGCCAAGTGCGCAGACCAGCGGGCCAGCCAGTGCGCAACCGGCCGGTAGTGAAAGAGGAAGCCAGCAATGAATTGCGTAAATCATCCGGAGGCGCAGGCGGTCGCCTATTGCCGGGAGTGCGGAAAGCCCATGTGCGAAGCGTGCCGCCGCGAATCCGGCGGTACTGTCTACTGCGACGAGCATGCGCCAGTGGTTGGTTATTCGTCAGCGCCCCCCCCGCCCCCTCCGCCATCTTCACCCTACACAGCGCCGGAACCTTTTACGACGTCGCAACCGCCGCATTCCTCCATGTCGGACCCGGGAGCATCACCGGGATTGGCTTTCATGCTGGGCTTTATTCCCGGCGTGGGGGCGATTTACAACGGGCAATATGTGAAGGGATTTATCCATGTCGTCATATTTGGGGTTCTCATCGCTATCGTGAACGACGACCAAATGAGCGGCAACCTGCAGCCCTTGTTCGGGATGATGATCGCGGTATGGATCTTTTACATGGCGTTCGAGGCATATCACACCGCTAAGCGGCGTCAGCTTGGCCAGCCGGTGGATGAGTTCTCGAGCATCGTGCCGCGTGCCGGCCAACCCGCGCGATTTCCGCTGGCGCCTACCATTTTGATCGCGGTGGGATTACTGTTCCTTTTGCACAACCTGAACATCATCCGCATCGGCGATTTGATTCGTTACTGGCCGGTGGCTCTGATTTGTCTGGGTGTTTACCTGCTCTACGAGCGGCTGGCCGGACATCCGCCGTCGACAGGGAACGGCCCAACCGCGCGGGAGGCGGCCAATGAACGGCGCTAACAATTTCGTTCAAGCCGTCCGCGGGCCCATTATGCTGATTACTCTGGGCGGCCTGATCGCCATTGACTATGCCGGCATCTACGCATTTTGGCGCACTTGGCCGATTCTCATCATTGTGTTCGGCATTCTGAAACTGCTGGAGCGCGCCACCGTCAAGCCGGGACCGCCGCCTTACGCTTCCGACTATCAGGGCCAATACCCCGGTCAATACCCTGGCGGCAGACCGCCTGGAGGCAACGCCATATGAGACGCGGCTCTGTGATTGGACCGCTGATCCTGATCGGGCTCGGCCTTCTGTTTCTG
>CAVRZH010000004.1:0-12791 GCA_963725455.1 Bryobacterales bacterium
GAACTCCGGGCGAAACCGCAGGACGCGAGTACGCTGGGGTTCCTGGCGCTCTACTACGCAAAGAACGGGGATTCAAGCAAAGCCCTCGATTCCATCCATCGCGCACGGAGCATCGATGCCGGCGATAAGGAGCTCATGTACCAGGAAGCGGTGGTGGACGCGATCGCCGGACAGCAAGCCGAGGCCGTGGCCAGCTTGCGCGCCGCTCTCCAGAAGGGCTATCCGGCGGAGCTAGCCAAGCATGATCCCCAGCTAAAGAACTTGGCTCCCAACCCCGATTTGGACAAACTAATCGCCGGGTTTCAGGGAAAGACCAACTAGCTCGCAACGGGTGCGGCGGTACCTTCAATTTGCTGGCCCTTATCTCGTTCTTCAAGATCTCGTTCTTCAAGATTTCAGAAGAAAGTGAGACAATAACGGCATACCAGCGAGAGGAACCGCCTGATGGTCTGCGTGAGCTGTGGCGCTAGCAATCCCGAAAACCTGCGAATCTGCGGGCAATGCGGTGTGGGATTGCTCGGGCGTGGCCAATCGGTTGCGGTGAACAATCCCGCGGGTGCTACAGTACCCGCCGCGGCGAGCCGCAAGCAGTCTGAAACCGGCGTCATGACGCCGCCCCCGGAAGGATCGCAATTCGCTACGCAGGGCATTTCGCCGCTCTCTAGTCCCGCCTCGCAGCCTTCGTTCCAGCCCGGCAGCTCTTTCGGCCTGCGGTATCGGGTCGAGTCCTTGTTGGGACAGGGCGGCATGGGAACGGTCTACAAGGCTTTCGATACGGAACTGGGGCGCACGGTGGCTCTCAAATTGGTGCGGCCCGAATTAGCCGCCAGCCTGGAAACCATGCAGCGATTTAAGCAAGAGCTGCTGTTAGCCAGCAAGATCTCGCACAAAAACATTCTACGCATCCACGACCTGGGCGACTTAGACGGGACCAAGTTCATCAGTATGGCCTTCGTGGAAGGCTCGAATCTGGCCTCTGTTATCGAGAGGAACGGGCCCCTTCCGCTGGATCGTGCCCTCAAGTACAGCCATCAGTTGTGTGCGGCCTTAGAAGCGGCGCACAGCGAGGGTGTGGTGCATCGCGATTTGAAACCCGAGAACATCCTGATCGACCAGGCCGATAACCTTTATGTTTCGGATTTCGGGCTGGCCAAATCGTTGGCGCCCGAAGCGTCCAGCATGACCCGGGTTGGCCAGCTCATGGGCACGCCCCGCTACATGTCGCCCGAGCAGGTGGAAGGTAAGGAGGTGGACCAGCGCAGCGATCTGTATTCGCTGGGTCTCATCCTCTTCGAGATCTACACCGCGGAGGTTCCCTTTCGCGGTGAGTCCGCGCTGCAGATCATGTACCAGCGTGTAACCGCGGCTCCCAAAGATCCCAGAACGCTGCGTCCCGATCTGCCCGACTATCTGGCGACTATCATCCTGAAGTGCCTGGAACGGGACCCCGCGAAGCGTTATCAGAGTGCTCGGGAGATTCTGACGGACCTCGACGCTCAGAAAACGCCCGTATTGAGTCCGTCCGCCGGAACAAAAACACTCAACATCCGGCGTCCCGCACGGCGCCCCTCACCAAGACGGCTCTCCTGGATTTTGGCCGGCGGCCTCGCTTTGGCCATCGGCCTGGCGTTTCTATTTCCCATCGCGCGACACTGGATTTTGCGTTCTCCGGCCGGCGCCGGAAGTGCCGGGCAAGTAGGAATTCAGCATTACATGGCCGTTTTGCCCCTGCGCGTAGTGGGAAACGCGGCGAACATCCAATACGTTGCCGATGGCGTGGTCGACTCGCTTTCGGCCAAGCTTTCAGCGCTCAAGAATGTTTACGTTGCACCGCCGAATGCCGTAAGCGCCGCGGTGAAACGCCAGGACGATCCGAAGAAGATCGCTCGCGCCCTGGGCGTCAAGTTGTTCCTGCAGGGAACGGTTACCAGCGGTTCCGGCGACAGCATCGCGATCGCAATTACCTTGGGGGATGCAACCAATGGCGGCCGGATTCTCTTGCAGCAAGCCTTCACCGGCAAGCGCGACGATCTGCTGACGCTAGAAGATCAGATTTTCAGCCAGGTGTTGAATACCTTGGATATCAAGCAGAGCACTCAAGAACTGGCCAACAGCAAGGTACGTCCCACCGTTGATATCAAAGCCTATGAATTCTATATGAAGGGCCGCAACCTGTGGCGCGATTCGCATAATACACAGGACCTCCAGAACGCCATTGGCTTTTTCAACCAGGCCATCAAGCTGGATCCCCAGTTCGCGCTTGCATATGCCGGATTGGCTGATGCCGACCGCAGGATGTGGGATCAGACCAACGACGGCACTTGGACCCAGAAAGCTTTGAGCGCGGGGCGGCAGGCCCAAGCCCTCAACGACAACCTGCCGGAGGTGCACTTCACGCTCGGGAGCATCTATACCGACACCGGACGGACCGCCGAAGCCACGGCGGAGCTGGAGCGCGCTCTGCAACTCGCGCCCAACTCGGATGAAGTGCTGCGCCGCTTAGGCACCGCTTACCTGAAGGCTGGACGTCAAGACGACGCCATCGCCGCCTATACCAAAGCAACAGTGGTCAACCCCTATCTTTGGAGCAATTTTAAATCACTCGGCAGCGCTTACTTCGCGGTGGGAAAGAATAATGAAGCGCTGGCTGCATTTCACCACATCACCGAATTGGAGCCCGGCCGCGCGGAAGGTTGGGAAGGCGTGGGGACGGTTTACTTTCGGCTCGGAAGGTGGAGCGAAAGCCTCACGACGTTCCAAAAGGCTATCGATCTTCAGCCCAACGCGACTTACTATTCCAACCTGGGAAACACTTACTACTTCTTGGGCCTATTTGACAAAGCCGCGACCACTTTTGAAAAGGCTGCTTCGATGATGGCCAGCGACGGCGACATCCGTCTGAACCTGGCAGACGCCTACCGGTGGTCCGGTCAGACAGCGAAAGCGGCTGCTGCCTACGATGAAGCCATCTCTTTGGCCTACAAGAGTATTGAGGTCAATCCCAAAGATACCGACGCCTTGGGCAACTTGGCGCTGTGTTATGCGAAGAAGGGCGATACCCGGCGCGCTCTGGGGTTCATTTCGCGGGCCCGCGCGATTGACCCGGGTGACAACTCTTTGATGTATGAAGAGGCCACCGTCCACGCTCTGGCCGGGCGACGCACGGAAGCCCTGGCGAGTCTGGCGCAAGCTTTGAGAAGCGGATATTCCTTGCAAGAGGCCCGGAACGATCCCGAGCTGAAGAGCCTCCGTGAAATGCCGGAGTTTAGCAGGCTTGGGAACGAACTTCCACAGGGTCACTAACGAGGGTCACTAATAGTGAGGTCCACCCAGATAGCGTCTTCAACGCGTTTTCTTCTCTGAATTTTCGCCTCCACGAGCGGTTCCGGTTGAATAGTACTATTGGAACTTTCCCCTAGCTAAACCAAAGCTGTCCTGGTACCAGATCTGATTGACTTTCCACCATTTCGCGGTAGACTTGACTTTCGTCGTCGTTGATATTGGGTTAAGGTTTGCGAGAGGACGTGTGTTTTCAGTGACAAAAAGACTAATCATCGCCTGCGGTATTCTGGCTGCTGTGCCATTCGCCGCCTCTGCTTCTAAGCTCATATCGTGCAGCACCTGCGATCCCACGCCTGTCGTTCTTACCAGCACTGACGGCACCGATGCCCTGGATGTAGCACTCGACACCACCGACAACGACCAGTATTTTGAGTATGAGAATGATACCAGCGGGGTCATTGGCAGCTTGGAATTCGACGCTACCATCGATACCGGTCTAACCGCCGACACGACCATTGTTTACGATACAGCGAACCCTAACGGCTTGGTTACCGAGGGCGCGACGAGCGACAACCCTATCCTCTCAAATTTCCAATGCGATCAGGTAGCTGGATTCTTCCAGACCTGTACAGTCACGTATGACAGCGCAACCGGAGAACTTTCTTACGTCTTTGCCGGGACTGGGCAACCTAATCCGCCCAATTCGAACATCAATTACGGCGACTGGCAGGGTGAGGAGGCAGGTATCCCGTCTTGTCCGGCAGGGTTCGCGCCAACCGAGTGCGATAGTCCCTCCGGCTCGGACTATGATCGCGGTGTTTTCGAGCTTGATTTTCAGGGCTTTCAAGCAGGCACCCCCGCTGCTATGGATTACAACGGCCCCTTGAGCTTCACGGGCAGCTACACGGTAACAACTCCGGAACCATCTTATGTGCTTCTCTTGGTCTCTGGATTGTTCTTGTTGTGGTTCGTCCGCCGCCGCAAGGCTGTACTGTAATTAAACTGATCTCTCTCAGCGTACCGGCTGACGGCCAGCCGGTTTCTGCCCATGCCCGCGTTCCCTGACGGCACAGCAAGCGCTTCCCAACAGGCCTGACTTGTGATAAAAATTGATGGTGAGCTGCGGCTGCAAATCATTGATCTGGCACTAAATCAATGCCCCACGTCATGTGTTGGACGCGCCCCGCGAATGTCTCGGCGCTAATAGTCTTCGTCGCTTCCGGGCTGGCTTTACCGCCGGCGGTCATGGGGCAGGCTTCGTCCGCGCCGGATCAATACCATGCCATGCTGTCTACCTACTGCTTCACCTGCCACAATTCGCGGGCGAAGATCGGCGGCCTGGCGTTGGACACGCTGAATCTGGGGACTGCAACCGATGACGCGCGCATCTGGGAGAAGGCTCTCCGCAAACTGCGCGGACATCTGATGCCGCCGCCAGGCAACCCCCAGCCGCCTCCGCAAGATGTGGATTCGTTCGTCGGCTGGATGGAGAGCACGCTCGATGCTCACCCGCAGGGTCCGAAGGCGGGTTATGTTCCCATCCAGCGGCTGAACCGCACCGAATACGCTGCATCGGTGAAAGCTTTGGTGGGTGTGGATGTCAACCCGAAGGATGTGCTGCCACAGGATATCCAAGTTGAGGGCTTCGACAACATCGCGGACGCTTTGAGCGTCTCGCCCGCATTCCTCGATCAGTACATCGGCGCCGCGCGGCACGTTGCAAAACTGGCGATCGGCGATCCGAGCGGCCATGTGTCGAATGTGAAGTACTCAATCTCCTCAGGCCAAATCATCGGGGCGAACCAGCAAGCGAGCGATGAGCCCCTACCTCCGGGCACGCGCGGCGGTGTCCGGTTCAAGCACAATTTCCCGGCCGACGGCGAGTATCGCATTAATATCGACGACCTTTCGTTGGGCTTATACACCAGCACGGTGGAAAACGAGAGCACGCTGGTGATCATGCTGGACGGCAGGGTCGTCTTTCGAAAGGCCATCGGCGGCCCTGCCGATCTGGCTCTCGCGGATCAAAAAGAGGCAGACGGGCGCGCGGCAATCATGCAGCGCTTCTCGAAAATTCCCGTTCAAGTGCAGGCCGGCGTGCACGACGTCGCGGTGGCATTCATCGAGCGCTCCGAAGTGGAATCGGACGATAACGTCGCCTCCGGTTTCAACGGCATAGGCGCCCTCGGTTTTGGCGATGGCAACAACCGCATGGCGCGCCTCGCTAACGGCATCGAAATCAACGGACCGTTCAATTCAACGGGAGTGTCAAGAACCGCCAGCCGCGCGCTGATTTTCGTTTGCGATCCCCAAAAAATCGGTGAGGTACCTTGCGCCAGGCAGATTACGGAACATCTGGAGCGACGCGCGTTCCGGCGCCCGGTGACCGCCGAAGACGTGGCGCGTCTCATGCCGTTCTATGCAGCCGGGCGCGAGAATGGTGGGAGCTTCGATCAGGGAATCGAGGAGGTAGTGGCCGCGGTGCTGGCCAGCCCGGATTTTCTCTACCGCGCGATTCGCGGACCCCAGGGGACACCTCCAGATTCCGGGTTCGCTCTCACCGACCTGGAACTGGCCTCGCGCCTTTCGTTCTTCCTGTGGAACACCGGTCCGGATGAGGAACTGCTGAAGCTGGCGGCAGCCGGCAGCTTAACCAAACCGGGCGTCATGGAAAAACAGGTGAGGCGCATGCTGGCGGACCCCAAGGCTTCCAGCCTGGTGACCAGTTTCGCGATGAAGTGGCTGAACCTCACCACGCTCGATTCCGTGCAGCCCGATCCAAAGTTGTTCCCCGGGTTCAACGAACAGCTGCGGCACGATTTCTCGATGGAAGCGGAAGATTTTATTAGCAGCATTTTTCTCGAAGACCGGAGTGTGATTGAGCTGCTGACCTCCGATCGAACGTTCCTCAATGGTGAACTAGCGCGCCTCTACGGAGTCCCCGGCGTGGTGGGCCCCCAGTTCCGCGAAGTCACGCTAACCGAAAAAGAGCGCGATGGGCTGCTGGGCAAGGGTGCGGTGCTGCTCCGGACTTCCTATGGAGACCGCACGTCGCCCGTGTTACGCGGAGCGTGGGTTCTGGACAAGTTGCTGGGCACGCCTCCGACGCCTCCACCGGCTAATACCGCGACCGACCTTTCTCAGAAGGCTGGCGAGGCGCCGAAGACCGTCCGGGCGCGGCTGGAGCAGCATCGCGACAAGGCCAGCTGCAGGCAATGCCATGGTGTTATTGATCCCATCGGTCTGGCTCTGGAGAATTTCGACGCGATTGGGGAGTGGCGCACCATAGACCGTCAGGCGAAGGCGCCGATCGATGTCAAAACGGTGCTCCCGAATGGCGTACCCATCGACGGTACCGTGGAGCTGAAGGACCAGTTGGTTGCTCGGCCGGCCACGTTTGCCGAGGCGTTTACCGAAAAGCTGATGATGTACGCTGTCAACAGGCAGCTGGAATACTTCGACATGCCCCAGATTCGCGCGGTGGTTCGAGGAGCCGCGAAGGATAATTACAAGTTTTGGTCTATTGTTTTGGGAATCGTGAATACGGATGCTTTCCGCAGGCAGGGTCCGGCGGAGGCAGCGAAAGAAGGCGGATTGAAGTTGGCGATTAAGACTGGGCCGCGATCTACCGAGCCGCGACCTACCGAGCCGCGACCGTGAGGAAGCGGATTTAGGAGCCACATGTTCATCACGAAAAAACATATTGCCCGTAGAACGGTATTGAAGGCCGCTGGAGTTAAGCTGGCGCTGCCGTTTCTGGAGGCCATGGTGCCCGCTGCCACGGCGCTGGCCCAAACAGCCGCTGCTCCCAAGATGCGGGCGGCCTTCTTCTACATTCCCCACGGCGCCATCATGTACAACACGTCGCACGGTCCGGCCATGGACAAGTGGACGCCCAGCGGCTCCGGCGCGGATTTCAAGTTGAGCCCGATCCTCGCTTCGCTCGAGCCCTACAAGAAGTACATCTCGTCGTTCGGCAACCTCGAAAACGCGGCTACCGCTGGATCGGTCCATACCTTTAATCCCGCTACCTGGCTTAGCGCCACGCGCCCCGATACCGGTGGTCCCAAGGCGCACATGGCCACGACGCTGGATCAGGTGATGGCCAAGTTCATTGGCCAGGAAACCCCGCTGCCCTCTTTGGAATTGGCCTCCGAGACTACCAATCAGGCGGCGGCTGGAGGCGGCGGCTCCTATACAACGCTCTCTTTCCGGGACGCGGACTCGCCGCTGCCCATGGAATACAATCCGCGAAAAGTATTTTTGGAACTCTTCGGCGAAGGCGACACACCGCAGGAGCGCTCGGCCATCAGTCACGAAACCAGCAGTCTGCTGGACCTGATGATGGACCGCACCAAGAAGCTCCAGGGCGAGTTAGGAAGCAGTGACCGTGCCTCCCTCGACAGCTACCTGGACAGCGTTCGCGAGATCGAGCGCCGGACCCAGAAGGCGAACTCCAAAGGTCTTTCGGGTTTGAAGATTCCCGATGCTCCAGTCGGGGAACAGGATAAATTCGAGGACCAGGTGAAGTTGATGTTCGACCTGTTGGCGCTGGCGTTCCAGGCCGACCTTACCCGGGTGGCCAGTTATATTATGGTCGCCGAAGGCACCAACCGCACCTATAACCACATCGGGGTTCCGGATTCGTTCCATCCGGTATCGCATCATGCCAACGACATAGACAGGCTCAACAAGCTGGTCAAGATCCAGACCTGGCACGTGGAGAAGTTCGCGGAGTTTGTGAAGAAGATGGCCGAAACGCCCGACGGGCAAGGAAGTTTGCTGGACCATTCCATCTTCATGTACGGGTCCAACATGAGCAATAGCGACCTGCACAATAACTACCCGGAGCCGAACATTGTGGTGGGCGGCGGCGCAGGCAAGATGAAGCTGGTGGGCCAGCACCTGGTGCTGCCGGAACGTACCCCTATCGCCAATCTTCACCTGACGCTGTTGCAGAAAGTAGGATTGCAACGCGATAAGTTCGGCGACAGCACCGGCATAATTGCAGGAGTCTAAATGAACCGGCGTGAGGTTCTGAAAACTGGCATTGCGGCTACGCTAGGGCTGTGTGTCTCCCGCCGCGTCTATGCGCAGCAGCGGCTTTCGGACAAGATCGCCCTGATCGACGCGGGCGGCGCCAACGTACTGGCTTTGTCCACCGACGATGGGCTGGTGCTGGTGGACAGCGGCGCTCCGAAAAGTTTCACTGCCCCCTCCAAGGTGCGGACCGTCTTGAACACGCACTATCACACCGATCAGACCGGCAACAACGAGACCTTAGCCGAGGCGGGGGCGAAGATCGTGGCGCACGAGCGCACGCGCCAGTGGATGTCGACCGATTACTGGGTTCCAGCCGAAGATCGCTACGAAAAAGCTCGTCCCAAGGCAGCCCGTCCCACCGAGGTTTTCGAAACTGCCAGCTCGTTCCAGGCGGGCGGGGAGCAGATCGACTGCGGCTACCTGGAATTGGCCCATACCAGCGGCGACATTTATGTCTACTTCAAGACGTCGAATGTTCTTGCGGTAGGCGACGTCGCCTCGCCGGTGCGTGATCCCGCGCTCGATTGGTTTACCGGCGCCTGGATTGGAGGCCGCGTGGACGCGATGGATGCACTGCTCAAGCTCGGCAATGATCAAACCAAGATCGTACCCGCGTATGGTCCCGTCATGACCCGCGCCGAATTCAAAGCGGAGCGCGACATGATGGAGGAGGTCCGGGCGCGCCTGTTCAAACAGGTTCGCGAAGCCGACGGTCCCAAGGACATGCTGGAGGCGGGTGCTCTGAACGGTCTGGCCCGAACGTGGAAAGATCCCTACAAGTTTCTGTATGACGCAGCCAAAGGTCTGTGGGCTCATCATGACAAGCTGGGTCCCAATGTCGTTTAACCGGCTCCATCACGGTCGCGGCTCAGCAGGCGACGCTCGCGCGATACCGAGCCGCGCGCGTAAGCAAGCGGATTTTCGCATTTTCGCAATCATCCTCTTCGCTGCCGCCCTGCCGTTTTATGCGCAAACCCCCAACGGTTCCCTCGCTACTCTCATTCAAGAAGGAAACCGCAAGGCGGCGCTGGCGCAGATTCGCGCCGGAGCGGATGTAAATGAGGCCCAACCCGATGGCACGCGCCCTATCCACTGGGCGGTCTACAAGGTGGATTACGAACTTCTCGACGCGCTGCTCGCGAAGAAAGCCAAAGTAGACGTCGCCAATCAGTTCGGATCCACGCCGCTGGCGGAGGCCGCCAAGCTGGCCGATGCCCGGATGGTAAAGGCGCTGCTGGATGCCGGTGCGCGGCCCGATACTCCCAATCAGGACGGCGAGACCGCGTTGATGCTGGCCATCAAGACGGGAGCGCTGCCCGTGGTCGAAATGCTGGTCAAGGCCGGTGCGAACGTCAACGCCAGGGAAACGTTTCACAATCAGACGGCGTTGATGTGGGCCGCCGCTGCGCCTAGCAATGCCGCCGAGATCGTAAAGCTGCTGCTCTCCAAGGATGCCGACGTCAGGCCTCGCGCGCTTTACAGCGATTGGCCCAGCCAGATTACGTCCGAGCCGCGCGCGCAGTATCGACCCGTGGGCGGATTAACCGCGCTGCTGTATGCGACGCGCGACGGCTGCTATGAGTGCGTGCAAGCCCTGATCGGCGCGGGCGCCGACGTGAATGTCCCCACTCCGGAAGGCGTTACTCCGCTAATGATCGCGCTTGATAACGACCATAACGACGTAGCTAAACTCCTGCTCGATCGCGGGGCGAATCCCAACCTTTGGGACTGGTGGGGGCGCACGCCGCTCTACATCGCCATCGACAGGAGAGAAGCTGTAATCGCTCCTCTCCGGACTGGCCTGGTGACCATCCGAGCCGTCCGTGCTCCGGTTCAGCCGCGCGCTTCGAGTGGCCCGCCCGTTTCCAGCCTGGAGATGATCAACCTGCTGCTGGCCGCCGGCGTCGATCTCAATCCACAACTCAATATGCATCGCCCCAGCCGGGGAGGGAACAGCGGACGTTTTGTCGAGGAGTTCTACAATACCGGATGCACGCCGCTGATGCGCGCCACCATTTCCGGCGACGTGGAGTTGGTGCGAATCCTGCTCGACAAAGGCGCGGATGCGAACATCGGCTCCATGGGTGTGACGCCGTTCCTGATTGCGGCGGGCGTGGGAACCGGCGGAAAAGGGACTGGGTTGGCGTCCGCCACCAGCACCGGCTTTCCCCCAAACATGGCGATCATGGACCTGCTGCTGGCGCATGGCGCCGACATAAACGCTCAGGTCACCGGCATGCTGACTTACTCCCTGCGGATCTCTCGCGCGCCCTCTTCCACCGAAGGCATGACTGCGCTCCACGTGGCGGCCCAAAAGGGCAAGGCAGATCTAGTGCGTTACCTGCTGGCAAAAGGAGCGAAAACCAATCTGATCGATAGCAATGGCCGCAAGCCGATCGATTTGGTCGGGGCCGGCGGAGCGCAACCCGGAGCGGCGGCAGCCACCAGCAGCAATGTCGCCTCGGCTGCGCCTCCTGCCGCGGGCGCAAGCGCCGCAACCAGCGTGGCTGAAACTCGCGCTCTTTTGCAGAACGCGGCCTCTCAGAGGTAGCCAGAGTTCGCTCGGCTGTGAAGTTTCACGCATTCATTCCTCTGTAACCGCGCTTGGGTATTCTGACTCTCTGAGTGTCTGCTTAGTATCGACACTTGTCAGGAGCCCCAACGAATGCTGAAACAGTTTTGCAGAGTCGCCTGGTGGCTTGCCACGGCAACCATTCTCCCCGCCCTTTGGGCGCAGCCCGCGACCACCACCCCGATTAAGTACGTTGTGGTGATCTTCCAGGAGAATAACTCGTTCGATCATTACTTTGGAACTTATCCGAATGCCCTTTATCCGGCCGGCCAGGCCGTCAGCGCGCAATTCCCGGCCGGGGAATCCGCGTTTGTTCCGCTGCCGAACACGCCTTCCATCAATGGCATCACTCCAGCGATCAGCAATCTCAACGTCGTTGCGCCTTTCCGCCTGGATCGCTCACAGGCGCTCACCTGCGATAACGACAACGGCTACAATGCTGAGCAGATTGCCTACAACTCCGGCCAGGTGAATCAGTTCCCGAGCACCAGCGGCACCGGTCTCGATCCAAATGGGAACCCCTGCACGCCGGACTTGAGCATGGGCTACTACGATGGGAACACCGTCACGGCTCTGTGGAACTACGCCCAATATTTCGCCATGAGTGACAACTACTTCGATACCGAATTCGGCGTCACCGAAGAGGGGCACCAGAACTTAGTCGCCGGACAGACCCACACCGCCAGCGCTCTTCCCGCCTCCGCCGCCGGCAAAGTGGTGAATGGAAGCATCATCGCTAATGTGGAAGCCGGCGTTGACGATTGCGTCGTAGCTTCCAGTAAAACCGCCCCCGTGATCATGACGAGCCAGAATATCGGCGACTTGATGAATGCGGCTGGCCTGTCCTGGGGCTGGTTCTACGGCGATTTTCCGGAATCCGGCGGCTCTACGCCGATCACCAGCACGCAATGCAGTGACACTCCCAGCGGTAACACGTACAACAGTCATTACACGCCCTTTATGTATTACGAAACCACTTCCAATCGGCATCATCTTTCTCCCAGCTCGGCTGCCGCCATCGGCACCGCTTCCGATCAGGCCAATCACGTCTACTCGCTGGTTGATTTCCAGAACGCCCTGAATGCCGGCAATCTGCCTTCCGTAACATTTCTGAAGGCTCCGACCACGGAGACCGGACATCCTGCCAATTCCACACCATGCGCGAAGGCCGGCGCCAAGGAGATGCTCGAGTGGCATGGCCCATCAGCTGCATCAGCGCGGGCGGCTGATCCCGGCGCGCACCATATCCGAGGCGAAGGTGTGTCGGAACCGGTGGGGATTGGCCAGTTGAACGCCGGTGGTGCGGCGATGATGGCGGAACAGGGAGCGTAATCCCGCAGGTGTCATGCGTTGGCCGCGAGCGGGCCCTTTCAAGACCACGAACAGTGCCGCGGAGCAGGGATCGGGCCGCTCGACGCGGAGATAGTGATCGAGCAGTTGCGTCGTTTCCGGCGCCAGGGGCAGCAAGCGCAGCTTGTTCCCTTTGCCACGCACCCGAAGCTGCCCTTCGGAGAACAGCACATCGTCACGGTTCAAGGCCATCACTTCGGCGGAGCGGAGCCCCTGCATCAGCATCAGGCCAACGATGGCCAGGTCGCGGGCGTTTCGAAAACTGGACCAGAAGCGCGCCACTTCATCGACGGAGAGAGGAACTACGTTGAGCTTGGGCTCCCGTATTCTGAGTCGGCTCAGGTCGAACCTGGGGCGTCCCAGGCCCATCGGCCTGCGGTGCAGGAAGGGCTAATGGAAGCCGTGCGCAACCTGACAGGGAGCATCCGGGAACTGATTGCGGATCGCACGATCGGCAGTGGCGATGCGGTCATGATAGTGGTGGCAGCAGTGGACGTTCCACTATTACTCAAGCTAACGTCTGGCTCTGCAATAACGGTAGTGG
>CAVRZH010000005.1:0-16633 GCA_963725455.1 Bryobacterales bacterium
GGAAATCAGGGGTACGTTTTCTCTCGGACTCATGCTGTCGAGAAGGATAGCAGGCAGCAGACGGTGGATCAAAGTGAGCGCGATTCGCGGCGCATCGCGAGTGCTTGCCGGGGATTGTTGGTCACGATACCTTCAACGATTTGGCGCTCAAGCAGCGTGCGCGTGAGCGCAGGGTCGTCCACGGTCCAGACGAAGAGTGGCTTTCCAATCTCCCCGGCTTCATCCAGAAGCCGATAGTGGGGCACCAGCAAGTCAGCGTCCGAACTCAAGGCTTCGGCGCGCACGCTTGCATTCCACGCCGCGAAGATGAGACCCGTTCGAATGTCCGCATGGATGGCCCGAATTTCCCGAAGCACGGGCGCCAGGAAGGACGTGACACAAAAATCGCTCAGAGGAAAGTAGCGCAACAGCAGGTCGATCGCCTCCCGCTCGCAGCCGGGCTCTTTCAGTTCAACGTCTAGTTGAATCCTGCCTTGCGTCAGCCGCAGCGTTTCCTCAAGCGTAGGGAGCTCACGGGAACCTTTGTGAATGGGATCGTGGGAAATCAGCAAGCTGCCATCCGCGGCCCGCCGGACATCGAACTCGATCGCATCGGCGCCCAGGTCCATGGCTTTTTCAAAGGCAGCCAATGTGTTCTCGGGCGCTTCGGACGACGCGCCGCGGTGGGCCACAATCTTCGTCAATGGGCGGGCTTGTGGGCCTTGGAGCCTTCGTTCAGCAGCTTCTCAGCCTCGTCGCGCATGTGCTGTTCCTGCTGGTTGTCGAAGAACGCTTCATCCACACCCGTGTATTGCGCGCGAATCACGCCGTTGCGATCGATAAACACCAGAAACGGAACCAGCGGGCGCTTGTCTTTCGGCCATTGTATATAGTCCAGGGCCGGCAGAACGCTTGCGGTCCCCACCGGAAACGGCACCTTGAATTGCGAGACGAACGAAGAGATGTCCGGATTTTCATTGAGCGCCGCTTCCACCACCGCAAATCCTTTGGGGGCCAGCGCCGGATAAATACTGTCCCACAATTCAGTAGTGTGCTGGCAATGCGGGCACGTGGTGAGGATGAAGGTCAAGCACAAGACTTTCCCGCGGTAGTCGCTCACCTTGATCTGCTTGCCGCTCTTCATCTGAATCGTGAAATCCGGCGACTGCCGGGGAATCTGTGCGGCCCAAACCGTACCGGCCGCGAGAGCGAGAGTTGCGATTGTGAGTGAGCGCATAACGAAAATCTGAGTATACAAGAGCCGCCCTGAGGACCGGTATTCTGACTTCTGACTTCTGACTCCTGAATTCTGACTTCTGTATTCTGACTTCTCTCTTTCCTCAATCCTTGCGCAGCTCGTGATCCAGATCGGTCATCACCTGGTCCCGCTTGCCGTCCGCAAGATCTTTTTCCAGGCGGCGCAGCGCCAGACCTACAATGTCGCGATGGTGCAGGCGCGATCCCACAGCCTCGTTATCGCTCAGCCTCAGCCACAGCTCATGCAAGCGATCGACGTCTTCAGGCCATAGCCGCGGAGGATGCGGTCCAAGATTCACGTACATCGACGGCCGGTCCTTACTGATGATCTCCAGCGAAAATGCATGGCGCGGTTCTGGCTGGCTTTCCCACGACAACCCAATACGGCGCGCGAGCTCTTCGGATGGCATCCTCTCGGAGACGCCGGTGACTAAACGCGAGGCTTTGAGCCGGCTAGCGGTCTGTACCAAGGCATCGAACGGATTCACCGCCGGAACTTCCAGCAGCTCCACCGGCTTGCCTTCCTTCTCCGCCATTTCCACCACGTGGCTGAAGAGCTCTTTCTCATAATCGCTGAACATCTGATCGTCGGCCAGATCGTACTCGCCGGCGCCAGTAGAAATGGTGCGGACCGTCATCACAACGATGTCGTTGCGGCGCAAGTTCACTTTTTGGAGGACCTTTCTCAGATGCTCCATGTTGTGATAATCGCGCACCGCCACCAGCACGCAACCCGGCCGCGCATGCAATGTAGCCGAGTTCACCTGCGGCTGATGATCCAGGTTGAATTCTTCCAGCGTCTTGTGTTCGGCGGTCAGTTTGCGCTTCTTCGCGTTGACGTGCTCGGAGAGCGTAAAGACGGCGAAGACCACCAGGGTGAAACTGATGCCGTAGATAGTCGCGTATTCTTTTGAGAACAGATTGGCGATGGCGACGAAACCCAGAATCAGGGTCGTCACGCCCAGACCCACGGGAATCTCGACGCCTGCCAGACGAAAATTGAACGGAAACTTATATTCCTGATCGTGCCGCTGGTAGCGCAGCGCCAGGACGCCCAAGGACTTCAGGAAGAAACTCCATACCACGCCGAATGCGTACGCTTCACCCAGCAGATAAACGTCGCCGCGGCTCAGGATGATCGTGGCAAGTTGCAAGAGCGCGATGAGGTTGACGATGCGGTACGTGGTGCCGAAGCGCTTGTGGGGCTTGCGGAACCAATCCAGCAGCACGCCATCCTCGGCCACGCGATTCAGAACGCCGTTCGCGCCGATAATGGACGTGTTCACCGCACCCGAAAGAATCAGCACGCCCACGATCACGACAAAAATGTGGAACGCCAGCTTCAGCAGTTCCGGTCCCACCAGGCGCATCGCCAGGCCGCCCAGCAGATCGTCTGAAAAGAGATTGCGGATATCGGAAGGGCTGATGATCATCCCGGCGAACACGGTGATGACGCCGGTGCAGATCACCGCGTACCAGCACACGATGTTCGCGGTGATCTTCAGATTCTTCATCTTCGGATATGCGATTTCGCGATAGACCTGCGCCAGGGTCTCGAAGCCGCTCATGGAAAGCAGCGAGTGCCCGATAGCGATCATTAACGCGATAGCTCCGATATTCGGAAAAATAGTGCCCTTGAACCAGCCCAGCGATTCGTTAGTGAATTGCAGGTTGCGCGGGAACGGCGCGGGTGGAAAGTAAATGTGCCCGCGCAGCAGAATGGTGAGTGGACACCAGATCAACAACGCCACCACCATCACCGTAGTGATCTGCATGATGCGCAGCGCCTTGCCGCTGGATTCGTGCATGCCCTTGGTGTTCTGCCACCAGAAGTAAACCGTCACCAAGACCGCGAAGAACGCCGAGAAGTAGTTCACGTTGAACGAGAACGACTGTCCCAGCATCTTCGCTATTTCAGCCAGCAAATGGCCGAGATACTGGCCGGCGCTCACAACGCTGATGGGTCCCGTGAGGATGTAATCGAAGACCAGCGACGACACCGACAGGCGCGCCACGAAGGGGCCCATGCTGTCCTTCACCACAATATACACGCCGCCGCGTACGAACATGCTGCAGCTTTCCATGTACACCGAACGAACGGCAAAGCTGAATAGCATCACCCCCAGGACGAACCAGGGCGCGGAGGGTCCCACCGCGGTTTCGGCAATGCCACCGGCGTAAAATGCCGACGACGCCAGATCGGCCAGAACGATGGAGGCGCCCCGCCAAAAGCTGATGAAGGAAAGTGCTACGGTGGTGGCCACCACCACCTTGGCGGTAGTGGATGATGGCTTGCCTACTTCTGTGGACATTATTGGGCGTGTTCCATTGACTATTCTACTTGAGCCGAATCTTCTATCTTACGATGATCGTATGGGCCGGACCCAATGAACCAAACCAGGGCAATCGAGGTCGCGGCAGACTTGCGCTCACAGGGCTTCCAAGCCTGGCTGGTCGGTGGCTGCGTGCGAGACCTGGTCTTGGGGCGCGAACCGTCGGACTATGATATCTCAACCGACGCGCGTCCGGAAGAGCTGCTGCGCCTGTTTCCCCGCGCACAGTTGGTGGGCGCCCAATTCGGTGTGGTGTTAGTGGATGGCGTGGAAATCGCCACCTTCCGCAGCGATCATTCCTATGCGGATGGGCGACATCCCGGGCGGGTTGTGTTTGAAACGGATGCAAAGCAGGATGTACTGCGCCGGGACTTCACCATCAACGCCATGTTGTTGGATCCATCGGTCTTGAATTCCTCGTCTCCCCCGTCTTCCTCGTCTCCCCCGTCTTCCTCGTATTCCCCGTCTTCCTTGTCTTCCCCGTCTTCCTCGTATTCCCCGTCTTCCTTGTATTCCCCGTCTTCCTTGTATTCCCCGTCTTCCTTGTATTCCCCGTCTTCCTTGTATTCCCAAGTTGTGGATTACGTCGGCGGCCTGCCGGACCTGAAGGCTGGCATCATCCGAGCCATTGGCGACCCGCAGCAGCGCTTCGAAGAAGACCATTTGCGGATGCTGCGCGCCGTGCGATTCGCAGCGCGCTTCGGTTTTGAAATCGAGCCCGCCACTTTGGCCGCCATCCGTAAGCTGCACCCCAAGATTCTCCGCGTTTCGCCCGAACGCGTTCGCGACGAGCTGGTGCGCATCTTAACCGAAGGCGGAGCGCGCCGTGGTCTGGAGTTACTCGATGCTTCCGGCCTGTTAGCCGACATCCTGCCCGAGGTTTCCGCGATGAAGGGCGTAGCACAACCTCCCCAGTTTCATCCCGAAGGCGATGTCTGGACGCACACGCTCATCATGCTGGAAGGGCTCCAATCACCCTCGCCCGCACTGGCCCTGGGCGTCTTGCTGCATGACGTCGGCAAGCCGGGAACGTTCCGTCTGGCGGAGCGCATCCGGTTCGATGGCCACGTCGAACTGGGCGAACGAATCGCGCGCGAAATACTGAACCGGCTGCGGTTTTCAAACGCGGAGGCAGATCAGGTGATCGCCCTGGTCGCCAATCATATGCGCTTCTCGCACGTCCATCAAATGCGCGAGAGCACCTTGAAGCGTATGTTGCGCCTGCCTGCCTTTGAAGAACACCTGGAGCTGCATCGCCTGGATTGCTCGTCCAGTCATGGGCACCTCGATAATTACGAGTTCGCGAAAACCAAATTCGAACAATCGGCGCCGGAAGAGTTGCGCCCTCCCAGGCTCGTCACCGGTGACGACTTGATTGCCGCTGGATACGCTCCCGGCCCGGACTTCTCGCGCATGCTGGAAGTGGCCGAGGACGCGCAATTGGAGGCGCGCATCCACAGCAAGGAAGAAGGCCTGGAACTGGTGCGATCGACGTTTGGGCCACCGGCCAGAGTATCCTAGGAACAGGTATGGGCGCAGCAACTCTCGTTTCGGTTGAAGAATACCTGAGTTCCAGCTACTCTCCTGACCGCGAGTATGTCGACGGCAGGATTGTGGAGCGGAACTTGGGCGAGAAAACGCACAGCTCGATTCAACGAAACTTGCTTGGCTGGTTTTGGGATAGAAGGAAGGTGCTGGCAGTCCAAGCGTTCCCGGAACAACGCGTACAAGTCAGTTCGACGCGCTTTCGCATACCTGACGTTACCGTGGTCAAGACCTCGCAAATCCAAGGCGAGATCTTCACCGCACCACCCCACCTCTGCATCGAGATCCTCTCCAAAGACGACACCATGGTCTACATGCAAGAGAAAATCGACGACTACCTGCGTTTCGGCGTTCCGTACATCTGGATCATCAACCCTCGCTTGCGCAAAGGCTACGTCGCCACCGCAGCCGGCATGGTGGAAGCTGAATCCGGCGTACTCGCAACCAGCGATCCCGAGCTCCGAGTGGCAGTCTCGGAGCTTTTCGACGTCGATTAAGTCACCGTGCTTTAAGCGGTATGCTGGGGCAAGGTATGGGCGCAGCAACTCTTGTTTCGGTTCAAGAATACTTGAGTACCAGCTACTCTCCTGACCGCGAGTATGTCGACGGCGGGATTGTGGAGCGGAACTGGGGCGAACTGACTCATGGAAGAATCCAAAGACGATTGATCGTTTACTTTGATCTCCGGTCGAAGGAGCTTGGAATCGAAGTCGTCCCGGAGCAGCGCGTCCAGGTGAGCCCGACGCGCTTTCGTATACCTGACGTTACCGTGGTCAAGACCTCGCAAATCCAAGGCGAGATCTTCACCGCACCGCCGCACCTTTGTATCGAAATTCTCTCCAAGGACGACACCATGGTCTACATGCAGGAGAAAATTGAGGACTACCTGCGTTTCGGCGTTCCGTACGTCTGGATCATCAATCCCCGCTTGCGCAAGGGCTACGTAGCCACCAAAGCCGGCATGGTGGAAGCCGAGTCCGGCGTACTCGCAACCAGCGATCCCGAGATCCGGGTGCCAGTCGCCGAGCTTTTCGATTTCGACTAAAGACTAAAGATGCGGCCTGACAGGATTCGGAAAAAAGGCCAAAAAACGCCTGCTCACGCGCCACCCGCGACTTCCGGTCGTCTGCGGAAGTGCCGCTGGCGCGCGGCTCAGACAGGTGTTTACCGAGCCGCGACCGTGAGGGAGTCGGGAGCTCGAAAACTGTTTCAGCAGCCTGCTTGGTCCCGTCCCCGCCATTCCTCTGTTAAACTTTCACCGTGCCCGCTCCAGCAACTCAGCAGGCCTACTCGCGGGAGGATGTTCGCCGGCAGTTAGGCGTTTCCAAGCGTCAACTTGAGAGCTGGGAGAAACAGAATCTCCTGTCATCGGGTGGGTCTTTCAGCTTTTCCGACATCCTCGCTCTACGAACACTCGTTGGCCTGCGCAAGAGCAACGTGTCAGCCGTCCAAATCCGCAGGGCCGTCCAAGCCGTGCGGAAGCATTTCCGCGAATTTGAAAACCCGCTCACCGAAGTCAAGATTTATTCGCAGGGCAGAAAGATAGAGGTCCAGTTCGCCGGCAACAAGAAGATGGAGGCCATCTCGGGCCAGCTGATACTCAATTTTGACCAGGCTGAGATTAACAAGCTGCTGTCATTTCCGGGCCAGGCCGAAGAGTCTGAAACTGCGCGGAAGATAAAGGCCCGGCGCGAAGCCGAGCATTGGTTCGAAAAAGGCCTGGATCTCGAACAGACTAGCGCGCCGGTGGAAGAAGTGATCGCGGCGTATCAGAAGGCCGCCGAGATCGATCCCACTTCGGCGGGCGCGCTGGTGAATTTAGGGACGGTCTATTTCAACGCTCGCGACTGGCGTCAGGCGGAGCAGTACTATCGCAAGGCCGTGGAAGTGGACCCCGAATATGCCCTGGCGCATTTCAATCTCGGCAATCTCTACGACGAGCGCGGGGACCGGGCTGGCGCGCTAAATCATTACGTGGAAGCAATTCGAATTCATCCTCGCTATGCGGACGCACATTACAACATCGCGCTGCTTCACCAAGCCATGGGGCAGCCTTTAAAGGCCGTGCGTCATTGGAAGGCCTACCTGACTCTGGACCACGGCAGCGCCTGGGCCGCCATTGCCCGCCGTGAGCTGGCCAAAATCAAAGAGGCTGCTATTCTGCGCGGCCCCCAGCACCGCTAGTTACTCGCCTCTCAGTATCCCAACTCTTCCGCGAACCAGGCGCGCGCTAGTTTCGCGACCTCCTCCAAGGTGCCTGGCTCCTCGAACAGGTGACTGGCTTCCGGGATGACGTGCAATGCCTTCACGCCATGCATGCGCGCCAAAGCTCTGCGATTCAAATCCAGGACCATCGGATCGTGGCCGCCGACAATCGCCAGCGTAGGCGCTTCCACGCGCTCCAGCGCCTCTCCCGCAAGATCCGGCCGGCCGCCGCGGGAAACTACAGCGTGAATCAGCCGCGGAAGCTCCGCCGCTGCCTAGCGACCAGCTCTGAACTCAGGACGATCTGATAGCGACCCTTGATCGGCGCCCCCAGACAACCGATCCCGCTCCTCGCGCCAACAACGACCAGGCCTGAGGTCTTGTTTTGTACCAAGAGGTTTTGTGCCAAAATGATGGTCAGCTTCCGGGGTAACATGACACAAACAATCGAACTCCCCCTTCCTGAGGAACTTCTTCGACTAGTGGACGAGAGAGCCGAGACTGCCGGCCTCCCGAGGGAGGCCTACATTCGCGCTGTCCTCCTAAATGTTGTGAGCGCCAAGCCTTCCGTGAGCGAGATCCTGGCCCCATTCCGCAGCCAGGTAGCGGATAGCGGCATCAGCGACGAAGAGCTGGACTGCCTCTTTTCTCAAGCCCGCGACGAATCTCATCGGGAAAAAACTACGCGCCGAATCGATGAGCGGTGACGCTCCGAAGATCCGCGCTGTACTCGACTGCATGGTGTTTCTTCAGGGCGCTGCGAAACGCGAGGGTGCCGCGGGCGCATGCCTGGTCCTGGTGGAGCTGGGTGCAGTCGAGTTATGTCTATCGCCGGAAATCCTTGCCGAGGTTCGAGGCGTGTTGGCTCGCCCTCGCGTTCGACGGAGATTTCCCGCGCTGACAGACCAGATCGTCGATCGATTTCTTACGGCACTTGAAGAACAAGCGACAGTAGTTTCGGAAGTCCCGCGCGTCTTCCAATTTGACCGGGATCCTAAGGATGAGCCTTACGTTAATCTCGCGATCGCCACGAAAGCGGTCTATCTCGTGAGCCGAGACAAAGATATTCTGGACCTCGCCGACCCGTCCACGCCTGACGGAGAACGTCTTCACCGTCAGGCCCCCGAGCTGCGGATTGCCGAACCGCGTGAGTTCCTTGCACAGATCCGCAAGAGCATGGAGTCCACGGCCTAACCCAACTCTTCCGTGAACCAGGCGCGCGCTAGTTTCGCGACCTCCTCCAAGGTGCCTGGCTCCTCGAACAGGTGACTGGCTTCCGGGATGACGTGCAATGCCTTCACGCCATGCATGCGCGCCAAAGCTTGGCGGTTCAAGTCCAGGACCACGGGATCGTTGCCGCCGACGATCGCCAGCGTAGGCGCTTCCACGCGCTCCAGCGCCTCTCCCGCAAGATCCGTCCTGCCGCCGCGGGACACCACGGCGTGGATCAGCCGCGGAAGCTCCGCCGCTGCCACTAATGCCGCGCCGGCGCCCGTACTGGCTCCGAAATATCCCATCTTCAGACCACCCACCTGCGGCTGCTTGCGCAGCCATTGCGTGATAGCCACCAGGCGATTCGCCAGGAACGGGATGTCGAAACGAAGCTGCGCCGTCTGCAAATCCACTTCCTGCTCGTCGGCATTCAGCAAATCGATAAGCAAAGTCGCTAGCGCGCCTTCGTTGAGAACATCCGCCACATAGCGGTTGCGAGGGCTGTGACGTGAACTGCCGCTGCCGTGCGCGAACACCACCATCCCTGTGGCTGCGGTCGGCACGCTCAAATAGCCATCTAAGTTGGCGCCAGCCGCATTGATGGTCACCGGCCGATGTTCAATCGCTTGACCCACGTGATACGTCGACATCGCACACCCCTTTCTGTGAAGCAGTTTCAAGCAAATTACGCACCTCTTCGTCAGTCGTTTGCGAAAAATCCTCGTACCACGTGCTGACCGCGTGGAAATCGGGAGGCGCGCTAAGGCACACTACTCGATCCGCTTCTTCCCCCAGGCTGCGCGCAGTTTCGGCCGCGGCCACAGGCGCCGCCACGATGATCCGCGCCGGATTGCTTCGCCGTAGCGCCTGGACGGCAGCCCGCATCGTGGAGCCGGTAGCCAGTCCGTCGTCCACCACGATGACAGTGCGGCCGGCTAATTCCGGAAATGCTTTCGTCCCCCGATAAGCCCGCTGCCGGCGTTCCAACTCCAGCCGTTCCCTTTCAGCGACGGATTCCACCGTTGCCGATGAGATCCTGAGTGCGTCGATCACATCGGGATTCAGAACGCGAACGCCTCCGCTCGCAATCGCGCCCATGGCCAATTCCGGATGACCGGGCACACCGAGCTTTCGAACGGCGAACACGTCCAGTGGAACGTTGAGCGCCCAGGCCACTTCATAAGCAACCGGCACGCCTCCCCTGGGCAATCCCAGCACCTGTACGCCAGGATCGTCCGTATAATCCCTGAGTTTCGTTGCGAGCTTTCTCCCTGCGTCCCGTCGATCCACAAATCGCAACATCTCGCTTGGAACCCTATGAACATCGTGCAACCGAACAGCCAATCCAGTCCAACCGCGAGTAGGAGCGTGTATCCTAGGCGTAGAGGATCATTTTGAGCAGGATCGTACTCGCTTTCCGCAGTTTCTTTGCCATTTTATTCACCGGCAAGTTGCCGGCCGACATAGCACAAGAGCTTGGTTTTTCCCCACAAAGGAAACCTCAACCGGTGGCCAAGCCCGCGCCCGCCGTTCGCGCAGCACAACCCTCCGATGGGGCGCTGCAGATTTTGGGGATTTTGCAGCGGGACTCGCGCCTGATCGATTTTTTGATGGAAGATATTTCTGCTTATTCGGATGACCAGGTGGGCGCGGCGGTCCGGGACCTGCATCAGCAGTGCCACGCTTCGCTGAGCCGTTACCTGCAGTTAGGGCCGGTTATCGACGGCGTCGAAGGATCCCCTACCAAGCTGGACACCAACGATCCCGCTACCGTGAAACTTCTGGGTAACGTCCCGGTGAATGGCAAAGCATCCGGTGGCCTGCTGCGTCACAAGGGTTGGAAGGCCGAAAAGATCGATCTGCCGCCTCTCGCCCCTGGCTCGAATACATCCGTGATTGCTCCGGCCGAAGTGGAAATTGAATAGCCGGTAGCCGCCCGCCTGACAAAAAATGAACATCGGCATCGACCTCGGCACCACCAATTCCGCCCTCGCCTACATTCCAGAGATTCACGGAGAGTTGCCGGATTATCCGGAGATCCAGGTGCTCCCCATCCCGCAGTATGTCGCGCCGGGCCAGATGGAGGCGCGCCGGACCCTGCCGTCCTTCTTGTTTCTGAGCGATCAAACCTACGTCGGAGCGTACGCCCGGGAGCAAGGCGCGCTGGTGCCGACCAAATCGGTACACTCCGCGAAATCGTGGCTCTCGAATCCGGAGGTGGACCGCAACGCCAAAATCCTCCCGTGGGACGCGCAGGAGGGCGGCCGCGTGCTTTCGCCCGTCGACGTTTCCACCGCGATTTTGTCCACCATTCGCGATGCCTGGAACCAGGCGCATCCCAACCATCCTCTGGCGTCGCAGGATGTAGTGTTGACGGTCCCAGCTTCCTTCGACGAAGAAGCGCGCGAATTAACCGTGCAAGCCGCGCATGCCGCCGGAATCGAAAAGCTGACGCTGGTGGAGGAACCGGCCGCCGCGTTTTATTCCTGGATCGCCAATCATCTGGCGCAATCGCAGAAGAGCCTGTTCGACGGACAACTGCTGCTGGTGTGCGACGTCGGCGGCGGCACCAGCGATTTCACGCTGATCAAAGTGCATCGCGATGGCGACCGCATCGAGTTCACACGCACGGCCGTGGGCAAACATCTGCTGCTCGGCGGCGACAACCTGGATCTTACGCTGGCGTGGCTGGTGGAATCGAAACTCGGAACGCAGCTTTCCATTCGTCAGCGGACGGCTCTGCGGCGCCAGTGCGCGGCGGCCAAGGAACGCATGCTGGCGGATCCGAATCTGAAATCCGTCGAAATCACGGTGCTGGGCGCCGGATCGTCGCTGGTGGGCGGTACGCTCAAAACCGAGATCACGCGCGAGGAGGCGCTGGAGCTGACGCTCGAGGGCTTCCTGCCGTTTTGCGATATCCACGACAAACCAACTGAGGATAAGCGCAGCCTGTTTCGCGAGTTGGGGCTGCCGTATGTTTCCGACCCCGCCGTAACGCGCCATCTGGCGGCGTTCTTGAGCGCGAACGAAGACGCCAAACCGGATGCCGTGCTGTTCAACGGCGGATTTTTCATTCCCGACATCTGCCGCCAGCGCGTCGCCGACGTGATGGAGCGCTGGTATGGACGGCGGCCGGCGATCCTGGAGAATCGCGATCTGGATCTGGCTGTGGCCGTGGGCGCGGCTTATTACTCCTATGTCAAAGCCACCGGGGCCGGGCTTCTGGTTCGCGGCGGGCTTCCTCGCTCTTACTACGTGGGGGTCGGCGACAAGGAAGCGGTCTGTCTGGTGCCGCGGGGAGCGGAGGAAGGCCAGACGCTGGAACTCGACAGCCAGGACCTTCATCTGGTTGCAAACAAGCCTGTTTCTTTCCGCCTCTACAGCTCACTCAGCCGCGTGGATGATCCAGTTGGCTTCGTTTTTGAAAATTCGGATTTGAACGCCGACCTCCACCTGCACGCACCCCTCAACGCCGTGATTCGTTTCGGTAAGGCGGGCGAGCGCTTGGTCCCGGTGAAGCTGCGCGCGCATTTGACCGAGGTCGGGACGCTCGAAGTCTGGGCCGATTCCAAAATCAGCGAGCATCATTGGCGACTGCAATTTGAATTGCGCAAAACAGCCGGCACTCGCACCGGTGGCAAGCCTGCGGCAGTGGTCAGCGATGAAGCCGTGGCGCAATCTGAAGCTTTGCTTGAAGCTGCCTTTCGCGACGGAACCTTAACCCCAGAGGAGCTGCCGGCCAAGCTGGAACAGACCCTGGCCCTGGGGCGCAACTCTTGGCCGCTCAGCGCGATCCGAAAACTAAGCGATCATTTGCTGGAGCTCGCCGAAACCCGGCGCAAATCCCCCGCCCTGGAGATGCGCTGGCTGAATTTGACCGGCTTCATGCTGCGCCCCGGCTTCGGATTTCCCGGCGACGATTTCCGCATCGAGCAGGCCCGGCGCATCTACGCGGGCGGCATTCAATTCGCCAATCAGGTGCAAAACGAAATCGATTGGTGGATCTTTTGGGGACGCGTCGCCGGCGGCCTCAACAAGAATCAGCAGGTGGACATGTTCCAGCGGCTTTCGCCGGTACTCCTGCCCCGCGGGTCCAAGCGTCCACGCATTAACAATAGTCTGCTGCGCGAAATGTGGCGGACCGGCGCCAGCCTGGAGCTGCTGCCATTGCAAACCAAAACGCAACTCGGCGACGCTCTCATCGCGCAAGTCAAGAAAGGCGAGATGGTGGAAACCGGCCTGTGGTGCTTGTCCCGCCTGGGTGCCCGTAAGCTCTTCTACGGCCCCATCAATCAGGTGTTGCCCGCGCAGGCGGCAACACGGTGGGTGGAGGTTTTGCTCAAGGTTCCGAAGACCCAGGACGCCGTGGTTGCAATCGCCCGGCGCACCGGCGATTCCACGCGTGACCTCAGCCCAGCCACCATGGAGATGATCCGCAAACGAATCCCTGAGGCTCTTCTGCCGGCGCTCGAAGGCGAAGTGGAGGAGGATCTCGGCAAGGTGTTCGGCGAAGAACTTCCATCCGGGCTGGTTGCCGCGGCATCGTGATAAATGCCTTGTGACAGAAGACAGCATCATTGCGAAGCTTCGACGCCGTTCTCCGCTGATCGGTGATGACTGCGCGGTGATCCCGTCGCCCATCGGCCAGGACCTACTTCTCAAGGCGGATCTCAGCATCGAAGGGGTCCATTTCACACGCGAATCGAGCGCTGAGGAGATCGGCGCGCGAGCTGTTGCTCGAAGTTTGAGCGACATCGCGGCCATGGGTGGAACTCCCTTGTACTGCCTGATCTCGATCGCGCTGGCGCCCTGGGCGAATGAAAGATGGCTCGACGGCTTCTACCGAGGGGTCAATAAGATGCTGCGAAAAGCGAAGGCGTCACTTGCGGGCGGCGACATCTCGCATGCCAATCAATTGATATGTGATGTAGTGCTTTATGGCTCGGTCGCGAAAGGCAAAGCGCTTTTACGTTCCGGAGCAAAACCAAACGACGTACTTTATGTTTCCGCGCCCCTGGGAGGTTGGCGCAACAAGCCTGCGATCACGCCACGCCTGGAGTTCGGCCGCAAGCTATTGGGAACAGCGACGGCCTGCATGGATATCAGCGACGGCCTGGCTCTGGATTTGCACCGGCTTTGCAAAGCTTCCGGTGTTTCCGCGGAGCTCGACAAAGTGCCGCTGCTTCCCGGCGCGACCATCCACCAGGCCCTGCACGACGGCGAAGATTACGAACTGCTCTTCACCGCTCCGCAACAAATAAAAGCGCCGGGCATCCGGATCGGCAGCATCACGAAGGGCCGACTGGGTGCGGTGCGATATGCCGGAAAGGCGCTGAAACCTATTGGATATGACCACACCCGACAACATAGTTGAGCTGATCGAAGCCTTTCGCAGATCCAAGACGATGTTTGCCGCAGTAAAGCTCGGCATCTTCGACGGTTCGCGCCCGGCGGATCATAAAGCTCTGCCGCGTCTGCTCGACGCGTGCGTAGCGCTGCGGCTGCTGGAAAAGCGCGATGGCGTTTACGTGAACACGGCGGAGTCCGATAAATACTTGCGATCGGACAGCCCCGATTCGCTCACCGGCTACATTCATTATTCAAACCACGCGCTCTACCCAATGTGGGCGCATCTGGAAGACGCCGTCCGGGAGGGCACGCCGCGCTGGAAACAAACCTTCGGGCTGGAAGGCGGAATCTTTTCGGGGTTCTTCCGTACCGAGCAATCCAAGCGCGAATTTCTCAAGGGTATGCATGGCTTCGGCCGTCTCAGTTCGCCGGCCGTGGCCGCGGCGTTCGACTTGAGCCGTTTTCATCGGCTGATTGATCTAGGCGGCGCAAGCGGACATCTGGCGGAGGCGGTTCGCGAAAGATATCCGCAAATTCAGGTGCAGGTATTCGATCTGCCTGAAGTTACTGCGCTCTATCCAGGGGCCATCGCGGGCGACTTCTTCACCGATCCGTTACCTGCGGCCGACCTCTACAGTGTCGGAAGGATTCTGCACGATTGGTCCGATGAAAAGATTCACCGGCTGCTGGCCAGAATCTATTTGGCGCTACCCGAGGGCGGAGGGCTACTGATCGCCGAGAAACTGCTCGAACCCGGTTATGTCTCGGCGCATATGCAATCGCTGAATATGCTGGTCGGCACCGAAGGCCGCGAGCGCTCGGCCGCCGAATATGAAGCGCTGTTGCGCGCCGCGGGTTTTTCAAAAGTGGAGAGCCGTTTGACTGGCGCGTACCTGGACGCGCTGCTCGCAATCAAGTAAGTATCGAGTTCACTTACGCAGGTACGCATCGTCGCCGCGAATCCAATCCTCGCGGCGTGGCGAAAATAGATCCATAGCGACGCAATCGGAGAGCGCTTCCACGTAGTGCGGCACGTTGGGAGGAATCTGCACCACGTCTCCCGCGCTCAGCACGCGTTCTTCGCCCGCGAGCACAAACTTCGCGGAACCCTGCTCCATGATTGAGATCTGCTCGTTGTGATGGCTGTGCTCCGGCACAAGGCAGCCCTTCTGGATGTACATCCGCGCCACGGTGAGGTTGTCGGCGTGGATCACCTGACGCTCCAGGAACGGATTCAGCCGCTCCTTTGGCACGTTGTCCCACTGATAATGCGGCATCGTTTCGCGATCCTAGCACAGAGAATATCAGATTACGTCGGCGAAGCTTTTGCGCAGCCGGTAAAACCAAACGTGGCCGAGAAAAAACAACACCAACGCGATGACCCACAGTTTCACCAGCGGAAGAAACTCCGGCGCGTGGCCTTCCAGGAACACCGCCCGATAGCCGCGCACCAAAACGTACAGCGGGTTCTGTCGCATCACCGCTGAAATCTTTGGCGACAGCGCGGTGGACTCCTGGTAGCAAATCGGGGTAATGAAGAACCACATCGTCAGCACCAGCGCCATGATCTGGCCCAGATCCCGCATGTACACTCCCAGCGCCGCCAGGAACCAGCAGATGCCCAGCGTGAACAGCAGCTGAGGAATCAGCAGCACCGGCAGCCAGAGGACCGCCGCGGGAACCGAGTGGCGGATGATGAGCAATCCGGCGACGAAGACTCCGGCCCCGAAAAGCTCCGTCACCAATCCGGAGACCACTTGATTCACCGGCAGAGTGTCGAGCGGAAATACCAGTTTCTTAACGAAATTGCGATGCTCTAAAATCACGTATGCCGCGCGGCCCACGGGTTCCGAAAAAGCGAGCCAGGGCAGCATGCCCGCCAGGAAATAGAGCGCGAATCCGGTGCGGCTTTGGTCCGGCCCAAACCGGCTTTGCAACACGATACCAAAGACGAAAAAGTACGTGGCCATGAGCAACAGCGGGTTCAGAACAGTCCAGAAGACATCCCCGAAAGACCCGCGATAGCGAGCCAGGATGTCGCGCCGCGCCATGGACCCGATCAGCCGGTGGTTCTGAGCAATCGTCCGCAATGGACTTACGAACAGTTTCGGAAGCGTGGTCCAGATTCGCCGCATGCGAAGAGCGCGCACGGTAGTAACTTCCTGCGCCAGCACTCGCAACTGTCCGTGAGACGTGTCCGGGCCGAAGTCCACCAGAATCCGCAGGAACGGCTCGCCGTGCGAGTATGCCCAGCCGTCACGCGGCTGAAGATGCGAGATATAAATTTCGTACTCGCCGGAGTCAGCGGGAAACGGGATCGAGATCTGGAAATTCGCGGACTCGCCCCGGGGAACCACACCGGCCACAGGCGTCCAGGCGCCTTCCTCGATAAAACGGTGTGTTTGCGGATCGAAGTATTGCCATGCAAGCGAAAAGCTCTCCGCGGTCCACGTCTCACGGGATCTGTTTCGGACCGCCAGCGACACCTTCAGCAGTGCTTCTTCCACCCGAACATCAATGTCCACATACTCGGCGTTCATTGATAAAGCCACGCGGGATGCCGTTCGCGCACCGGCCCGCTCTTTCGACCCACCGCGTAGATTCCGTCGCCGCGCAAATAGATCTATCTTTGCCTCTACCAGGCGGTCACCGGCACTGAGGAGGATCAGAACATTTACAAGCAGTTCTCTCCCGATTTCCTTTTTCGATCTCGTGATCGTGGATGAGTGTCACCGTGGCAGCGCTGCCGACGA
>CAVRZH010000006.1:0-21418 GCA_963725455.1 Bryobacterales bacterium
GAGTTGTAATCCCAGAGCTGTTGAAAGGCTTCCTTGAGAAGGTAAGCTCGGACGGTCTTGAGGTTGTAGCGGACCAGATTGCGCAAACGGAGGCGCTGTTCGGTTTTCAGGTTCTCTTCTCGCCTGAGCAGCAGCCAGCGCGAGTTTCTCAGCAGAGGGATCATTCCTTCACGGGCCATGCGGCGGGATTCCCCGGCCCGAACTTCATCTAGGGCCTTGTTCATTTTGGCGACGATGTGGAAGCGGTCCAGGATATGCAGGGCCTCGGAGCACTTCTCCCGGATGGTCTTCAGATAAGGCTCCCACATGTCGGAACAGACGAAGACGATGCCTGAGGCAACCTCCTTCCCGATAACAGCGAAGAATCCCTGAAACGACTCGATGGTTCTCTCCCGACCAACCCAAAGCAGGCGCGTGATGCCGAGATCGATCTGATATACCAACGTCAGATACTTGTGACCTTTGGCGTACTGGATTTCGTCCACGCCGATGGCGTCGACCCGGCCGAGCACGCGGTGTTCCAGCCCGAAGGTGACGACGTATTCGACCGCATCGTAAACCTTTTCCCACGAGGCGTGGAAAGCCTCGGCCGTTTCCTTCCACGAAAGCCGGCGCGCCCAGCGAGCCAGGAACAGCATATATGCTTTGGTCAGCGTATGTTTGCCGTCGCCCCAGGGAACCTCTTCGACGACGACCGCCGCGCAACGTCTGCAATCGACGCGGCGCATGGAATAGAGCAGAAAAACCAGAAAGCCCCACAAAGGGATGAACTCAAAGCGCCGCTCGGCGAGTTGATCGTAACCCGGGGCGGGCTGGCGGCAGCGTGAACAGATGGCTTTGGAACCACGGCGCGGACGCACGGTAATCTCAATGCTCTTGCGATCGGTGCCGAAATGGGCGCCTTGGTAAACGAATCCCGGAAAACGGTGGCAGCGATTTAGAATTGTGATGAGTTGCGGCATGCGACGGAAGATGGCACCAGCGAAAACTACCAAAATAAACTGCGCTGTTAGTCCGCCGAGCTATGGACTCGAAGACTACTGCCGGGCCAGCGGCTCTCAAATTTGCGCGGGGATCATTATCAGGAAACGACCATGAGAATCCCAAAGCGGCTTGTGCTGCTGGCACAGGTCCTCTTCCTCGCCGTTAAGTCAGGGCACTCGACGATGCTTGTCGTGCAAAAAGAAATTTCAGTGAGTCGCGCCCTGGTCGGTCATGTCCTTGTTCGGGGAATAGACAAACCAGCAGGCGGTGTGAAAGTTGAGCTCTGTGGCCCTGACTGGAAGACAGTCCTCACTTCCACGAGTACAGACGAAAACGGGTACTTCTCGCTAGAAGAACCGACGACCGGAAAGTTGTTTTACATCCGGGTGTCGGCACCGGGCATGGACATTTACGAGCTTCGAGTGCGCATCAAGAAGCGGGCGCAGGACCTGGTGATCCGTCTCAGTGTTGCCACGTAGCAGCAGACCGCCCCACGACAAGCCGACGTTCGCCGCCCTCCCGGCATATTGGCTCGCTCTACGCTCGCCCCACCCACAGATTCCCCCGACGAGCCCTTTTTTTTGACCCTACCGTAGTTGCCCGATTAACGGCGCCGCGTTTTGCTTCACGTAGTTCGCGCGATAATCTTCCAGCGCCTTCACCAATGGGTCCGCCACGTTCCGTGCGTTCCGCACGTTCAAACCTTCGATGAACACAGCGGGCAGTAGATCGCGCGTAGTGGAAGTGATGAACACCTGATCGGCGCGCTCCAGATCTTGCGGGGTAAGAGCGCGCTCTGTCACTTTGATTCCCGGCACGCGCACCACATCCAGCAGCAACTCGCGAGTGACGCCGGGCAGGCAACCGGAATCGAGCGGCGGTGTGTACACCTCGCCCCCAGTCGCCGCAAAGATATTGGCCGACGTGCATTCGCTGACCTCTCCGCGCTCGTTCAAAAGCACCGCTTCGTCGAAGCCGCGCTGGCGCGCCTCTTCGTACCAGGTGAGGTTCTGGGACCAGGACAATATCTTGCATCCGGAGAATTCGTTCGCAGCGTAGCGCGCGCGCGGTTGGATGCACAGCCGGACGCTGCTGCCCCACGGATTCAGATCTTTGGTGAACCCCAGCACATCGAAATCGCGCTCCTGGTCCGGCCCGTCGAACATGCCACCGCGATTGCGGACCACTACCACGCGCAGGGTGGCATTGAACGCGGAGTTGGCCTCCACTAATCGCAGCAGTTGCGCTTTCAGGTCCGCGGGATCGGTCGGGAACGGAACGTGGAGCTTAGCGGCGTCGCGATGCATGCGCTCCCAATGGCGCTCAAAGGCGAACAATACTCCGTCGGCCACTCGCAAGGTGCTGAACACGCCCCAGCCATTCAGCAGACCCACTTGACCGGCGCTGAGGCTTTTCTCGTGCGTGTCGAGAATGTTGTTGTTGTGCAGCAGGAAGCGATGCATACTTCAATCCTATCGAAAATCGGGTGTCTCATCGTATGCCGTTGCCCATTCGTCTGGATGTTGCAATCTTGAGGGACCGTACTTCCAGTACGCGGAGTACCCAGCATTTCCATTCGAAGCGTTCTTGTCTTGTAAGTGCAATGGGCCTGTGTTAACCTGACGAAAATTCTTAGTCTATGAATGCCGCATGGGAGGCGTGGATGCCGCCCAAAGCTCCGGTTTGACGGCCCATTATCATGCAAATCTGCGCGCAATGGCGTCCAAGCGATTCCGACTCGGTGGCCGCGCGCCAGCGCCTGAATTTCCTCTGCTATAGCGCATACGGTGTTCGAATCGGACTCGCAATCAGTCCGGATCTCGTTCCGTATATTCCGTCGCCTCTCATACCCGGCGGCCAGGAAGAAGCGCCGGAGCCCCCCTTCGCTTTTTTCCGGTTTGAGCACGCGCCGCTGGCGGACGGGCGTTCCGCTTTTCAGGTCGCCGAGAACGGGTCAGTTATCTTTTTGTCCAGCGATATCAAGACTGCGGCGCGCGTGCTTGAGTCGCGTGTTCATCAATATGTCGCGGCGTCCACGGAGACTGCCGTTTTCGTGCATGCCGGCGTGATCGCATGGGATGGGCGCGCGGTAGTGATTCCCGGGCCGTCGCACAGCGGTAAGAGCACGTTGGTGGCGGCGCTGGTCACTGCAGGCGCAACTTATTATTCTGACGAATACGCGGTGATCGATCTGGAAGGCCGCGTTCATGCGTTCCCCCGGCAGCTTCGCTTGCGTGCGGATATTCTGCGGCAACAGGTAACGGCTCTTCCGCGGTTCCAGCAGAGCGCCGCGCTCCCGCCCCTGCCGCTCGGATGGGTATGGAACATCCGATACGAACCGGCGGGGACCTGGCGCCCGAGCGCGCTGACGCCCGGGCAGACGTTGCTCGCCCTGCTGGAAAACACGGTGGCAGTGCGCAGACAGTCGGAATTGACCGTCAAGATTCTCAAGACCGCGCTTGGTTTTGCGGCCGGGTGGCATTCCGAGCGCGCCGGCGCAACCAGAGCAGCCCAAGACATACTTCAATTCCTGGACCGTAACAGGCGCGTGAGTTCCCCGCAAGCAGCAGAGCTGGCCATTTAAAGGAGACAAAGCGACCATATGGACAACCCCAGGGCGCGGCGAAATGACCTTTTTTCTGAGCGTTTGGCCGAAGAAATGGTTATTTATGACAAGTTAAATCATAAAGCACATACCCTCAATAAGACCGTGCTAGCAGTATGGGAATCGGCGGATGGCGGCAAATCCGTGGATGACCTTGCTCGAATTCTTCACCATGAACTCGGCCTTCCCGCCGACCAAAGCACCGTGCTATTGGCGCTGGAACAACTGGAAGCGGCCGGCCTTTTGGAACAATCGGGCGAAATGGAAGCGGCCGCGGAGCCTGCTTCACGGCGCGAGGTTGCGCGTAGGTTTGCTCTGGCCGGAATTTCGGCTGCGCTGGTTCCGTTGATCGCTTCGGTAGTGGCGCCCACTCCCGCCATGGCTGTCAGCCAAGGCCTGCTTGAATGAACGCGGCACAAGCCTAATCTGTCGGCAGGTGAAACCGTCAACAGATAGGGCTCGCGATGACTACGAGGTTCTGCGTCGGTGCTTGAGCCGCGCGCTGCATTTGAATTGGCAGCCCCTGGTCTTGGTGTCCGAGGGCTTTGCTTGGCCGCGCCTTATTGCTCTGGCTCATCGTCATGATGTAATCCCGTTGCTGAACGCCGCGTTGGTCGATAGCGCTTCTGTTCCCGCATCGGTTCGTCGTAATTTGACGAGCTACAGCTCGACGGTGCTGGCTCACAACCTTGCCCTGGCCTCCGAGTTGATCGAGCTACTGGAATTATTCAGCCGCTCCGGCGTCAATGCGTTGCCCTTCAAAGGCCCCGCTTGGGCGCAGGCTTTGTATAGCAATATTGCGCATCGCCAAATCAGAGACCTGGATATTTTCGTTGATCGTTCGGAAGTCGCGCGGGCCTGCCAGCTACTCGCGGGGCGTGGCTATGTTCTCACCAAACGATCGAAGGCGCTGCCGGCCGCTCAGTGCAAGGACATCGAATTGGTGCATCCGGAAACACGCCTACATTTGGAGTTGCACTGGTCCGCCTGTGAACCGTGGCACGACCAAAGGGTGTCTCGGCTAAAGCTCTGGGATCCCGTTTCCAGCACCATGCTCCTCGATCGTCGGATACGTTTGCCCTCGGCAGAAGACATTTTCTTCCTGCTGGCGATTCACGGAGCGCGACACCGTTGGGAGTCGCTGAAATGGCTGTGCGACATCGCCGCCCTGCTGCAGGCATTTCCTGAGCTAGACTGGGACGCCGTCCTCCAAAAGGCGAAGAAAATCCGGCGCCAGCGCATGGCTTTGCTGCCGCTGGCTCTGGCGAATCAGCTCTTCGGAATACAATTGCCGGTGCCTGTGGAGAGAGCGATAGAGCGGGATGCCACGCTATTCCAGCTTGCGGCGGGCATTCGGCAACGTCACTCCATGGCGACCCGTGAGAGCGTGCCATCGACAACCGTAGCCGGGCTCATTTATCGGGAAAACATGCGTATCCGCATGCGGGAGAGTATGTTCGAGCGCCTGGGCATGCTGGCCGGCTTTCTTTTCCGCCAGATCAAGCCTAACCAGAACGACCGTGTCCATTGGCCGCGGCGCAAACTCCCCGAGCCGCTCTATTGGCTGCTCCGGCCCTTCCGGCTGGTTCGAACCTATGGGCCGGCCACCATCGCAAGATTCGCGCGCGGCTTGATGGGCCCTGTCAATGGCCCAACGGCGCGTCGTTCCAGCAACTGAACGTCACGCTGCCCCAGCCATCGGTTGAATTCAGTAGAATGAAATTTCACGCCGCGAACGACTTTTCGCCGAGGCGATGAAGCCGTTATCTAACCTACAGGAGTTCAGGAGTTCAATGCCAGTCACACAAGCAGGACTCGAGGGAATCGTTGCCGCCGAGTCGAATATCTGTTTCATCGATGGAGATTTGGGAATCCTGAGTTACCAGGGTTTCAACATTCATACCCTGGCCGAGCACGCGACGTTTGAGGAAGTGATCTACCTGCTTTGGCACGGCAAACTGCCGAAGCAATCCGAACTGGACGCCCTCAAGGCGGACTTGGTTCGCTACCGGCCGATCCCCAAAGAGGTCACCGAGTTTTTAGGCCAAGTGCCCAAGGCTACTCCCATGGATGCGCTGCGCACGGCAGTGTCCATGCTCGGAATCTACGATCCCAAGGCCCGTGACAACTCCATCGAAGCCAGTGTCGAGAAGGCCACGCGCCTGATGGCGCAGACCTCGACGATCGTCACCACGTTCGATCGGCTGCGCACCGGCAAGCCGGTGTTAGAGGGTGATCCGAAGCTGGGCTTCGCGGCCAATTTCCTCTATACGCTGACCGGCAAAAAGCCGGACGACGTGATGGAGCACGTGTTCGATATCGCTCTCACGCTGCATGCCGATCATGAATTGAATGCGTCCACCTTTGCGGCGCGCGTGGTGGCGGCCACCTTGTCCGATATTCACTCCGCCGTGACCGCCGGCATTGGAGCGTTGAAAGGGCCGCTGCATGGCGGCGCGAACGAAGAAGTGATCAAGATGCTGCTCGAAGCCGGCGACGAAAAAACCGCGCTGGCCACCGTGCAGGACATGCTGGCGGGCCGGCGCAAAGTGCCTGGGTTTGGCCACCGTGTTTATCGCACCGAAGACCCGCGCGCCACGCACCTGCGCGCGTTGTCAGAAGATCTGGGACGCCGCACCGGGCACCTGGACCTGTACGAAACCTCGAAGAAGATCGAAGAGACCATCAAAAGCCAGAAGAAGCTGAACGCGAACGTCGACTTTTATTCCGCGTCCACTTATTATTCGCTGGGCATTCCGATCGACCTGTTTACGCCGATCTTCGCCGTCAGCCGCATGTCCGGCTGGACCGCGCATGTGCTGGAACAATACCGCAACAACCGGCTCATCCGGCCGCGGGCGGATTACACGGGCAAGCCGGTGGGCGAGAAGTGGATTCCGATCAACGAACGCTAGTGCGTTCGCAAAATTGGCCGCGGATGAACGCTGATAAACGCGGATAAAATGCACGATATCTCGTTCTTCCGATCCAATCTGGACTCCATTGCCGAGCGTCTGGCTACGCGCGGCTATCAGCTCGATGTCGAGCAGTTCCGCGCGCTGGATTCCGAACGCCGCGCGGCGCTGACGGAAGCGGAGCAGCTTAAGGCGCTGGTCAATACAAAAAGCGCCGAAGTAGCCAGGCTGCGTAAACAGGGCCTGGAAACCAATGACATCCAGCAAGAAGTGCGCGCCATCGGCGAGCGCGTTTCGGCGTTGGATCAAAAAGCAAAATCCGCGGATGAATCGTTCCGCGGATTACTGGCCGGCGTTCCCAACATCCCGCATGAATCCGTGCCGGTGGGCAAAAGCGCGGAGGATAACGTCGAAGTGCGGCGCTGGGGCCAGCCTCGGCAATTCGGCTTCGAGCCTAAGGCGCATTGGGACCTGGGCCCGGAGTTGAAGATCCTGGACCTGGAGCGCGCCACCAAAATCACCGGTGCAAGATTCGCGGTTTACTGGGGCATGGGGGCACGCCTGGAGCGGGCGCTCGTCAGCTTCTTTTTGGACGTTCACACACGCGAGCATGGATATACCGAAGTGCTGCCACCGTTCCTGATTAATTCGGCCAGCTTGTTCGGCACCGGCAATCTTCCCAAATTTAAGGAAGATCTCTTCAAGATCGAAAACACGGATTTCTGGCTCGCGCCCACGGCCGAAGTTCCGGTCACGAATCTTTTTCGCGACGAGACACTGAATGCCAGCGATCTGCCGATTTCGCTCTGCGCTTACACGCCATGCTGGCGCAGCGAAGCCGGGTCCTACGGCCGCGACGTGCGGGGCATCATCCGCCAGCATCAATTCCAAAAGGTGGAACTGGTGAAGTTCACGCTTCCCGAGCAGAGCTATGAAGAACACGAGAAGCTGACCGCCGACGCCGAAGATATCCTGAAGCGCCTGGGGCTGCCGTTCCGCACGGTGGTTCTCTCTACCGGCGACATGGGCGCTTCCTCGGCGAAGACCTACGACATCGAAGTCTGGCTGCCGGGTCAAAGCGCGTACAAAGAAATCTCCTCGTGCTCCAATTTCGAGGCTTACCAGGCACGCCGCGCTTCCATTCGCACCAAGACCGGCAAAGGGAAGGCCGAGTATGTCCACACTCTGAACGGCAGCGGACTGGCCGTGGGACGCACCTGGGTGGCGATTGTGGAAAACTATCAGCAGGCCGACGGCAGCGTAACCGTGCCCGAAGTGCTTCGCCCCTATGTTGGCGCCGACCGTCTGGTGGCAGAGTCACAGACCTTCCACTAAAATTCCTCCTGTCCGAAGTCTTTGCCACGTCGAAAGTTGAATCGCTCCAGCGGTGCGCGATCGGCGGCGCGCCGGCCGAATCCATGGGTAATCTGAAGCCGGAATCCATCCATATGCAAGGCATGGCGGAAACCCTGGAGGCAGAATGTTCCGTTTCAGACCGTGGCTGTTGTGCGTCACGCTCCTCAGCACCCTGGCGCTCAGCTCGAAACTGGGGGCTACTCCGCCCCTCACCACCATCAGCGATACGCTCTTCAACGCGGACGGAACCTTATTCAACGGCGTTGTGATCATCTCCTGGCCCAGTTTCGAGGCCTCCGATACTTCCAATGTCGCCGCCGGAACCGATAACATCGCGGTCAGCAGCGGAAATCTGTATGTCCAACTGGTCCCCACCACCAACGCCGACACTGCGGCCGTATACACGGTTCAATACACCAGTTTTGGCGTCACGCAGTTCAGCGAGGCTTGGGCCGTGCCGCCGGCCAGCATTCTTCCCTTTCGGGTGCGGGATGTCCGGCTGGCCGCTGGATCGGTGAGCGGATCGGCCCCCGCGGCTGCCACCATCATCACCATCGGCGACGTTACCGGCCTGCAGTCCGCTCTCAATGTGCGCCCGGCGTCTGGAACCGCCTTTACAATCTCTCGATCGGCAGTAATTGACGCCACCGGCGCTATTGATGGGGCCACCGGCAACCTGACGGACTGTCTGCACGTGGACGGGACCTCGGGCCCCTGCGCCAGCGTCTCCACCACATTCGTCGACGGCGAAGTTCCCGCCGGGGCGATTAATGGCTCGAACGCGGCTTTCGTGCTGGCCAACGTGCCGAATCCGCCCACCAGCCTGGCCCTCTTTCGAAATGGACTGCTACTGACACAGGGTGGAGATTACACCTTGTCCTCGAACGCGATTACGTTTCTCACGGGCGCGGTGCCCCAACCGAACGACGTCCTGGCGGCGTACTACCGGCTATCCGTCATTATTCCAGGCGTCAGCTTTGTCGATCAGCAGGCGCCCACCGGGGTCATCAACGGCGTGAATGCGGTATTCACACTTGCCCAATCACCTAGCCCCACCACTAGCCTGGCGCTCTACCGGAATGGCCTGCTGCTGACGGTCGGAGTTGACTATACTCTCAGCGGAGCGATCATCACGTTTACGCCTGGATTGGTGCCCCAATCCAGCGACACACTTAGTTGCTCCTACAGGATTACCCAATAGGTTCTAAGTATTAAGGGTGTTTGCCACGTGAGCTACGGTCTTTTCTTCGTTGCTCGTCACCCCTATCTGGTTCAAGATGGAAGCATCGAGGCAGAGGACTAAATGCGCGGATTGCGGATATGTTCGTGGCTGGAGCGTTTATGGAAGGATCAGCGCGGGCAGGACATGATCGAGTACGGACTGATGGCCTGCGCCGTCCTAGTCGCTGTAGCCGCCATTCTTCCCACCACCTTGATGCCCACCATCAGCACCATTTTCTCCAAGATTACCAGCGTGCTCGGCTCTAGCTAGGCTTAATCAAGACGGCCGCCCCACTACAACGCGCCCGCGAATAAGCAGGAACACACCCGCGGCAGCGAAGCCGATCAAAATCAAAAGCAGCGAATTAGGCACGGGCACCAGGGATATCGACGGCGTAGACGACAGCGCTACTCCCGCGGCATTATAACGAGTGGCCCCGGCGGTGAACAGGATAGCGATGGTTCCCGAACTCGATGCTGGAACGGAAACCGCATACGATTCCAGCGTTTGCGAACTGGAGCCGATGGATCCGTTAAAGAAGAGCGAGAACGCCGCGCCCGACTGGGTCAACATCACAGGCGCGCCGGAGCCGGTAATTGTGACCGTTTGACCCATCGTGCCTCCGTAACGAATCCCAATGGCGTAGACGCTATAGGTGGCATTGGGCGTCAGGCCCGAGAATGTCGCCTGCAGAGTGGCCGGGGTGAGGGCCAAGAGATTCGACTGCAGGTTTGCCAGCGAAGGCGCGTCGCTCGGGATGGTGCTGGCCAGGGGCAGGCTGCTATTGTGTGAGGGCGCGCCGGGTGTAGAGCTGAGCGCGATAGAGATGGCCGTCGGCGCCCCCGTGCTGTCGGTGAGGTTGCTGGTGGTCCCGTCTCCCGTCACGAGCGTCCAATTCGCAGGCGATGGGGAACCCGAGGCCCCAAAATTGACGCCCACCAAAGGGCCTGCTGAAGCCACCGACATCGAACCTATTAGGACGCAAACAAATATCTGCGCTATGCGCACGCGATCCCCGTCGTCTGGAAAACCATGCGGAAGATTTCATCCTGAATGCCCATGAGATTTGAATTATCGGCCGATGCTAACACGTCCTCATGAAACACAGCAATGAGCAAACGCGACAGTGACGGCCTACTTCTTACGCCCGCGTGCCGGCTTGCCGGTCTTTGCGGGCCGAGTGGAACCAGCCTTGGCTGCCGGCGCCTTCTGGGCGCTGGCCTGCGACAAACCGCTCGATACTGTATTGGCCTTCAGGTCCACGGTAAAGCTATCGCCTGTGCCGGTTTTTCCTGACGCTGCATCCACTGTCACGAAAACCCCGGTAATATAGGCCGGCGAAACAGTCATCCGCAAAAACCCGAACGTATTATTGTTGGAGACTTCGAGCGTCAGCGGATTGCCGCTCGCGTCGGTGCCGGAGGAGGGAGTCTTGGGGGGAGTGGGACGCTGGTTCGTGGCCTTCAGACCTGGAAGGTCGTAATATCCGCCCATTCCGGCCACCAGATAGGGAATCTGCTTGCCGCCCACCGTTCGCGTGTAACGTTCGTAAAGATGCGCGTGGCCGGATAGATAGAGATCCGGTTGAATGCCCGCCTTGCTGCAAGCCGCGTCGATCTGCTGGAGCATGGTCGGGCTGGGCACATGTTGCGAACTGCTGGTGAATGGTGGATGATGCGTCCCGATCACCAGCGCGCGCCATTGCCCGCTCGCGCGCTCGGCCTTCGCCGCAGCCAGTTGCTGCTGTAAGAAGTTCAACTGAGCATTGCCCACCTTGGAGCCCGAAATTACTCCCTCCGTTGCGCCCTCGCTGGTGTTCGAATATAACCCGATAAATTTCACAAAAGGAGCGTTCAGGGTAAAATATACGGCCGGCTGGTCCATGGTGGTCCGGACCGCTCCCTGACTATCTGGATTCTTGGTTGGTTGAGCGGTGCAAAAATTAGCCAGGAATGCGGCGAGCGATTTCGCTGTCTCGCCGCTGAAGAGCACCCCGTCGTGATTGCCGGGAATGGCGAAGATCGGAGCATTATAGTTGCGGTACGGATCGTAGAACTGATCGAAGTAGTATTGGTCCTGGCCGAAGTAATAAACCACATCACCCAGGTGATACCAGAAGGCGGCGCCGCTTCCCAAATCATCAGCCAGCGCGTCGGCCACCGCGAACTGGAATTGGGGGCTATGAATACCGCCGGTGTCGCCCACTGTATGAAAAACAATCTTGCCCGAGCTTTGGATCTTTTGCGCGGCTGCCGCACCGATCACCGTAGCCAAATCCATCGGCGTGGTGCTCCTGGCGGCCGGTATGGGCTCCAGTTGCTCCAGGCCCTTGGCTGCGGTATCAGCGTCGATATCTTTCTTGCTGAAGCTGCTGAAATTGTCAGGCGTGAGGTCAGGGTCGCCGAAAGCGCGAACTGTGGCCATGCTGCCTCCTTCTTAAAATCACAATATCCTATCGGGCTGGCGGAAGCCGCGATTTGATTTGCGCCGTTCGTCTCGGCCCTAATGAACGGGCGCGCGGCAGCCGAGTAAGTAGACAGGAAGCCCGTTTGCCGGCGCGCTGTTCACTATCGCGACTGCGTCTTCCTGTGGTTCCATAGATACGAATGCAATCCGAACGAGATCGCCTGCTCCAAGCCAGAGACAGGACGTCGCACTGGAGACGCTGGGGCCCTTACCTCGCCGAAAGATCGTGGGGCAATCCGAGGGAAGACTATAGCGCGGACGGCACGGCGTGGGAGTACTTCTCGCACGATCACGCGCGCTCCCGGACCTATCGCTGGACTGAGGACGGCATCGCCGGCATTTGCGACAATCACCAGCGTCTGTGCTTCGCCTTTGCGTTCTGGAACGGAGTAGACCCGATCCTCAAAGAGCGGCTCTACGGAGTCTCCGGCCCGGAAGGCAATCACGGTGAGGATGTCAAGGAATACTACTATTACCTGGACTCCACGCCCACGCACTCCTACATGAAGGCGCTGTACAAATATCCCCAGTCGCCTTTCCCTTATTCCGATCTGGCGGGGACCAATCGCGCGCGCTCGCGGACCGAAAGCGAATATGAGCTGATCGACACGGGAATCTTCGACCAGAACCGCTACTTCGATATCTTCATCGAATACGCCAAGAACGACGTGGACGATATCCTGGTGCGCGCCACGGTGATCAACCGGGGGCCGGATCGCGCGACATTGCATCTCCTCCCCACGGTTTGGTTTCGCAACACCTGGAGCTGGGGCTACGGGGCGCCGCGTCCGGAACTCTCGCGCCATGACACCCACACCATCGACATCCAGGAGCAGACGCTCGGCCGTTTCCGGCTTTGGCTGGAAGACGCTCCGCCGCTGCTGTTCACTGAGAACGAGAGCAACACCATGCGGCTGTGGGGCTTCGATAGCGGGCAACCCTACAATAAGGACTCTTTCCATCGCTATGTGACACAGGGCTGGGTGAGTGCGGTAAACCCGGAGGAAACCGGCACCAAGGCCTGTGGCGTGTATCAAATCGATCTGGAGCCCAACGGATCGAAAGTGCTGCATTTCCACCTGTACTCGGCTTCGAATGCCGTGCACGTGCCCGCGCCCAATTTTCATCAGGTGTTTCTCGATCGCATGGAGGAGGCGGACGATTTCTTTAGCTTCGCTCCCGCCGCTCTTTCCAACGACGCGCGCATGGTGCAGCGCCAGGCCTTCGCCGGCCTTCTCTGGAGCAAGCAGTTTTATCACTATGTGGTGGAAGAGTGGCTGAAAGGCGATCCAGCCATGCCTCCGCCGCCTCCCGAGCGCCTGCTAGGCCGCAATCGAGGCTGGATTCACGTTTACAACGACGACGTGCTGTCCATGCCCGACAAGTGGGAGTACCCGTGGTTCGCCGCCTGGGATCTGGCGTTTCACACCATCCCCCTGGCCATGGTGGATCCTGATTTCGCCAAACAGCAGCTTTCCTTGCTGCTGCGCGAGTGGTATCAATCGCCCAACGGACAGTTGCCCGCCTATGAGTGGGAGTTCAGCGATGTAAATCCGCCAGTGCATCCCTGGGCCTGCTGGCGCGTGTACAAAATTGACGGAAAGCTGAACGGCAAACCGGACGCCGAGTTCCTGGAGTCCGCGTTCCACAAACTGCTCATGAATTTCACCTGGTGGGTGAATCGCAAGGACTCGCAGGGCAATAATATCTTCGAGGGCGGCTTTCTCGGGCTGGACAACATCGGCGTCTTCGATCGCAGCAAGCCGCTTCCCACCGGCGGGTTTATCGAGCAAGCCGACGGAACGGCCTGGATGGGCATGTACTGCCTCATGATGCTGCGCATCGCGATCGAGCTGACGCTGCACGATAAATCCTACGAAGACATTGCGAGCAAGTTCTTCGAGCACTTTCTCTACATCGCGAGCGCCATGAACCGGTTGGGTGGTGACGGCTTGTGGGATGAAGAAGAGGGCTTCTACTATGACCGGCTACGCATGCCCGACGGCCGTGGAATCCCCATGAAGCTCAGATCGCTGGTGGGTTTGATTCCGCTGTTCGCCGTCACCACGCTGGATGCCGAGGCGATCAACAGAATGCCGGGCTTCAAGCGGCGCATGAACTGGTTCATCAAGCATCGCGCGGACCTGTGCTTCAATATCGCATCCATTACGCGGCCCGGGCAGGAGGAGCGCACGCTGCTTTCACTGGTACAGCCTTCGCGCCTGCGCCGTGTGTTGCAGCTCATGCTGGATGAGAGCGAATTTCTTTCTCCGCACGGCATACGCGGAATCTCGCGCTATCACCTGGATCATCCATTCGTCTTGCGCGCCGACGGGCAGGATTATAGCGTGAAATACGAGCCTGCGGAATCCGCCACCAATCTCTTCGGTGGAAATTCCAACTGGCGGGGTCCGGTCTGGTTTCCAGTCAACTACCTCATGATCGAATCGCTGCAGCGTTTCCATCATTATTTTGGAGACGAGCTCAAGGTGGAATTTCCCACCGGGTCCGGCGTGCTGTTGAACCTGAGTGATGTGGCGTGCCAGCTATCGCGACGGCTATCGCGCCTCTTCCTGCGCGATGAACAGGGCCGGCGCCCGGTATTCGGCGGCGCCGAGAAATTCCAGTGCGATCCGCATTTTCGCGATCACATTCTGTTTTACGAATACTTCCACGGCGACAACGGTGCGGGGCTGGGCGCCAGCCATCAAACCGGCTGGACCGCGCTGGTGGCCAAGCTGCTGCAACAGAGCGGCGAGTAGTCCCAATCCGTTGGAACATCCCGCGCGAACCAAATCTCCGTTTGACGAAGGGGCTCAATTCGCGATCTTATAGAACAATGGCCACCGCCCCTTCAGGTTTGCAATCCTACGCTCTCTCGTTCCTGCGCATTGTCGCCGGCTTCACCTTCACACTCCACGGAGCGCAGAAGTTCGGCGCACTGGGCGGATTAGGCGGCCACGCCGCGATGCCATTTACCATGCTCTGGTACGCGGGGTTTCTCGAAATCATCGGAGGTCCGCTGATCATTCTCGGACTGTTGACGCGCCCTGTGGCCTTCATTTTGTGCGGCGAGATGGCGGTGGCGTATTTCACCGTGCACATCCACATGGGGCCGTTGGCTTTCCCGCTGCTGAATGGCGGCGAAATCACGGTGCTGTACTGCTTCATCTTCTTGTATCTGGTGACGGCCGGTGCTGGCGCGATCAGTCTGGATCGCATGCTGCGGCACAAAGCTTAGAATCGCGAAATTATCCCCGCAACATCCGCATCGCGTCGGCAACCACATTCCCGCCGGGAGCGCCCGCCGCCCGTACCGATCCGTCCACCGGAACATTCGCGTCGTCGCCTTCGCCGGGCGCCAGGAACAAGTTCGCCTCCATGCCGTGCTGCTTGGTATACAGATCGTAGTAACGCCCCTGCAACGCATACAACTCGGCATGCGTGCCGCGCTCGACGATGCGGCCGGCTTCAACCACCAGAATCTGGTCGGCGCGGCGAATGGTGGACAACCGGTGCGCGATGACGAACGTAGTGCGGCCCTGCATCAACACTCGCAAGCCTTCCTGGATCATGCCTTCCGATTCCGAGTCCAGGTTGGACGTGGCCTCGTCGAGAATCAGGATGCGCGGATCCGCCAGCAGCGCTCGCGCAATGGAGACACGCTGGCGCTGCCCGCCCGAAAGCTTCACGCCGCGCTCGCCCACGATGGTTTCGTACTTCTTTTCGAACCCTTCGGCGAATTCATCAACGCGCGCGATACGGCAAGCTTCCAGGATTTGCTCACGGGTGGAATCGGGCCGGGCAAACGCCACATTCTCCCAGATGGTTCCATCAAACAGGAACGTCTCCTGCAGCACGACTCCGAGCTGAGTGCGATAAGAGTCCAATCGTACGGTAGACAGATTCACGCCATCCACCAGGATGGTGCCTGATTGCGGGCCGTGAAACGCCGCGATCAAACCGATAATGGTGGACTTGCCGGAGCCTGACGATCCCACCAGCGCCGTCACGCTTCCCGGCTCCGATTGGAAAGAAATCTCGTGCAGCACTTCTTTGCCGGTGTCATACGCGAAGTTCACGCCATCGAAAATCACCTGACCGTTGATGGGCGGCAACGAGACGGTTCGGCGAGGGTCTTCGTCTTCGGGCCGCTCGCGCAGCACCTCGCGCGTGCGCTCCAGCCCGGCCAGGGCTTCGGTGAGCTGCGTTCCGATGTTGACCAGCTGAAACATGGGAGCAATCAGAAACGCGAGCAGCGCGGTGAAAGTCACGAAATCGCCCAGCGTCATCGCGCCGGCCGTGATCTGGCGCGCACCCACGTACATGATCACCGCGCCCACCGCGCCCATCAGCACCGTGGCGGAAAGGCTCATGAAAGAGGTGGCGGTCAGGCTCTTCAGAATATTGTTGAGCAGCCGCTGCACGCCGGTTTCAAACACCGCCTCCTCGCGCGCTTCGGCATGATAGCCCTTAATCACGCGCACGCCGCCCAGGGATTCTGTGAGGCGGCCGGTAACATCCGCATTGATTTTGCCGCGTTCCCGGAAAATGGGCCGGATGGTGCCGAACGCCTTGCGCAGTACCGAGGCGAATCCAATGATGATGACGAGCGCAATGCCCGTGAGCAAAGCACTGAGGTGAAGCAGATAGCCGAGCACCAGCACCGCGGTCAAAATCCCGCCTGCAAAATCGATCAAACCGGTGCCCAGCAGGTTGCGGATTCCGTCCACATCCGTCATGATGCGCGCCACTAGCGTCCCAGTTTTGTTCGCGTCGTAGTAGGCTACCGGGAGACGTCCGATGTGAGCCTGAACCTTGGAGCGCAGCTCGGCAATCAAGCGCTGCCCGGCTTTGGACACCAGTTGTGTAATCGCAAATCCCGTAGCGCCCTGAATGATGGTGGCGGCCAGGACGGCCAGCACCAAGGGAACCAGCAGGGACAATTGGTTCTTTCGGATGACGTTGTCGATCAGGTACTTGGAGGAAACCGGAAGCACCAGCCCGCACACGCGGCTGACTACCATCAGCGCGAAACCGATGGCCAATATCTTGCGCCGGGGGCGCATCATCTCGCGAATGTCCGGCCACAACTCGCGCAGGCGCTCGGAGGACGTCTTTTTGGGACCCTTTTGCGGAATCACTGCTGTTTAAACTATTGTATGGGATGCGGGCCGCTCGCCCGCGGATGCCGATATTCTGGTCTTAATTGGATGCCGAGTCTCTATTCAGGAACTTCCGGATTTGCTTACCCCAGCTGGAAGCCCGAGTTCTATCCCGATAAGCTGCCAGCCAAGAAATTCCTGTCTTTTTACGCCACACGGCTCAACGCAGTGGAGGTGAACTATACCTTCCGGCGCCTGCCTTCGGCCTCCACGCTCGAAAACTGGGTGAACGATACGCGGGCGGGCTTTGTGTTCCCGCTGAAAGCGCACATGCGCATCACGCACATTTTGAGGCTGAAGCCGACGGAGTTCACTGAAGTCTTCTTTCGCGCCATCGATCCGCTGCGGACCGCGCGGCGGCTGGGGCCGGTTCTGTTCCAGCTTCCGCCCGCGCTCAAGTGCGACGAAGCGCTGCTGAGGGATTTCCTCGACACTCTGCCTCAGGACATCCGTTGCGCCTTCGAGTTCCGTAACGCATCGTGGCTGACCGACGCGGTGTACGCGCTGCTCGAAAAACACGGCGTGGCGCTGTGTCTGGCGGAGTCCGAGAAGATCGTAATCCCGAAGGTGATCACCTCCGGATTCGTCTACTTCCGCTTGCGGATGCCCGAGTATTCGCCGGAAGATCGCAAGGAGATCTCCGATCGCGTCCAGCAATTGCTTGAAACCGGCCGCGATGTCTACGTTTTCTTCAAACACGAAGAGACGCCCGCGGGCGCGCTCTATGCCGAAGAACTGCTGCGAGCGTTCCCAGCGCAGACGGCGGCTACTCCGTAATGCCGTATTTTGTACGCAACTGGCGCAGATTTTCGCGCGCCTGGCGTTCCTGGTCGGAATGAGCGCGCGCTTTTTCGAACTGATGATTGGCGATGGCGTGAACCATGCCCGCAACGTTCCAATCGACGCGCCGCTGCGCCTCGATCAGTTCTGGCGGGGCTCCGGAGGCGCTGGCAGCCGCAATTGGCGGCCGGTCTTTTCGATCCAGCCAGGCTCCAGCGGCCCCCGCGATCAGTCCGGTTAGTTCTGCAAAACTAAAGCGCACATACCAGGTCCGCCCCTGAGCGCGGCGTTCGGTAGTCGATTCTTCAAAAACGCTCAGCATCTCTTCGGCGAATCGATCGCGATGCCCGCGCGGGTACAAAAGCAAACCAAACCGAAAAGCCCGCTTCATAAAGCCTCCGCCGCTTTCAGACGCGCGAAACCAGCGCGGGTCAGCTCTTTCATCCGCTGCAGCTCAGCCTGCAATTGTGCGCGGCCGCCCGATGTAAGACGATAGCCCTGCTTCAGGCGCGACGTGTCTTCCAACTCGAAGCGCTCAATCCAGCCATCCTCCAGCAATCGCCGCAAGGCGCCAAACAGCGTGCCGGTGCTCATGCGCACGCGGCCGGAGCTCAACAATTCAATATCTTTGATCAAAGCGTAACCATGGCGGGGATGGACCGCCAGGCTTGTGAGAATCAGCAGGACCGGCTCAGAGAGCGGTTTCGTTTCCAGAATTAGTTGCGGGGCGACATGTCGCATAACGACATGTTAAGGCGACCGGATTTGTTTGTCAATACCCCTCCCTCTTGATATAAACTCTCCGGTATGACTCGATTGCGTTACGCCCTCTCGCTCGCTCTGTTCGCGGCGCCCATATTCGCTGCGCTGCCGGTTGTGCCGGCCCCTGATCAAGCCGCGCTGCTCAAAAGCAAGGATCCCAAGCTCGCCGCCAACAAGAAGCTCTGCTACGACTTTTTCCGCGTAGTGCTCCGCGCGCGCCATTTGGATGAGGCCGACAAATATATGAAGGCCGATTACATCCAGCACAACCCGAACGCCGACACCGGCATCGCGGGCTTTAAGGCGTACTTCACGAAGCTGGGCGGGCCGCTCGCGGTGCAAGACACAGTTCCTGGCTTGGTGGCGATTCAAGCCGAAGGAAACTATGTGACATTGTCGTTTGTGCGCGAGATGCCGGATCCGAAGAACAAAGGCGAGAAGTACACCACCACTTGGTTCGACATGTTCCGCATCGACAACGGCAAAATCGCCGAGCATTGGGACGTGGCCACCAAGTAGCACGTAGCCCAAATTTCTTCAGATTTTCGGGACAGAACTTTCACTTCTTCGCTGGGTTTGCAGGAAGGGAGCCGCGATGCGCTCCCGCCACCTCAAGAAGGAGAAAACCATGTTCCAATTCGCACAGAGGATTTGTGTCTTCGGACTAGCCGTTGTTGGGCTATACGCCCAAACTACGATTACGCCGCCGCCTCAGGCAACCAAAACGTCCGGGATGGTCGGCATCGCGGCAGGCCAGACCGCGCAATTGAATGCTTTGAACCCAAGCGTTTTACCACCCGCCGCGGGAGAGATCTGCTCCGGACTGCTGGTGTTCTTGGGCGAGGACGGAAAGGTGCTGAAATCGGAGACCGTAAGCGTGGCACCGGGGACGAGCATGCATCTCACGCTCGATTCAATTATCGATCTTGCGCTCCCGGTAGACGGGCGTAAAGAGATTCGCGCCACCATCACCGTCCCGCCGGTTCTGCCAGCAGCTACATCTACAACAGCCGTAGCGCCAGCCTGTAAGCTGATCGGGACGCTCGAGATCTATAATACCCTCGATGGCCATACGCTCGTCACTTTGGGCACTGTTCACGTGGTCCCGAGTCCGGTGGTCACGACACCCGCCAGCTAAATCCTGATCAATACAGTTGATAGCCCACCTTGCCTTCCCTGATAGAATGCGGGAAGATTTCAAGAGTGACATATCAACGTATTGCTTCGTTCGCAACCGCGGCATTATTGGCTGCATTAACCTTAATTCCTGCGTCGGGCCAGGAAGGACCGCCCCCCGGAGCGGCTGCCCCAGGGAGCCCTGTGCAAGGTGGCCGCGGCCCGAACGGATTCCGCAGGCAGCCCCCCGGACCGCCGCCCGGTCCAGCGCCCCGGCTGCCTGACAATCCCTTCTATGGTGTGAACGCCGGAAAACCGGACTTTGGCGGGCTAGCCAAGGGCATGTGGCAGGTGCCTTACATCATCGACATGCAGAAGCAGGGCCGGGCGCCGGACGGCGGACCCGTGGTGGTGCCTTTTACGGCGCTGGGCAAGAAGGAGTTCGACGAGCGCACCGAAACCCACTCCAAGGACGATCCAGAGGGGTTCTGCCTCCCGCCCGGCGTTCCGCGCATGATGTACACGCCCTATCCCACCGAGATTTTCCAGATGCCCGATCGCATCCTGTTCATCTATGAAGGCGGCGCGCACGTGTGGCGCATCATCTGGATGGACGGGCGCAAGCAGCCCGTGGACCCGAATCCGGATTACCTGGGCTATTCCGTCGGCCACTGGGAAGGCGACACCCTGGTGGTGGATACCATCGGCATGAATGACCGGACCTGGCTGGATGCCGCCGGCCACGGGCACGGCGAGAAGCTGCATGTCACCGAAAGATACACGCGGCCCGATTCGAACACCCTGCGCCTGGAAGCCACCATCGACGATCCCGACTACTACACCAAACCCTGGTCCGTGGTAACCACTGCCCGCTGGGCGCCTGGGCAGGAGCTGATGGAATACATCTGCCAGGAAAACAACAAAGATCTGCAGCACCTGGTGGGCAAGTAGAACCGGGATTAGGGATTAGTGGCCTGGCACAGTATCCGTTACGGCGGGGTAGGGAATCTACGCGGGTATTTCGGCAAGCCGACCAGACGCACCCCGTGCCTGGCCCCCGACCCCTAATCCCTAACCCCGCTTGGCGAATGCCAAGCGATAATGTCCTTTATGTCGGAACCCAGCCAGCCGACCGACATCACCACTTTGTTGCGGCGTTGGCAGTCCGGAGACGCGCACGCCTACGATTTGGTGATCGGATGGGCCTATCAGCGCATGCTGGCCATCGCCGCCGGCTTCGCCGCGCAGGAGCGCGTGGCTACCGAACCAGCCGCGCTGGTGAATGAAGCATACCTCAGGCTGCGCAAGCTGGAACATATCGATTGGCAGGACCGCAATCACTTCTTTTCGGTAGTGGCGGCCGAACTGCGCCGCATTCTGATCGACCAGGCTCGCCTGCGCCTGGCGCAAAAGCGGGAAGGCAGCCAGCGTCGCGTGCCGATGTCGGACGACCTCGAGCTGGATTGACGTCCGCGGCCAGGACATGCTGGACCTGGACCGCGCCTTGGACGAACTGGAGCAGGTGGACGCCGACAAGGTCCGGCTGGTGGAGCTTAGGTACCTGATGGGCTGCACGGTCCCCGAAATCTGCGAGCTGCGGGGCGTATCGGATGCGACCATCGAGAGGCATTTGCGCTTCGCCCGGGCTTGGCTATACGATAGGCTTCATTCATCCGAATCGCCCTAAGGCGACACAACTATGAATGATGACTGGGGCCGGCTGCAAGACCTCTTCGACGAGATTTGTACGCTCGATGCCGACCGCCGCCGCCTGGTCCTGGAGCAGCGCTGCAATGGAAACGACGGGCTGCGCAAAGAAGCCGAGCGCATGGTGCGGGCCTTCGACGAGGAACGCGCCGCGAATACCGAAGCCCGCGTAGCTTCTGCCGGCAGACGTTTTGGCGCCTGGCAATCCATACGCCTGCTGGCGCGCGGAGGCATGGGCGAAGTTTGGCTGGCCCGCCGCGCCGACGGCCAGCATGAACAGCAGGCCGCGCTGAAGATCCTGTCTCCTTATCTGGCCGCGCCGGATTCAGTAGCAATGTGG
>CAVRZH010000007.1:0-11836 GCA_963725455.1 Bryobacterales bacterium
AGACGGGGAGTTCGCGTATCCTGTGTCTGAGATCACCATCGCGGCGAATTTGCAGCAGATGTGGATGGACGTGGAGGCGGCCGGTTCCGACCTGGAATTTCGGGGCTCGGTGGCATCGCCGACGCTGTTGATCCGGGAGATGACAGCCAGTGGTAAATAGGGCCACACTCTTTGTTCTCGGCGTTGCCGCGCTGCTCGCCGCCGGGCTGATCTGGTACGTCAACCGTCCGCATACCGCGGCCGCCTCCGCGCCGCTCAGCGCGGACGCCAAGGGCTATGTTCGAAACCTGCGGCTCAGCGATGTGTCGATGAAAGCCACCGAGAGCTACGTCGGCCAAACGGTGACGGAGATCGAAGGCAAGATCGCCAATGCCGGAAGCCGCACCGTACAGCATGTCGATGTGTACTGCGTCTTTTATAATTCCTACGGCGAGGTAATCCTGCGCGAGCGAGTTCCGATTGTCTTGACGGGGCTGAAGCCCGGCGAGACGCGAACCTTCCGGCTGCCCTTCGATGATATTCCCGGAGGCTGGAACAACCAGATGCCGCAACTGGTGATCGCTCGTATCGAGTTTGTCTGATGGCGCGAATTCTGGTGGTGGAAGACGACACCAGCCAATTGGAAATTCGCAAACAGATTCTGGAACACGCGGGGCACGAAGTGGTCACCGCGCGAGATGGCTCCGAAGCAATCGAGCGATGGACCGCTGAACCCAACTCGCTGTCCATCGTTGTGATGGATCTCCGCATTCCGGAGCCAGAAGATGGTCTCCGACTGATTCAGGCCATCGCCGGGCAAGCCCGGATCATCGTGCTGTCCGGCGGCCAAGTAGATGCCACGCTGCCGGTGGATGAAGTGCTCACGAAACCCTGCCCGTCGAAGCGGCTGCTGGAAGCTATCCACAAATGGGCAACATCCGAGTCAAAGTAATTCCGAAAAGCTCCAGAACCGAGCTGGCGGGATACCTGCCGGATGGGACGTGGAAGATCAAAGTTGCCGCCGCGCCCGAGAAGGGCAAAGCGAATCGCGCGCTGGTGGATTTTCTCGCGGAACATTTCGGCGTAGCGAAAAGCCGCATCCGCATTACGTCCGGGGAGACGTCGCAACTGAAGCGAATTCACGTGGACGAGTGAACGGGCCGCGCCGCGCGATCAGCAAAGCCACTCCGGCCGCCAGGGTTGCAAGTGAAATCCACTGCGTATAGGACAGCCCGAAGTGCAGGCCCTGCTCGTGGAAGCGGAAAAATTCGATAACGAAGCGCGCGGCGGAATACAGCGCCAGATACCAGCCGAGGATGGCGCCGTCGGCGTGCTTCTTGCCGATCCGCAAATACAGGAATCCAAAAATCAGGGCATCAGCGACGCACTCGTAGAGTTGCGTGGGATGCAGCGGAATGCCGAGCGGCACGCCGGTGAGATCGGCAGCCTGCGGGTTGCGGAATGTTACCGCCCAGGGCACATGCGTGGCAACACCCCAACAGCAGCCCGCCGAAAAACATCCAATGCGGCCGATGGCCTGGCCGAGTGCGATACCGGGCGCGAAAACGTCGCAAGTGGAAAGAATCGGCAAATGCTGGCGCCGCATGTACAAAATGGCCGTGACGAATGCGACCAGGAATCCGCCCTGGTATACGCCGGCGGCCTGCAGCGTGCTCAGCGAGAACAACGATTTCGGATCGTTCCAATACGTCGGAAAATCGAACAGGATCATGAACAGCTTGGCGCCGGCGAGCCCGGCCAGGGCGCAGTAGATGGCGAGGTTCGTGATGGTCTCCGCCGGCATATTGGCGCGTTTGGCCAGACGGATGACCACCCACAGCGCGGCCAAAAATCCAATGGCCACCAGCGTTCCGTAGGTGGGAATAAAAAAACTACCGATCGATATTAATTTCGGGAACATGGCTCACTCTTCGCTCCTTGGCCCACCACATGTCCAGCAGCAGCAGGCAAGCGCCCACGGTAATGGCGCTGTCGGCCACGTTAAAGGCCGGAAAATAGTGCTGGCCGGCGTGCACTTCGATGAAATCCGTCACGGTACCGCGGACAATTCGATCATACAGGTTTCCGAAGGCGCCGCCCAGGATGAAGCCCAGGGCCGTGCGCAGAAGCGCGTCCAGCCGGCTGGAGGGACGCAGCAGCATGATAGAAATCCCGATGAGAACGGCGGCGGAAAATCCGATCAGCAAAACGTCGCGCCAGACGCCGGAAGCGTCCGCCAGCATGCCGAAAGCGATGCCCGGATTCTCGCTATGGACGATGTTGAACAATCCCGGTATTACGGTGATGGTGTCGTAAGCCGAAAGATGCGCCTGGATGAGGCCCTTCGTGACACGATCCAGCAGCACCACGCCGACGGCGATCAGAAATGGAACCAGCCTTCTACTTAATGGCATCACTACAAGCCGCGCACAGCGTGGGGAATTCGGCATCGCTGCCTACATCCAATGTATATTTCCAACAGCGTTCGCATTTTGTTCCGTCGGCGCGCTGGATTTCGATGGAAACGCCATTATCGATTCCGGTCAGCAGCTTTACTTGGGAAACAATGAATAGCGCGGGCAGATCCTCGATGTACTGGCTGAGCAGCGGGTGCAGGTCGAAGCCGGCAGTCAAAAGCACTTTCGCTTCGAGCGATTTGCCGATCCGTTTCTCCTCTCTCGCAAGCTCAAGCGCTTTCAAAACCTGCTCGCGGATGAGCATCAGGTTGTCCCAGTGGACCAGACGCTCGCGCTCCAGAACGGTGATCCCATCCGTTAATTCGCTCGGTTCCGGTAGCAATGCCAGGTGAACGCTGTCGGGACTGCCGGCCGGCTTCGGTAAGTAGCCCCAGACCTCTTCGGTGGTGAACGACATCAGCGGCGCGAGCAGACGAACCAGGGCATAGGCGATGCGATATATCGCGGTTTGCCCGGACCGGCGGCTGTGCGATTTCGCCGCGGCGGTGTAAAGACGATCCTTGACGATGTCCACCCATACGGCGCTGAGGTCAGTAGTCGCGAAATCGTAAATCGCGCGATAGACCTTGTGAAACGCGTATTCGTCGTAGCGGGCGCGGCATTCGGCGACCAATTCTTCGGCCTTCAACAAAATCCACTGATCGATTTCCGGAAGCTCGGGAAAAGGAACAGCGTCGGAATCCGGATGAAAGTCGTACAAGTTGCCGAGCGCGTTCTTGAAAACCTTGTTGCGAAAAATCTTGTACGCTTCGCTGAGACGTTCGAGGATGGTGTCGGAGAGACGCACGTCTTCGACGAAATCGACCGAGGAAACCCACAGGCGCAGCACGTCTGCCCCGAATTTCTTGATCACTTCTTCCGGATCGACACCGATCCCGAGCGATTTCGACATGGCGCGACCGAGCTCATCCAGCGTCCAGCCGTTGGTGGCGCATTCGCGGTAAGGCGCGGCGCCTTTGAGCGCGACCCCAATGAGCAGGGAACTGTGGAACCAGCCGCGATATTGATCGCCGCCTTCCAGATACATGTTGGCGGGCCAGGGCAGCCCGTTCTGAGGCGTAAGTACCGCGAGATGACTGGAGCCGGAATCGAACCAGACGTCCAGAATGTCGCTCTCTTTTCGGAATTCCGTGGCGCCGCAGCGCGCGCACGCGACCCCGGGACCGACCAGATCGGCAGCGGACCGTTCGTACCAAACGTCCGCGGTATGCTGGCGGAAAAGCTCGACAACGCGATCCAGAACCTTGCGCTCGGTCATCGGCTCCTGGCACTTTTCGCAGTAGAACGCGATGATGGGCACGCCCCAGACGCGCTGGCGCGAAATGCACCAATCGGGACGCGTGGCGATCATGTTAGACATGCGCTCATCGCCCCATTCGGGCTTCCACTTCACGTCCTGGATGGCTTTGAGAGTGCGGGCGCGCAAATCGTTGCGCTCCATGCCGACGAACCATTGTTCGGTGGCGCGGAAAATTGTCGCGTTGTGGCAGCGCCAGCAATGCGGATAACTGTGTTGGATCTTCTCTTCGCCGAGCAGCGCGCCGTGCGATTTCAAAAGCTCGCTCACGATGGGGTTCGCCTCCCACACCGTTTTCCCGATGATCGATTCGGGCAGGCGGCCGGCCGCGCCTTCGGCGTGAAAGAATTTACCCGCGGGATCGACCGGGCAATAGACGGGCAGCCCGTACTTGACGCCGATTTCAAAATCCTCCTGGCCGTGGCCGGGGGCGGTATGAACCGCACCGGTGCCTTGTTCGAGCGTGACGTGATCGCCGAGAATGCCAAGCGAATCGCGTTCGAGAAACGGATGGCGGAAGATGACGCCTTCGAGTTTCGCTCCGGGGAAAGCGGCGAGCGTCTTAAAGTTCTCCCAGCCGAGTTTATTAGCCGTGACTTCCAGCAATTCGAGCGCGACGATGTAGACCGCGTCGCCAACTTCAACAGCCACATACTCGAATTTCGGATGATACGCGATGCCGACGTTGGCCGGGATGGTCCAAGGCGTGGTGGTCCAGATGACGCCGTAGACTTTACGGCCGGCCAGTGCGGGATCGATGGCGGCAGGGTCGGAAGTGAGCGCAAAACGAACCCAAATGGAGGGACTGGTGTGATCCTCGTATTCGATTTCGGCTTCGGCGAGCGCGGTGCGATCGTGAATGCACCAGTTGACGGTTTTGAGTCCTTTATATACGTAGCCGCGATCCAGTACTTCGACGAAGGTGCCCGCGATCACCGATTCGTACTCGGCGCTCATGGTGAGATAGGGGTCCTGCCAGCGGCCGAGGACGCCGAGGCGGACGAAATCGGCGCGCTGGAGATCGACGTACTTGGCGGCGTACCTGCGGCACACGCCACGGATCTGCGCGGCGGTCATTTGCGCTTTCTTGGCGCCGAGCTCGTTGTCGACTTTGTTCTCGATGGGCAGGCCGTGGCAATCCCAGCCGGGGATGTAGGGCGAATCGTAGCCCTCCATAGTTTTGAGCTTGACGATGAAATCCTTGAGGATTTTGTTGAGCGCGGTGCCCAGGTGGATGTTGCCGTTGGCGTAAGGCGGCCCGTCGTGGAGCACGTACATGGGGCGGCCGGCGCGGGAGGCGCGGATCTTCGCGTAAAGGTCCTCAGTTTGCCAGCGCTGGAGCATTTTAGGCTCCATCTGGCCGAGGTTGGCCTTCATCGGAAAGTCGGTCCGGGGAAGATTGACAGTTTTCTTCACGTCTACGCTGGCGGCGCCCATGGGGATACTTTTATCGTAACCGATGGAGGCGGTTGGGGCGATGTCCTGCAGACATCGCTGGGATTGGGGATTGGGGTTGGAGGCACGAGGGGGGGGGAGGAGGTGATGTGAGGTGCGGCGCATTTTTTTCGCACGGCGGGCGAAGTTGAGGCGAAAGCGGAGAGGCTGGGGACATGGGGCAATCGGTTTGAGACTAGCATCGGGGAAATCGAATCGGAAGCTGCGTGCGGGGAAGAGATTGATTCTGGAGACAACGCAAGCTGGGGAGCGTGGTTACTGGAAGGCTACGGTGCATATAATGAGGCATGGCAAAGGACTACGTCGAGGAACATTCCGGTGCCTATCTCATCGCCGGAACCCGGGTGTCCCTGGACTCTGTAGTGTATGCGTTCCTGCGCGGCGAGTCTCCAGAAGGGATTGCGGAATCTTTTCCGGCGCTGACGCTAGAGCAGATCCTCGGGTCATTGGCATTTTATTTGGCAAATCGCGAAAAGATCGACGATTATCTCTGTCAGGGCCGGGAGGAATTTGAGCGCCTTCGTCAAGAGGCGCGTCGAAATAATCCCGGTCTCTATGCGCGTCCGACCGCGGCAAAAGGTGAAAACGGCCTAACGGGCTGCTGCTGAACAGGGCGGCTGGGACCGGTTCCCTCACGGTCGCGGCTCGGCCACTCGCGTTCTGCTAATTCGGGCCCGGGCCGAGCGGCGGGGCGCCGCAATTCCGCGTGCACTTCGGTGGGATTACGAATTTATCCTTGATCTTATCGCGAAAAGCCGGGTACATTGTTTCGGCGCCGCCCAGGGAGGCTTCCTGCGGGATGTGATAAATCTTATCCATCTCGCCGACGAACGGATTTTTCCCGGGAAGATAATGCGGAACGCGGCCTTCCTCCACGCCCTCGTATCCGACGATGCAGGGCGGCCCGGCGACGGCCACCGGCGTGGGAGTGAGCATGTAGGACCGCGTCAGGATATACGGTTCGGTGAGGAAGACCGGGTCTTCCATCACCAGCGCCAATGTCAGCATGTCTCCGTGGCGGAAGAACGTGGTGGTGATGGTGGCTTCATCGCTGCTGGCCGCGCCGTTGCGGCGAATATAGCCGCTCTTGATGTGCGTGGTGTAAGCGGTGAGCACGTCGCCATGCCAGCTTCCGGTGGTGAAACCGGTCTGATCGTGCGGCGCATTCTTGGATGGCTGCGGACGCCCGTCCATCCAGATGGTCATGGGCGCGCGAGTCTCCCAGCCGCCGATCACCCAGGCCTGGATTTTGCCGGTCAGCGGATCGTTCTCGCTCCAGATCTTGAGGCTGAACGGTCCGGCCGCGATGTGCCACTGGGTTTGGAACCAGCAGATGCGCTCCGGCATGGAGATGATGGACTGCGAAAAGGCCAGGGCCTTGGCGCGGCCTGCGTCGTTGAAGGGCAGGCCCGTCCAGTCGTCCGGGTTGGGACCGGCGCCGCGCTCCAGGTTGTCCTCGTGATTCTTGGAAGCCCAGGAGCCGGACAGATCGATTTCCGCCAGTGCCGGCAGGCTTGCCGCGAGAATTATCACCAAATAGATACCGATTTTATTGAATGTCATTTTCAACGTCTCTCCTCACCACTTCAATTACTCCTCACCACCGCGACGAGCATTCCGAGGGTTTCCAGCCGGAATCGTCCGCCAGCTTCTTGAAGTGGGAACTGATGATAAAAGGTTCGCGCAGATACATGGGGTCCGTGACCACGATGGTCACCACCAGCAATTGATCCCCGTTGTGTTCGTGGACCAGATCGTAATACTCGGTGAGCGCGGCGTTATCGCTATACGGGACGCCGTTTTTGCGCAGGTAGCCGGCCTTAAGATGAGACGTGGTCACTTTCAACGATCCGCCTTCAATCTTGGGTCCGGCGCGCTGCATTTCCCATTCGGCCAGCGAATCGCCCTGTAGCGTGGATTCGGCCGAGGGCGCCTTCCAATCGCCAAAATGAAAAAGACGGGTCTGCTTACCGGCGTCGACGTCCATCTTCAGGGTTTTATCATCCTGCCAGCTGATGTGAAGATGTTCGGGAACCCGTAGGATTGCGGGCGCGCCATAGGATTTGCATTGTTCGCCCGCCGCTGCATCCTTGGCTGGATCCCAGGCATCGGCGATTTTCACCGCGGCGCGTGTCATGGGAACACCCTGGTAGTCGCCCGGCGCGGGGGTGACCATGCGATAGCGCCAGTCTTCGGTAACGATGGAGACCCAGTAACCGGTTAAATCGATGGGCGCTGCTGCTTTCGGATCCGGCGGCGGGCCGCCTCGACGGCCTCCTGGTGGTTGCGCAAGCAAGGGAAAAGCGATTGCAATCGCGAACGCGAATATTTGATGGGAATGTCGCATGCTTATTTCTTCTCGGCCGTCAGGCTCTTGTAGATCGACTCGACGAACGCGCTGGTAGAACCCTCTTCGGTCCCGTACTGCGTCTCATACGGCTTGGCCGGATGCGCCGCCTTGATCTGATCCAGCGTCATGCCCTGCTTGATCAGGTCGGCGATCGTGTCGCGCACCACCACCACCATGTCGCGGTAGTCAACCACCTCCATCTGTTCACAGAGCCGCCCGTGGCCCGGAATGACGTATGTTCCGGCCCCGTGATAGATGAAAGGGATGGGCGGGATGGCCAGTTCAATGAGTTTGTTCAGTGCCTCGATCTCACCTTGGATGCTGCCGCCGTTGGCAAGGTCGATGACGGGAAAGCGGGTTTTGTCCAATATGTCGCCGGCCACCACCACGTCCGATCCGCGGAAGAGTACGATGCTGTCGGCGTTGCTATGGGCCGCCGGTTGATAAAGAATCTCGATGCCTTCGTCGTTCATGCGCAGCGTGTAGCGCTTGGGGTAAAAAGCTTCGGTGGGCAGATCGTCGTCGGGAAAGGGAGCGGTTTTGCCGGTGGGGGCGCTCATGCGCTGCATGATGCTGTCGTGCGCCAGAATGGCGGCCGCGCCACCATTGGTCATGGCGTCGGCCAGCGCGGGATTGCCCAGCACATTGGTGAAAATGGTTTTACCGGCTTTGGCCAGCTTGCCGTTGCCGCCCACGAAATCGGCTTCCGCGTTGGTATCGATGACGTAGCGGATGGGCAGGGGCGTCAGCTTCCGGAGCGCAGCCAGAACCTCGCCGGTTGCCGCTTCGGTTCCCGCGTTCACCAGCACGATGCCATCTGAGCCGATCTGCACGCCGATGTTGCCGCCCGCGCCCGCGATCATATAGAAGTTCGGCCGGACGCGTATGACGTCCAGCGCGCCGGTGTCCGGGTCGGCGGCATGGCTCGGAATGGCGCCGCACGCAAGCATAGCAAGCGTGGCCGCAACGATCCAGCATGTTTTCCTGGTGATAAGAGTTCGCGTCATTTCATTAAAGGGATGGCTGACAGGGATGGGCTACTGGGCTCATGTACTGGAATGCCAGTTTATCACTCCCTGAGAGGCACGCTAGAATGACGGTGCGGGTTACGCTGGGCGTTACTCTTTCAGGCGATGAATTTAATCCAACGGCATTGGCAGTTCATCGCCAGTCTGATCTCGATTGTTCTGGTAGACCTGACCTTGAGCGGCGACAACGCGGTGGTGATCGCCGCAGCCGCGAAGGCGCTGCCTGGGCCTCTGCGGAAGCGCGCCATGATCGCGGGAGCTGCTTGCGCCGTGGCCGCGCTGGTGACTGCCACTTATTTCGCCGCGCGATTATTGCACGTGAAGTTTCTGCAGATTGTAGGCGGGGCCGCGGTCTTGTGGATCGCGGTGGGCCTGTTTCGCGAGGAGCCGCCGCTCGAATCCTCGGCGACGAAACTCACCAGTTTCTGGAAAGCGATGTGGTTCATCATCGTGGCGGACGTCACCATGTCCACCGATAACATGCTGGCCATCGCGGCGCTGGCGCACGGGAGCTTTGAGCTGTTGCTGTTCGGCCTGGGCGTCAGCATCCCCCTGGTGATTTTTGCGAGCGGGCTGCTGGTGGCTTTGATGGACCGCTATCCGGTGATCGTCTACATTGGCGCGGCGCTGCTGGGAAGAGTGGCCGGGCAAATGATCATGACCGACGCATTCACGGTGGAAAGATTCGCTCCGAGCGATGGCTTGCGATATGCGGCGGAGGCGGTGGGCACGATTGGTGTGCTGGCGGTTGGATGGTGGTTGAAACGGCGCGCGAGAAGTCAGAAGCCTGAAGACAGGAGTCAGAAGTCAGAAGTCAGAAGCCAGAATGGAGAGGGGACTTAGCGCTGCACGGAGCCGGAGCTTTCGTGGAGTTTATCGGAGATGCGCTGATCGCCGTTCTTCGCTCGCAGCTCCTGTTCGGCGCGATGCCAATCCTGATCGGAGGAGCCGTGCGGGCATCCGCGCTCGATCCCCAGCTCGTAGGCGCGGGCTTGGATGGCTTCAATGTCCGCGCCATCGGACACCAGAGGATGGTCTTGGGGAACCTCGTTTTGCTCGGGATAATGCTGGGCGTCGACGGCGGAAGCGGTCTTGGACTTGCCGTCGCGATCGGTAACAGTAGCCATGCCCAATAGACTCTGGCCGGCGCGCAAAGTGACAAACGGCCGGTTTAGCCGTGCGAGTTCATTTCGCTGGAGGTGCCGCCCGCGGCGGGCACGTAGCATTTGAGCGTGTAATCCATCACCATGCGATTGGCGTTGAAGCGCCAGCCCAGGGTGCGGATGGTGCGCTTCATGCGTTTGATCCAGCCGCGCGGCAAACCGTCGCGGTCCCGCTGGTAGTAAAGCGGGATCACTTCTTCGCGCAAGGTGCGGTAGAGATCTTCGCCGTCGCGGGTATCGTGAACATTCATGTTGGAATGCGTTCTGCCGGTTCCGATGGCGAAACCGTTCAGGCCATCGTAAGCTTCGGCCCACCAGCCGTCCAGAACGGAGAGGTTGAGGCCGCCGTTCAACACCACCTTCTGCCCGCTGGTGCCGGAGGCTTCGAGCGGACGGCGGGGATTGTTCAGCCAGACGTCCACGCCCTGGACGAAGAGGCGGCCGACGTTGATGTCGTAGTCTTCGACGAAGACGAATTTATCCGCGAACTGGTGATCCCGCATCAGTTCCGCAATTTGCTGCAATACTCGCTTGCCCGGTTCGTCCCGCGGGTGCGCTTTGCCCGCGAAGACGAACTGCACGGGACGCTTGGGATCGTTGACCATGGAAGCCAGCTTTTCGATATCGGCCAGGATCAAGTTGGCGCGCTTGTAGGTGGCGAAGCGGCGCGCGAATCCGATGGTGAGAGCATCCGGGCTGAGCACGCGGCTGAGCCTCTGCAAAGTTTCGGGCGATTCGCCCCGGCGCTGGGATTGCTCCACGGCGCGGCGGCGCACGAATTCCAGCAGCCGGAGCTTCAAGGCGCCGTGCGTTTCCCACAGCTCGCCGTCGTCGATATTCTCAATCCCCTCCCAGGTGTGCGATTCCCCGCTGTGTTCGTGCCAGCCGGTTCCCAGGTGGCGATCGTAGAGGCGAAACATCTGCGGCGCAAGCCAGGTGGGCACGTGGACGCCGTTGGTGATGTGGCCGATGGGCACCTCGTCCTCGAGCTTGCCTGGATAGAGGCCGGTCCACATGGCGCGCGAGACTTCGCCATGCAGCGCCGAGACCGCGTTGGCGCGGCGCGATAGCTTCAGGCCGAGCACAGTCATGCAAAACTCTTCGTATTCGTTGCCGGAAATCTCGCGGCCCAGGTCCATGAGCTGGCGGTCGGAAAGGCCGAGGCGCTCGCCGACCGGGCCCAGATGCTCTTCGATCAGGCTGGCGCTAAAGCGATCGTGCCCGGCGGGGACCGGAGTGTGGGTGGTGAAAACCACTTCGCGCGAGACGCGCGGCACGGCTTGCTGGAAGGTGATTCCTTCCTCCTGCATCCGGTTGGCGATGGCTTCCATCACCACGAATCCGCTATGACCTTCGTTCAGGTGCAGCACGCCGGGCGTGATGCCCATGGCTTTCAAGGCGCGGAATCCGCCGACGCCGAGCAGCAGCTCCTGGCGAATGCGAATGCGGCCGTCGCCACCGTAGAGGCGCGAGGTGAGCTCGCGATCCTCGGGCGCGTTGCCCTCGACGTTCGAATCCAGCAACAGCAAGTCGCACCGGCCCACTTTCACCCGCCAGACTTTGGCGCGGATAATGCCGCTGCGAGTTTCCAGCTGCACGGCGACGGGCTCGCCATTCTTGCCGATGGCCGGCGACATGGGAAGCTGGCTGACGTCGGTCTGCAGGTATTCTTCCTGCTGCCAGCCGTCGCGATCCAGGCGCTGGCGGAAATAGCCCTGGCTGTAAAACAGGCCGATTCCGACCAGCGGAATGTCCAGATCGGACGCGCTCTTGATGTGGTCGCCGGCCAGGACGCCCAGACCGCCCGAATAAATCGGGAGCGATTCGTGCAGCCCGAACTCGGCGGAGAAATAAGCCACCGGGCGGGGCCGGAGAGCGCCTGCGTGCGCGGCGCCCCAGGTGCGATCGGCCCGCAGGTATTCTTGCAGGCGGCGATAGGCGTAGTTGATGCGGCTGTGCAGCACCAGCTCTCCGGCGCGGCGCTCCAACTTGGCGAGCGGAATTTCCGACAGCAGCGCGATCGGATTGTGATTCAACTCGCGGAAACGCACCGGATCCAGATCGCGGAAAAGGCTGGTGGAATCGTT
>CAVRZH010000008.1:0-10278 GCA_963725455.1 Bryobacterales bacterium
AGCGTTTCCGGCCAGGCCAATTTCATCCGCCAGCAGCACGGTTCCTTTCCGGCTGCGTATAGCGGCCCAAATAGTTTTCAGCCCAATGCCGAACATGCCACCTCCCGCGTCCTGACGCTGTACACGGGATTTCAAATCACCAAGAACCTCGAAATCCTGGCGGACGTGGAGGAAGCCGGCGGAGGCGGTCTCAGCAATGCGCTGGGGATCGCCGGCTTCACTAACCTGGACGTCGTGCGGAATCCGAGCCTTTCGAAAGCGCCCTACATGGCTCGCGAGATGCTCCACTATACGCTGCCGCTCAGCAGCGAATATGGCGAAGCCACTCGGAATCCCTTGTCGCTGGCTTCCACGCTGCCTGTTCGCCGGCTGGAATTTCGATTGGGAAAGATGAGCACGGTGGACTTCTTCGACGTGAACTCGGTGGGCAGCGACAGCCACCTGCAGTTCATGAACTGGGCCGTGGACAACAACGGCGCATATGACTATGCGGCCGACACCCGTGGTTACACTTACGGATTGTTGATGGAATATTACGACCGCAACTGGGTGTTTCGCTTCGGCGAGATGCTGATGCCGACTGTCGCCAACGGAATTACGCTCGATTGGGATCTGGCTCGTGCGCGCGCGGAAAACTGGGAACTGGAGTTGCATCGCGGGCTTTTTCCGGGAAGGACCACCATCGTTCGCCTGCTGAGTTTCGTCAATCACGCCAACATGGGCAGCTATCGGGAGGCGATCGATGGCTATCTCTCGGGCGAGGACGCGGTTCCCGACATTACCAGGTATCGCGAGCAAGGCCGCGTGAAGTATGGATTCGGAGTAAACATCGAGCAGCCCCTGACCAGCCAATGGCGGGCCTTCGGACGTCTCGGCTGGAATAATGGCGCTACCGAGTCGTTTGCGTATACAGAGATTGATCGCACCGCTTCCATCGGCTCCGATCTCTATGGCAGGCTGTGGCATCGTCCGAACGACAAGATCGGCGCAGCCTTCGTAACGAATGGAATCTCGGGCGATCATCGCGAATATCTCGCGCTGGGCGGTCTCGGATTTTTATTGGGCGATGGGGGCCTCACTTACGGCCTGGAGAAAATCTTCGAGACCTATTACACCGCGCACATCTGGCGAGGAGTATCCTTCTCCGCCGATTGGCAGCATATCACCAACCCCGGCTACAACGAAGTTCGCGGGCCCGTATCCGTCTTGAGCTTTCGGATTCACATCGAAGACGCGGTTCCCTTCGGGCGTTAGTGCTCGCCTCCCCGCTCCTTGTCATAGATCGCTTCGAAAAACGCCAGCTGAGCCCGATTCGGCTCCGGCGCTACTTCGGCCTGATCGCCCAGCACCATCGGCCGGTCGTTTTTGCGATCGAAAGCGGGCCACTTGGCAAGCCCTTTGCCGTTGGGATCGCCATTGGTCGCAAAGTTGACCCAATAGGACGAAAGCATATCCGAAACCTGATGGTCCAAATCCGTCCAGGCGCGTGGCGGGAGCAGGTTTTGAAAAATATACTGCGCCTCGGAGCCGTGAGTAGCTCCCGTGCCCATCGCGCCCCGGGCGCTGGCCCCAACCGGCGGCGGAGGATTGTGCGTGAAGTAATAGAGAAACGTCTTGGAGTGCCCGGTCTTGCTTTGCGCACGCGCCCAGATTCGCATGACAAATGCCAACTCGTCGCGAAATGCGGCTAGTTGCGACGCGGTTGCTTCCTCATCGGAACCAGCCGGGTAAAGCTTCAGGAACGCATCCGACTGGTCGCCGTAGCGCTGGCGCGAACGCTCAATAAATTTCTCGGCCGTGGTGGGCTGCAGAAAGAACGTTCCTTCGTCTTTGTTCGATCCGGCCAGCAACGGCACATCGTTCTGCTTGTGCTGGGCGAAAATAGCTGCGACATCTTCGGGAAGAAACCATCCATCGATCACGGGACCGCCAGCGCGGCCGCCTTTGAGCAATTCGCCCGCCGGCATCGCCCGCAGGTCATCCAAAGTTTGAGCGTGCAATGCTTCGGCGATCTTTACCCCCGCTTGTTCCGCTTCCGCCAGCGTCCGCATGGGCGTAACAGAGAGTCCCATCCACGCGCCGCTTTCACCCACCGCGCGCTGGAACAAACCCTTTGCGCGGGGCGATCCCATGAGATTCGCAATACTCGACGATCCAGCGGAATTGCCAAACACCGTCACGCGTTGCGGATCGCCTCCGAACGCAGCGATATTTCTCCGCACCCAGCCGAGCGCGGCCACCTGATCCATCAGCGCATAATTTCCCGACGCGTGGTGCTCGGACTCCTTGCTCAATTCGGGATGCGAGAAAAATCCAAACACACCCAGCCGGTAGTTGATTGTAACCAGCACCACGCCCTTCTTTGCCAGCCCTTCGCCATCGAAACCGGGCGTGGACCCCGAGCCGGTTGTATAGCCGCCGGGGTGAATCCAAACCATCACCGGCCGCCGGTCCTGGGCCGATGTAGCCGCAGTCCAGACGTTGAGGAACAGGCAGTCTTCACTCATGTTGCGCGGCGGCGCGGAAGGATTCCCACCGCGAAACGCCGGTTGCGTGCAAATCGCCCCAAATTGATCCGCCTTTCGAACACCCGCCCAAGGCTTTGCCGGCTGCGGTTCGCGCCAGCGCAGGTTGCCGACGGGCGGCGCTGCATAGGGGATTCCCTTGTATACCTGAACCTCCGAGCTCGCACCGCTCACGCCCGAGATCATGCCGGAATCCAACTGCACCGTCGCCGACAACAACCGGACGATGCCGAGCATGCACGCGCATAACAGGACTTGCTGCATAGAATCTCCCGCCGCTCATCATACATGATCCCTAGGCACGATCCGTTTGATTTCAATTACTCGAATTGCAGCGCACGCGAGGCAACGCAGGCGATACAATACCGCCATGTACCGTTTTGTCCTATTCGGAGTTATCGCGCTAGGAAGCGCCTATGGCGCCGGCTGTGACCGCGCTTGTCTGAAGACCACGCTCGATCAGTATCTGAATGCCGTAATGCAGCACAATCCGGCGGCTGCGCCACTTACGGTGGGCTACCGTGAGACCGAAAACGCCATCGTCCGACGTCCGGGCCGCGAGGGATTGTGGAAGAGCGCGAAAGAGCTCGGCAAAGTGCAGCGCAGGTACTTCGACACCGAGAGCGGGCAGGCGGGATATTTTGGAACGCTCGAAGAAGAGAGTGGCACTGACATAGTCACCGTGCGTTTGAAAGTGGTGGACCACAAAGTCAGCGAGGCCGAGTGGTACGTGTCGCGGAAGGGTGATGCGGGCATCGGTGTTTCGGCCGGTGCACAGGCGAACGCCGCGTTCCACGATCCCGACAACCTAACCGCGCATCCGCCAGCGGAGCGCGTGGTTCCGAAGAGCGAGCGCCTGTCGCGCGCGGACATGGTCGCGATCACCAACAGCTACTTCGACGGACTGACGGCGCACGATGGGACGTTGATCATCGCACATCCGGGCTGCATACGGCTGGAGAATGGCTTTGCGACCACGCAGCGCAAGCTTCCGAATGGTGAGCTTAGCGACTGCACGTCGAACGGCGCGATGGCCAATATATTCGCGGTGACGGCGCGGCGCTATCCGATTGTGGATGAAGAAGCGGGCGTGGTGCTGGGCCTGGGCCTGTTCGAGCGCAAGCCGGGCGTGGCGATGCGGCGCAATCTGTTCAGCGAGTGGTTTGTGATCGAGCAGGGCAAGATCCGGGCAATCTACAGCGCGATGATGTATCCGGAGCAGGAAGCGATGGCGCCGAACTGGCCGCCGTTCGACGGGAACTGGCCGGTGGCGCCACCGCCGAAATAGTTAAGCTGACGGCGGCTACCCCGCGGCCCCGCCCTTGCGCTTGATCTCGATGCTTAGCCGCTTGATCTTCTGGTTCAGCGTCGACAGCGGAATGCGCAGCTTTTCGGCCGCCTCGGTCTGGCTCCAGTTCACCGCCTCCAGTGCGTCGATGATCTTGCGCCGCTCGAAATCGGCCAGGATTTCGGGCAAAGACGCATCGGCGGGGAGCGCGCCCGTCTCATCGCGGCGGATCTTTACGCCGCCCTCCTGGAGAATAGAGTCCGGCAGCACGTCGACTGGAACTAACGTTTGAGAGGCCAGCACCACCGCGCGCTCGACGGCATTCTCCAACTCACGCACGTTGCCGGGCCAGTTGTAATCCATCAGCAACTGCATGGCGTCCGGTTCAAAACGCAATAAACTCTTGCCCTCGGGGTCCAGGAACTTTTCATTCTCGCGGCTGAATTTCGTTAAGAAATGTTCCACCAGCGGCGGAATATCTTCCTTGCGATCGCGCAGCGGCGGCAGCGCCAGATTGATCACGTTGAGCCGATAATACAGATCCTCGCGAAACTTGCCCTCGTCGACCAGCTTTTTCAGCTCGGCATTGGTCGCGGCGATGATGCGGACATCCACTTTAATTGTCTCCGCCGACCCCACCGGCATGAACTCGCGCTCCTGAATCACGCGCAATAGTTTGGCCTGTGTCTCCCAACTAATGGTTCCGATCTCGTCGAAGAAGATGGTGCCCTTGTTGGCGGTTTCAAAATAGCCCTTGCGAGCCGTGATGGCGCCGGTGAACGCGCCCTTAACATGCCCAAAGAGCGCCGATTCCAGCAGATCCGCCGGCACCGATCCGCTATTCACGGCGACGAACGGCTGGTCCGCCCGCGCTGAGTTCGCATGAATGCCTTTGGCGATCAGCTCCTTGCCGGTGCCCGTTTCACCGGTGATCAGGATGGTGGCGCGGCTGGTGGCCACCTGCGTCACCAGATCCAGAATACGCAGCATACGGTCGTTCTTGCCGATGATGTTGGGAAAGCTGTACTGCTGTTTGAGAGCCTTCTTAAGCTGCGCGTTCTCGCGCGCCAAGCGGCTATGCGCGATCATGCGATCGATCTCGATTAGCAGCTTCTCGTTGTCCCACGGCTTGGAGAAATAATCGTTGGCGCCGTTCTTGAGCGCCGTGACAGCCACTTCCACCGACCCATAGGCGGTGATCATGAAGACCGGCGTTTCCGTGTCGCGCTCACGGATCTCGCGCAGCACTTCCATGCCGGAGCGATCCGGCATCATCAGGTCCAGCAGGATCATGTCGTAATTGGCGGCCTCGGCGCGGCGCAGACCATCGCCGCCATTTTGCGCCAATTCCACCGCGTAGCCTTCCAGGCACAACAACGTCTCCAGGCTTTCGCGGATGTCCACTTCGTCGTCGATTACTAAGATTCGGCCTTTGGGAAGGGAGGTTGGTTCATCGGGGGGAAATCGATCAGGCATGCACCGGCTTTCTTGCTAATGGCAACTCCACGCGGAATCGTGAGCCAATTCCTAAATGGCTATCAACCTCAATGGTACCGCCATGCTCGCGCACGATTCCGTAGCTGACCGAGAGCCCGAGGCCCGTTCCCTTGCGCGCCCCTTTGGTAGTGAAGAACGGATCGTAGATGCGCTCCAGATGCTCCGGCGCGATCCCTTGCCCGTTGTCCGCCACGTCGATACGCGCGAACCCTCCCTCGCTCCAGGCGTGGACGGTGAGTGTGCCGCCCGCGTCCATGGCGTCGCGCGCGTTCAAAAACAGATTCAGGAACACCTGTTGCAGCTTGCCTGCGTTACCCTTGACGGCCGGAAGCACGGCTGGAGTCTCCAGCTTCACTTCCACGCCCGACTTTTTCAGCTGGTGCTCCAACAGATTCAAGGTTTCCTGGATCACCTTGCTCACGTCCACTTCCACGAACTCGGTGGTCGAAGTCCGCGAAAAGCTGAGCAGGGAGTTGACGATTTCGCTGGCGCGGAAGGTTTGCTTGGCGATCTTGTCCAGCAATTTCGATTTCTGCTCGTCTTCGGAGATCTGCTTGGCCAGCATCTGAGCATAGGTGGAAATCACCGCGAGAGGCGTGTTCACTTCATGCGCCACACCAGCCGCCAGTAGCCCGATGGAGCTGAGCTTGTCGGCCTGCACCAGCCGGCGTTCCAGCTCATCGCGGTCCGTAACGTCGTCGAAGATGATCAGCCGGCCAATCTGCTGCAGGTCCTTTGATACCAGCGGCGCGATCGCCAGGTTCAGGATGTGTACGGCCGGGACGCCGGTCTTTCCGGTTCCATTCCCCTGCCCGTTCCCATTGCCATGGCCGCTGCCGTTTCCATTTCCGCTGCCATGGCCGTTTCCGTGGGCCACAGCCGCGGCAGCATTGGCCGGGGCCGGCAAAACGAATTTATAGATGTTGTGAACGCCGGTCTGGCCCCGCACCTGATCGAACATTTCACACAACTCCGCAGGGAACAGCTCGGAGAGGGGCCGGCCCAGCGCGGCATCCCGCGGAATGCCTGTCAGCCGCTCGATCTGCGTATTCCAGCTCTCTACACAGTCGTTCAGATCGGCCGCCAAAATCCCAACGTTGATGGATTCGACAATGTTCTCGCTGAACTCCTTCAGGCGCTCGTATTCCTCCACCTTGCGTTGCAGTGAACTATACAATCGCGCATTCTCCACCGCGATGCTGACGTAGCCGGCCAGCGTGGTCAGCAATTCCACGTCGTCGCTGGAGAGAAAATCGCCCTTATCGGTCCGGCTCAGCGCCAGATACGCGATGGTCCGGCCCCGCACCGTACAGGGGAAGTAGTAGGTCAAATCCAGCTCTGAGATCGTGCGGCGCACCGCAACCGGCCATTCGTGCGACACGGCGTCCAGCAAATGGCGCGTCCGCTCGAAAAACAGGTAAGGCTTGCCCGGATGCGCGCTCAGGAAGCTAAGATCGAATGCCTGCGGCTGCTTTTGATTCCGTTCCTTGCGATTGCCGAGCGTCATGTGCAGATGGAAATCGTCATGGTCATGCTTCGATCCATCGCTTGAAAGAAAGAACGCCACATGCTGAATGGAAAGGGTATGCAGCAAACGGTCTCCCACCGAGTGCAGCATCTCATCCAGATTCGTTTCCGATCCCAGCTCCCGCGCGAATTCGATAAGCGTGCGCCGGTAATCGTAGCGATCCTTATAGAAGAAATACCGGTCCAGCTGTTCCTGCAACCAGTCCCGAATGGGCTGGAAAATGAAGGTGGCGAACAGAACCAGGAAGACGATGGCGGCCGGGCTCAAATTTTCAGGGCGCGTGAATGAAAAAATCAGGCCGTAGAAAATCCCCAGCACCGCCAGCGTTGCCAGGGTATAAACGTAGCCCTGCTGAAAGATGATGTCGACATCCATCAGGCGATAGCGCAGGATGGCATAAGCCCAGGTGAGCGGCACCAGGATGAGCGAGAGCACCGCCATCTTTTGGTAATGCCCAGGAAGCGCTCCAAACAGATATGGCACCGAATAGATCAAAGTAAACGGCACCACACCGAGCAGCGCACCGTTCCGCATGTACTTTAGCTGCCGGCGGACCAGCGGGTCGTCGGCATGCGGGGTCTTCAGCGCCAGCACCAGGGTACCCGCCAGGTACAAAACGCTGAGCAACAGCAACTCCAGCCGGTCCAGGAACCAGTTCACCTCTACGGGAGACACTGCCACTTGCAGCATCCCCTTGGCCATCAGAACATAGACTGCCAAAAGTAAAGTAGCAGGTAAGTACAAGAGCGTGCTGACGCCAGTTCGTTTTAGCCAAGCCGGGCGATCCGGAAATACCAGGCAAAAGTGCAAAAAGATGGTGGGAGCCAGGGCTTCGGCGACGACATTGCCCCAGTAAATTGCTTCGTCAAAAGCATTCAGTTTGCCTGTGTAATGGAAACAGGACAATACGAATGAGGCGAGACACAGGACGTAAAAGTGAACCGATCTTGGCGCGCCGACGCGGCGGTAGTAGACAAACAATCCAATCAGCAGGTATACGATCCCAACTGCGTATTGGTAATACAAAGACCGGTCCAGCACACGCTCACCGACAATAACTTGCGCCGGTACTGGAACATTGTCACGCCGCACGATGTATTCGGTCTTGTTCCAGACCCCAACTTGTTGCAGCGCTTGCGGTACGTCTCCGCTCTTCGCGATAGGCTTGCCAGCTACCTGAAGCAGGACATCGCCCGCCCGGATACCGGCGTTGTAACCCTGGCTGCCAGGAGTGACGTTTAGGGCGAGCACCTGATTTTGACCATCGGGCGCAACTCGGTCAATCCAAGTAACTCCAACATCTGGAAGATGATACAGGCTTTGCTGGTGGAAATTGATGACGGCGCAGCACACCGCAGCCACTGTGAGTACGAACAGCAGCGCACTGGCGAATTGGGTCTTAAGATCCCTCAAGCGGCCGTCTCCGCTTCGAACACGCTCGAATGCACGCAGGAATACTTCGCGCTTGTAACTTTAGCGCACTATCTTAGCACTTCGCGTGCCACCAAATCGAGATAAAGACTTGTCAATCTTTAGACGCGGCTTGTCCATGATAATGCAGGGAGAATTCACCTTTTGCTCCAACCTCGCCGGTGAGACCGGTCTCTCAGACCTCTCGTTTTCAGAATTGACACTACGGGAAAGTGTATGCGCGACAGTACCGAAACCCCTGATGAAACAGTGGATTGTAAAGCCTATTGACAAGTTGCCCCGTTAGGTCTTAACATCTTCTTTCCGGTTGGTCCGTAGTTTGGCTAACACCAAACTAGGGCCAATCAGGCCAAGGCGCAAGGTGGTCAACGTATGACCTTATTTCAGATCGGCGAGAAGATCGTTTATCCCAATCACGGAATTGGAACGGTCGAGAATATCAGCACTCGTTCTTTCGGCGCGCAGTTCGAGCGCTACTATCTTTTGCGCCTCACCTATAACAGTATGACGGTGATGGTCCCCTTTTCGCATGTCCAAGAGATTGGATTGCGCAAGGTGACCCGCAATGGGGAAATTGCGCGCGTGCTCAGCTTCCTGGCTGAGGGCAACGCCCAGCGCAAGGCCGACTGGAAGGACCGCTATAAAGAGAACTCGGATAAGATGCGCCACGGCAGCTTGCTCGAGATCGCCGAGGTCCTGAAGACTCTCCTGATATTACAGTCGGAAAAGCCTCTGTCATTCCGCGAAAAGAAGATGCTGGAACGCGCGCGGCATATGATCGTTACCGAGCTCTCCATTTCGCGTGGCCTCGCAGAGCCCGACGCCATCGGCGTGCTGCAGGGCGCGCTGGCGAAGTCGTCGTTGAACATGCCTGCGCCCGCATAGTCAGCCCGCAAGGCCGGTACGGGACGGCCTCCGCAGTTCCCTGCTTCCGCCGTCCGCAACCCTCAGTACCGTACCAGAAGCTAAAAACGCACGTGCAGCGCCAGCTGCACCACGCGTGGACCAAGAGTGGTGGTCACCTGCCCAAACTCAGGGCTGTCGATATTGGTGATCGGACTACAAGCACCTGGGCTACAGCCCGGCGGATTCGGATTGCCGAAATTGACGTGGTTCAGAGCGTTGAAGGCATCCATGCGAAACTCCGCGTCCAGCTTGTCCTCGAAGAACTTGAAATGTTTGGCAAGAGCCAAGTCCAAATTCACTTCACCGGGTCCACGAAAGGCATTGCGGCCAAGCGTACCTTCGGTGAACTGACCCACTAACGCGGCGGCATCGGTCTGCGCGGTTTGATCCAGCGCTACTAATGGCGCGGCGGTGAACGCGTTGGGGTTGAAGTAGTAATTCCCGGTGTTGCCGTTGATGGTTTGCTGGTTGTGCGCGTTGTAAATGGCGACGTTGGGCGCTATCAGATCGGCGTGCACCAGGTTGGGGTCGCCATCGCCCGCGGGGCCGGGATCGGTGTTACTGGCGAACAGCTGGGCGCTCACATCCAGAGGAAAGCCGGTGCGCCAGGTCAGGATCGGATACAGGCTCCAGCCTTTGGTCAGGAGTTTCGGGCCGCTTTCCCACAGGCGATCAAAGGGCAGATCCCACCCGCCCGAAAACGTAAGCGCCTGTCGCACGTCCGTATCGCCAGAAGCCCAGAAGTAATTTTCATCGTAATAGGGAACCTGCGAGTTCCGCTGGCGGAAGCCCGATACGTTGTCAAGCTCGTGCGACCAGGTATAGGCGAAGTTGTAAAAAACGCTGCCCACGCTGCTGTTGCTGTAGCGCCGGCTGAGGTTCACCTGCAGCGCATTGTAATTTGCCACTCCGACATTCTTGAATTCGAGCATTTGTGAGAATACCGAATTGGAGGGATCCGTATTGTAGATGCGCGTGTTGGAACCCAGCGGAAAAGGATCGATATCCACCAATGACGTCAGCTTGTGCGAGTCATTGCCGACGTAACCGACCTCCAGAACCATCCCGCCAGCCAATTGTTGTTGGATGTTGAGGTTGTACTG
>CAVRZH010000009.1:0-46319 GCA_963725455.1 Bryobacterales bacterium
CACGGGAAAAGATCGGATCGCTTTTTGCCAAATTTACGCAGGCCGATAGCTCCACGACGCGGAGATACGGCGGAACAGGGCTGGGACTCGCCATCTCACGACAGTTGGCTCAATTGATGGGCGGTTCCATTCAGGTGGAGAGCGAAGCCGGGCGAGGATCGACCTTTTCATTCACTCTGCCGCTGCCGCTCTATGCGGGCCCATCTACGGACCCGGTGCCGGCCGCAGACTTGCGTGACCTGCGCGTGCTGATCGTGGACGACAACGAGGTGAACCGCCGGGTCATTCATGAGCAGATCTCCAGTTGGGGAATGCGAAACGGGAGCTTCGCTTCGGGCGAACAGGCGCTTGACGCGATCCGCGAGGCGCAGGTCGCACGCGATCCCTATGACTTCGTAATTGCCGATTATCAGATGCCCGGCCTGGACGGCGCCGATCTGGCGATCGCGATCGACGCCGATTCCACACTCGATAAACCAATCGTCGTGATATTGACCTCGGTGGGACAACTCAGCGAGGCCAAAGGAAGGCAATCAAGCGTCGTGCATGCCTGCTTACCCAAGCCGGTGCGGCCCTCGCAGCTGCTGAATGCGCTCGCCACGGCGTGGTCGAAGAAGAAAGCCGCCGCTCTCAGCGGGCAGGATCGAAGGCCTTCAGCAGACTCGAAGGGGGCGGTTGCGTCGAGTGTGGCCGGACGATTTGAAGGGTCCGCCCTGCGCGTGCTGGTGGTGGAGGACAACGTTGTCAATCAAAGGGTCGCGTTTCGAATGCTTGAAAGGCTGGGATTACACGCGGATGTCGCGGGGAACGGCTTGGAGGCACTCCAAAAGACGCTGGCCGCGCCTTACGACGTGATCTTCATGGACTGCCAGATGCCTGAGATGGACGGATACGAAGCTTCCGCGGAGATCCGGCGGCGCGAAGGGCCGAATCGGAACGTGACCATTATCGCGATGACGGCTGACGTGCTGAAGGGCTCGCGCGAACGTTGCCTCGAGGCCGGGATGAACTCATTCATCTCTAAGCCCGTCAAACTTGACGACCTGATCAAGGCCTTGCAAAACAAAGTTTCCGCCGAAGTAAAAGCTTCCTAAAAATACGCCGGCTGTCTGGAGTAGCACGGTTTAACGGTCAGGTCAGGTCACGTCAGCTCAATGCGCAACATATGCAGGCGATTCAAATGTTCCTGTTCATCCTCGGACGCCTCCCGCGGAATATGGATGCCGACATGGAACTCGTTGGGCGCAATGCGTGTGCAGTTCCGTACCATGCCAACCACGGACGTACCCTCGATTCGAATCTCTACCTCAGTCCGGGGAAGCAGGCGGAATGGAACCGATACCCGCAATCCCGACGCAGACACATCCAGTACCCGAATCACGGCGATGCCCGCACTTTCAGCCCTGAGCAGCGTCGGGTAATTGATCCCATGCCGATCCTCCGCTCGTCTGTCGGGTGCCTTTTTCTTTTCGCCGGCTGGTTTTTCATCCGCCGGCTTGGTGCTAACGGAAAGCAGCAGCGCGCTTACTCCGGTGTTCGCCGTCGGGTCTGGAGCGGCCGCCGTGGGTTGCCGAACGCTCTCAAAGACTGCCGTGAAGCTAATGGTAGAGCCGCGATCCGGCTCACTGGCAATGTCGATTTTGCCGCCCATCAACTCAACCAGTTTCTTTGAAATCGCCAGGCCCAGGCCGGTTCCGTGGTTCACTTCCGCGCCGGTGGATTGAAATACGCTGAACGGTTGAAAAATCCGGTTTCGAACTTGCTCCGTGATCCCGATGCCCGTGTCTCTTACTTCAAATCGGAGACCGGTTCGCTCTTCGCCGGCGCCGGTTTCCTCCACGCGCAGTGAGATCTCGCCGTGCTGGGTATAGCGAACGGCGTTGCTCAATAAGCTAATCAAAACCTGGCGCAGCCGTTCCGGATCGCCCTTCACCACGCCCGGCAAACCATCTTTGATGGAGCACCTCAGCTTCAGGCCCTTGCGCTCCGCGGACGGCATGAAAAGCCGCACTGCTTCGGTCACTACTTTGGCCGGCTCAAATTCGCTGGATTGCAGCTTGAGGCTCCCCGACTCCATCCGCGAATAGTCCACTACCTGGTCCACTACCCTGGTGAGGGATTCCGCCAGCTCCAGGCTGGAGTGCGCGCAATCACGTTGCCGTTCACCGAGGTCGCTTTGGAGCAGTTCCTCCGTACGTTCCACGATCGCTTTGAGGGGCGCCCGAATCAGACGGCTGACGTGCGTGAGGAAACGGTTCTTGGCCGCGGATTCCGAGCGCGCTGCGCTGAGCGCGGCAATAACTTCTTCGTTCGCGGTCCGTAGTTCTTGTTGAAGTTTTCGCTCGATAGCGGCGTCGACCCGAAACCTGCGAACCACAAAAACCACGCCAAACGCGAGCAGGCAGGCCCCCGCGACCAGGGCCTTGAGATAAGCCGCCCTCTGCGCCATGCTATCGCCGGTGCTGGCCAACTCCAACTGCACTGAGCGCTGTGCATTCCGCAGCTCGGAGCGCGCCGCCTGGCCGTCCTTGCGAAGTCCTGCAGCGAGAGGATCGGTTTCTTCAGTCTTGGCCATCCGCGCGACAATGGAATCCACTCGTGCCAGAGTCTCGCGAACCTGCGGCGTCGTGGCCGATGCTGCAAGCAGGCCGTTCAGATCGCCGCGATAATCGGAGTACTGCTGGCGCCACAACGTGTCGGGCCGCGAAACGTTCTCCAGGTCCGCGATCGCGAAAGAAAGCCGCTCCAGTCCGTCCAGTAAAGTGACATATCCATTGGAGGCGTTTCTCTGCTGTTCATCCTCGAAAACGATGAGAAGTACGGGAGTGATGGTTAGAAACTGAGCCAGCAGCAGGAGGCTAGGCAGCCACAGCTTTTCGGAGCGCCGGCTCGTGCGCGACACCTTCGAATTGGACATACCCCTCCCCGTTCCCTCCACGCGAACTGCTTTGTGGCCTTAGGATTCCATCGGCTAATGGCCCTTTTTTCTTCAATGGCTTGAGCCTGCCGATGGACGTCCGGAGGGCAGGTTGGACTAAGGTGAATGCGGGGATGGGTTGGGGGGCGCCTTAATGCTTGCCCCAGTTTTGCACCAGGTTATAGACGTCGACGCTGCCGATCCCATTGGCGAAATTCCACGTCGTGCCGGCCGCATAGGCTGGGGTGAAGCTGGTACTGGATACAGACAACGCCCCGCCGTAGGTGGTTCCGAAGACGCGCCCGTCGCGGCCATAATCGGGTGTCCCCACCGTTCCGTAGCAATTTTGGGTTCCACCGCAATTTACTGTCATGTCTCCGGAAGTAACGCTGTGAAATACGCTCGGAGTTTTCGCGGCCAAGGCGTAATAGACGGCGTTGGGATTGCCCTGATTGCCACCCGCAGACTGGTTCACAAGCGCCTGGACGCCGGCCATAACGGGGCTGGCGATGGAGGTGCCTCCGATTCCGGTCCAATTGCTGGGGGCGCCTGTGCATGGGGATCCGCCGTTGGATTCGTCCGAAAAACACATGATGGCGTAGTGGCCCCAAAGACCGTTGGCGGCGAACATGGAAACATCCGGGATGTCCCGCACTCCGTCGCTTGGGATGCCGGAGAGTCCGGTCTGCCAGGTGGGCTTGGCATAACCCTTACAACTGCCGCCGGTAATGCCTGCTATGGACGGCACTCCGGTGGCGCAGTTGCTGGGGCCCCCGCTGCCTCCGACCACTTCCACCAGGCCGTTTTGAATTGCTATGGCGCTGCTGCAAAAACCGTCCGGTCCATAAGGAGTGGCGTAACCCAGGTACTTGCTGACCAGGCTGCCGGCGCACGAACCGTTCCAGGGAATCTCGGGAATATAAGACAGAGCCGAGCCGTAAGTTGCGGTGTTGGTATTGCTCCAGTACTTGTCGGTGGTGCCGTTCACCGTGTCGCCAAAGTCTGTTCCACCGACTGCGACATCGTAGGGCGAAGAAGACAGAGCGCTGACACTGATGCCCTGGGTGGCCGTCGCCTCGCCCGCGTCGCAACTGGCCGCGCCTTCGTCGCCGGCCGCGGTAAACACCGAAACGCCCTCGGCCACCGCCTGCTGATAAAGGGCATTCACAGCAGCATTGGACGCAGCTCCGTTATAGGCCTCGCACTCACCGTAGCTGATGCTTACAATCCCCGGAGGAGTGCTCTGGTTCACCAGGTTTTGTCCCGCGATCATTAGTCCGGACGTAGCCGTGTCGGCGCAGGCGGCAACGATAATGGCGGCGCTCGGGGCCGCGGCACTGGCCCATTCGGCGTCCAGTATCGCCTCGATATCGTCGGAGTTCACGCCTGGCGAAAGGCAATTGTTGGTGCCGCTCGGCGGCGCTGGATGCTGCGTCACCAGCGATCCAGCGGTATATTGCGAGAGCCCGAAGGTGCTGCGGAAGGTGGTCCAATCCTGGGAACTATACAAATCCGTGTCTTCAATCACCGCGATGGTCTGTCCCGTTCCGGTAATTCCTTTGGCGAACAAAGGATTGAAGTCATAGATGACCGCCATGTCGGCTGGGACAACGGCCCAGGTCTGGTATCCCTCGCTAGTAAATGTGTATTTCGGACGGCTCATCTTGTGCGGCCGGAAATCGTTGAGTGAGACGATGCCGGTGACGGCGGGCGCCAGAGCCGCGGGAATCTGCGGGTCGCTGAAGTTCGCGATATGCCGCACGCCCTTGACGCTCAGATTGTGAATCGAGGTGTGGAATGCGACGCGCACCTGGCCGGCTGTACCCGAAAAATCGATGACCATGCCATTGGGGTAGACCGAGTTGACCACAAAGCCCTGCGATTCCAGCCACCCGCGAATGGTCTGAAGGTCGGAGTCCGCAAGCCCGTAGCTCTGTCCGAAATTGGCCGCGGTCAGCCATTTGTGGAAATTGGGAGATTGGGGATCATGTAGCTCGGCGATTTTTTGCTCAACGGCTTGCTCTACTTGCGGTGAACGCTTGAGCTGGAGCAGCATGTGATCCATCGCAAGATCGTCGGATACGGCTCCTCGATCGTTCTCCGCGTTAGCCTCCGGCCGGGTATTCCCTGCGAGCCTCACCAATCGACTTTCATCGATGCTTTCGTGGATCAAGGCCGGGGCGCGCCCGGTTTGAGCCATTAATGTGAAGGAGGTGAGTAAAAGGACCGCGGAGGCAAGCACCGCGTTCAGCCAAAAGATTCGCCCCATGAGTTTCATGATACCTGCGCAGTTTAGGTTTCGTAAGTCCGCTATAGAAGGGATTGACGAACAGAACAGCGCCCACGAGTACGAGAAAAAAGAGTGGGCCCTGTGCCGCAACCAGGAGCATGCCTATGGGGTTGATTTAAGACAGCTGCTGCGTAACTCAACTGAAATCTTGATTTCCGGTGGATCTAACGGCGGCGGTCAGGTAATGTAAATCTACGAGGGTTCATGCGTTCTTATCAAAGTAGGCTCGTACTTCCGGTGGTGGCGATACTCAGCTCGGTGATTGCCTTTGGCCAGGTTCAGGACAGCAGTCAAAACAGCCTGCTCAATGGAAGTTATCGCTTCCGGCACGTGGCCATTCAGAATTTCGATGAAAACCTGAACCCCACTCAGGTCACGGCCAGCTATGGCACCATCACATTCAACGGTAGCGGGAACTACACAATCGTGGGGACCACGGTGGACAACACGGTTTCCAGCGGCGCGCCGCAGCCGCTGAACGTGACGGGGACGTATGCGATCGGCTCCAACGGTTTGGGCTACGTCGCCAATCCGCTGTATCCGGCCAATCCCGACAATTACGTTTACGGCGCCGTGTCCCAGGGCGTGTATGTGGGAAGCTCCACCGAGTCCGAGCAGGGATCGAACGGACTCAACGATATTTTTATCGCCATCCCGGTGGGCGCCGCGCCTACCAATGCCAGCTTCACCTCGCCCTATCAGGCTGGTGTGTTGGATTTCGCCGGCGCATCCAGCACTGCCATCAAGAATGCACTCTTCGAACTGACGCCTAACGGCCAGGGCGCATTCGGCACCATCACGCTCAATGGCCAGGCGTCCAACCAAAGCTCCGCCAGCTTGTCGCAATCCATCACAGGCGCGACGTACAACTTCAATAGCGATGGAAGTGCCACTCTTTCCATTCCGGTGCCCAGCGGGGTGAGCTCCACCGATGCCCTGTTTACCGGATCCAAAACCATCTTCGAGTCCGCGGACGGCGACTTTATCCTGGGATGGACCGCGACCGGCTACGATATCTTCTTCGGCGTGAAGGCGCTCACCGTTACAGGGACCAATAGCCTGAGCCAAGGATTGTATTTCACCTCGGCTCTAGAGGATTCGCCGGATATCGCGGGAACGGATTCCTATTATGGATCGACCGACGATTCCGGTGATAGCTCGGGAGACGGCATCGTCCATCTGCGCCTCAATTCGCCGGCGGAACTGTCCTTCGATTACGGCACCGACGATCAGATCAATTTGAACTCGGATGGAACCACGGGTGTAGATTTCAATGGCTATCAATACGCCTTCGGAGATGGAGGCCTGGCGTTTGTCGCGATGGGGACCGATGGGAATTTCTCGCTGCTGGTGGGCCTGCACGCAGCGGCCTTCTCCGGAACCGGCGTGTATCTGAATCCGATTGGAGTAGTGAACGCGGCCAGCTACCAACCGATTACTGCCAGCCTGGCGCCCGGTGAGCTGATCACGCTGTTCGGTACCGGCCTCTCTTCGGTGACCATGGCGATGGAAGGCGGACAGAAATTCCCGACCACTTTGGGCAACGTGTCCGTCTCCATCGATAATCTGCCTTGTCCGATTTACTCCGTGAGTCCCACGCAGTTGTCGGTTATTGTTCCATACGGTGTCGCATCCAACCAAAGCGGGCTGGCGAACATTCAGGTGACCAATAACGGAGTGGCATCCAATGTGGTTCAGATGTATCTGACCGATGCGGAGCCCGGGTCCTTCTCGCAAAATGAGAACGGGCTGGGGGACGCCGCCGCGGTGCACGCCTCCACTGGCGAGCTGATTACTTCCGCCAGTCCCGCGCAAGCGGGCGAATACATTTCCCTGTTCCTGACAGGGCTGGGCGTAGTTACGCCCACCATTACGGACGGGGCCCTCGGGCCAACCAGCACGCTGAGTTATTCGGATCTGTACAACGCCGGCAATCTAGGCATCTACTTCAATGATTACGGTCCCAATGGATCGGTAGGCAACCCCGGCAACATTGAGTACGCGGGTCTTGCGCCGGGACTGGCCGGCCTGTACCAGATCAACGTCCAGGTTCCGAGCAGCGGCCTGGCGTCCGGCGACACCGTTTATATCGAGTTTGTCACCGACGCCGCCGACGAGAACCAGATCCAGATTCCGTACGGTTCCGGTGTGAGCAGGGCCGCGGCCAGGAAGGCGTTGCCTATAGCGAAAGCGCGAGCATTGCGTCGCGTGCATCGGACGCAGTTGCAAGTTCGATAGATTGCTCTATTTGGGAACGCTGGTGTCCAGAGACGGGACAGCTCCGCTGGACGGCGCGGTTCCGGCAAGTTCCGCCAGAGCGGCGCGCAGCTCTTTCAGCTTGGGCGGCTTGTTGAGCACGCGATCCACGTGCGGCGGAATGTCGCCTTCGGCCACCAGGCGCTGGCCCCAGCCGGTGAGTAAAATCACGGGCGTGGATGGCGAATCGCTCTTGATCGCGCTGGCCACTTTGCGGCCGTCCACATAGGGCATTCCGAGATCGGTGATGACGACCGCGAAATGCTCGTCGCGTTGTTCGGCTGCCCGGAAGGCATCGATGCCCTCTTGTCCTCCGTTGGCTGTCACGACGGCGTGTCCATCGGCCTCCAGCGCGTCGCGCAAGGACTTGATCAGCAGCGGATCGTCGTCTACGCTCAGAATGCGCAGACGCGGAGGCATCGCCTCCGGCTGCTCGGAGGGGGACTCGGCCGCGGCCACGGCAACCGGGAACCGCAGGCGAACGGTGGTTCCTTGCCCGATGGCGCTTTCCATTTCGATGTCCGCGTTGTGGCGCCGCGTCACGCCGTAAACCATGGCCAGGCCCAATCCGGTGCCGCGCTCGCCTTTGGTGGTAAAAAACGGCTCCAGGCAGCGGCGGCGCGTTTCCTCGCTCATTCCCACTCCGCTGTCGGTAACCTCCACGTCCACACACTGCCGGGCCGACTGACTCGCTCCGGCCTTGGTGCGAACGATCAGCTTCCCGCCCTCCGGCATCGCATCCACGGCATTGAATACCAGGTTGATTAGGGCCTCCCGAATTTCGCTCTCGATGCCGGCCACCGGCGGCAGATTCTGCCCCAATTCCGGGATCAATTCGATGACAATCCCGCGTTGCTGCGGCATGTCGTACCAGCGCGCGCGCGTCAAATCGATCACCTGCTGCGCCAGCACGCTTACATCCACGGGCGAGAGGATCAGTTCGCTCTCTTGCTGGCGATAGAACTCGCGCATGCGCGCCACGGTGTGGGCCACGTCGCCAATGGCGCGCTGCGTAGTCTCCAGGTATTCGCGCGTTCGCTTGCTGAGGCCGCTTTCCTGCTCCAGCAGCATTTCGGTGTAGAGCGCCACGGGTGATATGGCGTTGTTGATGTCGTGCGCGATTCCGCTGGCCATCTGTCCCAGCGCGCGCAGCCGTTCCTGTTGCATTACGGCCTGCTGGGTTTGGCGCAGATCGTCATAAGCCTGCTGCAGGGCGCCGTAAACTTCCGATTGATGCGACGCCAGCGCGACATGTTCGCTCAGCTGACGCAGGAACTCGCATTCGCCGCTGCTGAAGCTGTTCGCCTCCCGGCGCGCTGCGATGAGCACTCCGAACACCTGGCTTTCAAATAACAGCGGTGCGGCTACGAATGCACCCAGGCCGCTGCGCGCCAGGCGCTGCGGAAAGGGAAAGTCGATCTGGCTGACATCTTTCTCGTAAACCAGCCGGCCACGAACACATTGCGACAGGCCGTTCTGATCGATGCTGATGTGGGCCTGATCCGTCATGGCCAATTCCGTGGCCAACGCTTCGCTGCGAATGCCCACGCAATTGACGACCACTTCGGCGGCATGCGCGTCGTACAGGCAGACGCATCCGAAGTCGATCGGCAGGCTGTCTTCCAGGCTGCGGATCACCACTTGGAAGATACTGCGAACGTCCTGGCGCTCGCCGATAGCGCGCGTGATCTGGTCCAACAGATTTAACCGCTCCAGTTGCGTCTTTAGCGTCTGTGCGGTGCGCTCATGCTGGCCGATTTCCGATTTCAGCGCCTCCACCGCCTGCGCCAATTCCTGAGTTCTGCTTTGAACCCGCCGATCCAGCTCGTCTGCATGAATCAGAACCTCCCGCTTGCGCCGCTGGGTCTGAGCTACCAGGCTGACGATTACCGAAAGGATCAAGACCAGCGTTACCTGGCCGGGCGCGACACTACTGAGACGAAAGCTTGGCTGCAGTGCGAACGGAAGGCCGATCATCGTAAGCAGAGCGGCCATTATTCCGGGGATGTAGCCGCCAAACCAGGCCGTCAGGCAGAGGGCAGACAGATAGAGGACGACGAATGGAAAATCAGCGCCCTTGGGCAGGATCCACCCCACGACGATTTGGATGCCCAGTGCAGCGCTAACGGTTACAAATGGAAGCAGGTAGCGCGCCAGGGGAGAACCGCGCTGTTTTCCCTGGCCGCCAAAGAATCTCAGTACTTGCTGAATGGCAGCACGCACTTACATCCATCGGCTGAATCCTATGTCGCTGTAGGGCTCGCTGGAGGCCAACGCGAATAACCCATGGCCCGGAGAGCCAGGCCGTTCCATAAAGGATGGAGGGAAAAGGCCGATGAAATTAGCACATACATTCACGCTTTTCGGGTAAAAACTCACGAAAAGCCGCTTGGAGGCAAGGTGCTATTTCAAACGTCCCATGCGAGGCTGCTGCTTGTCCCGGCGGTTATTCTTGGTTTGCTAGCGTGCGCGGCGCTCTCACAGGAAACCACGGGCACCATTACCGGCACCGTTAGCGATCCACAGAGCGCCTTCGTGCCAGGGGCCGCACTGACGTTAACCAACCTGGAACAAGGCGCCGCCAGGACAGCTATCAGCAACGGGCAGGGTATCTATGAATTCAAGTTTCTGGAACCCGGCCGTTACCAGGTTAGTGCGTCCCGGACCGGTTTTCGACAGCTTGTGAAGGCGGACCTGGTTCTCACCGTCGGCCAGACCATGCGTGTCGATTTCAATTTGCAACTGGGAGACGTGAACCAATCTATTTCCGTCAGCGACACCAAATCGCAGATGCTGCAGTCTGAAAGCTCCCAGGTAAGCCAAATCATCGATTCCAGCCAGGTTGCCGATCTTCCGTTGAACGGCCGCAACTTCGACGATCTCATTCCGCTCATGGCCGGCGCTACCACCGGCATGCAGGGTCAATCCAACGGCGGCTATAACCTGAACGGTTCCCGGAGCGATTCCAATATGTTCGTTATTGAAGGACAAAGCAACAACGACTTCAATAACAATCTGCTCATCCGGCCCGAGATTGACGCCATCCAGGAGTTTCAGATCCTGACCGCGACCTTTTCGGCCGAATACGGGAGCACTGGCGGCGGCATCGTCAGCGTGCAGCTCAAGTCCGGCGGCAATCAATTCCATGCCTCGCTATTCGAGTTCCTTCGAAACGATGTATTGGACGCCAACAACTTCTTTGCGAACGATATTCCTCTGGCATCCGGGCAGACTTCGGCGCCTCGCTTGGAGCTCCAGCGGAACCAGTATGGGGGAACCCTGGGCGGCCCCATCGTCCATGACAAGAGGTTTTTCTTCGTGGATTACCAGGGATCCCGTCAGCTAGCGGGTGCAACCACCATCCAAACCGTGCCAACGCTCGCAGAGCGGCAGGGAAACTTCAGCCAGGATCTGGGACAAAAGGCCTTGTATGATGACTCGTTCCTCGGCACAACCTTCCCCAACCAGACCATTCCCGCATCCGCGCTCGATCCTGCGGCAGTGAAGTTGACCAACCTCTATCCTCTATCCAATGTGCCGGGAGCGTTCATCGCCGGACAGGGCGTGGTGAACAATTACTCCACCTCCGGCGTCGGCGCCAACAATAGCAATCAGTTCGACATCAAGCTGGATCATTACCTCTCTCCCGTGGATACGTTTTCCGGGCACTATTCCTTCACGCAAAGCAGTCAACTGATTCCGGCCGCGTTTGGCGGCGGGACGGTGGGTCCTTGTATCGGCTGCGGTACAGTGTTGGATCTGTTGGCCGGATCTCCCGATACCCGTTCCCAGCAAGCCGGGATCGCAGAAACTCATATTTTCAGCGCGGCCACGGTAAATGAGTTCCGGTTCGGTGTTACGCGATACTCGTCGCTTTATCAGACTTCAGACGGCGGCCAGAACCTGGCGAACCAGTTGGGGATTCCCAATGTGAACGTCAGCGCTTATACCACTGGCCTTCCTTGGTTCGACTTCTCACCTTCTCCGAGCTGGATGGGCACATCGCCTTTCACCCCGTCCTTAACTGCCTACACCGATTGGGAGGAAAGTGACAACCTCTCCCTGCTGCGTGGCCGCCATTCCATCAAGCTGGGATTCGACATGCATCGGAAAGCGAACAATACCGCAGGCAACTTCTTCGGAAAAGGCGCCTACATATTCACGCCATTTTTCACCGGCAACGCTTTTGCCGACTTCCTCACCGGCCGGGCCACGGAGATCGAACAGACCTTGACGCCTGGCGTTACCGGGCTGCGCGGCCAGGAATACGGCGCCTACATCCAGGACGATTATAAGGTCACCACTCGTCTCACCTTGAATCTGGGTCTGCGGTACGATCTTTTCCCCGGCGCTTATGAGGAGTACAACCGGCTCTCGAATCTCAACCCCGTCACAGGCGTGGTGGAGCTGGCCGGCCAGAACGGAGCGCCCCGGAATTTCAATCCCACGGATTACCTCAACTTCGCGCCGCGTTTCGGTTTTGCTTATGCCGTGACGCCCGACACCGTGCTGCGCGGAGGCTATGGAATCTCCTACGTCAACGCCAATAACTTCGTCAGCTACATCGGCTCAAATCCACCGTTTACGCAGTCCTTCACTCTGGTGAATCTCAGCTTCACGAACTATCAGGCCATCAATCTTCTCAGCCAGGGTCTGCCGACCGGTCTTGCGCCAACTCCGGCCAATTTCAATCCCGATCAGCCGGCCGGAAACTATTCTGAAGCCGGGATGAACAACCGCACTCCCTACACGCAGTCGTTCAGTTTGAACCTGCAGCGCGCTCTTCCCGGCAACATAGTCGCCGAAGTGGGCTACGTGGGAACGAAGGGAACGCGCCTTCCAGGCGAAGTGGATGGAGATCCGGCGCCGCCGGGCAATCCCGCCACCGAACAGCAGCGGCGAATTTATGCTGCTACGCTTCCCGATGTCACCGGCATCACCTATTACATCAATGCCTTCTCTTCCATTTACAACTCGCTGCAGATGAAGGTCGAAAAACGGTTTTCGCACGGTCTGCAGTTTCTTTCCACCTACACATTCTCGAAATCCATCGACGTGGCAAGCGGAAGTCCGGTGACCGGCGGCGGCGATTCCAATTCCTCCAACTTTGTGCAGGACCCGTTTGACTGGAATGGAGACCGCGGGCTTTCATCCTTCAACGTGAAAAACAAGTTTGTCAGCGCGTTCAATTACAGTCTTCCGGTCGGCCGGGGGCAGTTGCTCGGCGGCCAATGGAATCGTGCCGAGGACGCAGCATTGGGAGGATGGCAGGTGAACGGAATCCTGACTTTGCAAAGTGGGCTGCCGTTCTCGGTGTACGCAACTTCCAGCGCGAACTGTGGCTGTTCGTCCGGCGGCCTGCGGGCCGAATTGATCGGCAACCCGTTTCCCGCGGGATTTCAGCAAAGCATCAATCAATGGTTCGATCCCGCGGCCTTCTCCGATCCGGCGCCCGGACAGTACGGAAATTCCGGACGCAACATCATCCCAGGTCCCGGTCTGGCCGATCTGGACTTTTCGCTCTTCAAGAAGTTCCGGCTTAGTGAAAAGAGCATGTTGCAGCTCCGCGCCGAGTACTTCAACCTCTTGAACCACCCCAATTTTCTCTATCCGACCACCACCACCGACGCCACTTGGAACACCGGAGGAATTCTCACTCAGGCCATGCCCGCGCGCGTCGGCCAATTGGCTTTGAAACTTACCTTCTGACACCGCTTACTCACGTGCGCGGCTCGGCAGATTGCCGTGCGTAACAGAGCCGCGCGCGTTAGCGAGCGGTTTTGGTCACTACGTCAGCGCCTTGACCTTGCGTTCAAACATCGCCCAAGCCTTCTTCGGCCGGCCCTGATCGTCAAACATCCCGAGCGTCTTCAGGAACGCTGCGAAGCGATCCACGTTGGGCAAGCGATAGTACGCCGTGAAGCCCTTGACCAGGGCGTCCGAAAAGTCGGACATGAAAGTAAAGTTGACTCCGATAAAGCGGCCGGGATCGCTCGCCACGTGGTCCAGCACGCGGGCGAACACCTCGGCCTGCTTCTCTTCGGAACTACCGTTGATGGCCGACGTGGGATAGCCCACTTCTTGCAGAAAAATCCGTTTCGATCCCGCCGCCGCAAGGATACGGGGAAAATCCGTGTCCACCGTGGAGGGGTTCCGCACTATGAAATAGGGGCTCATCGGATAGTAGGTCAGTGCGAAGAACGAGGTCTGATCCAGAATAGGCCGCAGCAGTCGACCCTCGTCGATACCATCCAGCGTCATGGAAACGCTGATCTGCGCACCGGGCACCCTGCTACGGATGTGGGCCGAAGCTCGCGCCACCAGCTTGGCGAATGCCTGCACTTCACCCGGATGCTGTTTGAAATACGGGTCGATTTCATTGCCCACCAGGAAGTATTTCACCCGTCCCTGAAGCCTTGGGAGAACGGCCTCAAGCAAACGGTCCAGGCGCAGCCCCGTCTCCTCGGCATCGAAGGGTTTATCCATCAGATCCGCCGGCATGGCGCGTTGGTTGGTGTCAATCACTCGCACATGCAGGATGGCGGGGATATTCTCCTCCACTGCCTCACTAATCCGGTATTCCACATCGTCGAGCTTATACTTTTCGCGGCCAGTCTCGATTTCGTTCCACTTCGGGCTGATGTAAATCAGATTGACGCCGGCGTTGCGGGCCTGGCGGAAGCGCGCCTGAATGGCACTCGCGCTAAACGCCTCATTTGCGAATATATTGGCGTCCAGGCCAACACGAATCGGGCCGGCGGCCGCGCCAGGGTCGGGAGCGGATGGATTGGTATCCCGGTAGGCTGCTCTCTCCTGCGTCTGGCAGCCTGCCAACAGCCAGAGCAATGTAATTAAGCCCATAGCTGCCATGCGGGCGCGAGTCATCACAGTCTTCATCGTCGGTTGAGGCGGCGCGCTGCAGGTATAAAGAACTAAGCGAAAAAGGTCGATTCATCCTACACATAATCTAGGCGAATAACCTGGGTTTAGGGCGTTATAAGCGGGGTGAAGTAGGAAGGATTAGGACTTTGAGAGTCTCGAACCTCACGGATTCCCGCATTCTGATCGTTGACGATCAAACTGCCAACCTTCAAGTACTAGCCAGCGTTCTCGAATTTGCCGGATATGCCAACGTCACCTGCCTGAGCGACTCGCGCAATCTTCTCGCAACATTCCAGGAGTGCCTGCCGGATCTGATCCTCCTGGATCTCCATATGCCCCATGTGGACGGGCTCGAAGCCATGGATCAGTTGGCCACGGTGATCCCGGAGGATGACTATCTGCCCATCCTGGTTCTCACCGGCGACAACACGTCCGAGGCGAAGGAGAAGGCGCTATCGCACGGAGCGCATGACTTTCTCTCCAAGCCCCTGAACCGGACCGAAGTGCAGCTGCGCGTCAAGAATCTGCTGGAGACTCGTCATCTCCATTCGCAACTCAAGGCGCAGAATTCCTCTTTAGAGCAACAGGTGATAGAACGCACGCAACTGGCGGAGGAGCTGGGGCGAACCAACCAGAAGCTGCGGGAAACGCAGACTCACTTGATTCATTCCGAAAAGATGGCAGGGTTGGGCCAACTGGTGGCCGGCATTGCGCACGAGATCAACAATCCCCTGGCGTTCGTGATCAACAACATTTTCATCGTGCAGGAGGGTCTGGGAAAGCTGTGTGCCCAAGACGCCGGATTGCCGCCGGAAGCGTCCGCCAAAGTGGGCAAGATGCAGTCCCGGATCGGCGAAGCTTCCATGGGCGCCACGCGGGTGAAGGACCTGGTTTCCAAGCTGCGCACGTTTTCCCGGCTGGATGAGGGCACGATCAAGACCATCAATATCCACGAAAGCATCGAATCCGTGCTTCTGTTCCTACGCCACAAAATGGAAGACCGGATTGAGGTGGAACGCCAGTATGGTGAGGTGGAGATGTTGACCTGCCTGGCGGGCGAACTGAACCAGGTGCTCATGAACATTGTCGCCAATGCCATTGACGCGATCAGCGCCAATGACGAGACGGACGGCAGAGGGCGCATTACTATCGCTACGGGGCGACAGAACGGCCATTTCGTGATCCGCGTCCGCGATACCGGTAAGGGCATCCCGGAAGAGATCCGCAACAAGATTTTCGAACCGTTCTTTACCACCAAGCCGATCGGGCAGGGAACCGGCCTGGGACTCGCCATCTCCTACGGGATCATGCAGGCGCATCGCGGCTCCATGGATTTTTCGAGTAAAGCCGGCGAAGGCACGGAGTTCATTCTGAAGATTCCTACCGCGCTGGGAGAGGCGACATGACCGAAGAGTTAAGCAAAAATGTAGAGTTAAGCGAGACTGAACGGTTAGATAAACCGCGTGTGCTGGTGGTGGACGACGAGCCTCAGATTCTGGAATCGATTTACGCGCTGCTGGAAGACGATTTTGACGTGTTGGTCAGCACCGACGCGAACGCAGCGGTGGAGTTTCTGCAGGACGCCCAGATCGCGGTCATTCTTGCCGACCAGCGAATGCCGAAGCTGACCGGAGGCGAGTTTCTGGCCAAGGCGCGCGAGATATCCGATGCCACCCGCATCCTGATTACGGGCTACATGGATATCGATGCCTTGATTCGCGCCGTCAACGATGGCCAGATCCACTCTTACGTCCCCAAGCCTTGGGAGCCGGCCAACCTGAAAGTCACGGTGTTGAAAGCCGCAACGTTCTCTAAAGAAGTTACCCAGCGCAAGAGAGCGGCGGAAATCGTGGCGGATCAGCAGAAGGCGCTGGCTCGTTCGGAGGCCGCTTACCGCCAGCAGACCAAAATTCTTCGCTCGGTTCTGGACAGCATGGGTGACGGCGTCCTGGTGACGGACGACAGCGGAGATATGGTGCTGTTGAATCCAGCCGCCGAGCAGATGATTGGCCGCGGGGCCGCAGGCACGCAACAGTCGCAATGGGTGGAGCGGTTCGGCATCTACGTGCCCGGAACAGACCTGCCTTACCCGTCTGACAAATTGCCTCTTTCGAGAGCCATGCGGGGCGAGACCGCGGATGGTATTGAGCTGTTCATCCGAAACCCGCTGAAGCCGGCCGGGATGTCGGTCAGCGTCAACATACGTCCCCTCAAGGACGATAGCGGCAATATCAAAGGCGGTGTCGCGGTGGTTCGCGACATCACGCTGGCGAAGTCCGCCGAAGACATTTTGCTGCAGGCTAAAGAAGAGGCCGAGCGCGCCAATCGTGCCAAAAGCGAGTTCCTGTCGCGCATGAGCCATGAGCTGCGCACACCGCTCAATTCCATCCTCGGATTTGCCCAGCTTCTTGCTCTGGCGGACCTGGCGGTCCAGCATCAAGGCAATGTCCAGCAGATTCTGAAGGGCGGCTATCACCTTCTGGAATTGATCAACGAAGTGCTGGATCTGGCTCGAATTGAAGCCGGGCGTCTCAACATATCGCCTGAGCCGGTTCAGATCAAGGACGCGGTGAAGGAGGCTCTGGACCTGGTGCGGCCCATCGCGAGCGGACAAAATATCACGCTCACCGCGGATTTCTCCGGACAAGGAGACCGGTATGTACATGCCGATCGCCAGCGCCTGAAGCAGGTGTTGCTGAATTTGTTTTCCAACGCCATCAAGTTTAATCGCAGCAACGGCCTGGTGGTGCTACGCTGCCACGAATCCAAAAACGATCGATTGCGTATCGAGGTTGCGGACACCGGCGCGGGCATCGATGCCGACGGGCTGAAGAAGATCTTCACGCCGTTCGAGCGCCTGGGCGCCGACAAGAACGCCGTGGGTGGCACCGGATTGGGCCTGGCGCTTTCCAAACGCATGATCGAAGCCATGGGAGGAACCATTGGAGTGGAGAGCACGGTGGGGGTCGGCAGCCGCTTCTACTTCGAGCTCTCGCTAGTGGAACAGGCCGTGGAGCAAAAAATAGATCACGGTTTCGCCGAAGGGTTAACGGCGCTAGGCCAGGCTGCTTCTTTTCAGGGGACCGTGTTGTATATAGAGGATAACCTCTCGAACATTCGCCTCATCGAGCAAATCATGGCACGCTATCCGGGCGTGCAGTTGCTGGAAGCTATGCAAGGAGAGTTGGGGCTGGATCTCGCTAAAACACATGTGCCCGATTGGATACTTCTCGATCTTGATCTGCCGGACATGCCTGGTGAACAGGTGTTGCGCATGCTGCGCCAGGAGCATCGCACTCAAAGGATTCCGGTGACAGTTCTCAGCGCGGATGCCACCGCGAGCCAGATCAACAGCCTGATGGCGGCGGGTGCGCGGGAATACCTCACCAAGCCGCTGGACGTGCGACAACTGATCGCGCTGCTGGAAGATACCTTGCGCAAGGAGCCGGCCGTGAGATGGTCCGGCGCCGGCGCTCGAACCAGCCACAAGGTAGAGGGAGCCCTTCGCTGGGATCCCGAGGCCGTTACTTTGACCGGGCTGCCGATAGAATTGTTGCAGCAACTCCGCAGCGCTGTCCAGGACGGGGAAAAGGATCGCTTGGACCAGCTCATTATGGACGTCACGAAGCAGAATACGCATTCGGGCCAAGCCCTGAAGGAGCTTGCGGACAAATACGATTACGACGCTCTGACCAACCTGCTTCGGGAGGCCATTCAGTGAAGGAAGAACTACGACGCCTGGCGGAGGGCGCGGCCGCCGGGGCCCAGGACGTCCAGCCCAAGAGCAGCCTCATGGTTGTTGACGATCAGCCCGCCAACCTCAAGTTGCTGGAGGATTTGCTGACGCAATTAGGGCACGCCGTGCGATCGTTCCCGCGCGGACGCCTGGCGCTGGAGGCGGCTGCTCGCAATCCTCCCGACCTGATTCTGCTCGACATCAACATGCCGGAGATGAACGGATTCGAGGTTTGCCAGAAGCTAAAGACCGACGACAAGCTGGCATCCATTCCGGTGCTGTTCCTGAGCGCTCTCAACGAGACGCGCGATAAAGTGAATGCCTTTCGAGCCGGCGGCGTGGACTACATTACCAAGCCCTTTCAGCTGGAAGAAGTGCGGGCTCGCGTGGAGACGCATCTTCAGCTTTATCGCGCCCGTCAGGTGGAGCGCGAGCTTTTGGAGAGAACCCTCAACGGCGCGGTGAAAGCTCTCTCGGACTTGGCCCATCTGACGTCGCCCACCTTAACCGAGCGGTCCGGAGCGCTGCGCAACATGGTGGTTCACATGGCGGCGCAACTTCACCTGCCCGACGCATGGCAATATGAACTGGCGGCCGTGTTGTGCCTGATCGGCTGCATCACGCTGCCCTCCGACGCCTTCGAGCATGCCTATGTGGGCGACAAAGCTTCGGCCGAGGAACTGCAGATGTACCGTGCGCATCCCGATGTCGGTTTCCGACTTCTTTCGCGCATTCCGCGCCTGGAAAACGTGGCGGAGATGATCCGGCTGCAGCAGGTTGAGACTTCCAACTGGGCCTCCAACGATGTCGCCGAGCGCGGCTCGCGCATGCTGAAGACCGCTCAGGAATTGGATCGCCGGGTATTGCGCGGGATTCCGTTCCCTGCCGCCTGCGATCAACTTCGCGCGACGCCTGGTAAATACCCCGTGGCATTATTGGACGCGCTGAAGCAATACTCGCCGTCGCGCGTTCACTTCGAAGTCAAGCGCTTGCTTACGCAGCAGTTGTCTCCCGGGATGATTCTGGAAGACGATGTGGTCACCGACGAGGGCAGCCTGACCGTGATTTCCAAGGGCACCACGCTCACCGTCACGCTGATCGAGCGGGTCCAAAACTTTGCCAGGACACGCGGAGTGCGTGAGCCAATTCAGGTAAGGGCGCCGCAGGGTTCCTATGCCGACGAGTTGCAGCGCGTGTAGGTATTCAAGATGCCGCACTCAAATGGAAGCGTTGAGGAAAGCACTTGGGGAAGCGATGCCGGCCACAGGCGCGTCGCCGCCCGCGCTTGCCAGATCATGGCGGTGGATGACCAGCCGGCCAACCTCAAGCTTCTGGAGGATCTGCTCAGCCAGCAAGGCCACCTGGTAAGATCGTTTCCGCGCGCGCGTCTGGCGCTGGAAGCTGCCGCCCGAAACCCTCCGGACCTGGTTCTCCTTGACATCGACATGCCGGAGATGAGCGGCTTCAAAATGTGTGAGCTGCTGAAATCCGATGAAAAGCTCGCTGCCATTCCGGTGATTTTTCTGAGCGCGCTCAGCGATGCGGGCGACAAAGTGCGCGCCTTCCAGTGCGGTGGCGTGGACTATGTGACCAAGCCCTTCCAGGTGGACGAAGTGCAAGCTCGCGTCGAGACGCACCTGACCATTCACCGCTTGCAAAAAGAGTTGCAGTCCCACGCCAATCACCTGGAGGATCTGGTGGCTTCCCGCACCCGCGAACTGGCCGAGACGCAGTCGCGGTTGAAAGTGCTGGATCGCGCCAAGAGCGATTTCCTGAAACTGATCCACCATGAACTGCGATCGCCTTTGAACGGGCTGCTGGGGGTCGGTGATTTGGTATTGGAAGAGCTGGGTGCATCGGAAGATGGCGCGGAGCTGCGCGAGATGTTCGAGCTTTCCCGCCAAAGGATGCTTGCGATCCTAGATGACGCGCTGCTGATGACGGAAATTGAAGTGGCGAGCGACACCTTCTCGTCGGAAGCCATCGACCTCGGCGCCGCGCTTCATTCGGCCATCGAAAGCGCTGCCACCTTCGCGGATTCGCGGGGAGTCGGCATTAAACTGGAGCCTGGGGCGGCGGGCTGCGTCATCGCCAAGCGTGACCTGCTACAGAAGGCGATTCAAAGGTTGCTCGAAACCGCCGTGAAGTTCTCAAAGACGGGTGAAGTAGTACGGCTGACGTGCCAAAGCGGAGCGGACGGTGTGCATGTGCTGATTCGCAGCGGGGGCCGGATTCCGGAATCCGCGATTGCTAACTTCTTTCAGGTGTTTGCCATCGGAGATGCCATCACTCCGGGTGGGGACCTGGGCTTGGGGCCGCCGGTCTCACAACGCATCCTGGCGCTGTTCGGCGGTTCCATTACCGCTGAGAATTTGGAGCCCTCCGGAATTCAGCTCCGCATAGCTCTCAAGAACGCCTAGCCGTTCACCGTTTCTGGCGTTGTCCGGCAGGATTGGCGCCAGCATCCTTATTACTATAGGCGGATGGGCGGTTGGCTCGCCGGCTCAGGAACCGATCTTACGGAGAATTTCATCGTCGATAAGTTTCGCCCTCAATAGCTAACTCCAGCAGAGAGAGAGGCTTAAAACAGTGACCGATCACCGTTACCGATTTAACGTAATCGTTTGTTAATCAGTTGTTTGTAAGGATAATCGCCTTGTCGGGCTTGGAAGCTTTTTCTTGACTGACAGTGCCCGTTGGCCCAAACTCAAACAACGTTGCTCCATGTGAAGTTTCCTGCCGGAGAAGCCGATGCCGCAACGCTCGCGGAAGCACCTCTTCCGGTAGGCCTGGCAATGTTGCCTCCCGAATCTCCCACGTCCTGAGATAGCTAGCTTGAGCGTGACAGATCACGCTGATCTCAATTTTCTTTTACTGGAGCTACTACTTTAGGATGAATGCTTTATACATATTCACAGAGCTATCGGGCGGCCGGAGACGCTACTTGAGAGTTGATCTGGCGGCCAGATTCATCATCGTTCTCATGGTTCTCATGCTGACCGGGGCTTCGGCCTTTGGGCAGTCCACCTTCGCGTCGGTTCTGGGCACTGTGCACGACTCGTCTGGCGCGGTGGTAGCCGGTTGCGCCATTACCGTCGAGAACACAGGCACTTCCGCCAAGCGCTCGATAACTACGGACCAGCGGGGCAACTACACGGTAGAGAACCTGGAACCTGGGATGTACACAGTCAGCATGCAGGCGCCGGGGTTTCAGGTGGCCACCTACACCATCACTTTGGAATCTCGCCAGACGGCCCGTATCGACGGACAAATGTCCCTTTCTGCCCAGGCGCAATCGGTGAACGTCACTGGCGAAGCTGCGCCCGTCATCAACACGGATGTGTCCAACATTGCCGAAACCAAGACCGGCCGTGAGCTGGTCGACCTTCCCGTCGCAATTGCCACTCGCGGCAGCGGTTCCACTAGCCCGATGTCCACCTTGACCACGCAGCCCGGCGTGCAGACCGACGCGAGCGGAAATATCTCGGTCGGCGGCACCAAGCCGGCCATGACCCAGATAAGCATCGACGGTATCAGCAGCATGGGCCCGCGCTCGGACGGTCCGCTTACGGAACTCTTCCCTTCCTTCAATGCCATCGCCGAAATTCATGTGAGCGAGCTCGACAACTCGGCGGAATATGGCGGCATCAGCGACATCACCACCATCTCCAAGAGCGGGACGAACGGTTTTCACGGCGGCGTCTTCGAAAACATTCAGAACACCGCCTTGAACGCGCGCAATCCGTTTAATGCCATCAAACCGATTATCAAGATGAACGACTTTGGGGCGTACGTCGGCGGCCCCATCTGGCGCGATCATACGTTCTTCTTCGCCAGCTACGAAGGCCTCCGCCTGCCCAAGCAGACCACGCTGGTCGAGAGCGTTCCGTCGCTGGAGATGCGGAGCGGCAACTTATCGGTTTACAACACGCCGGTTTACGAACCCGGCACCAGCACCCCCTTTCCGAACAACACCATCCCGATGAGCGACATTTCGCCGCTGTCGCTGAATGTATTGAAGTATCTGTTCCCGGTGCCCAACACCGGCGCCGCCAACGCCATCGCTAACAATTACGTCCAGAACATGCCAACGCCGATCTCAAGCGACCAGGCGGATGTCCGGTTGGACCAGGTGATTAGTTCGAAGATGAGCGCATTTGCCCGCGGAACCTACAAGATTCGCAGTGTGGATGTCGCGCCTTCACCGGGAGGTTCACCCACTCCCACAGGATCGGCGCTGCTGGGTCCATTCTCTTTGCCCGAGATCGATTTTGGATTTACAGCCGCTTTCAACTACGTCATCTCTCCCACCGTGGTAAACGAGCTGCGCACGGGTTACAACGCAAACCACACATCAACGGGATTCGGTGCCGTTCCCAGCCAGATTTATAGCGAATTGGGGATGACCGGGCTGGCTGGAAACCTGCCCCCCGGCAACGCCGTACCGAATTACAATATTGCCGGCTTCCAGCAGACCGGAGGAACGGCTTCGTCGGTCACGCGCAATGGCACGTTCCAGATCATCGACAACCTGAGCTGGACCAAAGGCCAGCACAATTTCAAGTTCGGCGCCGATTACCGCTATCTCACCGGCTATTCGGGCGGCGTTTATTCCAACTATCGGATGGGCCAGTACAACTTCAATGGCGCTGTCACCGGCGAACTCGGCGAAGCGGGCGCTTACATCGGCAATCCGTTCGGAGCGTTCTTGCTCGGCGTGCCTGACAAGACGTATTTGGACTCAGTGGTGCAGCCGAACCTGGAAGGTTACGACCCGGCCTACGCCTTCTACGCGCAGGACGACTGGAAAGTGTCGTCGCGGCTGACCATCAACTACGGCTTGCGCTACGAGCTGCATCCCAAGTTCTACGATCACCTGAACAACATCTCTAATTTCCTCCCGGATTACCAGAGCATCGTCAACGGCCAATCCGTTCTGGGAGCGGTGGTGATTCCCAACGGTTCTCAGAACATTCTGAGCCCGCTCTTTGCCGAATCCATTGGGCCAACGCCGATTCTCACCGCATCGCAAGCGGGACTTCCGCAGAATCTGCACAACACAGACAAGACCGACTTTGCGCCTCGCATTGGTTTCGCCTGGCGCGCCACCAACGACGGCAAGACCGTGATCCGCGCCGGCTACGGCCGATTTATCGAAGTGCCGCTCGGCAGCCTGCTGGGCGCCGGATATGCCATCCATAGCGCGAACCAGGGCTTCTACAATCAGTCCATCGTGAACGGGCAGCCAACTTTGGCCTTCCCCTATCCGTTTCCTTCGAACCTCGCGGTGGAGGGTTCGCAGTTTTTCCAGCAGGCCAGCGACATCAACTACAAAGAAGCGACAGTTCAGGAGTGGAATTTCACCATCGAGCGCGACCTGGGATACAACACCGGCTTGCAGGTCTCTTACGAGGGTAACCACGGCAGCAACATGGGCGAGCAAGTGAACCTGGGCGAGCTACCGCCAAACACTATTGGATTCGCGGCAGCCAGCAAGTTCTTGAAGTATCCTTACTTCGGCGAAGTCGAGTCTGAGGTGAACGGCGGGGTTCAGAACTATGACGCTGTCACCGCGCAAGTCAACAAGCGTTTCTCGAGTGGCCTGCAATTCCTGGTTAGCTACACTTTCGCCAAGAATTTAACGGACGCTCAGGGCTACAATCCGTCCTCTTTCGCCACCGAAGCGGGTGGCGCCGCTACCTATGTGAACGATTTGATGCTAGACTACGGCAACGTGGCTTTTACTAGGCGCAGCCGTTTTTTAGGCACGTTCCTGTATCAACTGCCGTTCGGCAGACAAGGCCTGCTGCTCAAAAGTGCGAATAGCTTGGTGGATCACCTGGTGGGTGGCTGGGAGCTGGCCGGTTTCCTGTTGTTCCAGACCGGTCCCTTCCTCACCGTCACCGTTCCCGGCGCCGATCCATCCGGCACAGGCTTCCCACAGATTATAGGCAATGGCCGCGCAGACATTGTCTCGGGCGTCCCGCTCTATCCGGCTAATCAAAGTGTGAATGAATGGCTGAATCCGGCGGCGTTTGCGGTTCCACCTAACAATATCGGCCGCTTCCCGGATTCTCCGGTGGGCGTAGCCAATGGACCCGGAACACAGTCCGTTTCGATGTCCCTGATGAAGTCGGTCCCGATCCGGGAAACCATGCGGTTTCAGATCGGCGCGCAGGCTGCCAATTTGTTTAATCATGCGAATTACGCAGCTCCGAATACGACCCTCAACACCGCGGCATTCGGCACAATATCGAACGTTCAATCGGCGGAAGGCGCCGGTCCACGTGTGATCCAAGGTACGGCGCGTTTCACGTTCTAGAGAAAGGAAACGCAGGATGCGAAGCAAGAACTTCATCTGCTCGGGTTTGTTGACCCTGCTGCCGGCGGCGATCGCTTTGGCGCAAACGCCCAGTTCGGAAGGAATTCCGATCAATGATCCGCTCACTATTACCAAGTGCGGAGGCTGTCACCAGCGCGATGCCAATGGCATGATGCGCCGGCTGTCTTACATACGAACCACGCCGGAGGTTTGGGAAGAGTCTATTCGACGGATGATCCGCCTGAACGGCGTGCAAATGAAACCCGAAGAAGCGCATCAAATCCTGAAATACCTGAGCGCCAACAACGGGCTGGCTCCCGAAGAAGCGAAGCCGATCTTCTGGGAAGTGGAGCACCGCATGTTTCGCGATGAAAGCGACAAGATTCCAAGCGATGCGCTGCAGCACACCTGCAACTATTGCCACACCATCGGGCGCGTATTGTCGCAGCGCCGCACTCATGAAGATTATGAGAAGCTGATCAATATGCATTTGGGACTGTTTCCAGGCGCGGAAAATACGCTGCGTCCAAGGCGTCCCGTGAATCTAGAGGAGCTTCCGGCCGAATTCTCCGCTCCCACCGGCAGCAACCCGGCGGTAATCCCGCCCCCGCCTCCTACTGTTCCTGTAAGAGCCGACGGCAAGTACCCGGGCGACGTGGCGATCGATTATCTGGCCAAAGCTCAACCGCTGATCACTCCGCAGTGGACTGCGTGGAAGGCCGTGATGCGGACCCCCAGCCTGGAAGGCAAGTGGATGCTGGTCGGTTATCAGGAGGGCAAGGGGCGCGTGTTTGGAACCTTAACCATCAGCGCCGGCTCCGCTCCCGATGAGTTCGTCACCAAGGCCGATATTGAATACGCCACTTCCGGAACCACTCTTTCGCTCAATGGCAAGGGAGTTGTTTACACCGGCTATAGCTGGCGAGGCCGCAGCACGGCGGGCGCCAATCAGTCCGGCGATGCCACCAGCACTCCTAAGGAGTGGCGCGAAGCGCTTTTCGTCGCTCGCAACGGAAACAGCATGGATGGCCGCTGGTTCTGGGGCGGATATCAGGAGTTCGGCATCGACGCGCACCTGGTTCGCATCGGGTCAACACCTATGTTGGCTGGAGCGGATTCGTTCTCCATTCAAACCCCGTCCACCAAGGAAATACGGCTCTTCGGAGCGAATTTCCCCGCCGACGTGAAGCCCGCGGATTTCGATTTCGGCACGGGTATCACCGTCAAACGAGTGGTGAAGCACACCCCGTCCATCGTGACGCTCGAGGTGCAAGCCAGTTCGAATCTACCCACCGGCATCCGGGATATTTCTTACGGGCGGTCGACAGCCGAGCGCGCCATCGCGGTGTACGACAAAATCGCGTATATCAAAGTTCTCCCGGACGCCAGCATGGCTCGCCTGGGCGGGGGGATCGCGTTTAAGCAGTACGCTCAATTCGAGGCAGTCGCCTACGCCGCTGGCGCGGACGGAAAGGCGCAGACCGGCGACGACATTCCTCTGGGCCCGGTGACGGCGCACTGGTCGCTCGAAGAATTTGTTTCCACCCCAGGCGACGACGACGTGAAGTTCGTCGGCAAAATCGATGACGCGGGGTTGTTCACTCCCAATCTGGAAGGTCCCAATCCAGAGCGCAAGAAGCAAGCCAACAACTATCCCACCAATAACTGGGGCGATGTTTGGGTGGCGGCCAGCTTTGATCCCCCCGGCGGCGGGGAGGCGATGAAGGCGCGGTCTTATCTGGTGGTGACGGTTCCATCGTATGTCCGCTATGACCAGCCGGAGGTGGCACAATGAGCAGCATGAGCACGGTACTTACTTCGCAGGCGCCCTACCGGCTTCGCGAGTTTCACGAGTTTCAGACCGCCGGCACACGCTTTTTGTACGTGGTGCCGAGCGGCGCCATCTTTGCCTTGAACGGTATCGGCCAGGAGATCCTGGATGGTATCGAGGAGCGTGATCGGAGCTCGGAAGAGTTGATGGAGTGGCTCTTGAGCAAAGGCCATGACCGGTCCGAAGCGGAGACCGCGTTAATGGAGCTCGAGCAGTCCGACGTCATCGTGTGCGGCGATTCCGTCAGGGAAATGCCCAAGGTGCCCGCGCGTTCTTTTCCGCTGCAGCGGATCGTTCTAAATCTCACCAACCAGTGCAACCTGGCTTGCGGTTATTGCTACGAATACAGCGACGACAAGATCAGCAAGACCGAGGGCAAGCCTAAGTACATGGGCATGGATGTCTCCAAGTCGGCCATCGACATGCTCATCAAGGAATCGGCAGAGCGTCCCAACGTCCATGTGACTTTCTTCGGCGGTGAGACGCTGATGAATTTTCCGCTGCTGCGCGAGTCCGTCCAGTATGCTAAGGATCAAGCCGCGGCGTCGGGCAAGGAAGTGGAGTTCAGCCTGACAACGAACGCCACGCTTCTCACCGAAAAGATCGCGGATTTTCTGGCCGAAAATCGCATTGGCGTGACGGTGAGTATCGATGGCGATCAGGAACTGAACGACAAGATGCGCGTGTTTCACGATGGGCGCGGCAGTTATAACGTCATCGTGCCCAAGATCAAGATGCTGCTGGAACGGCATCGCACCAATTCCATCGGCGCGCGCGTCACGCTGAGCGCGGGTGTTGCGCAGGTGCGGCGAATTTATGAACACCTCACCCAGGAGATCGGGTTCAAGGCCGTCGGATTCTCGCCGGCCACCGCGAATCCGGACCGGCTCTATCATATCGGCTCGCAGAAGATGTCCAGCATCCTGGGCGGCTTTGAAGAATTGGCTTGGGAATATCGGGACCACGCCATCGCGGGACGCCAGCACGGATTCACCAATGCGAACGATACCTTGAAGGACTTGCACTCCGGGATCAGCAAAGCTTACCCGTGCGGAGCCGGGCTGGGCCTGTTGGGCGTCGGCACGGCGGGCGACGTCAGCCTATGCCACCGCTTCGTTGATTCTCCGGTAGGCAAGATGGGCCACGTGCAAAACGGTGGCGTCGACCACGCCGCCCGGAATACCTTTCTCGAGACCCACCATCTGGGCGCTCGTTACGATTGTCATACCTGCTGGGCGCGCCCGGTGTGCGCGGGCGGCTGTTACCACGAAGCTTTTGTACACTACGGCGACACTTCCGCGGCCAACTTGCATTATTGCGATTGGATCCGTGGCTGGAATGATCTTTGTTTGCGGATTTACGGGGAGATTAGCCTCGCCAATCCGTCGTTCTTGAACCGCTTTAACGACAACTGAGGAAGAAGGAGCGCTCCATGAATTCGATGAGACCGATGAACCGCAAGGCACGCCGCGTGGAAGACGCCGTGGTTGCGGTAACTGGGGATGTTCAAGCGTTGCAGAAGCGCGGTGGGGAAGGCAAAATCTATTACCCAATGGGCTGCACGCTCAATTTCACGCCCGGCTGGGAAGTGGACGTTTCCGGCGGAACGGCCGGTCTGTGTCAGCCTGTCGAACGTGACTTGTTCGATTGTTATCTGGGCTGCGGCTGGCCTGCGCAGGTTCCCGATCACTTGAATAATGCGCCGGATTGGACCGACAAGTGCGCGTCGGCGGCGAATGACTGGCGCAAGGTTGATATCGTATACCCCTAAAAAAGCGAGCTCATCAATGAAACGTTTTGTACCCGCTATCCTGGCAGCGGCGCTATGCAGTACTGCGTTCGGTCAAATGGCTTCGTCCGGGCAGTTCATGTATATTGGCACGCTCGACAAAAAGCTTCTGGTAATCGACGAAAACAAAGAGGACGTCGTCGACACGATCTCGCTGGATGGGATTCCAAGAACGACTGCCCTTTCGGCCGACCGCAAAAAGCTGTACATCTTTACCACCCAGATGTTGCTGGAGACCGTGGATCTTGAAACTCGCAAGGTCGTCAGCAGCTTCAGCCTGGCCGATTCGCGCAGCCGGCCGCGCATTCAAGCTACGGCTCCCAATCGCGTGCTGATCGGCGGCAATACCCGCTACACCGGCATCGCCGTGGATCCCACCGGCCGCTACATTTACACCACCATGAAGGTCGCCATCCGGGATATCGATGAATATCGCATCGAGCCTCCTCAGTTTGTCGCGATCGATCTTCAGGAGAAGAAAATTGCCAAAACCTGGGCCTTCCCCAAAGGAATGGATCAGGGCTTCGGCTTCGACGCCACTTACAAAGTGTCGCCCGATGGAAAGCTGCTGTACGTTTTCCAGGACGACGTTTTGATCTTCGACCTGAGCACCTTCCAGCAGGTCGGGGAGATTGCCATGGCGCAGCCGTCTTATCCTGGCGCTTCTCCATACAGGCTGGCCGCGGATGAAGACGCGAATGACGATCCGAATACCGTCACCTCGGTGTTCACCACCGTGGACCCCATCGTCCACAAAGGCACGCTCGGCTTGGCGATTTTCAATTTGGACAATCGCAAAGTCCAGTATTTCCCAATTGGGCCGCTGCTGCCGATGATGGGCTTTGTGATTTCTCCGGATCACAAGCGCGGCTTCTCGGTGATGCAAAAGATCAGCACCGGTGAAAATCGGGAGACCGAGTGGTGGGTCTGGGACATCCCCAACCACAGCGTGATTAAGAAAAAGACCTTCGATTCCCGGCCGACATTCAAGTTCGGCGTCGGCGGCGACGGCACGAAGTTGTATCTCTACGGGGCCGGATCTACACTCGAGATCTTTGACGCGAATACGCTGGAATCGCTGAAACTGATCTATTTAAATCGCGACACCACTACCAACCTGATTACCATCGCGAAACGGTAATTGGACTGGCGATCTAGGAATGCTGTTTCCAGCCGCGTCCGGCCAGGGAGTAAAGATCGCGGTCATCGATAGCGGCGTGAATGCCAGCCATCCGCATATCACCGCTCCCGTGACGAAGATAAGTATCGGCGTGCCCGAGGAGGGCGCATCCCAGGAAGACACGCTGGGTCATGGGACGGCGGTGATGGCCGCGATTCAGGAGAAGGCGCCGGGCGCGGAGTTTTTCGCGGTAAAGCTATTCGGATCGTCGCTGCGGACGACGACCGAACGTTTGCTTGAGGCCATCGAGTGGGCTGTCGCAAACCGGATGGACGTGATCAACCTCAGCCTGGGCACCACTAGATTGGAAGCTCGTGGCCAGTTTGAGAATCTTGTGGAACGTGCCTGGTCAGGTGGCAGCGTTCTGGTTTCCGCGCGCGAAGCCAGCCCGCGTACTTTACTGCCCGGCGCTCTGCCTGCAGTGATCGGCGTAGATGTTGATTGGGAGCTTCCGCGAGATCGTTACCGGATCGCCACTGTGGGCGGCGTACCCACGTTCTTCGCGTCGGGATATCCACGGTCTTTGCCGGGAGTTCCGCCCGCGCGGAATCTGAACGGAATCAGCTTTGCGGTTGCCAATATGACTGGATTCGTCGCGCGCGCCTGTGAAGGACTCGAAGCACGCTCCTTCGCCAGTATTCACGCTGCCCTGGCCAACGAGATTCGGGAACAAACCAGCGAGAGTGCGGTGTCGCCATCGCCTGAAAATTCCAGCGCCCCGGTTCTGCCCGTTTCACTGGACTAACTTAAATGAGCTTTCCGTTTCTTCCCCTATTTCTAGCGGTTCTCTCTGTTGCGAAACTGCCGTTTAGTATCGACGCGACTCAGGATGCCAGCGCCGAGTTTCCTGGAGCGCCGCACATCCAGTCGTTTTCCTTCGCACAGTGGCAAGGCAAATGGGTCTTCATCGGAGGGCGGCGCGCCGGTTATCACAATGCTGGCGGAGGCCCGGCCGAGTTTCTGCGCACCGACGCCAACCGCGACATTTGGGTGGTGGATACTACCGTTCATCCGGCTAAAACGTATCACGTGCCCGTGGAGCAATTGCCTGCGTCGCTCGGTCCGGTGAAGGATCAGTGGACATCCACGGGCCAATGCTATTACCAGGATGGCCCCAAGCTTTACATTTGCGGCGGATACGGCGAGGATCACGGTGGCAAGTGGGTCACCTATGGGTTGATCTCCGAAGTCGATTTGCCGGATTTGATCGACAATGTGATGCACGCGCGGCCGCCAACATCTATCCGTTTCGCTCAATCGAAGTTAGTGGAATCGGCGGGCGGCGAGCTGGCGAAGCTTCCCGATGGCTACTTTTATCTCGTCATGGGTCATTCGTTTCAAGGCGGCTACACGGCCTTCGAAGGCCAGAGCGAGCACGACGCCGGAAGCGTATCGCAAACCTATCTCGACGAGATCCGCAAATTAAAGCTGGAAGTGGATGCCAAGGGCAAGTTAGAGGTGCGGCTGGTAAAAAGCTATCGCGACGAAATGGAGTTCCACCGGCGCGATCTCAATGTCACGGAAATTCTATCTCCGGCTGGCGTCGGCTTGGCGGCCTATGGCGGTGTCTTCACGCCTGAAACGCAACTGGCCTACAGCAAACCGATCTACCTGTTGGACGGCTCCGGTCCTCAAGTGGACACCAAATTCGATCAGAAGATGAACGCTTATGCCTGCCCCAGGCTGTTGTTCTACGACAAGGCCGGGCAGACTATGTACACGACCTTCTTTGGTGGCATCAGCAGATATTCCTGGGACCTCTCAGCGCACGATTTTCTCGAGTACCCCAAAATCGGCAGCAAAACCGAGCAGGTGTATCTGGACGGAATGCAGTGGAGCGATCAGGTTTCGACCATTCGCAAAGTGATGGCCCCGGGCCGGGAGGAGACCAGCGAAGTGGTTCAAGCGAGTCCTTTGCCCGGTTTCCTGGGGACCGACGCGGTGTTTATCCCCGCCCCCGAAATCAAGCGGGCTTCTCCGGATACGGCCATTCTTGACCTGGACGCCTTGCAGGGATCAAAGACGCTGGTCGGCTACATTTTTGGAGGCATACAAGCGTTTCCCTATTCTTTCCCGTATTTGAAGACCGCGAAGCCCTACAATGCCGGCGCCGTTCCCTCCCGGCCGAGCACTCAGATTCTGAAGGTTTACGTGCAAGCAGAGCACTAACAGGATGCTGAAAAGTTCTTTGAGTCGATGTTCTCCCGTGCCACCCCAGCGGGAGTCCGCGCGTCGATGTTCTCCGGTGCACGACTCCCCTGGCGCCTCCGAACGTCCTGCCGGCCACGACTTCCGGTCATATCCGGATGTGCCGCTGGCCCGCGGTTCAGACTCGATGCTTACCGAGCCGCGACCGCAGAGAGTCGGGACCGCGAAGACTTTCTCGGCAACCTGCTAAGCTATTTCCCGGAGCCCATTTCCAGCCTTCGGCTAGGTGGGCGCCACCAGAAAAATCAACTGGGCGCGTAAACTATTTTTTATGAATCAGGCCTCGGTGCAAGTGCTACGATAGTGCAGCCGAGTTTTCGTCGCTTTGCGAAACCCGTCGCACGCGCAACCCCTGTGCGTTTGCTTGTCTCCTCCGTCTGGGCAGTGCACCCGCAAATCGCGTCCGAAGGCCCGACGCTACTTCACGAACGAGGTGGGTTGTGGATCAGACAGCAAATCAACCATCCAAGTTTGAAGAGCCCTATCTGCGCCGGGATCCCGCACTCCCGGTGGAGGCCGTTCTTGGAGAGCTGCAGAAAATACTGTCCAGCCGAACCTTCCGGGCGGCGCAAGGCCAAAGAAAGTTTCTCGCCTATACCGTCGAAAAGGTGATCGCCGGAGACGGCCGCCTCATCAAGGAATACGTCATCGGGACCGAAGCGTTCGGCCGGGACCAATCCTTCGACCCGCGGCTGGATTCTATCGTTCGTACCGAAGCCAGAAAACTTCGCACCCGGCTGACCAAGTACTATGAAACCGAGGGTCAGACGAATCCGGTCCGCATCGGCTTCCGCAAGGGATCTTACGTGCCGTTTTTCTATGAAATGGCCGATCCCGCCCTGGAGTCGGCCGCCGACGCGAGCGAGATCGCGCCCTCGCAAGAACCCGCATTAGCCGCAGAGCCTGACGCTACTTTGCAACCGGTTCATGTGCCGCCTGAAACGGAGCCAGCCTTCCCCGTGCCCGCTCCAATCGGAAAGCGCCATTCACTGCTCCGGACGGTTCTGCTCACAGTGGGGGTGATCGCGGTAGCGATCGGTTCATTCAGCGCGTTCTCCCTGTACCGCTCCCGCTCGCCAGAGAAGGTTCTGGCTGCGAATCAGGCCTCTATCGCCGTGCTGCCGCTGGTAAATCTTGGCGATCGCAAAGACGAATTCCTGAGCGACGGTCTTACCGAGGAGTTAATTGACTCTCTCCGGCAGGTGCCCGGATTGCAGGTAGTGGGCCGAACCTCGGTGTTTCGATTTAAGGGCAAAAGTCCGGACATGCGCGAGATCAGGAAGACGCTGCATGCCCGCACCGTCCTGGTGGGCAGCGTGCTTGCGTCGGGAAACCGGATGCGGGTGACGGTTCAACTCAATAGTGCCGTGGACGGCTATCATCTCTGGTCCGGCAGTTACGACCGGGATTCCACGGACTCGCGAAAAATTCCGCTGGAGATCGCCAATGCGATCACCAATGTTCTCGGCGTTCCGCTTACAGCCCACGATAGTCAGGACTTGCTTCGAACTTCGGCTTCGCCTAATCCCGGAGCTCACGAAGCCTACCTCAAGGGCCTGTATTTCTGGAACCGCCTTTCTCTGGACGGCCTGAGCACAGCGATCCAATATTTCAAGCAAGCCATTGCGGAGGATCCGTCGTTCGCGCGGGCGTACTCGGCGCTGGCCGATTGCTATGTCATGGCCCCGCAGGTGGCCAGCACGCCCCCGCTGGAAGTGGTTTCGGAAATCAAGGCGGCCGCATCCAAGGCGTTGGAATTGCAGCCAGGTTTGGGTGAAGCGCATTTCGATCTGGCGGTTGGCGCAGAGTACGAATTTGATTGGCAAACCGCGGAGAAAGAATTCAAGAAAGGGCTGGAGCTCAGTCCGGAAAACGCGGTAGGACATCTTTGGTATGCCAAATTTCTGGCCATCGTTGGCCGGCGCGACGAAGTGCTCGCACATCGGCAGATTGCGGCGCGGCTGGATCCGGTTTCCCCGTACGCGGTGCAGGCTGTCGCCGGCTATCTTTCCGTCACCGGCCGCTATCCGGAGGCGATTGCCCAATTCCGCAGTGCCCTTGCGCTCGATCCAGATTTCGGTCTGGCGCATCAGGGGCTGGGCGTCGCCTATGCGCTGGACGGGAAGTGTGAAGACGCTATCGACGAGTTGCACTTAGCTAATAAATGGATGACGGGCCCGCGCCGCATGGCCCTGTTGGGCTGGGTCTACGGATTATGCAAGCAGCCCGGCGAAGCGCGTCAGATTCTTCACCAGTTCCTGGAGCAATCGCGCGAAGGCCGTTTTCCGGCGCTCGCCATCGCCCAGGTGTATATCGGGCTCGGAGAAAAGGATCGAGCTTTCGAGTGGCTGGATAAAGCCATTGACCAAAGGGACCTGGACGTAACCCTGCAGTGGGATTCGCCTTACGACACTCTCCGCTCCGATGTGCGATTCTCGCGGCTCTTGCGCCGCATGAAGCTGGCTTGAAGCGTTTACTGTTGCCAGGACGGTCCGCGAATCACTTTGCCCGGCAGAGTATTCGTCATCTTGCCGTGTTCAATCACCGGGACGCCGTTCACCAGCACGTATTGCATTCCTTCTGAAAGCTGGTTCGGTTTTTCGAAAGTTGCTAGGTCGGTGATCGCGTCGGGATTGAACACCACAATGTCCGCCCACATTCCGCTCTTGATGACCCCTCGGTCAGCCAGGCGCAGGCGCGAGGCAGGCAGCGCGCTGAATTTCCGGATGGCATCGGGCAGCGTGAGCGCTCCATCCTCTCGAACATACTTGCGCAGGATGTGCGGAAATGTTCCATAAGCGCGCGGATGCGGATGCTCCAGGCCTAGCAAGCCATCGGGCGCGGTGCCCTGCGAATCGTTACACACGCTCACCCAGGGCTGCTGGAGCGCCAGCCGGACGTCGGGCTCGGACATGCCGAAAACCGCGACCTCGCTAGCCGGATCTTGGACCAGAATGTCGAAGATCGTATCGAAGGGATCTTTGTTCCACAGCTTGGCGATCTCAGCGATGGTCTTGCCCTGTAAGGACAGCAGCTTTGGATTCTGAACCACGCTGAGCAGAATCGCTTCCGCGCCAGGGATCTCGTTCCATTCGTTGTCCCAGGTGGTGCTCGGGGTTTGCATTTCTTTGCGGATGCGAGTGCGCATGGCGGGATCTTTGAGGCGCTCCACCAGCTTGGCATCGCCGCCGTCGTGCGCCCAAGGCGGGATGAAAGCTGAAAAACTGTTGAACCAGGCTGTGTACGCGTAGGTGTTCGCGCCGATGTCGACACCCGATCGGCGAGCCTCATCAATGTGCGCGACAATCTCCGGCATGCGTCCCCAATTCTGGCGCCCCGCTGCCTTGAGATGCCAGATTTCCACCGGAATATGGGCCTCGCGGCCGATACGGATGGCTTCGTCGATCGCCGGGATGATCGCATCGCCTTCGCTGCGCATGTGCGTGGCGTAAATGCCGCCCAGCTTCGCGCCCTCGGCTGCCAAGGCGATCAGTTCTTCGGTAGTGGCATACGGGGCGGGTGCGTATTGCAGCGAAGTGGATAATCCAACCGCGCCGTCGAGCATCGCTTGGCGCACTAGCGCTTTCATGCGGTCCAGTTCGGCGGCCGTCGGCGCGCGATCCCCGTCGCCGATTACGGACCTTCGCACCTGGGTTGCGCCCACGTAGCTTGCCAGATTAATCCCCATGCCCTGTTTTTCCAGCCGCGCGAAATACTCGCGAAAAGTATTCCAGGAGGGATCGATTTTATAGTGCTCGAAAGTGGAGCGGTCGGCCGCGCGAATCGCATCGGTCATGGGTGCGGCCGATCCGCCTTCGCCGGTAATCTCGCTGGTGATGCCTTGATAGATTTTGGATGGCAGGTGCGGATTCACCAGGATGGATTCGTCTGACTGCCCCAGCATGTCGATAAAGCCCGGAGCCACTACCATCCCCGCCGCGTCGATGGTCTGCTTCGCTGTCGCTGAGTCCAAATGGCCAATGGCCGCGATGTGACCGTCGCGGATCCCGATGTCGGCTGCGTACCAGGGCGATCCCGTGCCATCGATGACGTGGCCGTTGCGGATCACCAGGTCAAACTGCTGAGCGACCATGCTGAGTGGAATGAGGAGCAGAACTGCGAATTTCACTTATTCCAATATCCCACTCCTGCTCAACACAGGCGGCCCTCTCATCCGTCCGGCGGATGTCCCCGATGTTCCCAGGTTAACGTCCGCTGGTAAGCGCGAGCAGGCCCATCGCCAGTCCCGGGAGGCTTGGCTGAATGCGCAAGCCGGGCCGGATTGATTCACAAGGAGCCGGATTGATCCACAAGAAGCCGGATTGATCCACACGAAGAATGATTGGCGCGTGGAGTTAGCTGGGTTCCTCACAGTGCAATTGATATTTAGCTAGCCTTAAAACGTGATGCAGAAGTGCCCAACCGGCGCCACAATCTTTCGCTCGTTCTTTGTCGCCACGGCATTGCTCGTTTCGTTTGGCGCCACTGCCTGGTCGCAAGTGGAGAGTTCCACCCTCACCGGCACCGTGACCGATCAGCAGGGCAAGCGCATTCCACGCGCGAAGGTACTGGTCACCCAAGCAGCCAACGGACTGCGGAGGGAAACGGAAACCACTTCGCAAGGCACTTACCATCTGGTGGACTTACCGGCCGGAGTGTTCGAGGTTCAGATTTCGAAGGAAGGTTTCTCGACATTTCAAGCACGGCGGGTGGAGCAGACCGTTGGGCAGACCCGAACATTGAACGCGATCCTGGACGTGGCGGCGGGAACTCAACAAGCCACCATCACGGAACCGCTGGTGCAACTCGACCGGGTGGATGCAACCGTGGGCGCAGCGATCGAACAACAGCAGGTGAACGAGCTTCCGATCAATGGCCGCAACTGGGCCACCTTGACCTCCCTGGTTCCGGGAGCCATCGACAACGGGGCCGGGGATCAGCGCACCATCCGCTTCGCCGGCCACGGTTTGGACGACAACAATCTCACGCTGGATGGCGTGGATGCCACGGCCGTTTACAACCAGGAACAGCGCGAGTACATGCGGCTAAACGTGCCGCTTGATTCCATCGATCAGTTTCAAGTCCAATCGCAAAACTTCGGAGCGGATGTGCAAGGCGGCACAGCCGGTGGACAAGTCGCTGTGGTATCGCCGGCGGGAACCAACACTTTTCACGGAGATGTTTTTGATTACTTCAGAAACGATTTTCTGGAAGCGCGCACGCCTTTCAATGGACCATCTCCCAATCCATTTCTGCTGAACCAATTTGGTGCCGGCGTCGGCGGACCCATTGTCCACAACCGGACTTTCTTCTACGTCAACTACGAGGGTCTGCGGCAGCGGCTGGATGGAACACAGATCGGACTGGTGCCCAGCCCCAGCTTTCTCGCGCAGACCGCCGTGGCATCGCCGGCACTGCTGCCGATATTAGGCGCCTATCCTCTGGGAACGTCGCCCACTTCGAATCCGAACGTTTGGAACTACATTGCGCCCGGCAGGCAAATTGATAACGAAGACTCCGGCATGATTCGCCTGGATCAACATTTCTCCGACCGGAACACAGCGTTCCTGCGCTTCAACTCCGACGAAGCCGTGGAGCAAACTCCCACCGGCGCCCTCACGGCGAAGACCGGCATCGACACCAAATTCAATAACGGTGTGGCCGAGTTCGTGCACGTCTTCACCCCAACTCTGGTGAACGAAGTAAAGTTTGGCGTGAACCAAACCCTCTATCACACTGCTAATCTCTCGCCGGTCCCGTTTGGTGTGAGCGTTTCCGGATTCAGCGCTCTTACCGGCTCGTCCACCACGGATTACCCGTCCAAGAGCTTCGACTTGATCGACGATATGGCGTGGGCCAAAGGCAAACACACCATCAAATTCGGATTCGAAATCCGATGGGTGCTGCTGAACCAGGGCACGTCCCAGAGTGGGACTTTGACCTATACTTCGCCAGCCAACTTCCTCGACGACCAGATGGGGACCGCGTCCTACACCGCGATACTCCCGCTGGTACGGCAACGCAAAACACAATATTGGGGCTATGTTCAAGATGAGTGGAAGGTGACACGGAATCTGACCATCACAGCGGGCATCCGCTACAACTTCTTCAATGCTTTGCACGCAATTAATAACGATGATGTGCCGTTTGATTTCGGCACCTGCGGAGGCTACTGCCCGCGTACCGATTCGTTTTTCCATCCGCGCTATAACGATCTTGACCCGCGGCTGGGAATCGCCTGGTCGCATGGCGACACGGTGGTGCGCGTGGGAGGCGGGATCTATCACACCGACGGGCAGGAAGATGACCAGAATCTGCCCATCTCGAACACCGTGGACCGTTACTCCTTCAGCAATACGGCCTTCCCCACGCTTTCGTATCCTTTGACGCCGTTTCTGATCTATGCCGAAAACGGCGGCTTGGGAGTTGTCTCGCCGCGCGATCTGGATCGCAATCGAAAAGACGACTACGTTGCGGCCTGGACCGCGTCCGTTCAGCGCAAGCTGTGGTGGAACATTCTGGGAACCGCCACTTACTTAGGTAACAAAGGCACCGATGTGCTCACCACCACTTATACCAATCTTGTAAATCCCGCCACGGGCGTCGCGCCGTATCCCGCGTTTGGTCCTGTCTCCTGGCGTGGAGATGTCGGCAATTCCACTTTCGAAGCTTTGCAATTAAATGTGCGCCGGGCCTTTCAAGGCGGATTTCTGCTCTCGTCAAATTTCATGTGGTCGCATTCCATCAATGACGGAAGCATCGGCGGTGGTGAGTCCGATACGCCGCAGGATTCGTTCTGCAGGTCCTGCGACAAAGCCAGCAGCGATGACGATGTGCGGCTGATGTTCAATCTTTCCGCGGTCTATCAGCTACCGTTCGGGGCGGGGAAGCCATACGTCAGCAATCCAGGGCCCGCGCGGGCCATATTCGGAAGTTGGGAGCTGAGCGCGATCGGAACGGCGCAATCGGGCCTGCCGGTGAACATCACCATCGATCGTTCCAACGCCTCCGTTCCGGGTTTGTACTCGATTAGCGGCGAAGAGCGGCCCGATTACATTTATGGTGTCTCACTCACTCCGGCCGGCGGATCCACTCCAGCGGACTGGATCAATAAAGCCGCCTTCTCCACCCCCGCGTCACAGACTTTTGGGAATCTGGGGCGAAATGCCTTTCGGGCGTCGGGGATTTCACAACTGGATCTCGGTCTGTCGAAGTACGTATCCATCACGGAGCGCCTGAATATCCGTTTGCGCGCGGACGCCTTCAACATCTTCAACCGGGCCCAGTTTGGAGCGCCCAATGCGGATGCCTCCGATAGTAACTTCGGAGTAATCACCACTACCATCAGCAACTATGCCACCGGCCGGGGCACGCCGCGCGAGTTCCAGCTCTCCGCCAAAATCATGTTCTAAATCCATCCCCTTCCTGACGAAAGATTTCGTCATGGACCGGACATACAGGTGTGCCATGCTGGAAGCATCTGCTTCGCGACCCCGCGCCCCGTCGCGTTGCCAGCGGCAGGAGCTTACTCTTCATGGCATCCACTCATCTGAATGAATCACAATTGGCATCTTCCCCTCGCACCTTGAGCGAGGACGAACTTCAGAAGATCGACGCGTACTGGCGAGCGTGTAACTATCTTTGCGCGGGGATGATCTATCTTCGCGACAATCCCCTGCTCAAGGAACCGCTTCGTCCAGAGCATTTCAAGAACAGGCTGCTCGGACACTGGGGTTCCGATCCGGGCCAGACTTTCGCCTGGGTTCACCTCAACCGCCTGATCCGCAAGTACGACCTGAACATGATCTACCTTTCGGGCCCCGGCCACGGCGCGCCGGCCACGCTGTCCAACTGCTATCTGGAAGGGACCTACTCTGAGATCTATCCGGAGAAGAGCCAGGACGCAGCGGGCATGCTCAATCTCTTCCGCGCGTTCTCGTTTCCAGGACAGCTGGGCAGCCATTGCACGCCGGAGGTTCCCGGATCCATTCACGAAGGTGGCGAGCTTGGCTACAGCGTCTCGCACGCGTTCGGCGCCGCTTTCGACAATCCCGACCTGATTGTAAACGTCGTGGTTGGGGATGGCGAGGCGGAGACCGGCCCGCTGGCCACCTCCTGGCATTCCAATAAATTTCTGAACCCCATTCGCGACGGGGCCGTCTTGCCGATCCTCCACTTGAACGGCTATAAGATCGCCAATCCCACGCTGCTGGCTCGCATCACGTCGGAGGAGCTCGAAGATCTCTTCAAAGGTTACGGTTGGACGCCGCATGTAGTGGAGGGCGACGACCCCGCACTGATGCATCAACAGATGGCCGCAACGCTCGAGGATTGCATCCAGCGGATTCGGTCCATTCAGGAAGAAGCCCGGCGGACGGGCAAACCGGATCGTCCGCGCTGGCCGATGATCATCTTGCGCACGCCCAAGGGATGGACCGGGCCGAAACAAGTGGACGGCCACAAAGTGGAAGGCTTCTGGCGCGCCCACCAGGTGCCGGTGCTGGACGTGCAAACGAATCCCGAACATCTGCGGATTGTTGAGCAGTGGATGCGCAGCTATCGGCCGCAGGAGCTCTTTGATCAGCACGGCGCGCTCATCCCCGAGCTCAGGGAGCTTCCGCCCACCGGAGATCGCCGCATGACTGCGAATCCGCACGCCAACGGCGGCAAGCTTCGCAAGCCGCTCGCGCTTCCGGATTTTCGAGACTACGCCATTCCGATCGATAGCCCGGGAACCAAGGAGGTCTCGCCCACCGAAACGCTCGGGAAGTTTCTGCGCGATGTGATGCGCCGCAACATGACCAATTTTCGCGTTTTCAGCCCGGACGAAAATGCATCGAATCGTCTGCAGGACATCTACGAAGCCAGCTGGAAAACCTGGCTGGCAGCCATCCAACCGGAAGATGCCGATGGCAGCGACATCGCTCCGGACGGCCGCGTGATGGAAATGCTGAGCGAGCACACGCTGGAAGGCTGGCTGGAAGGTTATCTACTCACTGGCCGCCACGGGCTCTTCAATACCTACGAGTCCTTCGTTCACATCATCGATTCCATGTACAACCAGCACGCCAAATGGCTGGAAAAATCCAAGCTGGAACTGAAGTGGCGCTCTCCCATCTCGTCGCTCAATCTGCTGATCTCGTCGCTGGTGTGGCGCCAGGATCATAACGGCTTCACGCATCAGGATCCCGGCTTCCTGGACGTCGTCAGCAACAAGAGCGCCACCATCACGCGCATTTACCTTCCCCCGGACGCCAATTGTCTTCTCAGCGTCGCCGACCATTGTCTGCGCAGCGAAGACTACGTCAACGTCATCGTTTCCGACAAACAGCCGCACCTTGTGTATCTCGATATGGATGCCGCCATTACGCATTGCACCAAGGGCATCGGCATTTGGGAGTGGGCCAGTAACGACGCTGGAGCGGACCCCGACGTCGTAGTGGTGAGCGCGGGCGACATCATGACTCAAGAGGCGCTGGCCGCGGTCGCCATTCTTCGGCAAGGCATCCCGGATTTGAAGATCCGCTTCGTCAATGTGGTGGACCTCTATCGCCTGCAGCCGGAATCCGAGCATCCGCATGGGCTCTGCGATCGGGACTTCGATTCGCTCTTCACCAAGGACAAGCCCGTGATCTTCAATTTCCACGGATATCCGTGGTTAATCCACAAATTCACATATCGTAGAACGAACCACAACAACATCCACGTCCGCGGGTACAAGGAAAAGGGCAACATTAACACTCCGCTGGAACTGGCGATCCGAAATCAAGTAGACCGTTACGATTTGGCAATCGATGTCATCGATCGTGTCCCCAGGCTGCAGGCTTCCGCCGCGCACCTCAAAGAGTGGCTGAAGGGGCAGATCATCGAAAGTATCAACTACGCCTATTCCGAGGGGCAGGACAAACCCGAGATTCGGAACTGGAAGTGGCCGCAGGCGACGCTTTGACGGCCCCGAAGCCGCCCCTTACGCCATTACGATTCGATGAACTTGGTATAGCGCGCCTCGGCTGCGATAATAAGCAGCGTGCCGGACCCGCTAATTGAAGCACGACAGGTAGAAAAATTCTACGACCAGCCGAGTGACAACCGGATCCAGGTCATCGCTCCGTTGGATCTCGCCATCTATCCCGGCGAGATTCTGACGCTGCTGGGACCCTCCGGCTCGGGCAAATCTACCCTGCTCCGTATCCTCACCGGTCTCTCCCCGGCCTCGGGCGGCCAGGTGCTCTGGCACGGCTCTCCCATCAACGGTCCGTGCGAAAACGTATCCATCGTCTTCCAGAGCTTTGCCCTGTTTCCCTGGCTGACGGTTTTGGAAAATGTCGAAGCGCCCTTGAAAGCCCGGGGCGTCTCGCCGGAAGGGCGATTCTCCAGGAGCCTGCGGATGCTGGACTCGGTGGGTCTGGACGGTTTCGAGAGCGCCTATCCGAAAGAGCTCTCCGGCGGTATGAAACAGCGTGTGGGCTTCGCCCGTGCGCTGGTGGTGGAACCGGAAGTGCTGTTCATGGATGAACCATTCTCGGCCCTGGATGTTTTGACCGCCGAGAACCTTCGCAGCGAGTTGCTGGAGTTGTGGGAAGACAAGAAAATGCCTACGCGCGCCGTGTTCATCGTCACGCACAACATTGAGGAAGCGGTTCTGCTGGGCGATCGCATTGTAGTGCTGGGCAAGAATCCCGGGCGCATCCGCACCGATTTCCACGTCGACCTTCCGCGCCCGCGCGATCGCAAACACCCGCGTTTCACCAAGATCGTCGACTATATCTACCAGGTCCTCACCAAGTCCGACACGGACCTCGCGGTGCCATTATCGGGCCCCGCGCAGACCGACGCGCGCCCGAAATACCCGATGTTGCCCCACGCCCGCACCGGCGGCATTGCCGGGTTCCTGGAAATCCTGGCCGATCACAATGGCCGCGAGGATGTCTATCGCCTGGCCGACCTGCTGTCGTTTGAGATCGACGATCTTCTTCCCATCGTCGAGGCGGCGGCTCTGCTCGGATTCGTCAAGCTTACTGAAGGCGACGTCGAGATCACTCCCGAGGGGCTCGAATTTGCGAACGCTCTCATCCTCCGCCAGAAGGAACTGTTCCGCAACGCGGCGCTCGAACACGTCGCGCTCTTGAAACAGATCAAACGCGCGCTGGAATCCAAGTCGGACCATACCCTCCCGGACGAGTTCTTCCATGACATTCTGGATGAGCACTTCACCGAAGAGGAAACCGTCCGCCAGCTGGATACCGCCATCAACTGGGGCCGCTACGCCGAACTGTTCGATCACGATTCGGAGCGTAAACGGTTCTTCATCCCCGAAGAAATGCCCAGCGAGCCGCAGGATGTGGAAGTCGGAACGGAGACATGATCGGAAATCTGACCTTCCCGGGCCTCTCGCGCTCGGTGATCCGGGTCCGCACCTGGAACTTCTTTATGGACGCGATCGTATTCGCGGTCCTGTTCGCCATCGTATACGCCATCGTCGCCGTGGCGCGCTATTGGTTCAGTGCACCCGTGGCGGCGGTGGAGATTTCGCTTTCCCCGGCCGCGCTGCCGCGCTACGCGTTCTATTCGCTGGTGCGCATGATCGTCGCCTATCTGCTGAGCCTGGCGTTTGCCATCGGCTATGGATATTTCGCCGCCTATCACAGGCGCCTGGAAGCGCCCATGCTCGCGGTGCTCGACATTCTGCAATCCATTCCGGTTTTGAGTTTTCTGCCCGGCGTGATGCTGGCGATGGTTTCATTGTTTCCATCCCGCCAGTTGGGCGTCGAGTTTGGATCCATCGTTTTGATCTTCACCGGCCAGGTCTGGAACATGGCCTTTAGCTTTTATGCCTCGCTCAAGGCCTTGCCCCGCGAATTGATGGAAGCGTCGCGTGTGTACCGCTTCAGCAAAATCCAGCGATTCCTGCAACTGGAATTGCCGCAAGGCGCCATCGGGCTGGTATGGAACTCTATGGTCTCCGTCGCCGGCGGATGGTTCTTCCTGATGGCTTGCGAAATGTTCGTGCTGGGCAAGCGCGATTTTCGCCTGCCCGGCCTGGGATCGTACCTGCAATCGGCCGCCAGCGCCGGTGACACCACCGCCATCACCTGGGGCATTGCCGCGATGATCGGCGTCGTGGTGCTGATCGACCAATTGGTCTGGCGCCCCGCCATCGCATGGTCCGACAAATTCAAATTGGAACAAGTAGAGAGCACCAGCTCCCACTCCTCATTCGTCCTCGGCTTGCTGCGCAAATCACCCCTGCTGACTCGTTTGCGCGATGGCGTTACCACTCCGTTGATGGAGCGCGTGTACTTATCCTCCGCTAAGCATGCGCCAGAAACGAAGGGTGAGCCGCCTGCCTGGCAGAAGGGATTCATTGTACTGGCCGGCATCATAGCGCTGCTGCTTATTCTTCACGGCGTCTTTCAAGGTCTGCTGGTGCTCAAGGGAATCACACGATCCGATCTTGTCATCACACTCGAAAGCGCGGGCGCAACCTTCTTGCGCGTTGTGGCGGCGCTCGTAATCGCATCGGCCTGGACCATCCCCGCGGGTGTCGCCATCGGCTTCAACCCTCGCCTGGCTCGCATCGCGCAGCCCTTGGCGCAAATCGCGGCATCGGTTCCAGCCACCGCCCTCTTCCCGGTTCTGCTGCTCGGCCTCATCAGTCTCGGCGGCGGCCTGAACACCGGATCCATTCTGCTGATGCTGCTTGGCACGCAATGGTACATCTTGTTCAACGTGATCGCGGGCGCCATCGCGATTCCATCTGAATTCCGCGAAGTCGCCGATATTTTCCGCTTCAGCCGCCTGGATCGATGGCGCACCGTGATACTCCCCGCCATCTTTCCGTACCTGGTCACCGGACTGGTTACCGCATCCGGCGGCGCGTGGAACGCCAGCATCGTCGCCGAATATTTCCATTTCAAAGGACAAGTGCTCTCCACGTTCGGGCTCGGGGCCGAGATCAGCTCGGCCACCGACGCTGGCAACTTCGCTCTCCTTCTTTTGTCCACCATCGTGATGGCAACCCTGGTAGTCTCGGTGAACCGGTTGGTCTGGCGGCCGCTTTACCGCAGAGCGGAGACGCGCTATCGCATGGAAGCTTGATCTATGTCTCCACTTGCAGGGTGACTGTCACTTGCATAGAATCGAGTCTTGCGTTATCTAAACACGATCTGTCGGTGCCTGTTACTTGCGTCCGTTCTCTTGCCTATGGGCGCGCACGCGCAGTGGCTCAACTACACACCGGCGGGCACGCCCCTGAAAGACGGAAAAGCGGACCTCTCAGCCCCGGCGCCCCGCGGCGCGGACGGCAAGCCGGATCTGACCGGCATCTGGCAGCACGAGCGCACCTCCGCCGCTGAATTCAAACGCATTCTCGGTGCCAGATATGAGACTGAGTCGCGCTCAGCACTGCTTGGGATGGAGCTGGAAGGGGTGCATATATACGGGCTCAACGTCTTCGCCGATTTGAAGCCTGGCGAGTCCCTTCTGAAGCCCGCGGGGGAGGCGGCGATGAAGCGCCGCGCCGCCGGGCAGAAGGCCGACAATGTTTGCCACGGCGAGTATGGCTGGCCCGTGGCTGGGCTGCTCTCCGAACCATTCAAAATCGTTCAGGCCCCCAAAGAGACGATGATTCTATACGAAATCGACGGCCTCCATCGACAGATTTTTGTGGATGGACGCGAATTTCCCGAGGAGTTCGAATTTCCGGCTTATCTGGGATATTCCGTCGGCCGCTGGGATGGCGACACGTTCGTGGTGGAGACGCGCGGATTCAATGACCGCACGCCCATCGACGGCATGGGGCATCCGCGCGATGAGGCCATGCATGTCACGGAGCGTTACCACCGCCGTGATTTCGGACATCTGGATACCGAACTGACGTTCGATGATCCAACGCTCTACACCCGGCCGTTTACGGTCAAGATCGGCTACGATCTGATTCCGAACTACGACATCTTCGAGATGTTCTGCACGCAAAACGAGAAGGACCGCGCGCACATGGTGAAGTAAGTCGAATGGTGGGAACAACACATGCATGCCGTCGATAGTCATTTACGTGAAACCAACTCCAAACGTTGGATGCTGTGGGCCGGCCGCGTTCTTTCCCTCTGGCCCGCGATCGTTGTGGTATCCAGCGCAACCTGGAAGCTGACCCGAAACCCGTGGTACTTAGGCGAGTTTGGAAGAATCGGCTGGCCGGAGGGCGCCCTCACGGGCCTGGCTTTGCTTCAGCTGGGCTGCCTGGCGCTCTACCTGATTCCGCGGACAGCGGTTCTGGGCGCGGTCCTGCTCACCGGCTACCTGGGCGGGGCCATCGCTGCTTACGTACGCATGGGCGAGCCTTATCCAGTCCTAGTCCCGCTATCGACCAGCCTGTTTGCCTGGGCTGGAATCTATCTTCGGGAGGAGCGCCTTCGAGCGCTGCTCCCGCTCCGCAGGCCAGTCGCGCGGCCGTAGCCTTGCGGCCAAGGGCGTCTAATTGGCCCTGATTCCATACTTTTGAAGAATCTGACGGATTCGATCGATGGGGATGGCTTCTACCCTTACTCCGTTCGCCGCAGTGGTGGTCGCTTTGAGAAGTGAATTATAAACGGCTTCTTCTGTGGCCTCCAATGCAGCCTCGAATAGAGGCGACATGCTGTCGCTGGACAATGTCTCCGGCCTGAGAACGCCGGAGCCTCCAAACTTGATCCGTGAAGATGCCGCGGTGGAAAATGCTACTGCGAAGTCTCCGCTGCCATTGGAAAACGATGAACCGGTCCGGGCCAGTCCGAAAACAGCTCGAGCGGCCAGTCGCTGGCACTCATGACCTGACAGGGGCGCATCTGTCGCGACCACGATCATGCATGAGCCATCGCCGTTACCCGGTCCGTAAGCGTATTTCTGCAATTCTTTGCCCACCGGTGCACCT
>CAVRZH010000010.1:0-17035 GCA_963725455.1 Bryobacterales bacterium
AATTATTCGTCAAAATGTTGTCGGTCTTGTTCTTAGTGCCAGGCGAATTGGACGCGGGAACCAGCGCTAAGATTTTGAGCGCCGCTGGATCGAGCAGAGAGGACGGAATCACGTTTCCCGGAAACGGAGCTTTCGTTGACGGGTCGTAAACCAAAATCGGAGACGCCGAGAAGTTTCCCGTCGCGTAAACGCCGTAGGGAACCGTTGAGGTGAGGTTGTACGGCGAGGCCTGGATCAAGCCTTCATAGTTCACGAAGAAGAAGGCTTTGTTCGTTCCGTTGTAAACCCCCGGGATCCGGACCGGTCCGCCCAGTTTGCCCCCGAACAGGTTGTACCGATCCTCCGAGCGGGGTTTCCCGAGCAGGTTGTTGAAAAAATTGTTGGCGTCCCAATCCTCGTTGCGGAAGTAGCTATACGCCGCGCCGTGCAGCAGATTGGTGCCCGAGTTTGTGATCAACGTCACCATGGCTCCGGATGTTCGCCCGTATTCGGCCGGATAAGTTGCGGCAAGCACGTTGAATTCCCGGATGGAATCGGCCGGGGGCAAGGTTTGCGGAGCTCCCGTGGAACCACTGACCACGGAAAGGCCGTCGATCAGAAACTCGCCGTTCAGCGTGCGGCTTCCGTCGATCGAAAGTTGTGAAGTGCTGAGGCCGGCCTGGCTGGTAATGTCTCCACCCGACGAAACGCCCGGCGTCAGAGCCAGCAAGTTGAGGACATTGCGGCTGGGCAGAGGCAGATTCTGCAGTTCGGATTCCGTAATGCTGTTCCCGATGGATGAACTGCCGGACGCTAACTGATCTTCGGCTCCTTGCACCGTTACCGTCTCGGCCACTTCGCCCAGTTGCATCCCGACGGGAACGTCTGCTCGCCGGTCAACCGCCAGTTCCACTCCAGATACCTGCTGGTGCTTGAAGCCGGGGGCCGTCACAGAGATGTTGTAACGCGCCGCCGGCAGATCGGGTGCGCGATACACGCCATATGCATTGGTTTTGCCGGTCCAGGCGGTGACGCCCGTATCGGCGTTGACGATGATGACGGCAGCGCCTGCGATGACGCCCTTTGGATCGGTAACGACGCCGGAAATCACACCGCTGACGCCCTGGCTCCAGGCCACAGAACCGCAGGCGATGGCACAAAGCCACCAAAGCGTCAAGCCGCGGATGAACGCCGATAAACGCAGACCTGCCTATTATAAATGGCGAATGTTACAAAAACCGCCGCCCATCAAAGCTGAATGATTCCTCGGCGCGCCGCAATGGTGATGGCCTGCGTCCGGTCCGATGCTCCCAGCTTGTCCATGATGTGTTTGACGTGAACCTTGACGGTCTCTTCGGAGATGAAGAGACGGTCGCCGATATCGCGGTTGCGGTTTCCCCCGGCAATGTGGCGAAGCACGTCGATCTCGCGCGGAGTGAGCGCCTCGTCGCTCATATGTTCGGCCAGTTGCGAAGCTATCTCCGGCGGAACTCGCTTCTTGCCCGCATGCACCTGCCGAATCACCTCCGCCAGTTCGCTGGGGGGCATGTTCTTCAGCAGATAACCGCGTGCGCCGGCTTCGAGAGCCCGTTGGATCTCGACGTCGCCTTCAAAGGTGGTCAATATGATCACGCGAGCGTCGGGGAACTCCTGGCGGATCGCAATCATGGCATCGATTCCGTTCAGATCCGGGAGTCTCAGGTCCATGAGCGTCACGTCCGGTCGGTGCAACCGATAATGCTGGATAGCCTCGGTGCCCGTGCTGGATTGCGCCACCAGTAACATGTCCGGTTGCTTCTTGATGATGGTTGCGATCCCCTCCCGGAGAAGCGGATGATCGTCGACACTGAGGATGCGAATTCGAGCTTGTTCTGTCATTTGCTTTTCCCATTCTGAACGTAGGTTGCTGAACGGCCGTCCTGGGTGGGCGAGCGTCTGCGAAGCCATCGCAACCTGTCGGCCGGTTGATCGCGGAAGGCCACGCGAGCGGGTACCGACAATTCGATCTCCGTCCCACCCGACGCGCTGCTGAAGAGGTGCAGCCGGGCTCCAATGCGATCGGCGCGCTCCCGCATTCCGGACAACCCCCAGTGCCCGTCGCGCCCCGCCCGCAAAATGTCGGGGTCGATCCCGTGCCCATCGTCACGCACCAACAGGCGCAGTTGGCTGGAGGTATACGTCAACGTGGCCTCGATGCGGTTCGCTCCAGCGTGCCGGAATGCATTGATCAGGGCCTCCCGGCCAATTCGATACACCTCATCGCGGAGCAGCGGATGAAGAGGCCTCTGTTGGCCCTCAGTAATAATGCGGAACTCGACTTCCGTTGCTTGACCACTGGCCGGTTCCAGCTCATGCTCGATTCTTGCAAAAGCTTGCTCCAGATCCAGGGACAGGCTGTGCGATGAGCGCAACCCTCGAACCGCGTTCCTGCCCTCCTCAATCACCTGGCGCATGAGTTCCAGCGCCCGCGTCAGGATGGGCTTGGCTTCGGAATCCGAGGACAGGCAGTCATTAGCGATATGTACCTGCATGGAAGCGCTCAGGAAACCTTGCAGAAGGGTGTCGTGCAGTTCCTGCGCGATGCGGGTGCGCTCCGCCAGGCGCTCGGCGAAACGGGCATTGATACCAGCCGCAACCTGCCTTACCCGCAGCCGATACGCCACCGATATCAAAAAGATTCCGCAGGCAATCGAGAGCAGACGAAACCACATGGTTTGGAACCAGGCGGGCGAAACGCCGAGGTCCAGCACGGCGCCTGCTAAGTTCCAGACACCATCGTTATTACAGGCGATTACGTGGAATTTGTAGTGTCCCGGACGAAGCTTGGTGTAATACGCCTGGCGGCGTGTGCCGGCGTTCTGCCATCCGTTGTCGACACCGTCCAGCTTGTAGCGAAAGAGCACGTGCTCGGGAACAGCGAGACTCAGCGCGGTATAGTCGATCTCCAGATTCTCGGTGTGCGCGGGAAGAGTGATTCCATGCGAGCCGGCATACGTTTTTCCATTCGAAATCACCGCCGAGATGGCTACCGGCGGGGGCAAGCGGTTTGGTTTTAGGTCCACCGACGCGGGATCCAGCCAGGCGATGCCCTTGATCGTGGCAAACCACAATCGCCCATTGGCGGCTTCCACCACCGATGGCTCGGGATGTACTTCGCCGGATAGTCCGGGAAGACCATCCAGTTCGTCCAGGTGCTCCGCAGAAACCGCATAACGCGGATCAGCCAGCCACTTTTTCAGGTCCACTGCGGATACGTGAGTAATGCCGGTGAATCCATTCACCCAAAGATCACCGGTCTCAGTCTCCACGATTCCAGATACGCGACCTGGCAGAGCCTGATCTTTCCACCGCATCAAATAAAACTGGCCATCCCTGAACAATTGGACGCCTCGGGCTCCTCCCAGCCACACTCGATCTCCGCGGACGAACATCGTATTCTCCGACACCCCGCGCTGGCCGTCGGGAAAGGAAAACCGGTGGTAGACGGACCCGTCCCACTCGACTACCTTGTTTGAAAAGCCAAACCATATGTTCCCTGCCCGGTCGTCCACCATGGCCCCGACTACGCCAGGCTTCTTCTCAAGGATCTGCGTCTGCTCGCTCCAGCCCTCATGGGTGACGCCGTGTGTAAGGTGAAAAGTCCGGCCGCTGATGAGCGTGATCCACGGGTCGTTGTTCCGATCCGTTGCGACAAACGCCACCGGGTCTAGGTTCTCGTCCGGGTAATGCAGAGGTGAAAACCGGTCGCCAGAGGACTGCCAGAGATGGAAGCCACCCTCGCCCGCAGAGCCAGCACCTGCCGACCAAATGGTTCCGTTATGGTCGCGCCGCAGAACGGTAACTTGCCCCGTGCCGGGAATGCTCGTCAGGGTCCCGTCGGCGGCCACATGGGTAAGAGGTAAGCTACTGTTTCCTGTCCATACGGAGCCGGCATCCCCAACGGCTACGCCATACTCGTGCTCTTGCGCGTGCGGAAGACCAACCGTGGTAAGGGCGGCGCGCCGTAGCCGGTCGAGACCGGAATTTGTCGCTACCCAGACGCTGCCCTCTCGATCGATCAGCACCTTCGAGACTGCATCGGAACTGAGTCCCTGTTCTGGCGTAAAAAATTCGCCCGACGCCGTTGCGTCCGCTACAGGCACCGGCCATCGGTCCACATGGTCAAACCGCTTCACCCCCTTGCCGGTCAAAGCCCACAAAGTTCCATCCGGGGCAAAGGTGAAATCGCCAAATTGAGCGCCGTGCTTGTCCTCGTTTCCAGGTGTAGGTACGGCCGGGGCGCTCAACTTGTTCGCCACCCGGCGAAGGCCCTGATCGTCCGAAAGCCAGATGGTGCCGTCCGGCGCCTGGTGGAGAAAAGCATAGCCAGTCGAAATCCCTGCTCCATATTGGCTGACCAGGAATTTAGATTGGCCCCGCGGCAAAAACAAAAGAGGAGTGGTCTGCGGTTTCACCCACAGCGTTCCGTCGCTGTCCAGCAGGATGCCAGCCGCAAAACCGCCGGGATAGCCTTCCTCGGCTCCCACTTGTTCACATACGGACCCACGCAGACGAAATAAGCCGGCTTTCGCCTGCACCCACAACGTGCCATCGCGATCCTCGACGATTTGTCCCTGCTTCCGGGTTGGAGTACAGCGTCTATCCGGAAAATCGGTCAAGCGGCCGTCCTTCCAGAGGAGCAGTCCGCCCGCCTCCGTGGTCAACCAAAGCCCTCCGGAGGACGACAGGAAGACTGAATCGATGTCCAGATCGTGTGCGGCGCCACGGGTAACTTCTTCAACGGACTGAAACCGCACTCCGTCGAACCGGCGAACACCTTGTGATGTCGTCAGCCAAAGATAACCCTCCGGCGACTGTTTGATATCGAAGACCGCGCCCAGCCCGTTCCACTCCGTGTGGTGGAAGTCCGTTACAGCAGGCAGCGCGCGACTAGCTTCGGCTCCACGCGCCTGTGAAATAATCGCCGGAAGCGCGGCGAAGCTGGCCAGAAAGCCGAATTTCCGAAACGCTGTCCACATGGCGACCGCGGATTCACTGTATGGAACAAGTGCGAATTACGCAGGGTGGAGAGTTCGAAACTTCAACCCTTACGTTGTATTTTAGCCCAAGCGGATTGGAAACCAAACCCTGGATCGTTTAGTTTCCGATACCCCTTTCGAGGTATATTGTCAATCGGGATCCATCAGCATATAGTTACTGCAAGAATCACCGGAGGCCAATCCCATGAGCGCTTTCGTCAACATGCAACGACTGGATCCATACAAGAACTTCAAGTTTTTGTTGATGTATGAGGGCCGCTATGTATATGGCGGCACTCTGACCAGCGACCTAACGCGGGTAGTCTATCGATCCGGGGGCGATCCTTCAACCGCCGTCAAGTCGCCCGGCCGTACCAAGTACGAGCCCATCACGCTAGAGCGCGGCGTAACCTATGACCAGGCATTTAATAACTGGGCCAGCCAGGTATCCAAATTCGGAGGGAATACCGGGGCGCAGGTGCCTTCCGCAAATTTTCGTAAAGACCTTTATTTAGTGATCTACAACGAAGCGGGCCAATGGGTTAATTCATATCAGCCTGTCCCGCTGCTGGGTTTCCGGATATAAAGCGATGCCGGATTTGAATGGGAACGCCAACGCCATCGCAATCCAACACATCCAGATCGAACATGAAGGAGTGGCTTTGTCGGCCGTGCATCGCTAGGTCTTTCGCCGCAACGCCAGGTAATTCGCCAAACGCTCCAACCATAGCGCTTCGGAGCTTGATATCATCGTTCGGGAAATCGAAATTTCCAGAACGTCCGTAGTCCATGAAGAGCACGGAGAATAGAGATATGGCGAAATCACAGAAGACTTCCGTTGGGCGCCGCGGTTTCCTCAAGAACGCAGCGGCCGGAGCAGCAGGAGCAGCGGCGCTGGTAACTTCCACGCCGGCGGTAGAAGCTCAAACCGGCAGTGCAAAACGCGCCGCGGCGGCTACTACTGTTCCGGCTCCTACCGCCGGTCAGATCGAGCGCGAATCCGGGAACATCCGGCCTCCCGTGGAAGTGCGCAAGATCACGCGTCCCGGCTCGGATCTCATGGTGCAGGTGCTCCGCGACCTCGGCATCGAATACGCGGCCGCCAATCCCGGATCCAGCTTCGAAGGCTTCCAGGAGTCCGTCATCAACTACGGGAACCCGCCCAATGTCATGCCGGAGTGGATCACCGCGCTACACGAAGAGTCGGCCGTGACCATGGCGCACGGCTACGCCAAGGCGGAGGGCAAGCCGATGCTCGCGGCGCTGCACGGCACCATCGGAATTCAGCACGCGGCCATGTCCATTTATCAGGCCTATTATGACCGTGTGCCGGTGGTAATGGTGGCGGGCAATGACGTGGATTTCATTCCGGCGCACACCGCCATCGATATGGCCGGGATGGTGCGGGCCTATACCAAATGGGACGCGCAGCCCAACACCGTGGCGGATTCGCTGGTGGCGATCCAGCGCGCCTACAACGAAGCGATTACGCCGCCCATGGGCCCCACGCTCGTGGTTCTTAGCTCTGAGATTCAGAAGGAAAACTCGCCCAACGTTCAGATTCCCACCTATAAGCCGCCGCAGTTTCCTACCATCGACACCAGCACGGCGGGTGAGATTGCCAAAGGTTTGCTCGCGGCGCAGAATCCACGAATCGCGGTCGGCAGGCTGCGGACACCTGAAGGCGTGAAACGCTCGGTGGAACTGGCCGAACTGGTGGGCGCCTCTACCAGCACCACCGCCACCACGGGGCCGATGAGTTTTCCGCAGCGTCATCCTTTGTGCGGCCCGGGTGCGAGCACCAATTACGACTACACGCTGGGTTTGGAAGCGGGCGGCGCACAGGTTTCGATCAACGGCCCCGGCCTGGCGAAAGTAGCCGAGGAGCGCGACGTCACCCACATCGACTTCAAAGGTGTTCGCACACCGGCCAACTTCGGCCGCGGAGCCGGCGTGAAATCGGCCATGCCGATCGAGGCGGATGCCGAAGCCAGCCTTCCGCTGATTATCGACGCGGTGAATCGGCAACTGACACCGGACCAGAAGGCGCGTATTCAAGAACGTTCGGCCAAGCACGCGCAGGCCAATCACGACGCTCATGTAGCCGCGCTGGAGCAGGCGGTGGAGCGGGCCAAGGCTGGATGGAATGCCAGCCCCATCAGCACGGCGCGCGTTTATGCCGAACTCTGGCCGCTGATCATGCACGAAGACTGGTGTTTCGCCTCGCCTTGCAATTTCTCCGGCGGCCACAACGTCCAGCTTTGGGAGCACAACAAGCCTTATAGCTACCTGGGCGGCCAAGGCGCCGGTGGCATGGGCTATGGTGCGCCTGCGTCCATGGGTGCTGGTCTGGCGGCGAAAGCCCGCAATCGAATTGTGATCAATATCCAGACCGATGGCGATATGAACTACGCTCCGGGCGTTCTCTGGACCGCGGTGCATCACAAACTTCCGGTACTCACTGTCATGCACAACAACCGCGCCTGGCATCAGGAATACATGTTCATTCAATACATGGCCGGCGTTCGCGGACGCGGCGCCGAACGGGCCACCATCGGCAACGTACTGCGAGATCCATTCATCGACTATGCCAAGATGGCGGCGGGCTATGGCATGGCGGGGGAGGGACCGATTTCCGATCCCACCAAGTTAATGGCGGCGCTCAAGCGCGGAGTGGCTTCGGTGAAGCGCGGCGATCCGTACATGATCGACGTGATCACGGAGCCAAGGTAGTTATGAAGAACCCGATTGGCTATTGGTTAATGGCGACAGCGCTGAGCGCGCTGGCGCTGCCGTTGGCAATCAACGCGCAACAAGGCGGGCGCGGCGCCGCGAGAGCGCTTCCGGATAAGCCTGCGCCCACCAGCCCGTTCACCGGCAACGCGGTCGCCGGCAAGAAGCTGTTTTATTCCTACGGCTGCTATGCATGCCATGGATACAGCGGCGAAACCGGGATACGCCCGCTGGTGGGGACCTGGGGACATCTGGGCACCGAGCAGGAGTTCATCACTTTCCTGCGTGGTCGCGTCAATGTCGCGCCGGTAATTCCATCTGGGTCCATGCCCAATTTCAGTGCCGGCTCATTGCCCGACAACCAGGCGAAAGATATATACGCCTACATCCGTACGTTTAAGAGCACTGCACCCGTGGGGAAAGATCCCACTCTGAGCGCGATCGTCGAAGCGGCCAAGCAAGAAAAGAACTAGCCGGGTCGCGCACGCACGCCAATCTCAACGCAAGGCAATGCGGAACAGATTGGCGTGCACGGACGGTTTAATATAGGCGTAAATGATAGCGGCGCTCAGGTCTAGCTGTCAGTTTCAAACGCTTCGTTTTCGTCCGGCATCTGAACTGTGAAATAAAAGCAGGAACCTACTCCCGGCGTCGAATCCACCCACATCTTTCCGCCGTTGGTTTCGACGATCTTCTGAGCCAGAGCGAGGCCGACGCCGGTGCCGGGAATATCCTTGCCATGCAGCCGGTGAAAAATTTGGAAAATGGCGTGTTGATACTGCGCCTCAATCCCGATTCCGTTGTCGCGAACGGCAAACACCCAGGCATTGCCTTCCCGCTTGGCGGACACATAAATTTCCGGGGTCGAATTCTTGCGCCGATACTTAATGGCATTGCTGAGCAGGTTCTGCAACACGGTTTCGATCCTGGAATCGGCCACCAGCGCCGGCAGAGGATCGTGAGCTATCTTCGCGCCGCTTTCTTCCACAGCCGCGTCCAGGGAGATTAGCGTTTCGCGCAGTACTGTCTCAAAGTCCAACAGCCTGACATCGCTGCCGGCGTGGGTGGATTGAGAATATCGCAGCAGGTCGTCGATGAACGCGCGCATCCGGCGTACGCCATCCTGCATGAATTGAAACGATCGCAAGGCATCCGGGTCGAGTGTTCCCGCCAGCCGATTCTCAAGAAGTTGCCCATGCATCGTAATGGTGCGCAACGGTTCATTCAGCTCGTGCGTGACGCGATAGGCGAAGCGTTCCAAATCTTCATTCGATCGGCGCAACGCGGCCTCGGCCTGGCGCGCGCGCAAATAAGCCTTGATGGTGGCGATCAGAACGGCCGGATCCAAAGGCTCAATCAGGTAGCCGTCGGCTCCGGTGTCCAAACCGTGCACTTGCTGTTGCCCCTCAATACTGGAAGCGGAGATGTGCAGGATGGTGGTGGCGGCGAGCGCCGGATCGGTCCGGATGCGCCGGCATACTTCGAATCCATGCAAGTCTGGAAGATTGACGTCTAATAGCACGACGGCCGGCTTATGCTCCGATACCAGCTTCAGTGTCTCTTTGCCGGTGGTTGCTTCGATCACCTCAAAGCCGGCTTGTCTCAAAATCTTGGTGCGAGCATATAGCCCAGGTGGATAGTCGTCGACGTTCAGAATGGATGGTATGGGTGTATCCACTTTTTATATCCAGCACTCCCGTTTTATCAAGCCGTTCTGGGAACCGCGGAAGGGGGAAGTTTTACGGAACTCACGGCGCGACGAACCGCCTCAGCGATTTCATCTTGTCCACTGCCTCCCTTGCTAACGACAGCGGCGGTCCTTCCCGCTAATTGTAACGTTTCGGACTCCGTAAGGATACGGGAAGTGCAAATTACAACTGGAATATCTGTAGTGGCGACATCCATTTTTAGAGCATCTAGTACGTCAAACCCACTCATCCCCGGCATGGTGAGATCCAGTATGATCGCGTGCGGCTTCTCCCGGGAAGCAACTCGAATGCCTTCGGGTCCATTCGATGCTTCCTGGATTTCGACTCTGGATTCACGAAATTGCTGCTTCAGCAAGTAGCGATCGCGCTCTTCATCATCGATGATCAGAATGCGGGTGGGCTGTGCCGCCACCGTCAGTCGTGCCAACCGATCCAGCAGTGGAGCCCGTTCGACTGGCTTCAGAATATACTCGTCGGCGCCCAGATGAAATGCTTTGGCTTGATCCTCGATGGTGCTGGCGATCAGCACGGGAATATCGCGGCTGCGGGGATCTTGCTTGAGACCGGCCAAAAATCTCCAGGTGTCCTCCGCCCGCAGGATCAAATCCAAAATAATTGCCCGGGGACGAATCCTCTCCAGAGCCTCCAACGCATCCCGCACCGTAGACGCCGGGATCAGCTGAAAACCCGAATTCTTCAGGTAGCTGCGGTACATCATCATCATTTCAACTTTGTCTTCGAGCACCAACACGGGTATACCCGCTGGATCGGCCTGGGCGGCTGCGATGGCCGATTCGGACGCCAGGCTCAGATCGACGCTTTGTTCATATTTCAGTGGGATCTGAACAGTAAAGGTTGAACCCTCTCCCAGCCGGCTCTGAACGCGCACTTCGCCGCCGAGCAATTTAGCCAGCTTTTGCGATAGAGGCAGCCCCAGGCCAGTGCCCTTCACTCTCCTTTGAATGGGATGGTCTACCTGAGCGAAATCCTGGAAGATGCGTTGCTGATCCTCGGGCGCGATCCCGATGCCAGTATCGGCCACTTGAAAAATCACATCACCGTTCTCCGCCAGCCCCGCGGAGACCCGAACCTCGCCGCGCTCGGTGAACTTCAAGGCATTGGAGATAAAATTCCTCAAGATCTGCGAAATCTTTCCTTCATCGGAAAAGATCGCGGGAAGCTGATCTGCCTCTTCAAACACCAGATCCACAGCCTGATTTAGCAACAAGGGCCGCAGCATCCCGCGCAAGGCCGCAAACAGGTCCGCGGCACGAAATTCCGCAGGCTTGGCTTCCACTTTCCCCGCTTCCACTTTGGCCAGGTCCAGAAGATCATTCACCAAGTCCAGCAGATCGCGCGCGGCGCGGCGGATGTATTCGGTTTGCTGCTGCTGTTCGGCCGTCAGTTCGCCGTCCGATCGATCGAGTAACAGGCCGGTCAGCGCCAGGATGGAATTCAGCGGTGAGCGGAACTCGTGGCTCATATTGGACAGAAATCGCGATTTCAGCTCGTCGGCGCGGCGCAGGTGATCGGCTTTCTCGTCCAATTCCGCATAGAGCGCCACCACGCCACGATTGGTGTCTTCCAATTCCCGATTCAGCCGGGTGAGCTCCACTTGCCGGGTGCGAATCTCCTCCAGCGCGTTCAGTAGCTCCTGGTTCTGGTGCTGCAATTCCTGAAACGCGTCTTGCGGGCCCTCTCCCTCGAGTAGCGCCGCTAAGCCCGGCAGATCCTGCGACTTCCAAACGCGCGTACGCCCAGGGAGCAACTTCTTGAGCCAGACGGTGGTCCCTTTCCCGGGCGCCGATTCAATCTGGAATTGGTCCATCAGGCGCCGTGCGCCGAGAATACCCATGCCCATGCCGGTGGAGGATTTGTATCGTCCTTCCAGGATGTTGTCCAGGTCCCGCACTCCAGGCCCCGAATCCCTGATCTTGACGATGAACAGTTGGGGGGAGGTGCGGCCCTCGATCGAATATTCCACGCGTCCGCCTCCGGCGTAATTGAAGGCGTTGCGCGCGATCTCCGACACGGCGGTGGATATCCGGGTCTGATCCTGCGGGTCGAAGCCCAGCAGGCGGGCTAATTGCCTGGCTCTCTGCCGCGCCGCCACCGTATCGTGCTCGGAACCGATGGCCAGCGTTAGGATGGTTCCGGCCATTTATGCTGCCTTTGCAACTACAACTGTAGCGTCATCACGCCTGCGGCAAAAGTCCCGGTAAAGCAACCCGGCGATGAGCACGGGATCGCGCGCTGCCAGGCCTGGATAGGATTCCAGTCCAGTGCCGGTGGAGAGGCCGTCAGAATGAAGAACCAGCAGTCCATCTTCGGGCCAGGAATAGCTGAATTCCTGGATTCGCTCGCATTGATGGCCCGCCGTTCCGTTGAGCGACACCAGATTCTGCCTGCTCTCGGAACCGGCGTAGATACGCGCGGAAACATTGCCCACCCCAGCGAACGTTAACTTCCCGCGCATTCCGTCGATTCGAGCAACGGCCACGGCCGCGCCGCGTGTACTGCGCAAGGCCGCATGCACCCGCATGAGCAGCGGCCTGGGTTGTAGTTCGGGATTCTCATAAAGCTGACGGACAGCTTCGCTGGATGCCAGCCGGGCGTCCAGCCCATGCCCTAAGCCATCGGCAACCAGAATCACCAAGTCCTGGCCGTCGCGGGCGGAACCCCAGGAATCGCCGCACACGTCCTCTCCTGGTTTGGACACGTTCACCGCTCCAATGCGAACTCTGTTCGGCGGTGAAGCGCCATTGTGCGAGAGCGGCCAGCGAGCCAGAACCACGGTACCTTTGCCGGGCAGCGTATAGATGTCGGATTGTTTCGACATGCGTTGGATGGCGCCCAGGCCCTGCCCCGGGCTGGATCCGGTGCTGTAGCCATCGCGCAGACACTGATCCAAGTTATTCATTCCCGGACCCTGGTCCACCGCAAGCAGCTCCAGGAAAGGGGCGGCGTCGGATTCTTCCGTGGTTGCTTGCAGGAGGATTTCCCCGCCGCTGGCATGCTTGAGCAGGTTGGTGCAGGCCTCAGTGGCGACAATGGCGACGTACTCCGCGCCGCTTTCATCCATCCCCAGCGCCAGCGCCATTTCGCGCGAGGTACGCCGTACATCCGCGGTCTTGCTGCTCTCATCTACAGAAATGCTTACTGCTGTCGACAATTACTTCCACCTCAGAATACTGACTCTGGTCCCTTCACCTGGTTTCGACCAAAGCTCGAATTCGTGCGAAAGCCGCTTGGCGCCGCTCAATCCCAACCCCATTCCGCTTCCCGTGGTGTAACCGTCGGTGAGCGCAAGCTCGATATCGGGAATGCCCGGCCCCTGATCTTCAAAAGTAATGCGCAGTCCGCTGCGAGTCCCATTCTCTACCAGCTCCAGATGCGCCTGGCCGCCGCCACCGTAGTCGAGCGTGTTGCGGGCCAGTTCGCTCGAAGCGGTTACCACTTTGGTTTGGTCCACCAGGCCGAAACCCAAGGCGACCGACTTCCGGCGTACGGCTTGCCGCACCAGGACGATATCGTCCGAGCCCCGGATTTCCATGGACTCAGTGGATACTACTCGCATCGCCATCCCGCCCTGCTTCGGAAATCGCGCTGCGCAGCGCCGTCATGCCTTTTTCGACATCGAGCGCGGTGCGGATGCCCGTCATCGGCAGCCCCAGTTCCACCAGCGTGATCGCCACCGCCGGCTGCATCCCCACCACCACAGTCTCGGCATCCAGAAGATGCGCCATGGATGCGATGCTGGCCAGCATCCGGCCAATGAAGGAATCGACGATCTCAAGCGCGGAGATATCGATCAGCACGCCATGCGTCCGATGCTTGACGATCTGCGAGGTAAGGTCGTCCTGCAGAGTGAGCGCAAGCCGGTCGTGCATATCCACTTGAATTGTGACGAGCAGAAACTCGCCCATTTTGAGGATCGGTATACGTTCCACGGTCACCTTGTTGCCGCACCAACCGGGGCCACGTCCTGGCGAACAACTTTGTGCCCGCTGCGACGCAGTGCCAGCTCGAAAGCGTCCGCGAGCGTAGCTTTGGTGGTGACATCGGAGAGATCGACACCCAGATGAATGATGGTCTGCGCGATCTGGGGACGGATGCCGCTGATCAGGCAATCGGCGCCCATCAGACGCGCCGCGGCCACCGTCTTCAACAGGTGCTGGGCCACCAGAGTGTCTACAACCGGGACACCGGTGATATCGATAATGGCGTAATCGGATCGCGTCTGGACGATCGCTTCCAATAGATTCTGCATCACTACCTGAGTGCGCGCGCTATCCAGAGTTCCGATGAGCGGCAGCGCCAGGATGTTCTCCCAAAGCCGAACCACGGGCGTGGACAGCTCCAGCAGCTCTTTTTGCTGGCGACTGATCACTTCTTCGCGCGACTTTTGGAATGCCTCCGTCGTCAGCAAAGCAAGTTCGTCGATTAAAAGCGTGGCGAGCCAGGATTCATCGGCCAAGGCCTTGGCATCCGTCCCGAACTCCTTTCGCAAGGCAGAAAAGATAGGCTGCTTGAGGGATAAAACGAAGGTTGCCGTTTCGCGCGGTGTGTGGCCGTCTTTCGCCCGGCGCGCCGAAAAGTCCGTCAGAAACTCTCGAACGCCGGCCCAGTCCGAACCGGAAATATCGCCCGTGCTATTTTGCCGCAAAGCGCTGTTGAGCGAACGCACGAATTCCCGGGACTGGCGATTGGCCTGCTCGCGCTCGGCGCCCGTCAGTTTTCGTCCCTTAGCCTGTTGCTGCTCTATCCACTGGTCGATGATTTCCTGCTCGCGTTTTTCGAATATTTCTGGAAGCCTGCTGTTGGCGGTTGGCAACACGATTCTCCTATTCAACGGGCCTGGTGTTTCGCGAGACGGCGTTCCACCGGCAATTGCATGATACTACCAACGCCGGAACGCACGGAGCAGACGCCAGGCGGCGAGAGCGCATAATTTCCGTATAGCTCGGACAACGCTGCTTGCGTTTCCCAAGCTTGCATCCCAAGCGTAAGATTCTTGGTGGATTTTTCGGAACGCCGCACTAACTTGCTTGGGGAGCTTGGCTGGGCTCCGGGAAAAGCTTCGCGACATGATCCTTCGCGTTGAAGCTATGATCGATGCCGCAGCCGCACATATTGTTTTGTAGGTCGAAGATATCGTCCAAGGCAGCCACCAGGTTCCCGATGTCTTCCGGGGTTGCCCAGCTCTTCTCATGAAGCTCCACGATCCAGTCCAGCACTTCGGCGGAGTTGTTCATCTGGCCGAGCGAGAACCAATAGTCATGAGGGCCGTCATAGTAGATCGCTCTGCGATCCCGGTCCAGCTTCCACTTACCCCAGCGCTCCGGCAGCGGCTTGCTGAGAAGGCGGTCGAGAATCTCAATGATGGAGTGAAAGGCGTTTTGATCCGACTCGGGCATGGCTAATTAGATGAAAGATCAAGCTGGAGCCAGCTCTTCAGCGCAACCAGGGTGGCCGCAGTTGCAAGCCAGTTCCGTGGTGCCACTCGCGTCATTGCAGTATTGGCTGCAATATTTGCTTTCCTTCGGCGCTATACAATTGCAGGCCGGATGAGCGCACTTTTTGGTTTCGGACATAGTCCTCCTCACGTTACCTTTCGTAATATCGACGGCTTTGCGGTGGAATTGTTTCCTCTGGCCGGCTGCTCGGGTGAACTGTTCGAAGTGCGGCATCCTTAGCCGGGAACACCAGCCGGGAACACCGCACCTCGCGCGAGGGCGTCGAGCTAAGTCTTGGCCGGCGGCGGGAAATGTTTGAACATGGCCTGAACCGAATCCTCGAGCTTCTTCTCGTTCTTATCCGGCTTGTCGGAAAGAGTTTTGTCCGAAGTGCCACGCCAGATTAACTGCTTGGTGTGCGCGTCGAAGATGTCGACCACCAACGTGCCGACGGGCGTGTTTATCGTCGTGGTCGTAGCCAGATCGGGACCGAACCCGCCCCAGCGCCAGCCGCCCCCGAATCCGTCGTAAAAAGTCTGCAGGCTTCTCCGATCATGCGTAGCGCCGAACGCGGAAACCGCTGCGTCGCCTCCGGAGGGAACTTGCATCCAGCCCTTGGCGGTCAGCTGAGCATCCACGTCGCGCTTAATACGGTCCACCCAGAGAGGATTGCCCGCATCGACCTTTAGCCACGAATACGTATGGTATTGGCCAAAATTGACGGAATGACTGTAGTCGGTTTTAACGTCCGCGGCAAAAAGTAGCGTGGCGCCCGTGATGAAGGCCGCCCAAATCAGAATGTTTCGTTTCATGCTTGGAAACTCCTGATTGTTTGACTAACCGTGCCCAGCTTGGTTTCACGCGGTCCGCTGCTCAGCTCCCGCCAGTTTCTTGAATGCTGTTTCGGCCCAGGGGGAAATCAGTTTCCACACTTTTTCGGCCGCTCCGCTCTCTTCCACCTGGAGGGATCGAGCCAAGTCGGCGGTATCCTGGTCGCCGGCCGCTTCCGCCACGGCCAACAACGATTCGTACATTGCCATCTCGCAACTCTTGACCGCATAAGCCAGCATCAGATTTTGCGTTACACGATCCACGGTATCGTGCCCCAGCTGCGCCAGTTTCGGCGACAGTGCGGCAAGCTCGGCCAGAAAGGTCTTCGTCGCCGATGCTTCGCCGCCCAACTCAGTCAGCCTGCGTGCGAGGCGGCCGTATTGAGCGCGAGTCTCATCAGCATGCTGCAAGAACAACCGATGAATCTGATCGCTGCTTCCTTCACTGGCGAATCCGCGCAACAGAGCTTCGAAGCTCTTTTCCGCGGCAATAGCATCCTGGAGATGAGCCTTGATAAATCGGACAGCTTTTTCGGTAGCCATCGTCCATCCTCAATCGTGCATGGCGCGCTGGAAGGTCTGGACAGCGCTCTGCCGCAATAGCGCGGCCGCAAGCTGATAATCCTGCCGCTCTTCCGCTTGGAGTTGGCGGGCCAGTTGCTCGGTTTCCGAATCGCCGGCCGACGCCGCCGCACTGGCCAATGCTTCATACATCGCGGATTCGGCAGCCGCGGTGCCAATCATAATCATGAGGTCCTGCGTGCTCTTCTGGTCCGGTGTCTCTCCCAGTTGAGCCAATCGAGGGGCCACTGCCAAGGCGTGCGCCAAAGCGCTCTTCACAGTGGAGCGGCTGGAGCCGAGCGCCATGATCCTGGCTTCCAGGCGTTCGTATTGACTGCGCACTCTCCGCGACATGTCCGTCAGCGCGCTCTGGACCTCCGGCTGATCCCCCGTTTTGCTGAGCGCTATCAAGGCGTCTTCGAAGCTGCGTTCCGCGGCCTCGGCGTCCTGCAAATATCTCACGAGTGTGTCTTGTCCGTACATGGAGCGATCTCCTTGGAAGTTGACAATTCGCGCTGCGAATGGAAAGTGGCCCTGGGGTCTTGAGCCGACGCCACACCCGCGGCATGTACGGCGTAGCGCAGGGCGAGCGATCCGGCGGTTCCTAAGACTCCCGCGATCACGCGCTTCTTACGGCTGCTTTTGGGAAGCAGCGATGCAATCAGGCCTGCCGCTGTAAGCGCGGTTGCGGCTTTCCACAGAAATCCACTTGCGCCGGAACGGGGGGGGGGGGGGGGGGGGGGGGCAGG
>CAVRZH010000011.1:0-9008 GCA_963725455.1 Bryobacterales bacterium
TTCGGGGGCGATCCCGATGCCGGTATCGCGAATGACGAAATGCAGTTGTATCTGCTCCCGGGTGGTTTCTTCCACCGCGGCTTCCAGGGCCACCTCTCCGCTGTGAGTGAACTTGATGGCATTGCCCATCAGATTCACGATGATCTGGCGAATGCGCGTGGAATCGCCAATCACATAGTCCGGCACGCCCTCCTTCCACTCGCATAAAAGCTCGAGGCCCTTTTCATGCGCGGGCACGGCTAGCGCGCGCAAGGCTTCCTCGATGATGTCGCGGAGGTGAAAGCGAACGGGATCCAACTCAAGCCGGCCGGCCTCGATTTTCGAGAAGTCCAAAATGTCGTTGATGATGGTGAGCAGCGAATCGGCCGAGGTCCTTACCGTATCGAGAAAATCCCGCTGCTCCGCCGTGAGGTCGGTGTCCAGCACCAGCTCGGTCATGCCGATCACTCCATTCATCGGGGTGCGGATCTCGTGGCTCATATTGGCGAGAAACTCGCTCTTGGCGCGGCTGCCAGCTTCAGCTTTTTCTTTGGCGGCTGACAATGCCGAATTCGCGGCCACAAGTTCCGCGGTGCGGGCGCCCACTTCATGCTCCAGACGGTCGCGATGGCCCAGCAGGGCCTTATCTCGCTGCTGGATCTCGGCCAGCATGTGGTTAAAAGTATCGGTGAGCTGCCCCAGTTCGTCGTCGGCCGTTTTGGCGGCGCGCACCGTGAAGTCTTGATCCACCGAGACTGCCTTGGCCGTGCGTGCCAGGCGGGCGATGGGCTCCGAGATCACGTTGAGGAGCTTGGCGGACAGAATGAAAGCTACCAATACCGCGCCGATCAAATCGAGAATGACGATCAGCGCGAACCGCCGTAGTTGCGAGTAGACTTCGCCCAGGTCCGATTCCAGATAGATGCCGCCGATCAATTGCTGCTTGAGAAGAATTCGCTGAAACACGCGCAATCGTTGGTCTTCGAAGGAAGAAAGATTTTCATTCATCGAGAAGCTGGGAAGCGGGGTGGCGTCATGATCGCGCCGGTAGGCGGCGAATACTTTGCCTTCGCCCGAGTACACCGCGGCCCGGACGATAGAACGCTTGGCACGCAGCCCGGAGAGCAGCTCTTCCGCGGTTTTTCGATCGGCAAAGCTCAGCGCGGCGGTGCTGTCATCTCCGGTAATCTCGGCCAGCACGCTCAAGTCCCGCCGCAAGGAATCGCGCACCGTGAAATAGTGATAGACCACTATCGCCCCACAGGCGATGATCCCTGCGACGCCTACCGTGAGCATAAAGATCAACTGGAGCTTGTGGCGGATGGGCAGGTCCCGATAGCGCTCGGATAGGTTCATCGAGGCTTCTCCGTCTTCACGATCTGCGCCAGGCTCAGGAGCTTGGAACTGATCTGGAGTTGCTCGCGCTCAGCCGCGTCCACGTTAATTTCGAACCGGACCCGGCCGCCCTCCAGCTTGAAATTGATGACTCCTCCGCCGGTGGCAAAGCCCTGTTCTTCACCAACCGTCAAAATTCCCGCCGGCCTCAGGCTGCCGCACAGTGAGCGAAAGCGTTTGCCTTCCGCTGAGCCGATAAAGAGAATATGGCAGGCATTGGCCTGCTCCGCGCTGGACACGTGGCGAAAAGCCAGCGCCCGGCCGTCGATCGACTTTCCGCGGATCGCGTTTTCCAGGGCGCCGCCAAAGGGATTTGGGCCCAGCACGCAAACCAGAATCGGATCATGGGAGGTCTTGAAAGTTTCGCTGGGCCACTCCACGAATTTGGCGAAGTTATAGAGGAAGGCCGCCTTCACCTGGTATTCATCCAGCTCTTGCCCGTGCGCGGCTCTCCCGAGCGAAATCCCCACCAAGACCACCGTGATTAGCCGAAAAGTCATGTGAATCAGAAGCGCCAGGTCACCTTAGCGAACACGCTTCTCTGCACCAGCGTGTGATTCAACGAATCCGTGTCAAAAAATTCCGCATACCGAGGCGTCAACAAATTCTGCCCCACTACGCTCAATTCGACGAATTCTCCCAGCCGCCAGCCGATGCGGCTGTCCAGCCGTGTATAGGCCGGCACGCTTCCGACCGCAAGCTTACTGACGTAACCGAGCGTGTTGTCCCATTCCAGGCGATGCGGGAGATCCAGGAGCGATCGCACCTGAAATTGGTGATCCGGAGATGTGCCCGGCGGAATCTCCAGCAGCAATACGTTTCCTTGCTCGCCCATGTGAAAGTACGAATAGCCTGGGCTGATGCGCCAGTGATTCGTGACTATCCAGTTGGCGGAAAACTCCGCTCCGTAGGTTTGGGCCGGCGGGCCATTCACCAAAAGCTCGGGCAAAACCAGGTAGGAGAGCCCTTGTGGCGTGGTGGAGTAATAAGGCGTTTGGGGAGCTGCAGTTTCCAGGTTTTGATACCAGCCCGCGAAGGTAGCGATATCCAGGGAAAGATGCTTGTTGGGCAGGGCGCGATAGCCTGCCTCGACGTCGCGGAGCTCTTCGGCTTTCATCAAGGGATTTCCGAACGCCCGTACCACCGCGAAGGAGGAGCCCAGCGGCACGATGGCGGCGTCGTCCACGATATCGTCATCGGTGGGGCTGGGCTGGCGGATGGCTCGCGCGGCGGACGCCCATAAGGTTTGCTTCTTGTTAGGAGCCCATACCAGTTGCGCACTGGGCTCGAATTCAACGCCCGTGAGGCCATTGTGCTCGACTTTGGAGCCGATGATCAGCGAAAGGGAATTCGTGAGCTTCAGTTCATCCTGAAAGAAGGCGCTAAACAAGGCATCGATGCGATGACTCGGAACAATAGAAAGAGCATAGCCCGCTCCGAAAGCCGTATCTACTGCACGCGTCCCCATGCCCCAAACGACATCGTTCCGCGATCCCAGGGCGATGTGATGCTGGAAGTCAAGATCCCCCGTGTTGTGAGCGTCCAGGAAGCCTAGATCGAGGTGCCGCGAATAATCGTCGTACACTTGCAGCGACATTTGGGATCCGTTCCCGAGCGTGTGGGTCCAACGCGCCAGGATGTTGCCGTCGGCCGCCGTCACCGGGTTGTTGAATGTTGCAGACAAAGGCAGGTCATTGGAAAATACCGAGGTAATCGTCTGCCCTTCGTTGGTTTTGAGGAAGTCTCCCTGGACCGTCAGCGTGTCGGACGGCGAGAGATTCCAATCCGACCGAAAACCCGCGTGGCCCCCCAGCCACCCATCGTCCGCTTGGCCGCCGTTGGAAAATACCGAATTGCCGATGTCGAAAAACTTCCCGAAAACCCGGTAATCGCCGTTCTGGCCAATTTGCCCGCCATACTGAACCAGGCTGTCGGCATGATCCTGGTTTCCTGCGCCGGCGGAAATCAGGCCACCCTGCGTGGCAACGGCACTCTTGGTGATGATGTTAATGACGCCATTCACCGCATTTGCGCCCCAGACGGTGCCACCCGGGCCGCGGATTACCTCGATGCGATCGATATCCTCCAACGGCACATCCACCATGTCCCAGAAGACTCCCGAAAATGACGGACTATATACCGAGCGGCCGTCGATCAACACCAGCACTTTATTCGCGTACACGCTGCTGAAGCCGCGAATACTGATGGCCCATTGATTGGCGTCTACTTGTGCTACATCCACGCCCGGCGCCAGGCGAAGCAGGTCAGGGATGCTTGTGGCGCCGGAGCGCCGGATGTCTTCCTGAGTGATGACAAAGATCGCGGCGCCTGTCTTTGATAGGCTCTGCTCCTTTTTAGAGACAGAAGTCACCTGGATGTTCATCAGGTCTTCGATGCTGGCATCGGTTAAATTAGAATTGTTGGTTTGTTGGGCCAGAGTCGAAAAACCTGTGAAAATAGCCACCAGTACCAGACGCCACGGAGATTTAATCCCAATGATCCTAGAATAAGTACCCTTTTTGTGAATATGAGCCAACATTTTTAGTCTGCTGCGTCTGCGGGATTCTTATGCACACCCGCTGCCATCCCTCTGGCTTATCGGCCAGCGCAGACAAAACTTGGGCTATATGGTTCTGGCTATGTGAGTTGCGTGCGGCGCCGAATAAATGGGCCGCTCGTTACTGTCAGAGGAACGCCCTAGTCAGATTAAGGTCAAACGTTTAGGCGATTTATAGCGCCCTGCGCGGTGTCGCGCAGCCCCGCAGTCGCCCGGGGGTCTTCATCCACTGAATCAGCGCGTTTGAGAGTTTGCTGGAGCCTTGGTGGAAGCAGCTTCGGAGGGTAATAAGCCTCGGGCGGCCATTTCCTTCTTCAGGAGTACCGCGATCTCCGGGAATTCTTTCTTGGTGTTGGATACAAATACGCCGCCGGCGAGCATCAGGGGGGTCCAACCCAGGCGGGTTTTGGCGTCCACCTGCGCGCCATGATCGATCAGGTACTTCACGATTGAAATCTGTCCCGAGATCACCGCGCCGTGCAGCGCCGTGGCTCCGGACCAACGGACATCGCCCAGCGCGTTGGGCGGCATGTTGTTTATGTTCAGTGGATAGTTGAGCAGCAGATACTGGCCGTCGCCTTCGATAGGATACTCCCCGAAATCGGCGTGGGCGTTAATGTCGTTGCCCAATTGGAGAGCCACCTTGACCGCCTCCAGACGCTCGCTCTCGGGGCATCCAGCGTAGGGGCCCGGGCTTTCGCCATCCCAATAGCCGATGCCGGCCGCCGCCATCAGAGGCGTGATGTTTTGTACGGTTGGCATCTTCGGATCCGCGCCGCCGGCGGCCAGCACACGCATGTAGGCGGCGTCACCGCTTTGTGCAGCAACGTAGAACGGAGTGGCGCCAACGTAGCTGATGTACTTGCGTCCAATGGGAATGTCGGGAGGCAGTTTTACCTGTCCGAAGTCGCGGTTATACTTGATCTCTCTCCAGGCGATACGAACATTCGGATTGGCGCCGTGCGCCAGCAGCGCTTTAGCCAGTTCCAAGCTATCCACCTTGCCTTCGGGGATCGGCGGACCGATGGGCGGACCGCCGGCACCGGCGCTGGGGCTCGATCCCGGCCGGCGCATCCAGGCGAGCGAATGGAGAACCGACCCGCGCGGGTCTGGCGCATTCGGATTGGCGCCGCGATCCAGCAGCACCACGGCCAGCTCGTAGTAGGCGTTAATCACCGCCATGCCCAGCGCGCTGGTGCCATCGGGCGCGACATCGTTCACGTTGGCGCCATGCTCCAGCAAAACCTTCGCGGCATCAATGTGCCCATTGCGGACCGCGAACAGGAACGGCGTGAAGCCGCTATTCGATTTGGCGTTCACCTCCGCGCCGAACTCGATCAGCATGCCGGCCGCATCCGTGTTGCCTTCCGACGCCGCCCACATCAGCGCGGTCTGGCCTTTCCAGGGCTCTTTGGTGTTTACCTTCGCGCCGTGCGCCAGCAGAAGTTTCACGGCCGGCACTTTGCCGGTGAGCGCAGCGGTCATCAGCGCGGTCTGGCCTTGTTCCGATGTCGCGTTGGCATCAGCGCCCGCTTTGAGAAAACGATCGATCATGGCTGCATCGCCATTGGTGCAGGCTAGCGACAACGGCGTGATGTTGTAGCGGGAAGCAGCTTGGACGTTCGCACCCGCCTTCAGCAATAAGTCCGCGATTTCGAGGTTGTCGCGCTGGGCGGCCCAATGCAACGCGGTGAAACCGTCGGCTTCGGTGGCGTTCACGTCGGCGTGCTGTTGCAGCAGCGACCGAACGGTTTTGGGGTCGGTGTTTTTGACCGCATCGATCAACCTCAAATCGGCTGCCTGCAGGCCCGGCAATGAGAGCGCCAGCAAACAGTAAATCCAGAGACGTCTCACGATTTGAGTGTAATATATCGAATAGGTGCGAAAGTCAATCGCAGTCGTCTTTCTGGGCTTCGTTGGCCTTACCTGCTCCGCTGCTCCCCTTCCCGTAGCTCCTTCAGCCGTCTTCACGAAATATTGCACGGTTTGCCATAACGCCAAGCTCAAGACCGGCGGATTCGTGCTGGATACAGCCGAGTTGCAGCACGTCGGCGAGTATGCCGAGGTATGGGAAAAGGTAGTCCAGAAGCTGCGGACAGAGTCCATGCCACCGGCCCCGATGCCGCGGCCTGACGAAGCCACTTACAACTCCACCGCGGCGTGGCTTGAGACTGCGCTGGACCGGGCATCGGCTGAGCATGTGGAAATCGGCAAGCTGCCCTTGCTGCATCGGCTAAGCCGCACCGAATACGAGAACGCTATTCGGGATCTTTTGGCCGTCGACGCGCTACCGAAGGAAATGGATTACTCGCTGCTGCTGCCGCCGGACAATGCCAGCAGTGGTTTTGACAATATCGCCGACCTGCTGTTCGTTTCGCCCACCGCGATGGAAAGCTATCTGGAGGCCGCGCGGAAGATCAGCCGGCTGTCGATTGGCGACCCATCCACTCCGGTGATGGTGAATACCTATCGGCTATCCGGCGAGCATACCCAAGATATTCACGTGCAGGGCCTTCCGTATGGCACCCGGGGCGGATTGGGCGTGCGCACCGATGTTCCCTTGGATGGCGATTACGTCTTCAAGATTGAGTTTGCCGGTGCCCCGCGCGAGCCCGATCAACTGGAGATCACGGTAGATGGCGCGCAGACGCAGTTGGTGGGAGTTGGCGAGAAGCCGGAGCCAGGAGGCGCCCGAGGTTTTCGCCGAGCCCCGAAGCCGTTGGAGATTCACGTGCCGCTGAAGGCCGGCCCGCGCATGATCGGCGTCACTTTTGTGCAGAAGGATCAAGCGCGCGACGAGGATACGGTGCGTCCGCGCATGCGTGGCAGAGGCACGGAACTGGCCATCGAGATGGTGACCATGAGCGGCCCCTACTACGGCAAGACAGCCGCGGATACTCCGAGCCGGCGCCGAATTTTTGTATGTCACCCGTCTCAGGATGCCAGTGCGGCGGTTGAGCCGGCTTGCGCCAAGCGAATTCTTTCCACGCTGGAACGGCGCGCCTATCGCCGGCCGGTGACCGACGCGGATCTACAGGACCTGATGCCGTTCTATCTGGAAGGACAGAAGGGCGGGGGCTTTGACCGCGGCATCCAGCAGGCTGTGGAGCGATTGCTGGTGAGCCCGCAATTTCTCTTCCGCATTGAGCGTGATCCGCCGAATGTCTCCCCCGGGACGGCATTCCGTGTCAGCGATCTGGAGCTGGCATCGCGCCTGTCGTTTTTCCTCTGGAGCAGCATCCCGGACGATGAATTGTTGAACCTGGCTGTGCGCGGAAAGCTAAAGGAGCCGGCGGTTCTGGAGCAGCAGGTCCGAAGGATGCTGGCGGATCCGCGCGCCGAATCGTTGGTGACCAATTTTGCCGAGCAGTGGCTTTACATCCGCGACATTGAGGCCAAAAAGCCGGATGATCTGCTGTTCCCGGACTTCGACGAAACTTTGCGCGAGAGCTTCCATCGGGAGACGGATCTTTTCCTCGACAGCGTCCTGCTGCACGGCAATCACAGCGTACTGGACCTGATGACCGCGGATTATTCCTTCCTGAATGAGCGCTTGGCAAAACAATACGGCATCCCACACGTGGAAGGGACCTACTTCAGGCGCGTCACGTTACCGCCCGGCAGCCCGCGCGGGGGATTGCTGGGGCAGGGCAGCATCCTGACGTTAACTTCCTACGCCACCCGCACGTCGCCGGTGCTGCGCGGGAAGTGGATTTTGGAGAACATACTCTCCAGCCCGCCGCCTCCGCCGCCGCCCAACGTTCCGGCGCTTAAGACGGAGGCCAACGATACCGGCAAACCGCTTACTATGCGGCAAGCCATGGTGGCGCATCGCGCGAATCCGGTGTGCGCCAGCTGCCACGCCCGGATGGACCCCATCGGGTTTGCCATGGATAATTTCGACGCGGTGGGACGCTGGCGTGTCAGCGATGCCGGGCAGGTGATCGACGCTTCGGGCGTGCTTCCCGATGGGACCAAATTCAATGGCGTGGCGGAGCTCAAAAAAGCGCTGCTGCGGCATCCGGAACAGTTTGTGCGAACGGTAGCGGAAAAGCTGCTGATGTACGGGATCGGCCGCAACGTTCAGTATTTTGACCAGCCCGCGGTTCGCGATATCGTAGAGCGGGCACGGGCCAGTAACTACAGCTTTGCGTCGCTCGTCTTAGGCGTAGTGAAGAGCGCGCCATTCCAGATGAGGAAGGCGCAGGAAGAGGCGCCGAAAGCGCCCTCCGTTACGACGGCCAGACGCTAGGATCAAAAGGAGATTGTAGACAATGTTTCTCAGCCGGTTTGTCACTGGAGTCGCCCTTCCCCGCCGGACGTTCCTCCGGGGCATAGGGGCTACTTTGGCGTTACCGCTGCTGGACGCGATGGCGCCCGCTCTTAAGGCCAACTCCATCAAGCCGACGCCGCGCCTGGGCTTATCGGCGTATGCTGCCGCGCTTCGTTCCGTTACGTATTGCTGGAAGCCCGTAAACATCTCTATCCGGCCGTCATCCATGGCCACCGGAAAATGAACAATAATTTCGCGCGCCGGCGTTCTCAAAAGCTTCCACAAACCTTCATCCAGATTGAGTTTCCGTGCCGCAAATTCAAACCTGGCGCTCTGTGCTTCCCAGGGATTGATCTCCTGGTCCAATGTAAGTGCAGGATTATTTGTTGACATATCTTTCTCCAATTTAGGCGGCCGTCAGTGGGCAAACAACCCCTTGAGATTACTATGCGAGAAATAAGGACGAAATGGAGATTGCCACAGCGCTGTCGAGCAAATTCATTCGTTCCGTCGAGTTCCACCCCTGTCGGCTCATGGGTCAAGTCTGCCTTGTTGCGCAGCCCCAAACCCCGTTGAGTTTAGGCTACACCCGGTGGTGAGTCAAGCCCGGGGGAACCCGGTAACGCATTACTTTGGTCTCTGAAGTGCCCGTTTCTTCCCGGTCCGGAATCGGTTCCCAACCAGACCAGCCTGCCGCGCATAACTTTAGGGTCTCGCCCGCCAGGCAACCTGGCTCGCGCACGGCACTCCTCCAGATCGCATTCCAGCAATTACACTGGAGCCTGTGAAAGCTACGACAATGAT
>CAVRZH010000012.1:0-31522 GCA_963725455.1 Bryobacterales bacterium
TACCGACTTGCCGGGCCGAAGGCTTGCGCTTCACCTGATGGTTCAACCGGACGTCGCGGCGGGTTTCTTGTCAGAACCGATCTTGCGTGATCAAGGGCTTCTGTCTCGGCTCTTAGTTGCTGCGCCTGAAATCCTTGGCCGGAACCCGCAAATGGCAAGAGCCATCGGGCGGCCTTGACGCGGCGATGCGAAGGTTCTTCGCCGCCATCCTCGGTCTACTCGAACGCCCTGCGCCGGCGGCGAATGCATCAGGCAATGAATTGACGCCGCGCGTGCTCGGCGTGAGCGTAGACGCGAAGAGCGCTTGGGTGGCCTTCTATGATCGCATCGAAACCGAAATGGCGCGAGACGGCGTCCTTGCGGACTTGCGCGATGTGGCGAGCAAGGCGGCGGAAAACGCGGCGCGGATTGCCGGGGTCCTGACGATCGTTGAAGATCCCGACGCACTTGCGATCAAATCGAAGTCAATGGCAGCGGGTTGCGAGTTGATGTTGTGGTACCTCACTGAAGCGCTGCGGCTGGCCGGTCAACATCGTCAACCCGAAGCCTTGCGAAATGCGATTAAGCTTCTGGATTGGTTGCGATCCAAAGACAAGTCCGAAACCAGCGTTCGGGAGATCATGCGTTTCGGCCCCTCGCCTGTTCGCAGCAAGATCAAAGCCGAGGCGGCGCTTGCGAAGCTCGAAGAACACGGTTGGCTTGAAAAGCACGGTGAAGGCCGCGGCGCGAGGTGGACGGTTATTACGGAGTCGCGGCAATGATCGCCCCTGCATTCGATCCCGACGAAATCATGCGGGAGGTCCGCACCGCAGCGAAGCTCTCGCCCGCTGCGACAACTGCGACTTTGCGACAGGATCAGGCCGAACGTTGCAATGTCGCAGATGTCGCAACGCCCGTCGGCGGCGCCGCTAACCCTGCGAGGGGTCGCAATGTCGCAGATGTCGCCGCCTCTGCCGTTTCGATTGGTAAAGCCGAAACCGACGAGGAAACCCAAGCCGCGATAGACGAACGCGCCGGCCTGGCGAGCGACCGTGTGCCGGCGCTCTACCATGATGCATGGGGGCGGCTCCACTGCCAGAAGCCCGCCAACGTTTCCGATTTCGAATGGCGGCTCGCCCTTGCCGATGGCGGCCTATTTCTTGACGCATGGGGCAACGATGCGGCGACGCTCGGATGGACGCCCGGCGATCTATTCGACGTCGTGAGCGGACTTGTCTGGCGGCTCTGTGGCGGGCGCATCGAAGTCATGGGGGTGGATCATGTGCGGCTCGGCGACGGGCGCGTCCTTGAGCGATGCGCGGTTCTGCAGCCCGCGATGTCGGCAAGCGGCGCACAGGCGTGAGGCCGCCGCAACAAACGAGAGAAGTAGCGCGCGATAAGGCTTTGCGCGAATGGGGCTTCGCTTCTTCGCGCGCGCGTACTGGAAGCGGAATTGCATATCTGTGACACGACGGTGATGGCGAAAGTGCGTTTGACGGGTCGTTATCTGTGACAGAAAATTACGGGGAACTACGTTGCGCCTACGAGTGCGATTTTCTGGTGACTGCCGACGGCAAGCTCGTGGATCTGGACGCGAGTTTGCCGCACACTGCCGATGAGATTGAAGCCGCCATGCAAGCCGGCAAGGGCGCAACAAAATAAGGCGAGAGATGGATCCGCGCGACGCCTTGGAACCGGACGAGATCGAGACGCTCAGCCGCGCCTTCAGCGAACAACTGCTGACTCTGCTGGACGAGTGCGCGCGGGGGCGCCGGGACTTTTTTCGGAACCATTCGATTTGGATGAACCTGAAAAAGCCTGGCCGGAGGCGGCGCGGCTGCGTGAGCTTGCCGTAGCGTTGCAAGGCGTACTTGCGCAGCAGGGCGAGCGCAACGCGCTCGTGGACGAGTTCCTTGACCTGTGCACGATGCACGGTGAAAGCCATCCGGGCGAACGCAAGCTGGCGCGGATGTTTCTGGAGCGCATCGAGCGCGGCGAGGTGGGAGCGCCGACGGAAGAGAAGCTTTGGTGAGCCATTGTCCATTGGCGAAGGGACGCTGACCATACCGTGCTTCCCGCGTTGCTACCACTGCACGCCGGGATAGAGGCTGGGCAGGCGATAGACGTGAAACTGATCGGCGGCCGGGGTTGTGGCCTGCCACAGAACTTGCGAGGCGTTCGCATCGAGCTCCTGCACGATGGCGTGGATTGGTAGGCGTGACGCAGATTAACGCCCAGGTCCCCAACGGAATTCCGAGCGGTGTGCAGACTGTGGTCGTCACGATAGACGGAGTGAGCAGCGCGCCGGCAACGATTACGATCACGAACTAACCGGCAGATAGCCATGATTGTGGAATACCTGCCGGAATATCTTCAGCTAGATCTGGTCAGCGTTTGCCGGCTACGTGCCCGCGGCCATCGCGCATTTCATTGCCCTTGAAGTGAGCCACCTTATCCAGCCGATTTGCCGGCGCAGGTTTGTCGCCCGCATGCGGCATCGGGCCTTTATATCCATGGTCTGGATGGAAGTGGTTGTTTACGTGGCCCCGGAAGTTGGCTGGGCCGTGAAACCAGGGGCCGGCGCCGATGAAAACACCGCCAGTGAACCATTCCGGGCCGTAATAGCCATACGGAGCGCAAGCATACGGAGGAGTGTCATAGTATCCATACGGGCACACGGGAGCCGGTCCAATGCTGACGGCAACCTGAGCTTCCATTTTGGGAGCGGTCACCATCATCAGAAATCCGGCGGCTGCGGCTATTGCGAAATATTTTAATTTGTTCATAATTTTTCCTCAGACTCGACTTGGGGCCTCGCCTTCCGCGGCTCCCCAAAAGTTGGATTCAATCGATCAGCCACTGTTTCGTAAATGTGACGGGGAACGCCGTCGATTACTGTTACTGTGCGGCGCCCGTAACGTTGCGGTTCGATTGCAGTTCGATTGCAACCGCCGCAGGCTTCGGCTGGGAGTTGTCGGGGTCCGCGATACGGCGTGGATTGAACTGCGAACCATCCAGCCAGGCGAATGCCAGGCTTCCGCCGATTACTGGATGCAGCACAGCCAGGGAGACAAGCGGCACGGCATACCTTTTGGATTTGACCAGAGACTCCAGCACGCCGCGAACCGCCCTGCTCCGAGGAATCGTACCCGGAACCTGCGGTATGACAAAAGCGGAGAACTGCAAATCCTGGTGGTGTTTGCTGTAGCTCACCAAGCTCTTAGCCGCCTGTTTGGGCGTCATGATGCCTACGTCCGCGATGAAGCTGCGATGGATGGCATGCGGATAGTAGAAGTCCACGGCTTGCCGGACGAAATCGGCGCAATTGTGAAACAGGAGATTGAAGTGCGCATCGTTGGGGCGGGAGTTGAATCTTCGAATCAACCGGTCATCTTGTTCCGCGGACGTTTCGATGCCAAACGCGTAAATGGTCCGGTTGTATGCGGCGCCCACCGAGCTGGATCCAGTCTCCTTCCGGCGGACCGCCGCCAGGTGCGTCCGGCGCCACTTCTTCAAGATGCTTGCGACGATAGGCGTCTCGCAGCACCGCTACTTCCTCGGCGTTTGCCGTTGCAGGGATTTCACTCTGCCGGTCGACGGCGTAGAGGTAAGGGAGCAGCGGAACAGCGACCCAATCGTAACCGGAGACCCGATGATAGCGGCTGATCACGACGCCTTGCTCGCCGGGGCTGCAGCGGCGGAGCGAGGTTGGAGAGGCCGCACAAACGCGGGACAGATAGATGGCGGCGTGGCCGGTGGGGTTCATGCCCCCGAACGTGCCGAACGGCTCCTCCAGCAATACTGTCACGCTGGCCTGAGCCGTTCCCATGCCAAATGCCAACCACCCAATCAACGCTAACATCCAGTTCCGCACAGCAACGTCCTGCCTAAAGGATGTGCAAGCTGAGCACCACGATCCAGCCCCAGCAGAATGAACGATCACCAGGAGCGATCAGCGTTCCTTGCCCGGAATAAATTGCTCGCTCTCAATAACGACGGGACTGGCGTTGTCACGGTTTCAACGCGGCCAGGAGGGCCAGTTCCGCATGCGCGAGTGCTAAGCTTTTAGCGTCCCTTCCCTGATGTTCCACCATGAATGATGTTTCGCCATGACTTACCTTGCTGTGTCTCGGTGGCCTTCCACTTTGATTTTTATTCTTGGCTTCTTAGCTTCAGTTCTTTTTGCCGCGCGGCCGGACGTTTCCCCTCGGCCTGAGAGTGTCGCTCAATCGCCGGCGCCGTCGCTCATCGTGATGGGCTTCGTGGGCGGATTTGTGCGGCGCGACAATTCCATTCATCAGGAAGTACAACTCGCCGACCACCTGCGCAGGGATTACCCGACTCGCATGCAGGTCCGCGTCTTTGCAAACCACTTGGGGAGCCGGGCTCATCGCGAAATTCTGCGGTTACTGGACACGGACCACAACGGCGAGTTATCCGCCGCTGAAAAACTCCAAGCCCGCATCGTGCTCTACGGGCACAGTTGGGGCGCCACGGAATCCATCGCGATGGCCCGAACGCTCGAGAAAGATGGAGTCCCGGTGCTGCTGACCGTCCAGGTGGATAGCGTTGCAAAGCCCGGCGTAGATGACAGATTGATCCCCTCGAACGTGGCCCAGGCTATCAATTTTTATCAGTTGAACGGGATTCTGCATGGCCAACGAAAGATCGTGGCGGCCGATCCCGCATCTACCCAGATTCTGGGAAATTTTCAGGTCGACTACAAAAACAAACAGATCAACTGCGACGGGTATCCATGGTACGCCCGGATATTCATGAAGCCTCACATCGAGATTGAATCCGATCCCGCGGTTTGGAATCAGGTGGAAGCTCTCATCCGCTCAAAGCTGCGATCATCGTCGAACGCCCGTCTTCAAGCTGCCGAATGACCGTTAATGATGGGTTGGAGGCGGCGGAAATTTTGCGATCGGCCTGCCGTTGGTAAGGAACCGGCGCACTTCGCCATCCCTCAAGAGCGCGTAACCGTCCCGGGTTCCCAAACGCAGTGAGTCGCCCTCGGCTCGAATGCTGCTCAAGAGGAATTCCAGCGGATACCTGCGAATTTCATGCGTGGTTCTGTTCCACCGAACCAGACCACCGGGCGACGTGGATATGTCCTCGCCGAACCGGTCGAGCGCGATCCAGACCCGGTCGGGTTCCACCAGAATGGCGCTGACTTCATAGCGCGCCACTTCGGGCGGTGAGAAAAGCGTATATTTGCGGGTTGCGGTATCGAAGTAACCGAATGCGCCGACGCCTCTCGCACCCTCGCCATCGTAGTAACTGTTGCCGAACCAGATCTTGCCGCCTTCGATCTGACAAGGTCCGATCACCTCTTGCCGTTCATAATGGTCCGCCGTGGCCGAGAACGGGTTGATCCGCAGATCGTCGGGACGAAGCCGCACGTATTCCTCGGCGGTGCTCTGCGGCAGCGGATAAAATTTCCTACACCCGGCTCCAACCGTTTCGATGACTCCGTGCGAGCGCGTTCCGAAATCGTCTTTACTGAGTTCGAGTTGAAAATGATTGCCGGGGCCGAAGGTCACTGCTTGAAGCGCAGCCCATAGAAGAATTATCGTGAAGTTCATGCGGTAGCCTATTCACGCCGCAGCGCCAGCAGCGGATCGATCCGCGCCGCCACCAGCGCGGGCAGCCAGGCGGCTAACAACGCCACTGCTCCCAGAGTAACGGCCACCGTGCACAAGGTAGCCGGATCTTGCGCACCGATGCCGAATAACAGGCCCGAGATGAGCCGTGACAGAGCTAAGCCAGCCCCAATGCCCAACACGATTCCCGCTAGCGCCAGCCGGGCGCCCTGTCCCACAACCATCCGGATTACATGGCCGGGACGCGCGCCCAGCGCCATGCGAATGCCAATCTCGTTGGTCCGCTGCGACACCATGTAAGCCATCACGCCGTAAATTCCCAACGCCGCGAGCGCTAATCCAAGCAAACCGAAAACGCCGAACAATGCCGCTCCCGTGCGGGGCGCCCAGAGCCCTTGCGAAATCATTTCCGGCATAGTGAGTGCGCCGACCAGTGCCAGATCGGGGTCCAGCCGCTGCACTTTCGCCATCACTGGCTTGATCAACGCGGAGGGATTCGCCGCGGTACGGACCACTAGCGTGATGGTCGGTTGATAACTCTGATCGAGAGGCAGGTATGCTGTCGGCAAGGGCGGCTCTCCCGATCCGATGGAGGCCACATCGCCCACCACTCCCACTACTTCGCGAGCCGTGGTCTCGGCGGTGCTGCGAAATCTGCGGCCGATGGGGTTTTGCCCGGGCCAGAACAGGCGCGCCATTGATTCGCTCACCACTGCGACAGGCCGCGTTTCTGCGCGATCTAGCGAATTGAACACCCGGCCCTGACGGAGCGGAATACGCACCGTATCGAAATACTCCGGCGAAATCGGGTTATACGCAATCAGGACTCCGCCCGCCTTTGAGGGATCTTCCTGGCCTTCCGGGAAAGTGGTGCCGAGAAATCCCTGAAACACCGGCGACGACGATGCGACACTGGCGGAAACCACACCGGGTGTGCTCTGCGCCTGCTCCAGCGCGCGGCGTAAGAATTCCCGGGCGCGTGGCTGCGTATAATGCCGCGAGGCGAGATCGAAGCGAAACAGGAACAGATGCTTCACCTCGAAGCCCGGGGCAACTTTCTCAGCCTGACGCATGCTGCGAATGAACAAACCCGCGCCGATCAGCGCCACCATCGCCAGGGCGATCTCGGAAATCACCAGCAGACCGCGCAGGCGATAGCCTCCCCAACTATCGGTTCCTCCGCGTCCCCCGGATTTGAGAATCGAATTCAGATCCGGTGCCGAGGCCTGAATGGCAGGAACCAATCCGAACAACATCCCGGTAAGCAGAGCGGCGGCCGCGGTGAAGAGGAAAACGCGCAGATCCATGTGCAGCGAAATCGAACTCGCGCTGAAGTCGACCGGGCGGAAGGACCATAGCAGCTGTGATCCCAGCCAGCCGACCAGCAATCCTCCAGCGCCACCGGCGACGGCCAAAACCAGGCTCTCGGTCAGAAGCTGCCGGATCAAACGCGTACGGCCCGCACCCAGTGCGCTGCGGATGCCGATTTCCCGAGCGCGTTTCGCGGATCGCGCCAGAAGCAGATTGGCAAGGTTGACGCACGCGATCAGCAGCACCAGGCCAACCACCACCGACAGCGCCGCGGTAACGCGAATCGCCTGATCGCGAATGCCGTCCAGCGCGGATTCCGCGAGGGAAGAAACCTCGAAGGTCCGGCCCAGGTTGTCTTTGGGATACTGGCGCTCCAGCCGCGCAGCGATGGTCTGAAGATCCGCGAGCGCCTGCCGATCGTCCACCCCCGGCTTCAAGCGTCCAAAGATTTCCATGAACCGGAATCGCCGGTTTTGAAAAAGCGAATCGGAGAATCCATCCAGTGCCTGGGCATGCATGCTGATTGGAATCCAAACAACATCTGGATTTCCCACCGAAAACGTGCCCTTAAAACCGTTGGGCGCGACGCCGACAATGGTGTACGCGATGGAGTTCAGCTCTACTGTGCGGTTGATGATTTGGGGATCGCCGCCGAATTCATTTCGCCAAAGGCTGTAACTCAGGATTGCCACCGGTGTGGGCCTGCGTTCTTCTTCGGGAAGAAACGTACGCCCCAGGAATGGGTTAACGCCTAGCACATTAAAATAATTCGCAGTGACCAGCTGCGCGGCCTGCGGCTTCGGTTCGCCGCGCCCGGTAATGGAAACGCTTCCGAAGGTGTAAGCGGAGATCCCGCTGAATACCTGGTTCTGTTCGCGAACGTCCATGAAATTGGCCCAGGAACTTCCTGTGCGGCCAAGATTACCGGTGGTTTTCGTCAGATGATCAAAAGTGTAAACTTCGATGACCCGCGAAGCCTGTTGAACCGGCAGCGGATTCAGAAACACGGCATCGGTGAGGGTGAAGATCGCGGTATTCGCGCCGATCCCGAGCGCCAGCGAAAGTATGGCGGCGGCGGCGAATCCAGGACTGGCCGCCAGGGTCCGAAACGCGTACTTCACATCCTGCGCCAGGGTCCACATGCTCACAGAGTATCTGAATTGTGATCCGGCGGAGTATTACCAACTGGTGCAATCAGCGAAAGTCGCGACCACGGCCGATGCACCTGAACTCGAGCAAGGTCCATGCCGGCCTGCACAGCCAGCGCCCGCAGTTCATCCTTCTTCAACGCCGCCGCCACCGAGATCTGGCCATCGGTGATCGTGATGTCGTGCCATCCGAATAGCCAGCGGGTGTAGGGAAGGAAATAGTAGGCCAGTGGACCGCGGTCCAAATCGATGGCCAGCACCGCGCGACGGGCCACACAACGGAAACTACAAAACAGTTCCACCACCTGTTCGTTAGTGAAGTGATGCAGGAACAGCGAGCTGAACACGAAGTCGAAGCTGGCCGGCCGCAAGGGCAAACTAAACGCGTCGGCCACCAGCCTGGGATCGGCCGCTTGGGCCAGGTGATCACCTTTGTAATCGAGCGAAGTAACTTGCGCGCGCGGAAATCGGCGCCGGATGGCCGCGCCCATGTCGCCCGACGCGGCGCCGATGTCGAGCACCGAAAAGCTTTCGCCGGGCTTCACTACACAGCGAAACAATTTTCCCAGAACATAATAGCCGCCCAGATAGCGGTTTATCCGCGCCAGATCCCGCAGGCTGGCGCGAGTCACATCGGGCGGCGCGTGATCCAGCATCTCCGGCACAATTACGCGTTCGGTTAAAGCAGCGGCGGCCATGGCACCATCTCATGATAAGATGCGGCTGTCAGTGGATGGATATCGTCACCGGTAATCTAGGCTGGATCGAAGCGATTTGCGGTCCGATGTTTTCAGGCAAGAGCGAAGAGCTGATGCGGCGCCTGCGGCGTTCCATCATCGCCCGAAAACGCGTGCAGGTTTTCAAGCCGCTCATCGACGACCGGTATTCCAGCGACGAAATCGTTTCGCACAGCGATCTGCGGATGAAATCGCAGGTCATTGAGAGCGCCGCCGGCATTCTGCCAAATCTGGATACGCGAACCGAGGTGGTGGGCATCGACGAATCGAATTTATTCGGCCAGGCTTTGGTGGACGTCGCGACGTATCTGGCAGACAGCGGAAAGCAGGTGATCATCGCCGGCTTGGACACCGACTATATGGGCCGGCCCTTTTCGCCCATGCCCGAACTGCTCTGCCTGGCCGAGTCCATCACCAAGACGCTGGCCATCTGCGTGCGCTGCGGCAACCCCGCCAAGCATACGCAGAGGCTGGTGGAATCCGACAACTTGATCGTGGTAGGCGCCGGCGGAATGTATGAAGCGCGCTGCCGCCGTTGCTTTGAGCCGGGCGTACCGAAGCAGGTATCGCTCGAGTTCGCATCGCCGAAACCAGTGGCAAAGCGGAACCCGGAGGCCGCAAGGCCGAACCCTAACGTTAAGTAAAACCAGGAACGGGACTGAAACCGGCGGTCAAGGCCGTCCATCAAAGAGCTTATATAACTGGTACTCTACGGATCAGAGGTCACATGTCCATTTTCCCGACGAATCCTGGCCCATCAGGTTCCGAACCACCCTATTCGCCTCCCCAGGCACCTCCGCCCCCTCCGCCTCCCTCGGCCCCACCGCCGGGAGGGTATTATGCACCGCCTCCGCAGTATTATGCGCCACCACCTCCTCCCCCGCCAGCGCCCGCCAGTGAAGGATTGGGATGGAAGTTTGGGATTTTGTTCGGAGTGGTGATTGCGCTGATCGCCGCGAATGTGTACTTGTACATGCAGTTGGACAAGGTGAAAAAGGATCTTTCGGCGTCCAGTGACACGGCGCAGGCCCGGATAGACCGGCTGGAGGAAGCGGCCAACCTAAGTACGCAAAGTAATCGCCGGACGGTGGAACAACTGCGCGACCAGTTGGAGCGCGCGCGCCGGCAAGCGAGCCTGGCGGCCGGAGAGGCCAAGGATGAAGCGCTGAAGAAAGTAGACGAGACGCGCGCCGCGCTGGAAGCCGCGCAGGAGAAATCGCGGCAGCAGCTATCGTCCGACATTTCTCAAGTCCGGGATGCCGCGGACAGCAAAATCACTGAAGTCGGCACGCAGGTGACCGCCGTAAAGGGCGACGTGGCGTCCACCAAATCGCAACTCGAAAAAACCGTGGCCGATTTGAGGCGGGCCACTGGCGAGATCGACGGCCACAGTGTATTGATCGCCACCAACGGGAAGGAGCTGGCCGCTCTACAGGCGCTCGGCGAGCGTAACTACGTCCAGTTCACGATTCAGAAAAGCAAACAGGCGCAAAAGGTAGCCGACGTCTCCATCCTTTTGAAGAAGGCCGATCCAAAGAAGAACCGCTTCACTATCGAGCTAACGGCGGACGACAAGACCGTGGAAAAGAAAGATCGGGTCATCAACGAGCCGCTGCAGTTCATGACTTCGAAAGCCAAGCAGCCTTACGAGCTGGTAGTGAACGACGTAAAGAAAGACACCATTGTCGGCTACTTGTCTATTCCAAAAGTTCTGAACACCAGGAACTAACCGGCAACTTCGGCGTGGATTTCGCCTAGCATCATCTGTTCGTGCGGACGGGCATGTTCGGTTCGCACGTAAGCCAGCGCGACAACTTTATCCAGAGCGGGCGAGTAAGCCGCGGAGGTGATTTCAGCGACGCTGGCCGCGCCGATCTCCAATTTAACGCCCGGTAATGGCGGCTCCTTCGTTTCCAGAATCAACGGCATCAGCACGCGATGAATCTGGCCGCGCGAACGGACCCGCTCCACGATCTCCTGCCCCAGGTAGCAGCCCTTGCTGAAATGCAGCGCGTGCGGTTGATTCGCTTCCTGAGCGAGAAACCGGTCGCTGATATCTTCGCTATAGCGGGGCTTGCCGTGCTCCAGGCGGACCACGCAAGCGGCCTCAGCATCGGCGTGCTCGGCGCCGGCGGCTTCCAGACGCGCGATCAGATCGGCCTTCTCAGCCGCTGGCACAAAGACGAAGAACCCCAGGCTGCCGGTGGAACTGAGACGCGCTACGAAAGAATTGCCCCAGTCAGAACTCGAGTATCCAGCCTCGGGAACCGAAGCGCCGGCGCGTTGCAGCACCTCGGCCGCTTGCGGACCTTCCACCGCGATAGTTGCAATCGCGTCCGTAGCATCTTCCAGCGTGACATCGTCGGCGATAATGAAGCGGTCCAGATGCTGGTAGAGAGGCTCACGCGTCTCTGGTTCGACATCCAATAGAAAATACTCGGGGCGGCACAAGACATTCGCGTCGGCCAGGACGCGCCCCTTGTCATTCAAGAAAAACGCATAGCAGCCGGTGCCGGGCGTGAGCTGCTGGATGTGGTTGGTGGTCATCGCGTGCAGCAGGCGCGCTCGATCCTCGCCGGTGAGTTTGATTTTGCCACGCGTGGAGAGATCTATCCAGGCAGCGCGATGGCGGAGAGCTTCGTAGCCGGTCATTTGGTTAAAGACAAGTACCGCAGGTAGCCGGCGATGCCGATCACGATCAAACCAGAGATCACGATTCCCAGTTCCGTCCGCTTCCGCTTGGCTTCATTGGACCGGCGCACCGCATAAAGAATCGCCGACGCAGTGATATGCAGCACCAGAAGCAGCTTGATTCCCATCCACATGTGATAGCCCGGTGGATAGCTGGTCTTCGTCGCATAGTTATACATGCCGGAGGCAATCGCCGCTATCAAAACCGTGATCAACAAAACGCGAAAACTGTTCACCGCGTTCGAGCCAACCTGCTCGCGCTCAGCCGTAGGAAGCGGGGCTAGCGCCGGAGCGAGCACGAAGCGCGCATAAATAAAGCCGCCGATCAGCGTAACCACCGAAGCGATGTGAATCCATCGCACGCAGATCCCGAGCACCGCGCGCACTGTTGGGTCCATAATTCGAGTATACGATCATGATTCACGAAATCCTGCCGGTCGGGCTGCTGCAGTGTAATTGTTCCATTTTCGGCGACGAAGCGAGCGGCGAAGCGGTGGTGATCGATCCGGGCGACGAGATCGGGCGCATCCAGGACATTCTCGAAAAGCATCACCTGCGAGTGAAGGCCATCGTCATCACGCACGCCCATATCGATCACATCGGTGGTGCGCAAAAGCTGAAGGCCCTGACTGGCGCTCCGGTTTATATGAATTTCAACGATCGCGAGCTGTATGATCAGATCGACACCCAGGCTCAATGGCTGGGAGTGGAGACCCCGGCGAAGACGGATATCGATGTGAATGCGCGCGAGGGCGAGAGCCTGACGCTGGGCCCAGCCGAGTTTCATGTACTGGACACGCCGGGGCATACCCAGGGCAGCATCAGCGTGTGGATTCCGGCTGAGAACAAGCTGGTGGCGGGCGATACTCTGTTTCTGGACAGCATCGGCCGTACTGACTTGCCGGGCGGCAACCCGCGCCAGATTCTGCAATCCATTCACGACAAGCTGTTGCCTTTGGACGACGCGGTAGTGGTGATTCCAGGACACGGGCAGACCACGACCATCGGGCGGGAGCGGCGCAGGAATCCGTTCCTGCGGGGGATGTAGACACAATAGCCCATTTCATGTCACAATGGAGTGTGATTAGAGAGTGAAAAACCAACGCCCATGACAGCCACAAAGAGAGCCCACATCGTCCTTCCTGAAGACCTTGTTCGTGAGATCGATAAGATCGCAGGTTCTCGGGGCAGAAGTGCGTTCCTGGCCGATTTGGCAGGGCGCGAGATAAAGCGCCAGCAGCTCTTAAATATGTTCAAGCGCGGAGAGCCGATTTGGAAGGACGAAGACCATCCGGAGCTCAAGGATGGGGCTGCGGCCTGGGTGCACAAAATCCGGGCCGAAAACGAAGCCCGTTTCGAGAAAATTGAAAAAGGGCGCGATCGCCCCTGATGGCGATCTACCTTCTCGACACGTCCGTCATCATCGACGCGTTGAACCAAAAGCATGGCCGCTGGCAATTGCTCGGTTCGTTGGTTGCAGCAGGCGACACGCTGGCTTGCTCCGTAGTGACGTTGACGGAGATCTATGCCGGCGTTCGTTCCAAGGAACTATCACTCACAGAGCAATTTCTGAACGGACTAGAACATTACCAATTGGATGCACGCCTGGCGCGCGACGCAGGGTTGTTGAAGAATGAATGGGCTAAGCAGGGCCGGACGCTAGGAGCGGTGGATGTGATCATTGCGGCGACGGCGCTGGCTCACAATCTCATGCTGGTGACTGACAATCGCAAGGATTTTCCGATGACCCAACTCGCGCTCTACCCGCTGCCTTGAGCGGCCGCCAGCAAGGCTATGCTTGAATCGAAGTATGGCATCCGAACCAGCCACTAAACCTGAGTCACCTGACCCCGACAAGCCGCCCGGCTACCAGCCTTCCACCGGACGCAAACTGTTCATGATGGGACTTTGCATCGCAGGCCTCATCTTCGTCTGGACCTATTACTACTTCACGACGCGCGGTCACTAACTGCAATCAGCCATTACGCGCCTCAACGGATTTCCGCTTCAGCTCACCCATTACATCCGCGACCAGTTCCTTGGCATCGGTGAGGCATTTCGAGATCATTTGTATATCCATGGCGGGCTTGCCGGGCTGCCGCGCGCTCTGGCAATAGACGCCGTGCTGGCCAACCAGCACCAGCGCGTCGGTCAACAAATCCAGCGTGACGGACAATCGCCCGCGCTCGGCGCCCATCATAAACTCCTGCTGTTCCAGCTCTTCGCGGCGCTCGTCGTAAACGGACATATTGCTTCCATTGTAGTGGCGGCAGGCCTAAAGTCCTGGGCCGATGCGACCGATAGTACTCGCTAGGAAGGTCCCATATGCTCGCAACCCGCCAAATCCTGATTTCCACCCTAGTCTTAGCAGCCGTGGCTCCGGCCGCGCTCCTCGCCGCCTCCGACAGCGTTCAATACGTCGGCGGAACGGTGAAATCGATACCGGTAAATTCGGCCGGCACCTTTAGTTTTGAGGATGCCAAGGAATTCCGCTTCACCTACAACGGGTCGGTGTTCAAGCTGCCGTATGACAAGATCACGAGCACGGAAATCGAGAAGGCGGATGTGCGGCGCGTCATGCACGTTTTCCCGGCGATGTCGCCTATCGCCAGCCATCGCAAACAGACGCTGGTCATCAATTACACGGATGCTTCTGGCTCTGCTGGAACGGTGAACTTCGAGTTGGCGGCCTACAAAGCTGCCGATGCACAGGCGACCATTGCGGCGAAGCGATCGCCGATCTCTCCGGCTACCGCGGCCGCGGCGTCGAATGCATGGTGGGGAGATAGTGTTTGGAAGACCCAGCGTAATCAGAGCACTTGGGCGGCGCAAGCCGCTCAGAACGCTGCTGCGGCACAGAACACCGCGGCTACCCAGCCTGGCCAACTCGCAACGAAATAGTTGCGGCCGAGATCGGCCGTATCCGGATCAATAACCGACGCACCGCGATCATGGCACGTGCCAACCAACCCGTGCCATGCTTTTTCAAGTGGTAACTAATCTGACACTCAGCTAACTCCCCTTTTGGCAGTGCGGATGCTAGTCTGATATTGCGTAGCCGGAGGCTAAGCATGTCGACTGCAACCCTCATGAGTCTGGCGCTCCAGGAACGGCTGGATTCCGCGCGCCAACTAACTGACTCAATCTTCAGGCTTCTCAAGCCCGAAGCCTTATATTCGCGGCCTATTCCAGAGCGCCATCGCCTGATCTTTTATTTGGGGCATCTGGAAGCTTTTGATTGGAATCTGATCGGACGAAAGACGATGGGTTCCGTCTCGTTTAGTCCGCAGTTCGACACGCTCTTCGAATTCGGCATCGATCCTCCGGTGGGTCAGGCAGCGTCTGACCAACCATCGGACTGGCCTGGCGTGGACGAGATCCAAGCTTACAACCGACGCGTTCGCGGCAGTATTGACGAATTACTGGATCAGGCGCCCGAACAAATTATTCAGGTGGCGCTGGAACATCGTCTGATGCACGCGGAGACGCTCGCATACCTGCTGCACAATATGCCCTATGATCAAAAAGCTTCCGCCTCTCAGCCGCTGGTGCACCCAGCCCATCGCCTGCCGAATTCGATGATCGAAATCGAGGCGGGCACGGCAACGCTCGGCCAAAGGCAAGGAGAATTCGGGTGGGACAACGAATTTTCCGAGCATCAGGTGAATGTTCCCGGTTTCCGCGTCAGTAAGTACAAAGTTACGAACGGCCAGTATCTCGATTTCGTCCAAGCGGGCGCGACTGCACCTCATTTTTGGAAGCGCAGCGGCGATCAGTGGCTTTATCGCGGGATGTTCTTCGAAACTCCGTTGCCGCTGAACGCGCCGGTGTATGTCACACATGCCGAGGCTACCGAGTATGCGCGCTGGTCCGGAAAGCGGTTGCCAACCGAAGATCAGTTTCATCGGGCTGCTTACGAAGCGCCTCCCGGCGAAACTAACGAAGGGTCCGGGCGTCCTTATCCTTGGGGAACGGCCGAGCCCGACAACTTCCGGGGCAACTTCAATTTCGAGCGTTGGGGCTGGGATCCAGTGGACGTGAACGCGACGCCCGCGGGCGACAGCGCTTCGGGAGTATCTCAGCTCGTTGGTAACGGCTGGGAGTGGACCGCCACCAAGTTCGGACCCTTTCCTGGATTTCAGCCCATGCCGTTCTATCCGGGTTATTCACAAAATTTCTTCGATGAAGAGCATTACGTCATGAAAGGCGGGTCGCCGGTAACTGCTGCGTGCATGCTTCGACGCTCGTTCCGTAACTGGTTTCGTCCCAATTATCCCTATGTCTACGCAAGTTTTCGGCTGGTCGAAGACTAAAGCCGAGGACAACGCCGCGGTGCGCGAATTCGCGTCCGATGTGCGCACTGGCCTCGCTAAGTCTCAAAAAGAGCTGCACTCGAAGTATCTATATGACGAGCTTGGCAGCTCTTTGTTTGAAGCCATCACACATTTGCCTGAATACGGGCTGACGCGCGCCGACGAGCGCCTGTTGCGGCGCCATGCTGGCGATATCGCGAACCTGCTGCCGTCTCAGCTTGCGGTAATCGAACTCGGCAGCGGCGTGGGCCAGAAGACGCGGCATCTGCTGGAAGCCATCGGGAATCCGTTGCGCTACTATCCCATCGACGTTTCCGCCGATGCCCTGGCGCGCTGCGAGCGCGATTTGTCCGATCTGGCCGAAGTGCATCCCCTGGTACAGTCCTATCTCGACGGGATGGCGCGTGCAACGGCCGAACGCCAACCCGGCGAATCGTTCCTGGTGATGTTCCTGGGCAGCACCATCGGCAACTTCGAGCGTAAATGCGCCTTGGAATTTCTGCGCGATCTGCGCCGTGCCCTGCTGCCGGGCGACATGCTATTGATCGGCGCGGACCTGGTAAAGGACCGGGATCGCATGCTGGTGGCCTACGATGATCCCACCGGCGTCACCGGCGCCTTCAACCTCAATCTGCTGGGGCGCATCAATCGCGAGTTGGGCGGGGATTTCCAACTGCGCGGATTCGAACATGAGGCGCGCTGGAACGAAGAGCAGCGCCGTATCGAGATGCATCTGCGCTCACGCGCGCATCAGAGCGTCAGCATCGCCGAAGCCGATCTCACAGTGACTTTCCGCGCGGGGGAAACCATCTGGACCGAATCCTCCCACAAATTTCAGCTCTTCGAACTCGACGCAATGGCGGAGGAGACCGGATTTCAGGTGGAAGATCAGTGGATCGATCCAGACTGGCCCTTCGCGGAAAATCTCTGGGCAGTTCATTGAGCGCGCTGGAGTTTCGCGAAGTCTCCTACCGCGTCGGCGGTAACTTGATTCTGGATAAATTGAGCCTGCGCATTGACCCGGGACGCACGCTGGTCCTGCTCGGCCGCAGCGGTTCCGGGAAAACCACTGCGCTCAAGATGCTCAACGGCCTGTTGTTGCCTACCTTTGGCCGCGTATTCGTGGAAGATCGCGCAACTACCGATTGGGATCTGATCCAACTTCGGCGGAGTATCGGGTATGTGATCCAGGAGGTGGGCCTGTTTCCGCATTTCACCATAGGTGAAAACGTCGGCCTGGTACCGCGCTTGAAGGGCTGGGCGCCCGACAAGGTAACCGGGCGCGTGGCTGAGCTGTTGCACCAGGTGGGCTTGGAGCCCGCGCAATTTCTCGATCGCTATCCGCGCCAGCTCTCCGGCGGCCAGCGCCAGCGCGTGGGGGTGGCGCGTGCGCTGGCGGCCGAGCCGAAGCTGCTGCTTTTCGACGAGCCGTTCGGCGCGCTCGATCCCGTGACGCGCGTCGAATTGCAGGACCAGTTCCTCGAATTGCGCGACCGCCTGCACAAGACCTCCATCTTCGTGACGCACGACGTTCGCGAAGCTCTGCGCCTGGGCACCGAAATAGCGCTCCTGCATCGTGGCAGACTGGAAGTGCTGACCACGCCGGATGAATTTGTAAAATCGAACGGCCCGGAAGCGCGCGCTTTCTTGTCGACCCTATGAAGTAAAAGCCATGCTGCCTCCCTACCTTTTGCAGGAAATGGCTCAACTCACCGGCGAACATTGCGTCCTGGTGCTGAGTTCCATGGCGATAGCAATCGGCGCCGGACTTCCGCTCGGCGTATTGCTCACGCGCCGCGCAGCGCTGCGCACGCCACTACTGGGCTTCGCGAATGTGATGCAGACCATCCCCAGCCTGGCTCTTTTCGGATTCCTGATTCCGATTCCATTCATCGGCGGCATCGGCAAACGGACGGCGATCGTCGCCCTGGTGCTGTACGCACTGCTTCCGATTCTTCGCAATACCCTAGCCGGAATCCTGGGCGTCGATGCCGCCGTGCGCGAGTCGGCCATCGCGATGGGGATGACGGGCCGTCAACTGCTCTGGGAAGTGGAGCTGCCGCTGGCCGCGCCCACTATCATCGCCGGCGTGCGCATCGCCACGGTCACTACTATTGGTACGGCAACCATTGCGGCCGCCATCGGAGGCGGCGGACTGGGCGTCTTCATTTTCCGCGGCATCGCCTCCGTGGACACCACCCAGATTCTGGCCGGCGCCATTCCCGCCGCGCTGCTTGCGCTGCTCTCGGACGGAGGATTCAGTTGGGTCGAACGACGATTCTCTGTTGCCTGATCGCCACAGTTTTCATCGGCTGCGGCGCGCGCAACCACATTGTAGTCGGCTCTAAGAATTTTACCGAGCAACTGATCCTGGGCGAGATCATTGCGCAGCACATTGAGGCGCGAACGCATCAGCCGGTGGAGCGCAAGCTCGACCTCGGCGGGACGCTGCTAGCCCACCAGGCACTCGTAGCGGGCGACATCGATATGTATCCGGAATACACCGGGACCGCCTTTACCAACGTGCTGAAGCGCAGCGGCGTCACCGATCCGGCCATCGTGCTGGAACAAGTGCGCGCCGAATATTCGAAAGGTTTCCATCTCGACTGGCTGGACCCGCTCGGCTTCGATAATTCTTTCGCCATGACCATCCGCGGAGAAGACGCGCGCGCCCGGCATCTGGTCACATTGAGCGACGCCGCGGCCGATCCCATGGGTTTCACTCTGGGCGCGGGCTACGAATTCCTGACGCGCCCCGATGCTTATGGCGCATTGAATCGAGCGTATTCCATCAAATGGAATGCGCCTCCCAAGAGCATGGATCTCGGCCTGCTCTACCAGGCGCTGGAACAGAAACAGGTGAGCATGGCCGCGGCCAACACCACCGACGGGTTATTGAACAAGCTGGACGTCACCGTGCTCCAGGACGACAAGCACGTCTTCCCGCCTTATCAGGCCTGCATTGTTATTCGCCAGCAAACGCTGTCGGCTTATCCAAATTTGCGCGCGATCCTATCGGAACTTTCGGGCAAGATCAGTGATAAGGAAATGCGCAACATGAACTATGAGGTGGATGCCCAGCATCGCCCCGCGCGCGACGTCGCCCGCGATTTTCTAGCCCGGCTGCGCTGAACTCGCTTTCTGGCTCACGCGCGATATAGCGCGCACCAGCTTGCGGTACGGAGCTTGGTCCAGCGCCGGAAATCCGATCCATTCGCCATCGCTCCAACTCGAATAATGCCAGCGCGCCAGCAGCGCCAGGTGTTCCTGCTTCTCCGCGAGCGGCGGCATCATTGGGTGGATGGACGCCACCAATTCCCGCAAGCGCTGATCGAGCGAAACCAACGAAGTGAGCGGAAATTCGACCGGCGCCTGCCACGCGCCTTGGCAAACGAACCACAACGAGACGCTGTCGGCTGCCAGGCACGGTGCAATGGCGACACCATACAGGCGATCGACGTCGGACACCAGATCGCCGCGCAGAGCGAGCACGGATTGGATGCGCTCCAAACGTTTATGCTGGCGCGCGGCCTCTTCAAAGTTCATCTCCGTGCTCAAGCGGTCCCGCGCAGCCGAAGCCACGCTGATCAGAGCGGCGCCGTTGCCCGTGAGGAACTCCTCCACCCGTTCCACCTCGCTCAGATATTCTTCCCGGCTCACCACTTCCTGGCATGGCCGCAGGCATCGATTCATTTCGCCGTAGATGCAGCCTGGATGTTGTGGGCTTGGCTCCAGATTCTCCTGGCAGCGGCGGATCTGGAACAAATCCAGGAACTGGTCTTCGAAGAGCTCCGCCGCGGCTCGCGATTGGAACGGCCCATAATGCAGAGCGCGGCCGGCGCTCAGGCGCGTGCTCACCTGGGTGCGCGGAAATTCGTTCCCGAGTATCAGCTTCACATAAGCCGGCATGCGCAGTCTCACCATGCGCAGGTAATCATCCGGGAAATAACGGCGGGCCAGGGCATAGTGCAGCAGCATCGATTCGAAGCGCGACGCTGTGGGCCAATACTCGACGCGCGTGGCCACTTCGCGCAGATTCAACGACCGGCGCGGCGCGGCCCCGGGAGTAGGATCCACCGGCTTGAAGATTCGCAGCAATCGCCGCCGCAGCATGCTGGTTTTGGCCAGGTATGCCGACCGGTCGCCAGCCCACACCACAAACACCGCGTCGGCATTGGGAACCTCGCCTACGCGGTCATCAAGATTTTCTCGTTCGATTACCTTGGGATTCGGAACCTGCATCCGTACCCAGTGTCGCGGACTATAAGAGCGCTCGCAAATCTTTGCGGAGTTGATCCGGGCTTCCGCTTAACAGACCTTCCACTTCCCGGTGCGTACGTTCCCAGATGGGCACGGCGCGCGCCAGCAAGCGCCGCCCGCCAGCCGTCAGCTTTATTAGACGGCTGCGCCGGTCCAGCGGATCCGGCATAACTTTGACCAGTCCGCGCCGCTCCAGCGGCTTCAACGCGGCAGTCAGCGTAGTGCGATCCATGGCGAGCAGCGACGCTACAGCGCCCATCGCCGGAGGCTGGGGCCGGTTCAGAGACATCAGCAGCGAGAACTGCCCGTTGGTAAGGTCGACCGGCCGCAGGACCTCATCGAAGCGCCGCGCCAGCGCCCGCGCGGCCCGCTGCACATGCAGGCAGAGGCAGCAATCGCGAACCAGGAGTGTGGTCTCAAAGGGAACCTTGGCAGTGCTTGACATTTGTGATAATGTTGATATCAACGTATATTGCTTCGGGACCTAGATATCACCCCGATTGTATCGCGCAACGAGAGGCTGGCCGCGCTAACGGTTGCGGCGCGAGCCGGCAAAAGACAAAAGGGAGAGGGAAAAATGCGAAAGCTAACGCCGCTTGGCTGGGGAATCCTTACGCTATCCCTGGCATCGTTCTGGAATCTTCCTGCACAGGAGGTGGTTGCTCATATCCGTGGCAGTGTAACCGATCCGTCCGGAGCAGGGGTTCCCGGCGCGGAGGTTAGGGCCACCAATACGCAGACCCAGATATCCGCGACGGTTACGACCAGGGACGATGGAAGTTATGAATTCCTCAGCTTGGCGCCTGGAACGTACGACGTTTCCGTCGCCAAAACAGGCTTCCGCGGCTTTACCGCACACAATATCCCTCTAGTGCTGAATCAGATCTACAGCCTCCCTGTATCGTTGGAAGTCGGCGAACTAACTCAATCGGTTCAGGTGGAAGCCAACCCGGCGCAGGTAGAGACCAGCACCACACAGCTCGGCACCATCATCAACGCCAAACAGATAGTGGATTTGCCTCTGCTGGGCCGCAATTGGACTCAACTCCAGCAGTTAGTGCCGGGCGCTGTCAGTCAGAGCGACGCCAACCGCTACAACTATGCCATCAACGGAAGCGAGAGCCAGCAGAATTCGTTTCTCTTGAACGGAGCTGACGCCGTGGACTATCGCCTGAACGCGGTGGGACTGGCACCGAGTCCGGATGCCATCGATCAGTTCAACCTCATCGAGAGCACGATTAATCCCGAATACGGCCGCAACTCCGGCGGCATTTTGAATGCGATCATCAAATCGGGAACCAATCAGTTCCACGGCGACGCGTTTGAGTTTTATCGCGACACGTTCTTGAACGCTCGTAACTTTTTCTCAGTGACGCCGCCGGTCTTTCATCAGAATCAGTACGGCGGAACGCTAGGCGGCCCAATCTGGAAGGACCACACGTTCTTCTTCCTCTCCTACCAGGGAACCAGAAATCGCCGTCCCGACACCAATCAGACTTCGGAGACCACCACCGTCTTCACCCAGGCTCAGCGCGACGGGTATTTTCCGGATATCGCGAGTTCCACCACGCCCTCGCCGTATGCCATGGTCGGAGAGAACGGCGCCACCTATGCTGCAGGAACTCCCTATAACCAACTGTTCCCGACCGGCCATATTCCTTCGGCGGACTTGAATCCGCTGGCGGTAAAACTGATGAACCAGTTCGTCCCGCTGCCGAATTTCGGAGTCAACCAATATTCGTTCACCTCCATCGCTACACAGGACTTCGAGCAGGGAATCGCGCGCGTCGATCACACCTTCGGCACCAAGGACAGCTTGTGGGCCAGCCTGTTCATCGAACACGACACTACTTTGCGCGGGCTTCCGTTCGACGGCTCCACGCTTCCCGGCTTCGGAGAGACCGATCCGGAAGCCACCAAGGAATACACCGCGCAGTGGTCTCACACTTTCAACCCCACTACCTTGAACGAATTCCGTGCGTCGTGGTACCGCTTAAATTACCAGGCCGTGACGCCCGAGAATCCGGCGCTTCCCTCCTCCTACGGCTTCTCCGGGATCAACTCGCAATTCCCGAGCGTGGCCAGCATGCCGCTGGTGAGCCTGAACGGATACTTCAATCTGGGGTGGAGCCCCGATGGTCCACAACCGTCGAGAGATAACACCTATGAAATGACCGAGAGCTTATCCAAAGTAGTTGGCAGTCACACTTTGAAGTTCGGCTTCGATTGGCGGCGTTACGAGGTCAATGACTCGTTTGACGCCTTGAACAACGGCGAGTTTGCCTTTAACGGCACAGGTGTTTACAGCACCGGAGATCCCGGCGCGGATTTCCTGTTGGGAATACCGGATATATTCGTTCAGGAAAGCGGAGGCGTACAGGCGTTTCGCAGCTACGAATTCTACTCCTATGCCCAAGATAGCTGGAAGGTGAGGAATGATCTAACGTTCAACTATGGCATTGGCTGGCAGATCGACACTCCGCTGGTCAATCATCGTTATGACGGGCTGTACAACAACTGCTTCATCCCGGGCCAGCAATCGACGATATTTCCAACGGCGCCGGTGGGTTTGGATTTTCCTGGCGACCCCGGCTGCACAACGTCCGGCTATCACCAGCACAACGACAACTTCGCGCCTCGCTTCGGATTTGCCTATTCACCCGATTGGGGCCCGCTCAGCGGCGGCAAAGCCAAGAAGTTTGTGATCCGGGGCGGATACGGCATCTACTTCAATCGCGCCGCGGAAGAACTGGCGCTGCAACAACTGGGCGCTCCACCCTTCTTCATCGAATCCCTGGCGGCCACCGGAGTTGGCGGGAGCCCCAGCTTCACCAACCCCTATATAGACATCGCTACGGCCCAAGCCGCGCCGAATCCCTTCCCCTTCACTCCAGCAGGCAAGGGCCAGAATGTGAACTTCTCACAATTCGAACCGTTGAGCATCAGCACGGTGGATCCCAACCTCACCGATGCCTACGCGATGAATTACAACCTGAACATCCAGCGCGAACTTCCCGGGCAGATGCTCCTGCAAGTAGGCTATGTGGGCGCTCAAGGCCGGCACCTGGACATGGTCTATGAAGGCAATCCGATTTCCCCGGCGGGAACAGCGGCGTGCGCCGCTGACCCGAACTGCATAGCCAACCGGGATAACCAGGCCATCCTGTACCCCAGCCACAGCATGTATGCACCGGGCAATGTATTCGCGTCGGTTGGGGTGCAGGCTAGCCCGGGCGTCTCCAGTTACAATTCGCTGCAGGTACAACTCCAAAAACGCCTGGCTCGCGGCCTGATGTTCCAGGCTGCCTATACCTGGAGCCATTCCATCGACGACACCTCGGGTTATGAGGGCAGCGGCGCAGCCTTGGGATCTACGCGCACCAGCAATCCGTTCGATTTCGCGTTGAACAAGGGAGATTCCAACTTCGACGCGCGGCACCGTTTCGTAGTCAATTACACGTACGACCTGCCCATTCCGCGTTGGAACAATGCTTTCGGCAAGTATGTCGCGAGCGGATGGCGGCTGTCTGGCATTACCACCCTGCAAACCGGTTTTCCGATCATCGTGGGCAATTCGTCCGATTTATCACTTCAATGCCCGGTCTCAGCCCCCTTCAGTTTTTACGGATGCTGGGACGCGCCCAATGTGGTTGGCTATCCGGGGATCTACGATCCGCGCAACGCGACGCTCCAGTTCGGATCGAATCCTGCTCAGCCCAACTACTACTTCAATCCGAACGCTTTCGCGCAGGAAACGCCGGGCGTGCTAGGGAACGAAGGAAGGAACAATTTCCATGGGCCGGGAATCAACAACACCGATCTGGCTCTCAGCAAATTGATCGCCTTCACGGAGACCAGGCAGATCGAACTTCGCCTGGAAGCCTTCAATGTCTTCAACCACACCAATTTCGCGTTTTCGCAGAACATTACCGCATGGGAGGACTTCAATGCGCCCAGCACCTTCGGGCGTGTCACGACGTACAACCCCAATGCGGCCGGGCGGGTGCTTCAACTCGGCGCTAAGATCTACTTCTAGCTAGCATCTACTTCTAAGTGATATCAACATATGTTGGTAGGGGAGGAGCACATGGAAAACCACCCGGTGGTATCGCGGGAAGAATGGCTGGCGGCGCGCAAGGCGCTACTGGTCAAAGAGAAGGAGGCCACTCGCCTGCGCGACAAGTTGAATGCCGAGCGTATGGCGTTGCCCTGGGTAAAGATCGAAAAAGAATATGTATTCGACTCGCCCCATGGCAAAATCACACTCGCCGATCTTTTCGACGGGCGCAGCCAGCTGGTGATCTATCATTTCATGTTTGCTCCCGGCTGGGCGGCGGGATGTCCCGGTTGTTCTCACATGTCCGATCACTTGGACGGTCCGCTACCGCATCTGCGGCATCATGACGTCAGCCTGGCTGTGGTGGCACGAGCGCCTATAGCCGACATCGAAGCTTATAAGAAACGCATGGGCTGGCGGTTCCCCTGGGTTTCCTCGTTTGGCAGCGATTTCAATTACGATTTTCAGGTCACCTTGCCCAAGGAAGACATCGCCGCCGGCCACGCGATCTACAACTTCGCGAGCTTACCCGCGCAAGCCGACGCCAAGGATATTGAGGCGCACGGCATCAGCGTGTTCTACCAGGATGAAAGCGGTGAAGTCTTTCACACCTATTCCACCTATGCGCGGGGTGTCGAAGAATGGGTGGGCACCCTCATGATTCTGGACCGGGCTCCGAAGGGACGTAACGAGAAGCGCGCGGGGGATTTCGTTCGCCGTCACGACGAATACGAGCAAGCCGAAGCGGCGCGATGAAACTTCACCCTGATCTCAATTTTCCAGCCCATGCGCAGTGCCTCTCTCTCCTTTAGTTTCGACAGCAGCCCCGAGGCGGAGCGCATTTACGCCCTCCTCTCCGATGGCGGCCAGATTTTCATGCCGCTGCAGGAGACCTTTTTTGCTTCTCGCTTCGCCATGCTCCGCGATAAATTCGGAACCTCCTGGATGATCTTGAACCACCGCCCCACCAATCCCTAATCCCCAATCCCTGCTCCCCACGGCGTGTCCATTGCGCCGCGTGTTGTGTTACCTATAAAGCAACAGTTCCCCCGAGCAAGGCCGTAACGAACATGGATTTCGCCGAGCAAGTAAAATCGTCCGTCGATATCGTCACCGTCATCGGGGAGTACGTGCGCTTGAAAAAAGCGGGCGGCTCGCCGCGCTACACCGGACTGTGCCCCTTCCACACCGAAAAGACGCCGTCGTTCTCGGTGCACTCCACGCATCAGTTTTACAACTGCTTCGGCTGCCATGCCAGCGGGGACCTGTTCAAGTTCGTCATGGAAATCGAGCGCATCAGCTTCTTTGAAGCGCTCAAACTGGTGGCCGAGCGTAACGGCATGACCATGCCGAAACGCGACTACGCGGATCCGGACGCCAAGCTCCGCGGAGCGCTGATGGAAATGCACGAGACGGCGGCTCGCGTTTTCCAAAACAATTTAAACGGTCCGGCGGGTGCGCAGGCCCGCCAATATCTCGCCGGTCGAAACGTGACACAGGAGACCATCGCTGAGTTTGGCCTCGGCCTCTCCGATCCATCCGGCAATCAATTGGTCCGGCAGTTTGAATCGCGCTTCGCCCCAGAGCAATTGGAACAATCGGGGCTGGTGGCCAAGCGGCAAGAGAGCGCCGGCTACTACGATCGTTTCCGCGGGCGCCTGATGTTTCCCATCCACAACGAGTCAGGCAAAGTGATCGGCTTTGGAGGCCGCGCGCTGCGCCCCGGTGAAGAACCCAAGTATCTGAACTCGCCTGAGACCGCGCTGTATCGCAAAAGCTACGTGCTTTACAACCTGCATCGCGCCAAGGATGCGGTCCGCAAATCGGACTATGCGGTGCTGGTGGAAGGTTACATGGATGTGATCGGCGTCTATGCCGCCGGCGTTCATAACGTGGTAGCAAGCTGCGGCACGTCGCTGACCAACACGCAGGTGCGCGCCATGAAGCGCCATTCCGAGCGCATTGTGGTCAATTTCGATCCTGATACCGCGGGAGCGAACGCCGCCGAGAAGTCGATTCAAATGCTGCTCGACGAAGGGATGCGGGTGCGCGTGCTGCAATTGGGCGGCGATCTCGATCCCGACGAATATGTAAAGGCGTCCGGCGCGGATGCCTATCGCCAGCGCCTGGAAAGAGCCCCAGCCTATTTCCACTGGCTGGCGGACCGCGCGCGTCAAAAATTTGACATGCGAACGGTGGAGGGGCGCATGGATGCGTTCAAGTTTATCGCGCCAAGGATCCAAAGCATCGCCGATCGTCTGGAGCGCTTTGCCGTGGCCAATGACGTGGCCGACTACTTGGGAGTGGACGAGAAGCTGGTGCGCGAGCATTTCAGCAAAGGAACCGCGGAGCATCCAGCGAAGCCCCGCCGCGCCGAGATGCCACCCACCGAGCGTTTGTTGTTGCATTCGTTACTCGCCAGTGAGGTGGCGCGGACCCAAGTGATCCCCGAATTGAGCGCCCTGGGCGCGGTGGACCGGTTCGTGTCCCGGAACGTGTTTCAGGCCTTGTTTACAATGCATTCCGATGGGGGGACATTTCGGTTTTCAGACCTGGAGGGCCGGCTTTCCGAAGCCGACCGGGACCTATTGTCGTCGGCCGTTTTTGCCGATGAAGTGCTAGAGGAGGAGAAGGCCGCCGAACAAGCTATGGCATGTTTGCGCAGCCTTAAGTCACAAGATCCGCGATCGGAAGCGGCCGCGTTGCGCGCCCGGATCAAAGCGGCCGAACGTCAGGGGGATCTCCAGGAGGCCATTCGGCTGGCCCAGGAATTGGATCAGCGGTCTCGCGCCGCCGCCGTCACTCCCAGGTAAAGAAATGCGGCTGCTAAATATCACTGGAAAACTGAACGAAATGGGCCAGAGAGCCTGGACACGATGTTGTACACTAAATGAGTTCAGGGCTAAACAGGAACATCGCTGGTAGATGGGGCGCCAGTGGCAACAGATGACAAGTACGGCCGGTTAAAGCATCTCATGGAAACGGGCAAAGAAAAAGGGTTCGTCTTGTACGACGAAGTCAACGAGTTGCTCGCCGAAGAGTTCCCCTCTGGCCGCGAGTTCGAAGATCTGCTCACCGATCTCGACAGCGCTGGCGTCGAGATTCTGGAAGAGCCCAAGCTCGACTTCGAAAAATCCAAAGAAGAGCCCGACGACTTCGGAGATCTCGAACTAACCCAGGAAACGGGCGACAAAACCAACGATCCCGTGCGGATGTATTTGCGCGAGATGGGCACCGTGCCGCTGCTCACGCGCGAAGGCGAAATCGAGCTGGCCAAGCGCAACGAACGCGGCCAGTGGGCCGTGCGCAAGGCGCTGTCCCGTTCGCCATTGGTGATCCGCGAGATTATCCAGCTGGGCGAGGATCTGCAGCGCGGAGTCACCAGCGTCCGCGATGTCCTGGTGCTCCCCGAATTCGTCATCACCGACGAGGACTTCACCGGGCAATTAAACGATTTGCTGGCTCAGATCGCCGAAATCGAAAAGTACTACAAGAAGAGCCAGCAATTCCGGCAGAAGCTGCAAGCCGTTTCACGGCAGATGAAGCCCAAGCAGCATCGCGGTCTGCGCTACGGCCTGGCGCGCAACATGGTGCAAATTTCTCGCATCATCCGCACCATCGGGTTCAGCACGTCGGTGCGCCGCAGCCTGGCCGGACGCCTGCGCTGTTCGGTGGAAGAGCTGAAGCCGCTGGAACGCGAGATTGCCAAGATCCAGCGCAAGCTGGAGGAGCCTGCCAATGGCACTAGCCATCCGGCGCGGGACCTGCGCAAAGAACTGCGCCAGTGCGGCCAGCGCATTCAGCAACTGGAGGAAGATTGCGGCGCTAGCGCCACCGAACTCCGGCGCACGCTGCAAATCGTCGAGCGCGGCGAACAGGAAGCGGAAACCGCCAAGAAACAACTCATCGAAGCCAACCTGCGCCTGGTGGTTTCCATCGCCAAACGCTATACCAATCGCGGGCTGCAGTTCCTGGACCTGATCCAGGAAGGCAATATCGGCCTGATGAAGGCCGTCGACAAGTTCGATTACCGGCGCGGTTACAAGTTCTCCACCTACGCCACCTGGTGGGTGCGCCAAGCTATCACGCGCGCCATTGCCGATCAGGCGCGCACCATTCGCATCCCGGTGCACATGATCGAGACCATCAACAAGCTGGTCCGCACGCAGCGGATGCTGCAACAGGAACTGGGGCGCGAACCAACCACCGAAGAGCTTTCGGTCAAGATGGAGCTGCCGGTGGGCAAGGTTCGCAAAGTGCTGCGTATCGCCCAGGAGCCCATTTCTCTCGAAACGCCGGTGGGTGAGGAGGAAGAGTCCCACTTGGGCGATTTCATCGTGGACCGGCGCGTGGTGTCGCCGTCGGAAGCGGTGATCAATCTCAATCTGCGCGAGCAAACCGCCGAAGTGCTCAAGACGCTGAGCCCGCGCGAAGAGAAAATCATCAAAATGCGCTTTGGCCTGCAAGATGGCAGCGAGCACACGCTCGAAGAGGTGGGCCAGCATTTCGCCGTCACGCGCGAGCGCATTCGTCAGATTGAAGCCAAGGCCCTGCGGAAATTGCGGCATCCCAGCCGGAGTCACCGCTTACGCGCATTTTTAGACACCTCTCTGCACGAGTAGATCTCTTTTACGCGCTCCCGTATCCGCTCCGGCACCAAATGCTCCCAAGGCTCGCCCCGTGCGATTCGCTCCCGCACTTCGGTAGACGAAACCCCTTCGTGTCGGCTGGGAAAATCCAATGCGTGGATTCGGTGGCGGTATTCGGCGGGCGGAAGAAAGTGGCCGCCGCGCGGCGCGACGAGAAGTTCAAACTCGCGCAGCATCTCTTCCACCACGCCCGTCCGTCCATAATCCCAATACAGAATCCGCTCGGCGGCGTCGCGTCCGCAGATGAACGACAGCTCGGTCTCGGCGCCATAGTGTTCGCGCAACTCGCGCGCAATCTCAATGAACAGTCCTTTGTTGGAAGCTGCGATCGCGTGCGGGACGGCCAGCGCGGCGGCATGCAGCATTGCCACCCTTTGCTCCATCGTTGCACCGGTATAGTCCTTATGAGGAAATACGCGGGGAACGACGCAAACCACCAGATCCACTCGCTGGATCGCGGCCTGAGCCAGGTCAAGATGTGCCACCGTAGGCGGGTTAAAGCTTCCCGCTAATATCCCAACCTTATGCGGCGGGACGTTATGCGGGCTTACAGAAGGCTGGCGATAGAACTCCAAGCCTTTCCAGTATAGAGTCTTGCGCGGCAATGCCTTTAGGTGCCGTGAGTTAGCAAGATAAGGCCCCTCTTAGAACAAGCTAGGGTGAGTCACCGACAGATATAAAAGCACTTTGGTTCTAGAGTGAATATATATGCTGTACTGGATTTGTCCTGAGTGCGGGCACGAGTGCTCGCCGGCCATCCGGGAATGTCCGACATGTACGGCCCCGCCCGAGAAAACGGGCGGCAGTTCAGCTATTGAACAAACGAGCAGTGCAAACCAGGAGCTGCTCTCGCTCGCCCAGAGCTTCCAGTCAGGGTCCGCAGTGGGCTTACTCGCGCCGCCTGCAAAGGCTGCCATCGAGGAGCCGGTGAAAACCGCTCCGGCGAAGGAGCCTGAGCTGTCCCGTAAACTGGCCCCTCTCGACATCCTGGCTGTGAAACCGGCGCGCCCGGCCCGTTCCAAACCACTGGAGTTGGCCCCGTCGCCGGTCCCGGTTCGCATCTCTGCTCCCGCCGTTGCCGCACCTGCGGGACTTCCCCACGCTGAGTTCGGACTTGTGCCCGCCGGCCCAGCGCCAGCCGGTGAAATCAGTTTTCAGGCCGCGCCCGGTGGCAACCGCAGATTACCCCAGCCGCTGGCGGCGCCGCTGCCAACGCGCCGTCAAGCCGTCGCATTTGTGCGAGCCGAGTTGCCCACCCCCGATCATAACGGCATGGCTCTGGCGGATCTGGCTCAGGCGGCGGCCGGTCCAAGCGACATACGTCTAAAACCGGTAGTTCCTTATCGCAACGGACAGCCGGGACACCCGATCTCCGCGCCGTTGGCCTCGAAACCGGGCGAACCGTGCCTGGTGTCCTCCCGGCTGAATCTCACCGGCGGCTCTCTCTCCGATCTGCTGAGCGCGCTACAGGATTCAGCGGAAGAGCTCGATCGGACGGGTGTCCGCGCGATTCAGGCATCCTTTTTCGAACAGCCCGCGTTGGGCCTATTGGCCGCACCCGCGGAAATCCTGACCCCTCCCGCGCCTCCCGCCGCGCAATGGCTCCGCGCGCAGAAACCGAAATTCACGCCCATCGCGCCGGAACATGCGGGCCGTTCAACGGTAACTGCTGGGCCACAGGCCCCACCGCTGGCCGGTCCCAGCCTTCCGCCGCAGCTTCTCAACTACGGGCGACAAAATTCCAAATTACGAGGGAAGCGGAGACGGGCACCCGCCTGGCCCGTCAGCCTGCTGGCAGCCACAGTGCTTATTTTGGGGGCTGGCAGCTTGTTCCAGTTTGTGACGCAGGATCGCGATACCAAGGCCGCCTCCGCGGCTTCCATCCCAGTGGTCAAGGCCGCGCCGACACCCCACTTCCGCGTGGCCGAGGAGCACCCCGCCGCCAGATCGGTGGAAGTAGCCGGCGTCCGCATCGTCACCGGACCGAACAAGAGGCCGCAGCTTGAGTACATCGTGATCAACCACTCTTCGAGCGAAATAATGGGCTTGAATATTCACATTGTGGTTCGTTCCGAGGAAGCGCCCGGAGACGCGCCACTATGCAGCGTCTCGACGCCAGTGGCGGCGCTCGGTCCCAACCAATCGAAGGAGATCCGTGCGGATCTGGATCCTTCGCTCCTGGCGTCGGGCATTCCAGACTGGCACTCCCTGCGCACGGAAGTTCTGGTCGCGCGCCAGTAAGACTGGGAAGATTCTTCCCGCCGTGCGATCATAGCGGCGTGGCATCGAAAACAACTCCGAAATCCCCGCCGCGAGCAACGCCGCCCAAGCTGGTTCCTCGTCCCAAAACCGGCGCCGAACGCAGCGCCCGGTTGCGCAAGATTCTCAAAATTCTCGACGAACTCTATCCCCACCCCACCGTACCTCTGCACCATCGAAATTGCTGGGAATTGCTGGTAGCCACCATTCTGTCGGCGCAGTGCACCGATAAGCGCGTCAACGAAGTGACGCCCGGCCTGTTTCAGAAATATCCCGTTATCCAGGACTTCGCCGCGGCTAACCAGGCGGAGCTGGGCATGGCCATACGGTCCACGGGTTTCTTCAACAACAAAGCCAAATCGCTGATTGGAGCCGCGCGCAAGATTCTCGCGGATTTTGGCGGAGAAATTCCTAAGACGATGGACGAGATGCTGACCATCCCCGGCGCCGCGCGCAAAACGGCGAATGTCGTCCTGGGAGGTTGTTACAACGTCCATGAGGGAATCGTGGTG
>CAVRZH010000013.1:0-3678 GCA_963725455.1 Bryobacterales bacterium
GCGGAAGCGCTCAACGCGTTGGAAAAAGCCCGCCAACTGGAGCCTACCAATCCCAGCGTCTTCAGCGAGCTTGGCGCCGTGCAGGAAGCCATGGGCGAGCTCGACGAAGCCGAATCGCGTTACAAAGCGGCGGCTCAGTTACGCCCCAGTGACTGGACCAGCTTGAATGCCCTGGGCGGCTTCTACTATCGTCGCGGCCGCTATCAGGACGCCATTCCGTTATTTCAAAACATCACCCAACTCGCGCCAGCGAATAGCCAGGGTTATACGAATCTGGGTGCAACCTATGCCATGGCCGGCCAATATGAAAGCGCGGCGCTTAATTTTCAGCAGTCTTTGAATTTGCGGCCGACAGCTTCCGCATACACTAACCTTGGCACCGTGTACTTCTTCCTGGGGCGCTGCGGGGAAGCCGTTCCACTGATGGAGCGCGCATCGCAACTCACGCCGAAGAGCGAGCAGGTCTGGGGCAACCTGGGGGACGCCTACGCCTGCGTGTCCGGCAAAAAGCAGGAGGCCAATCTCGCCTACCGCCACGCAGTTCAATTAGGACAAGCGCGCCTAGCGGTAAATTCGAGCGACGGCGAAACGTTGAGCGTCGTAGCGTTGTACCAAGCCAAGCTTGGCGACAAGGCGAAAGCGCTGGAGAACATCCAGAAGGCGCGGCGGTTGACGCCCGGCAGCCGAAAAGTCCAGTGGGAAGCGGCACTAATTTATGAGCTGGCCGGGCAGCGGGAGCGCGCTTTGGATGCGCTGCAGTCCGCTATTCATGGGGGTCAACCGCTGGACGAAGTGCGCGGCGAACCGGCTCTCGCGAAACTGCGGACCGACCCGCGCTATCAACAATTAATCAATCCGAAATGATCGACTTCACCCACGATCCGAAACTCACCAGCTGGGTGGATTCCGCCAATCGGCCTGACGCCGATTTTCCAATTCAAAATCTCCCCTACGCCAGTTTTCGAAAGCCTGGTGAGGAGCGCATTCGAGTGGGCGTAGCCATCGGCGGCATGCTGCTCGACGCCACCCAAGCTCTCGATATTCCATCCGTGATCGCTGTGATGGCAATGTCTCGCGCGGAACGTACGGGCTTGCGCCATCGTTTGAGCGAATTATTAGCAAACTATTCGGCGTCAACAGAGCGAGCGCTCCTGCCGATATCCGATGCCGAGTTGCTGCTGCCGTGCAACATTCCCGATTACACCGATTTCTTCGCTTCCATTCATCACGCCACCAATGTCGGCGGCCTCTTCCGCCCGGGCAACCCGCTCTCGCCGAACTATAAATGGATTCCGATTGCGTATCATGGCCGCGCTTCGTCCATCGTTGTGAGCGGAACTCCGGTCGTTCGCCCGCATGGCCAGATTCTGGTTGATGGCTCGCCCGTATATGCGCCATCGCAAATGCTCGATTACGAACTGGAGCTCGGCGCGTTCCTGGGTCCTGGCAATGCGATGGGCCAACCCATTCCGGCAGCTAACGCGGAACATCACTTATTCGGTGTGTGCCTGCTCAACGATTGGTCGGCGCGCGACATCCAGACCTGGGAGAGCCAGCCCCTGGGCCCGTTCCTCGCCAAGAATTTCGCGACGTCTATCTCGCCATGGATTGTCACTCTCGACGCCCTCGATCCTTTTCGCGCGCCTTCCCCACCCCGCGCGACTGGCGACCCTGAACCACTCCCGCACCTTCAGACATCGGCTAACGGAGCGTTTCGAATCACCCTGGAAGTTTGGCTCCGCACGGCCAAAATGCAGGCGCCCGTCCGGATCAGCCAGAGCGATTTCGCATCCCTTTATTGGACGCTCAGCCAGATGATTGCGCATCACTCGAGCAACGGCTGCCCGCTCCGCCCGGGCGATGTCATCGGCAGCGGCACGGTTTCCGGTCCTGACAAACAAAATCAGGGTTGCCTCTTGGAAATGACGCGTAGGGGGGACCATCCCTTACAGCTACCCAACGGCGAAACGCGCAGCTTCCTGGAGGACGGCGACGAAGTGTTCCTCAAAGGCTGGTGCGAAGCGTCAGATTTTCGTCGCATCGGTCTGGGCCATTGCGTTGGCCGCATTCTCCCGGCTCTACGGGGTTAAACGGCTCTGGGCTATCAAAACAGCCGCCGCAGCAGCGTCGAGATTTTGCCACTTTTCGCGACTTCTGAGGCGTGAGGTCAATTACTTCCGAGTGGGCCTCCGGTTGCTCCTGTCCGGCATTGGAGAATTGTATTGGCCACTACGCAAGCGGCTCTCACTGAAGAAGTTCGCGCATATACATCGCAGGAACACACTCGGCCACGCCGCCGCATCGATCTGGCATTCGTGCTTGGTCTTACGGTCGCTCTGGGAGCCATCCTATCCGGAGTCGCTGCGGCCGGTATTTCGATCACGTATTTCTTTCAGCCGGCAGGCGCACTGATTGTAGTCGGAGGAACATTGGGGGTCATGCTGGTCACCACTCCCAGGCATTCGCTCATCCACTCGTTTCACCGCGTCATGGATCTTATCTCGTCTGAGGAAGTGAACCGCGACGCACTGATCGAAGAGATCGTCTTCTATGGGCGGGTGTCGCGCCGAGGCAGTTTGCTTTCTTTGGAACCGCTGGCGCCGCAGGCTTCGCATCCATTTCTGGGGCAGGCGCTACAACTCGCTTTGGATGTTGGCAGTCGCACGGAATTGCAAACTGTGCTTGAAACTGAGCTACGCATGCGGGAGCGCCAGGGCGAAACGGACGCCAAGACCCTGGAAGTGGCGGGGGGATTCGCGCCCACCATAGGAATCATCGGAACCGTCGTAGGCCTGATTGAAGTGCTGCGTCACTTCGCGAATCTTCAGTCGGTCGGATTCGGAATCGGCACGGCATTTGTCTCCACCATCTATGGCCTGGCGTTGGCGAATCTGCTTCTGCTGCCGGCCGCGCACCGCATTCGCGCCCGCGTCGCCGAGAACTTCGAGATCCAGGAACTTATCATTGAAGGCGTGCTGGCGTTGTCGGACAGCGTGCATCCAGCTCTGATCCGCCTGCGTTTGAGCGCATACCTACGCCAGGGAGAAGCGCAGATTCGTGCGGCCGCGAATCAAGCAGCACATGAAGCCTAGGCCCAAACCCAAGTATTTGCAATCCGAGCATGGTGGACAGCGCGAATCGTGGCTGATCAGCTATACCGATTTCATCACTATTCTGTTGATCCTGTTCATCGCCATCGCGGCGCAGGGCATGCACTCGGCCCAGATGCCACAGCCGGCACCCAAGCCGCATCCCCAACTGCCAGTTGCGCAACCTGTCCCGGAACCCGTCCAGATCGCCGCACCACCGCCACCATCGGAGTCGCATCAGGGGCTGGTCCGCGCCGATGAGAAGCTGCGATCGCAAGGGTTGGATTCCCGGTTGGACAAGCGCGGGCTGGTCATCAGCCTGCCCCAGGCTATTCTATTTCCCTCCGGTGAAGACCACGTCATGCCGACCGCGCTGCCCGTCGTTTCCCAAATTGCCGAAGTCCTCTCGAGCGTTACGAATAAAGTGGCATTGGTAGGACATGCCGATTCCATCCCTATCCACAACAAGCGATTCCACAGTAATTGGGAGCTGTCAGCCGCGCGCAGCGTAAATCTGCTGGAGATCCTCAGCCACCGCTTTGGAATCTCCGAGTCGCGTCTCTCGGTGCAGAGTTACGGCTCGCTCGAC
>CAVRZH010000014.1:0-9139 GCA_963725455.1 Bryobacterales bacterium
TACCTGGGGAGCGGTAGTGTCCTGAGGCTCGGCTCGGCACACTTTGAAAATTGTTGAAACCTCCCGCCAGCGGCTGAGTCTCACGTCGGTAACCGGGAGGCGTTCGAATTCTGCGTGGAAGGCCGCGTCGACGAGCGCCCCGTATCGCACGCGCTCCTGGTTCCTATCGAACAGGCTATCTAGCCTGGAACAGCCAAACATCGTACGAATTGTTGGAATACACATGGCTGGCGCCGGCCGGCGGCGTCCAGTTTTGGCCTCTGTAGGGAATGTAATAAACAAGGTTCAGCGTCGGAATCGGCCGGCCGCCCGAAAATGCCGCGTGCAATTCCGACTGTCGTAGTGCGACGCCGGGAGTGTTTAAATTGTGACCGCGCCAGGCGCGCAGGTTCGTATAAGTGGACGTGAGATAGTTCAGCTTCTGGTCTGTGCTCGCGACATAGACCGGCGCAGCCGCATGCCGCGCCAGCCAATCCAGGACGTTCTTTTCGTCGTGGGTGAGCGCAAACGCCTGCCACTGCGTGGTTGGATCGGTGAACGACGCGAACCACAGCAGATTATCGGAGAGAAACAGGCCCAGGAAACAGCAGACAGCCAAGGCCATGATGGGCCGCGGCCGCAGCGCCAGGCATTTGTCCAGCGCCCCCACGATGGCGGGCGCACCCAGCAGAAACAACGCCGCCCAATCATAACCATGGGCGAAATGGATGGGTTGCCGGGATTGGACGACCAGATCGTGATGCGTGAGCCCGCAAATGACTGCGAACCACACCAGGCAGAGGCGTGCGCGCGGGTCGCCCAAGACGGCGGTCAAATTCTTCCAGCGCGTTAGCGGGCCGAATGCAAAAAGCGCCACCAGATACAGGGCAGGAGCGAAAGTCCAGAAATCATAGGACCAGTCGAGCTTCCACTGCGCCTCCAGCGCCCGATGGTCGGCGAAGCGGTTGAGAAACCCGATGTAGTAGGCCAGGTGGAGCGCGGTGATGGCGCAGCTTCCCCACAGCAATGGCCAGGACGCCGCGCTGCTCTTCAAGAGCAATTCCGCCGCGGCATACAGAAGCAGCACCAGCGCCAGGCCGAGGCCCGCATAGGGATGGCTGGCCGAAAGCACAGCCGCCGCAACCATTGCGCCCAGAAACTTCTTCCGAACCAGGCACAGAAGCGCTAACAGAAAAAGCGCGTGATAGTAAGCCTCATGCGGGTACACTAAGTTCCGGCCGAAGTTCAGCATCCACCATCCATCGCCCGCATCAAAGAGCAGAAAAGCTCGCGGCATCTTGACGTGCTCAATCAATCCAAAAACGATTCCCGCCAGCCCCAATACACCGCCGCCCCAAAAGAAACAGACGAAGCCGAGCTTCTGGGCCGGTGTGTTCCATCCCACCCATTCCTCATAAAGCTTAGCGGCCATGATGGCGGCGAATGCCACGGCGGCGAGGTGGAAAGCGATGAGAGCCAAGTCCGGGCTAAGGCCGATCCACTGCAGCAATCCCAGCAAAAATATGTGCGGCTGGAAGTAAATGGCGGGCGTGCCATAGCTCGCGTACGGATTGCCGTAGTTCAGATGGATTCCGTTCACAAAAGATTGGCGCCCGTTGGCGAGATAGTAGGGCAAATCGTATTGGATGAATGCAGTGGGAACCAAGCCCTGTCGCCATGCGCGCAAAGCCGTCCACACCAAAGGAAAGAAAGCGGGGACGCCCAGCAGCAACGCGGCCGAGAGCGGGATTTTGGCTGGAGTGCCTGGCTTCGGCAGCAAAACGCCCGAGTCGGCGGGGGCCGATGGAGCCGTGGTTTGCATCCTTATTATTCATCGAGCGCGGAGCAACCCGGGATTAGGCCGTAAGTGAACTATTTTTGACGCCCACGCTACACTAGCATCAGCACCCCTGAATGAAGATCTCGGCTGCGATCATCACCTACAATGAAGAGCGCAACATTTCACGGGCGCTCGAAAGCCTGCGCTGCTGCGACGAAGTGGTGGTGGTGGACAGCGGCTCGACGGATCGCACGGTGGAACTGGCCGCCAAGCTGGGTGCGCGGGTGATCGACAGCAACTGGCGCGGCTACGCGGGACAGAAGAATTACGCCTCCGGTCAGTGCGAGCACGATTGGGTGTTGTCCCTGGACGCCGACGAAGCGCTGAGCGAGGCGCTGGAGGGCGAGATCTGGCAGATCAAGAAGAACGGCCCGGAGTTTGACGCCTACACCATGCCGCGGCTGGCCCAGTATCTGGGGCGCTGGATTCTGCATTCGGGCTGGTATCCGGACCGCAAGGTGCGGCTGTACGATCGAAGACAGGCGCATTGGGTGGGCGATTATGTTCACGAGTCGGTGGTGGTGAAGGGCAACGTCGGCCATTTGAAATCCAACATCCTGCACTTCACGTGCAGCTCGCTGTCGGAACATCTAAAGACCATGGACCGCTACACCACGCTCGCGGCCGAGCAGTTGGTGGATCAAAAAACGCCGGTCGGATGGACCCAGCTGGCGCTCAATCCCGCCTGGACGTTTTTCAAGACCTATGTTCTCCGGCGCGGATTCCTGGACGGCATGGAAGGTCTCGCCATTGCGCACATGGCGGCGCTGTACAATTTCTTGAAGTATGCCAAGGCCAAGAACATGAGTCCGCGCAGATGATCGTAGCCCTGTTGGCCGCGCTGTTCGGCCTGCTCATCGGCAGTTTCTTGAACGTTTGTATTTATCGCATGCCGCGCGATCTGTCGGTGGTGATGCCGCGCTCCTATTGCCCGGAGTGTAATCACACCATCGCGTGGTTCGACAACATCCCGCTGCTGAGTTATGCGCTTTTAGCCGGGCGCTGCCGCCGCTGCGGGCATCGCATCCCGATACGCTATCCGCTGGTGGAACTGCTCACCGGCGCCATGTTCTTTTGCGCGGTCTGGTTCCATGGGCCTACTCTGGCCGCGGCTAAATTCTGCGTTTTCGCCGCCATCATGATCGCGCTGATATTCTCCGACCTGGAAGAGCACATTTTGCCGGATGAATTCACGCTGGGCGGCACGGTGGTGGGCGTAATCTTCGCCGCGTTCGTACCCATGAGCGGAATCCTGTTCCTGCTCTTCATGTCCGCCAAGCGCCAGTGGCTGGTCTCGGTGAGCGACTCGGTGCTGGCCGCCGCGGTTTATTCCGGCGCCTTGTGGATTTTCCGCGAGCTCTACGAAAAGCTTCGCCACCGCGAAGGGATGGGATTGGGCGACGTGAAAATGGCCGCCATGATCGGCGCATTCCTGGGGATGCAAAGCGCGCTGCTGGCATTCCTGGTAGGGTCCCTGCTGGGGGCCATCGTCGGTTTGTGCTACATCTGGTTCACCGGCAAGGACGCCTCCACTTACGAGCTGCCCTTCGGAAGTTTCCTCGGCGTGGCCGCGCTGGGTGTCGGTTTCTTTGAAGCATTTACAAACTGGTACAGCCGACTGGGCGCGTAGCTTTGCCCGCCATTCTCATATTCGCGGTCACCTACCTGGTACTTGCCATCGGCCGCCTGCCCGGATTTCGCATCGACAGAACGGGCGCGGCCATCATTGGCGCCAGCTTCATGGTGGGCGTGAACGCGCTATCGCTGGACGAAGCCTATCGCGCCATCAATCTCGACACCATCATCCTGCTGTTCGGGATGATGATCGTGGTCGCGAACCTGCAACTGTCCGGCTTCTTCGCCCTGGTGGCGGAGCGAGTAGTGGAGCACGCGCATCGTCCGCTGCCGCTGCTTATTGCGATCGTGACTGTGTCGGGCGTTTTCTCGGCGTTCTTCGTGAACGACACCATGTGCCTGGTGCTGACGCCGCTAGTGCTGGAGATCGCCGGGGCTCTGCGGCGCAATCCGGTGCCGTACCTGCTGGCGGTGGCGATGGCCGCCAATATCGGCAGCGTCGCCACCATCACTGGAAATCCGCAAAACATGATGATCGGAAGTTTCTCGGGGATTCCCTACCGGCATTTCGTGGCGGCTCTGGGACCCGTGGCCCTGGGAGGGTTGGTTCTTACGGTGGCGGCCGTCTTCCTCGGCTACCGGCACGAATTTATGGCGCCGGGGGCGGTGCATGTGGAGAAGCGGCCCATCCAAGTGGATCGCGGGTTGATGTGGAAATCGTTCGTCGTTGCGCTGGCGATGATCGTGATGTTTTTCGCGGGCTGGCCGGTACCCAAAGTGGCCATCGTGGCCGGCGCCGTGCTGCTTATCACGCGCCGCGTCCGGCCAGAGAAGGTCTATGAACGCATCGATTGGCCATTGCTGGTGATGTTCGCGGGGCTCTTCATCGTGATCGCAGGCGTGGAAAAGACGTCTCTCGAAACACAACTTGGGGCTCTGGCCGGCCGGCTGCACCTGGACAATGTTTTCCTGCTCAGTGGATTTACAGCGGTGTTGTCCAACCTGGTGAGCAACGTTCCGGCCGTGCTGGTGTTCAAGCCTTTCATCGGACAATTGGCCGATCCGAAACGTGCCTGGCTGGTGCTGGCGATGGCGTCGACGCTGGCCGGCAACTTGACGGTGATCGGATCGGTGGCGAATCTGATCGTGATCCAGCAAGCGCGCGATAAGGTCCGGATCGGTTTCTGGGAATATTTTCGGGTGGGCGCACCGCTGGGCGTGGTTACCATCCTACTGGGCGCGGCGTGGATCGCCTGGCGCGGGTATTGAATCCTTGCAAACATTTCTTTTAAGAAATGATCTATCCTGGTGGCGTGATGCCCTGGCTTGCGTTTATTGTTGGAGCGATGTTCGGCGCCCTGATTGCCGCTCTTTGGATGCGGGCGCGGCTGGCACGCCTGGAAGCCGCCAAACAATTTGCCGAGTCCGGCGCCGCGAAGCTCACGGATACCTTCCAGGCCCTGGCCGATGCCGCGCTGCGGTCCAATCAAAGCGCGTTTCTGGACGCGGCGCGAACCACGCTGGATGCATCGCTCGATAAGGGGCGGGCTGAAATTTCGGGAGATCTGGCGCAGAAGCAAACAGCCATTGAGGGAGTTGTCCAACCACTCGCGGCGTCGCTCGGCCGCCTGGAAGCCCACGTCCGCGAATTGGAGCGTGCGCGCGAAAAAGCCTACGGCAGCCTGGGTGAGCAGGTGCAAACGCTGGCGCGCGAAACGGCGACCCTTTCGACCGCTTTGCGATCGCCGCAGACCCGCGGCCGCTGGGGCGAAGTGACGCTGCGTCGCGTGGCGGAACTGGCCGGTATGGTGCACAACTGCGATTTCTCCGAACAGGAAACACGCGAAGGCGACGGCGTGCGCATTCGCCCGGACATGATCGTGCGCTTACCCGGCGACCGGTGCCTGGTAGTCGACGCCAAGGTCCCACTCACTGCGTATCTGGATGCAATGAGCGCCGCGGACGAGCCATCGCGCAAGGCCGCGCTGCAACGGCACAGCCAGCAAGTCTCCGAGCACGTCCGGCAGCTTTCGAGCAAACAATATTGGAATCAGTTTCAGCCCGCGCCAGAATTGGTGGTGCTGTTCCTGCCTGGCGATCATTTCTTCAGCGCGGCGCTGGAATGCCGGCCTGAGCTGATCGAAGAAGCGCTGGCAAAGAAAGTGGTGATCGCGACGCCGGTGACGCTGATCTCGGTGCTGAAGGGCATCGCCTACGGCTGGAATCAGGAGCAATTGGCGGAAAACGCCGAAGAGATCCGGAGCGTGGCGTCCGAGATGTACGATCGCGTGCAATCGGTATTCGAGCATTATTCGGCAACGGGAAGGCTGTTAGAAAAGACTGTTGCGGCTTACAACAGTTCGGTTGGATCGTGGGATTCGCGACTGGTGCCGTCGCTGCGCAAAATGCGGGAACTCGGTGTTTCGAACGGGCCGGAACCAGAGGCGCCGGAACAGATCGATTTGATAGCGCGCCGTCCGCGTGCGGTCAACGGATTCTAAATTTACGACATATCACTTAGGACATATCGATGATGTCGAAGGTAAATCGCTCAGGCGGCAGACAAGAGAGCGGCGCGGGACTCATGTGTGCCCAAGTGTCGAAAGCGGTAGTGGCCACGCTTGAGTTCAGGTAGAACAGAAACTGGTTGGAGAAGCAGGAGATGGGCGGCGGCTGGCGAAACGTGAGCCGCATCCCGACTGCTTTCTCGAACTCGACGCCTTCGGTAGGTACCGCTTTATCTTCCAGCAGCATCACAAAACTAGATCGGCCGGCGTGCGGCCAAACGTCGGGACGCAGCAAATTACGCAGTTCCAGGCGCGCGCCAAAGGTGATCTCGCACTGGCGAATCCATTCCAAAATGCTGTCGCCCCACTGCCACTGCGTCACGAAGCGCAGATACTGATCGGCCAAGTTAATGGCCAGATCCATCTTGCGGCGATCCACTTCGAACTCCGTAACTGGACTATCGAAAGCGGGCGTCGCAATCATATCTTCGGCATCGATCAGGTTGTTGGCCATGCCAACCACGCGATCCAGGCGTCGGACGTTGGGGCTGGTGCGAACCAAGAGCGGGGGCAGTTCGTGGGTTTTCTCCCCAGGCACCTCTACGAACTTGCGGTCTCCAACAATATCCATGGTGACGACCTAAACTCCTTATCGACAACCAGGTCGCAATACTTTCTACTTTATTGACGCCAAGGGTAAGTTGACCGTTACAAAAGCCGCCGACTGGGGCGTACCACCAGCGTCTCCATCAGGTAAGAACAATTCTGCAAGATTTGTTGGCGCTTGTAAAGAGGGCACTGTGGCCACTTTACACTCCTGCGCTACAATTCGGCTGCATGTACAGACGTTCATGACATATTGTGATGTCAGCTTGCCGGTGCCGCTGGATCAGGCGTTTACCTACCGGTTACCCGAAACGATGCAACATCGCGTGCGGCCGGGCTGCCGCCTTTTAGTGCCCTTTGGCCCCAGGAAGCTCACCGGGATGGTCCTGGCGCTTCGGCCCGATGCGCCGGAGGGGCCGGGCGCCGTCAAGGAGGCTTTGCGCCTGATCGACGAGGAGCCGGTGCTTGATGCCGAGCTACTCTCGCTAGGTCGCTGGATCGCCCAGTATTACTGCGCGCCGCTGGGCGAAGTTCTCCGAAGCATGACGCCCCTCAGCGGGGAAGTTCGCAAGACCAAGCTCTATTCGCTCACCGACGCTGGGCGCGATACCGCGCGGCAACTGCTGTTAGGCGCCGACGAGGAAGATCCGACCCTGCAAGTCCTTCGAATGCTGGAAGGCCGGCCGCTGTCGGCTTCGTACTTGCAAAAGAAACTGCCGAATGCTCTCAATGTGATTCGGTCGCTCGAGAAGAAGGGATTCGTCGCGATGGAGGATTTGGAAGCGGCGCGCGATCCATTACGAGCGTCGGCGACTCGCCTGCGGGCATCATGGTTAGGCTCTCCATCCCAGGGTCTGAAGCTGACCAAGCGCGAGCGCGAGTTGCACGCGTTCCTCGAATTGCACCCAGGCACGCACAACCTGGAGCAGCTGGAAGTCTCCGTCAAGGGCGCCAGCCAGGCCGCGCGTTCACTGGCGCGGCGCAACCTGATCACGCTGGAACCCGAAGCGCCCGCTGGCGTCTTCAGCAGCGATGTTCCGCCGCGGACGCTGAACGCGCACCAACTGGAGGCGTACCAGCAGATTGAAGCCACGCTTCGCGGCGGCCAGTTCCATTCGTTTTTGCTGGAAGGAGTTACAGGTTCGGGCAAGACCGAGGTATACCTGAAGTCCATTGACGCCACCATCGTGCTGGGCCGAAGTGCACTGTTGCTGGTACCCGAGATCGCTCTGACGCCCGCGGTGGCCGGCCAGTTCTTTCATCGCTTCGGAGATCGCGTGGCCATTCTACATTCCGCCTTCCACGACGCCGAGCGCGCCGAACAGTGGCGGCGGATTCGAAGCGGCATTGCCACCGTAGTCGTGGGCACTCGCTCGGGCGTATTCGCACCGGTGCAGAACCTGGGGCTCGTGGTAATTGATGAGGAGCACGACGCCAGCTACAAACAACAGGAGACCCCGCGCTACAACGGCCGCGACGTCGCAATCGTTCGCGCGCGCGAAGCCGGAGCCGTGGTGGTGCTGGGATCGGCCACACCAAGTCTGGAGAGCCGCTATAACGCCGAGCGCGGCAAGTACACGCTGATCAAGCTGCCCGAGCGCATCGAACAGCGGCCCATGCCGGACGTGGAAGTGATCGACATGCGGCAGGAGTTTCTCGAGACCCGCAAGCAGGTGACATTTTCACGGCGGCTGGTGGAGACTATCGACGAGCGCCTGAAGAGCCACGAACAGACCATGCTGCTGCTCAACCGCCGTGGGTTTTCCAGCTTCGTCGCGTGCCGCGCGTGCGGCGAGCGCCTGGAGTGCGTTAATTGCGCCGTCACGCTCACCTTCCACCGGCGCGACCGGCGCATGCTGTGCCACTACTGCAATTACGCCGCGAAGGTTCCGTCGGCCTGTCCCAAGTGCGGAAGCGAGTATTTGAATTTCATCGGGACGGGTTCGGAGAAAGTGGAAGAGGAGCTGCACCGTGATTTTCCCGAGGCACGCATCGCCCGCATGGATCGCGACACCGTGAGCGGGAAGCGCCACTTCGAAAGCATCCTGCATGGTTTCCGCGACGGCAATTTCGACATTCTGGTAGGCACGCAGATGATCGCCAAGGGCCACGACATCCCGAACGTGACGCTGGTGGGCATCGTGTCAGCCGATATCGGGCTGGGGCTGCCGGATTTTCGCGCGGCCGAGCGAACGTTCCAGCTTTTGACCCAGGCCGCGGGACGCGCCGGTCGCGGCAACTTGCCCGGCATCGTTCTGATCCAGACCATCAACCCCGAGCATTATGCGGTGCGGCTGGCCTCGGAGCAAAACTACGAAGGCTTTTATCAGAAGGAAATCCAGTTTCGTAAGCTGATGCGCTATCCACCGTTCGCAGCGCTGGCGAACGTGCTGGTGCGGAGTCAGAAACAAGAGGACGCGCTTGCGATGAGCGCCGAGCTGGGCCGGATGCTCGATCCGGCGCCCGAAGGAATCAAGGTGCTGGGACCGGCGGAAGCTCCGGTGCCGAAACTCAAAAGCGAATTTCGCTATCAGCTTTTGTTAAAGGCCGCCGATCGCCGGATATTGAATGCGACGCTGCGCGATCTGCAGCGCTTCGCACGCGAACAAAAATGGCCGGCTACCGCGCTGGT
>CAVRZH010000015.1:0-47412 GCA_963725455.1 Bryobacterales bacterium
ACACGCGGCTTACTTTCGAAGGCGGCGGCGGCAATGCCGTTTGGTCGCCGGATGGCCGCCAAATTGTTTACACGCCGAATGGCGGTAATTCGCAGGACCTTTATCTGAAACCGGCCAGCGGCGCCGAGCAAGGGGAGCTGTTGTTGCACTCCGATCCCGTCAAGACAGCGATGGACTGGTCGCGCGACGGACGTTTCGTGTTGTTTGAGGAACGCACCAAGAATCGCAAGATCGATCTCTGGGTCCTCCCAATGACGGGGGACCGCAAGCCGACGCCCTATCTGGTCAGCCCTTTTGTTAAAGCGCAGGCTCAGTTCTCTCCGGACGGGCACTGGGTGGTCTACACGTCGGACGAATCGGGAACCAGGGAGGTCTACGTGCAACCCTTCCCCATGTCGTCCGGCGGAAAGTGGCCGGTGTCGAACGGGGGAGGGAGCCAGCCGCGCTGGAGCCACGATGGCAAGGAGCTATTCTATTTCACTCCGGACGAAACGCTGATGGACGTCGACGTTAAAACGGAGGGTGGCGCCGTTCAGCTCGGGGTCCCCAAGGCGCTATTCCGCGCATCGGTCTTCGGCGGAACCGGCGGCGCCAGCACCAACGCATGGCGCTGGGACATTTCCGCGGACGGCAAGCGCTTCCTGATCAATACGGCGCTGGACGATGCGGCTGCTGCGCCGGTCACCGTGCTGCTCAACTGGCGGAGCACGCTGAAGTGACGCGTCTAACAGGCTGCTGAAAAGTCTTCGAGGTCCCGACTCCCTCACGGTCGCGGCTCGGTAAGCACCTGCAAACACGCGGTCGCGAGTCTGAGCCGCGCGCGTGAGCAAGCGTTTTTCGGCCTTTTTTCAACATCCTGCTAACGTACGGTACGCTTCCGGCGCGCTCGAAATTGCCGGCTCCGCTACCCTAAGAGAGTGCTGAAACATATTTTGCTCCTTTGTGCTAGCGCCGCCGCTGCCTTTGCTCAGGTGCATCCACTCACCCTCCGGCAAGCCGTGGAAATGGCCCTGAAACAGAATCCCGACCTAGTCCTGTCACGCCTGGACCAGCAGAAGGCCGAGGCCGCCATTCGCATCGCGAAAGATCCGTTCGTGCCGAAGCTTTATGCCGGCAGCGGGCTGGCGAAGGTCTGGGGTTATCCCACCAGCATCGAAGGCGCGGCGCCCGCCATTATCCAAACCCGTACCGACATGGCGCTGTATAACCGGGCCAAAACCTACGAGCTGGCACGCGTGCGCGAGACGGCGCGGGGCGCGGAGATCGACACGCAGTCCAAAAGCGATCAGGTGGCCTATCAGACCGCGACGCTTTTTCTGGACGCGCAACAGCTGGACCGCAGCAAGCAATCCTTGCAATTGGAGGTGGACAGCCTGCAGCGGGTGAGTGGCGCGGTAGCGGTGCAAGTGCAGGAGGGCCGCCAGCTCGCCATCGAAAATAAACGCGTGGCGGTGGACGTGGCGCGTGCCACCCAGCGTCTCACGGCGCTCAGCGACGATCTGGACTATTCGGAAGCATCGCTCGCGGTGGTGCTCGGCTATTCGGCGACGGAACGCGTGCAGCCGGTGGCGGAAGAGCGTGCGGCTTTCGAAATCCCGGAGAGCGAACAGGCCGCGACCGAAATGGCGTTGCAGAACAACAAGGACATTCGTAAGATCGAGTCGCAACTACAGGCCAAGGGATTCGAAGTCAAGGAAGCCGAAGCGGCGCGCCTGCCGGTGGTGGACGTGGTGGCCCAGTACGCTCTCCTGGCCAAAAGCAACTACGAGAACTTCTTCACCCGCTTCCAGCGCAACAATGGCGAGGCGGGGGTCGCGATCACGATCCCGCTGCTGACGGGATCGGCCTCCAAGGGCCTCTCTGCGCAGGCACGCACCGATATCCTGGAGTTGCGCACGCAAATGGGCCAGCTTCGCAACCGTATCCAGCTGGACACCCAAAAGAGCTACCAGGAACTACAAAAGGCTACGTCGGCGCAGGAGGTAGCGCGCCTGGATCTGGACTACACGCGGGAGCAGGTTTCTCTGTTACTCGCACAACTCGGCGAAGGCCGCGCTACCCAGCAGCAGGTGGACAACGCGCGGCTCACGGAACAGGAAAAGTGGATCGCGTTCTACGACGCACAACACGCGGTGGAGAGCGCTCGCTTGGATTTGCTGCGGCAGACGGGAACGCTAATGGCTGCGCTGCGTTAAACCTGGCGGGGCCGCGACGAGTTCGCCAATCCGGCTACTTGGTAGCGCAGGCCGGATGCCCGCACTCGCACTCGATATCGGGCGTGCCGGCTTGGCCCTCACAGAACGTGCTGCAATACTTCTCCTTAGTCATGCAATTGCAGCTGGGATGGGCGCATTTTTTGGTATCAGCCATGGATGATATCTCCTGCGCTGTTGGACTACCGGGCGGCCAAACCCTTTCAGCTTTTTGTGGTCAGACGAGATTTTTCGTGAGGACACGACACTAGGAGATGTGAAAACGGCGAGCCCTCTCTGTGCCCTGCTCCTGATAATGCTCGCGGCGTGTAATTCCGATCCAAAGGCAGCCGGCCGGCGGTATGTCGCCATGGGCAACGCGTACTTGGCGCGCGGCCAGTACAAAGAAGCATCCATCCTCTATCGCCGTGCGCTGTCACGGGATTTGCGGTCACCCGAAGCCTGGTACCGGCTCGGCATAGTGAACACCAACCTTGGGGAACTGCCCGACGCACGCAAGGACTTTAGCCGCGCGATGGAACTCAATGCGGGCAACACGGATCCGGCAGTCCGCTTGGGTGATCTCGATCTGGCGTTTTATCTTCTGGACCCGCCAGCCGGCAGGGTCTACCTGGCCGATCTGAAGGAAATCGCGGGCCGTCTATTGAAAACCGAGGCGCGTTCCTTCGATGGCTTGCGCTTTTCGGGAAACATCGCGCTCGCGCAGAACGACACGTCCACGGCCATTTCTAAATTCCAGCAGGCGAACCAGGTGCGGCCCGATCAACCGGCTCTAACGCTGACGCTGGTTCAGACGCTGTTCGCCGCCGAGCGGGACCAGGAGGCCGAGACACTGGCGAACGGCCTGATCGCGCGCAAGAAGGCCTTCGCGCCGCTCTACGACGCGCTGTACGTGCATTACCTGCGAGGTAACCGCCCGGAACTCGCGGAGCAGGTGCTGCACCAGGAAATCGCGAACAATCCTAAACAGGGCGCCGGCCTGGTGAAGCTCGCGTTCCACTATTTCCTTTTCCATCGCACGGCGGAGGTGCAAACTAGCATCGAACGGCTGACTAACGACGTCAAAGTATTTCCGGACGGGCGCCTGGAAGCAGGCGACTTCTATGTTCGTGTCCACGATTATCCGGCCGCGCTCCTGCAATATGAAGCGGGTGAGCGGCAGAGCGGCCACCCGAGTTCGCGGGTGGTCCGCATCTATCGCAAGAAGATGGCTGAGGTGCTGGCCGCCCAGGGCGCGCGAGATCGAGCTGAGAAGATGGTTGCGGAATTGCTGCGGGACGACCCCAGAGATCCGGAAGCGCTCGCGCTGCGCGCTACTTTGTTGCTGGAGTCCGGGCTCGCGGCATTGTTGGAGTCCGGCCGCGCGGCCTCGGGCGATCCGCGTCAGGTGAAGGCCGCCATCGCGGCAATGCAGCCGTTGCTGCTCAAGATGCCTAGGAACGCCACGCTCCATTTCAATTTGGGGCGCGCTTATATGGCCCTGGCAGCACAAAATGCGGACCAGCAATTGTTGGAGAAAGCGCGGGAGCAGTTGGAGACCGCATTGCGGTTCGATCCGCATCACGCGCCCGCTAAACTAGCTTGGGCCAAGCTGGCTCTCGATCGCGGTGAGTTCGCGCAAGCTGTGCAGGCCGCAGCGGAGGTTTTGAGCGAGGATGCAACCAACCTGGAAGCCAGGCTGATTCGCGCGCGCGGGCTAGTGAATATGAACGAACCGGAAAAAGCTCGCGCGGAGCTGGCCGGGGCGCTCCAGATATATCCAGGTTCGACCGATGGCCGCGAACAGCTCGCTGAGTTGGACCTTCGGGAGCATCGCTATAAGGAAGCCCAGGAAGGGTTTCGCGCACTGCTCCAGGCCAACGACAGCCGGGGCGTCTCAGGCTTCCTTCGGGCGGAAATCGCCCAAGGCCAGTTTCAATCGGCCGTCCAATTCGCGAGCGATCAAGTGAAGCACTCGCCGGACCAGGCGGATTCCCGACTGGCCCTGGCAGAAACTTTGGTTGCGACCGGCGGTTACACGGCGGCTGCGGCACAATTCCAAATACTGATCGATAAAGCCGGCGAGAAAGCGCCGAAATCTTCGGTGCTCTATTTGGAAATGGGCGAGTGCAAACTGCGCGCGAGCGATTTGCGCGGGGCCCTGGCGGCCTTCCAAACTGCCCGGCAACTGGCGCCGGCCGATCCGCGGCCCGTTCTCGATTTGGCGTTGTTGTATGATCGGACGGGAAGCTCGGAAAAGGCCCGCAAGGAATATGAAATCGTGATCCAACTCCAGCCGGAGAACGCGACAGCACTGAACAATCTAGCGTACCTGGAAGCCGAAGAAGGCGTGGATCTGGATCAGGCTTTGGCTCACGCCCAGCGCGCTCAGCAAAGGCTGCCGGGCGATCTCGACGTGCAGGATACACTGGCGCTGGTCTACATCCGGAAGAACCTGACCAGCGACGGTATCCGCATCCTGCGTGATCTGGTGTCCCAAAAGCCGGACAGCGCCCCGTTCCATCTCCATCTGGCGCTGGCGCTTTATCAAAAGGGTGACCGGCGATGGGCCAAGCATGAGCTCGAAACCGCTCGGCGTCACCAGCCAAGCGCCAAAGAGCAAGATAAGATAAAGGAACTGCTTGCGAAAGTTGGATAATTCCGTTTCCCAGATTTCAACCAAACTGAACTTGATCAAACAGGATTTGCGTTGACGGCCGCGCGCAAGACGGATTGGGCGGACGTACCGTACGTTTTGCCGTTTGCCGTCTTCATGGGATTTCTCGGACTACAGAAGCTTTTTCCGCTTCCGCCCAGCATCGAGTTTATAGCCCGCGATCTGCTACTGGCGGGCGTTCTGTTTGGCTTCTCGCGCCACGTGATCCAACTGCGCGCCTCCCATCGCCTGGAGACCGTGATCATCGGCGTGGCGGTGTTCCTGATCTGGGTTGGTCCGGATCTGCTGTTCCCCACTTATCGCCAGCACTGGTGGTTTCAAAACCCGATCCTCGGACAAATCAATGCTTCCACCATTCCCGAAAACGTTCTCAAATCGCCCTGGGTGCTGTGGCCGCGCATTTTACAAGCCGTGGTCTTCGTGCCGATCCTGGAAGAGCTGTTCTGGCGCGCATGGCTGATGCGCTGGCTGATTTCGCCGCAATTCCAGAAGATCCCACTGGGCGCTTACCAGGCCGGTGCATTTTGGATCACGGCCGTCTTGTTCGCGTCCGAGCACGGTCCCTATTGGGATGTCGGCCTGATCTGCGGTGTCACTTACAACTGGTGGATGGTTCGCACGCGCAGCCTGGGCGATTGCATTCTGGTCCACGCAGTCACCAACGCCTGCCTGTGCGGCTACGTGGTTGCCACGCGGCACTGGGAATATTGGCAGTAGGGGCCAACGTCCTCCCGGGCCGGCCCATTTGATTGGGTGATTCTTTCGATCAATTATGTATACTGGTACGGAATTGATTGTCCGTGGAGGTTTCCATGAAGACGCCAAAACTTCGAATATTGCCCGCAGCGTTCGCTGGCTTGTTGTTGGGTTTAATCCTTCCCGCGATTCCGGTGCTCGCGCACCACTCCTTCGCCGCCGAGTACGAAAGTAAAGAGGTGACTCTGACGGGCACCATTACCAAGGTGGAGTGGACCAATCCTCACATTTACTTTTATATCGATGTGAAGGACGCAAGTGGCAACGTCGTCAATTACGCGGTGGAGGGCTATCCTCCGAACACGTTGAAGCGGACCGGGTTTACCCGTGACGACCTGAAGATCGGCGACCTGGTCACCGTCACCGCTTACGCCGCCAAAGACAGCTCCACGCGGGTTGCCGGCAGGCAGATCACGTTCCCCAACGGCGGCAAAAAATTCGCCGGGCCCGCCGCCGGCAACGGGCCTCCGACTACCTCCGCCAAATAGAGGCTGCCATGACTATCCACTTATCCCGGCTGCTTACCATCGCGGCTCTATCGGCCTGTCTCGGATTCGCTCAAAACACCAAGCCGATTCCGCGCTTAGCCAACGGCAAGCCCGATCTTTCGGGCGTCTGGCAGGGCGGCGGCGTCAGCCTGTATGGCGAGCCCGGACTTTCCACCATTAAGCTTCCGCCTCCGGTGAATCCGCCGCCCAAGCGCGAACCGGTGCCCTACCAGGACTGGGCTGCAGCCAAGAGCAAGACATTCACCGCGGCGGACGACCCGACGCTGCGCTGTCTGCTGGCGGGCGTTCCACGGATTACCTCCATGCCGATGCCGTTAGAGATCATCGAAAAACCGAAAGAGGTGGTGATCGCCTACGAATCCTTCCATGCATTTCGCATCATCCCGATCAACGACAAGCTGGAACATCCCAACGATCTGGTTCCCACCTGGATGGGCGATTCGGTGGCGCGCTGGGATGGCAACACACTGGTGGTGGATGTCACTGGATTCAATGACAAGACCTGGCTGGGCGGCATGGGGACGTTCCATAGCGAGCAAATGCACGTGGTGGAGCGCTACACGCTTAACAGCGACGACACCATCACCTACACCGCGACCGTGACCGATCCAAAAGTATTGACGAAACCGTGGGTTACCGGGGCGCTGTTGCGGCGTCCGCCGAACACCCGCGTCGAAGAGTACGAGTGCATCGAGAATAACCAGGACGTCACGCACATCGAGAAGTAATCGAGTAAGGCTGGCGGCTAGCGCAAGTAGCGCTGGTGCTCTTTTAAAATGCAGCGGTCGATCACCACAGCCAATCCTGCGGCCTTGGCCTTGCGCGCCGACACCTGATCCACCACGCCCTCCTGCATCCAGACCGCGGACGCTCCGATGCGAATGGCCGATTCCACTACGGGCGCCACCAGCTCCGAACGCCGGAAGATGTCGACGATATCCACGTGCTCCGGAATGTCCTCCAGGCGCGCGTAGCATTTCTCGCCCAGCACCTGCGATTCGTTCGGATTGACGGGAATGATCCGATAGCCCTGCATCTGCATGTACTCGGCCACGCCGTAGGAGGGCCGGGCCCGTTTGCTCGAAAGCCCTACCACCGCGATCACGCGGCTTTTGCGCAAAATATCCGGGATGGGGGCCATGAGCTATTGTTCCTCCATGCTCAAAAGCTTGCGGAAGCGCGCCACTTCGGCGGGCGTCAGGTGGCGGAACTTGCCCGGCTGCAAGGGGCCAAGATCCAGAAACCCGATTCGCACGCGCTTGAGCTTTTCCACCAGCCGGCCAAAATGTTTGAACATGAGACGAATCTGATTTTGCCGCCCCTCGATTAATCGTACTTCGTACCAAGGGTTCTGCGCACGCTGGATCAGCTTCAGGCCGGCCGGCGCGGTCTTCTTACCGCTGAGCGGAACACCTTCGCGAAATTTCTCCTCCTGGTCCGGCGTGAGCTGGCCGTTGGTTTTCGCGAGGTAAGTCTTCGTCACATGGCTCGCGGCCGATGTGATCCGCTTGGCCATCTCGCCGTCGTTGGTGAGCAGCAGCAATCCTTCGCTCGCATAATCGAGACGGCCCACGGGATAGACGCGGGCTTTCACACCGCGCAAAAGATCCATTACCGTTGCCCTGCCCTCGGGATCCGTCACCGTCGACATACAGTCCTTGGGCTTGTTCATGGCCAGGTACACCAGGCGCTCCGGTGCGCCCACACGCTTGCCATCTACTTTGATGTGGTCCCGCTCGGGATCGGCCTTGGTCCCTAGCTCCGTGATTACCGCGCCGTTCACGGTCACGCGGCCTTCAATAATCAATTGCTCGGCGTGGCGCCGGCTGGCGACACCGGCGTGTGCGAGCAATTTTTGCAGACGTTCGGCAGCCATAGTCAGGGCCGCATCATTCGGTCACGGACGGTTCGGCTTGCTCGGCCGCCGGATCGGCCACCGGATCGGATGGTCCCGATGTCGATTCGGGTTGCCCCGCAGCGTCCGCCTGCATCTCTTCATCGCCCCTGGAAAGCCGACCTAGCTCCTCAAACTCCTTCAGCGTCGGCAGCTCGCTCAAGTCTTTCAGGCCGAACTGGACCAAAAACTCTTTCGTGGTCTTGTAGAGAATCGGCTTGCCGAGAACTGTCTTGCGGCCCGCGGTGGCGATCAGCTTGCGATCGATCAGCGTCTTGATCACCCCCGCGCCTTGCACTCCACGGACTTCCATCACTTCGGGAGCCGTAATGGGCTGCTTGTAAGCGATCAACGCCAAGGTCTCCAGCGCGGCCAGCGATAGCTTCAGCGGCGGCTTGAGATTCTTGACGAACGCCCGGATAGCCTCGTGATTCTCGGGCTTGGTGGACATTTTGTATCCACCGGCCACCTCGCGGATGGTCAGCCCATGTTCGGGCTTGTTGTATTCGGCGGTAAGTTCCGCCAGCACCTGTCCGATTCTGCCGGCCGGTTGTTTGAGAGCGGTCGCGATCTGATCGGCCGACAGCGGCTCATCGGTAACATAAATCACCGCTTCCACTACGGCGCGCAGTTGCTCGTCAGGCAGCTCGACGTCCGCGCTGACGGCGCTAGGGGTTTCGATTCCCGGGAGCAAATCTGTCTCGGGTTCCATTTGCACTTCTGTGGGTTCCATTTCGGCTTGACGGTATTCCTAACTATATTCTTCTTCGATGGCGACCAGCGACTGGCCGAGCACTTCGTCAAACGTGCGCTGTTTCTTCAGCCCGATTTGACCGAAAGCGTCCTGCTGCGTCAGCATCAGCGCCTGGCGGCGAACCAACTCCAGCATGGCGAGGAACAGGCAGATCATCGCGCGGCGGCTACCCTGCCGGTCGAACAGGTCGGCGGCGGGAATCGATTCCCCGGTCCGAAGCTCGCCGAACACGTGCTCCAGGTAGCGAATCATATCCGGAATGCTGACCTCTTCCTTGCCGATTTCATAGATGGGCCGGTTCTTGGCCCGCTCCAGCACGGTTTGCAACGTCTTCACCAAATCGAATAAAGAAACGGCCAGCTCCGGCTCTTCGTTCTCGGCAATGAATTGCGCCATTTGCGGATTCGACCAGGAAACATCTTCCACCATCCGCTTCTGCTGCAGCATTTCGGCCGCGTTCTTGAAGCGCTCATGTTCCAGCAACCGGTCCACCAGCTCCTGGCGCGGATCTTCTTCGGGCGAGATCTTGTCCAGCTCCGGATCTTTCGGCAGCAGCATCTTCGATTTGATGTGGATCAGAGTCGCCGCCATGTAGACGAACTCCGAGCTCAACTCGATATCGAGTTCCATGGCGCGCTGCACGTATTCCAGATACTGCTGGGTGATGGAAGCAATCGGGATGTCGTAGATGTTGATCTGCTGCTTGCGAATCAGATCCAGGAGCAGGTCCAGCGGACCATCGTACTGCTCCAGGTGAAAATTAAAGGGCGACGCCACTTCCCTATAGAATACCAGCCGGGAAACTCCAGAGAGGCTCGAAGAATCAGGTTCTCGAAGAATCAGGTCCGCGCCGAGCCCTCGTTATTTATTAAAGTACAGCGTGACGTCCACAGTGTGATTGCGCTTGTTGATATTGGTTTCCGCGCGCGTTTTCTTCAGATTGTCGAAGACTCCCAGTTCCTTCACGCGAGCCAGGAAATGATCCGGGTATTCGACATCGAACGGCCGGCCCGGCGCGATGCCCCACATCTTCCGGATTTCCGGCTCGCTCACCAGATCCAGGCCGACGATATTCACCTTCCCGAGTTTGTACAGCGGGCCGGGCTCGATTTGAAACTCGATGTCCACCGTGTGTTCAGTGTCGTTTAACTCGCGCTTGACCTGCGAGGTGGCGTCCAGATGTCCCGCGCGCCGCTGGCTCGCCCGTATTCTCTCCTGCGCGGCTTTCACCTCGTCGAAATCCACGGTCCGGTCGCTCTTCAGCTTCGACAGATCCTTCCACTCCGAGCGCGAATAATCGGCGCCTACGAAGCTCACGCGCTCCAGTTTGTAGGCCGGACCGGGCTCAACCTCAATGGTCACGGTGGTCCCATCCACGTCCTTGGCGGGCGCCGTCTCGATCTTCGGAAACGCGACGCGCAGCAACCCGTGTGCTTCATACATGGGACGAATCGTGTTGTCCAGCAGCAGACGAACCTCCGTCTGGGAGTAAAGAACGCCGATGGCCACGCCATACATCGCCGTCTGCAGAACTCCCGCTGGAATGACGCCGGTGCCGGTAAATACTACGTGCGCGATGGCCGGCGGTCCTTTGGCCGGGCGGAAAAGGACAGCCAACTCCTCCCCGGCGTCCGTACTCAGCTTTCCGGCCAATGGTTGATGATAGCCCTGCTTAGCCAGGAATTCGGAAATCCAGGCCACATAGCGATCCACCACCGGTTTCGTGGCCGGGATCTTATCTTCAAAGAGCGGGTCTTTCTGCTTCAGCCAGGCCCGAAGCTGGGCGTCTGTAGCCGGTAATGAGTCGAACCGGATGGGGTAAAGCTGGCCGATTTCAGCAACCTGATAGATTGCATCGTACCCTTCATTGTCCTGGGAAGGCGCATATCGATAGCTGACGTTGTCGAAAGACCCGGTAGCCAACAGCTTCTGGCGCGCCGCGTCGAATTCGGACTTGCCCGCCTTCTGGCCGACGCGGAGGCCGGCTACCTTGAAAATCTGGGCGGCAGTGTAGACATGATTGCCTTCCACCTTAAGATTTTCCAGCGTGTAGGACGTGGGCGCGGGACTGGGATTTGAATCCACAGCCGCCGCGGCGGGCGCGGGCTTCCGGGGCTTGGGTGTCTGCGCGAGGCTGACCACGCAGGCCAGCACGACCAGCGCCACTCTCGATCTCATTCCAAAACAACGGCCACAAACATCAACCGTCCGGAGCGTTCAATCTGCATCGCTACTTCGTCGCCCGGCTTGAATTCGTCCACCTTTTTCCTCAGCGCCTCCACCGTTGACACCGGAGCCTTGTTCACGGAGTAGATGACGTCTCCAGGTTGCAGTCCGGTTCCACTGGTGAAATCGGCCGGGCTGGATCCGGCCGCCACAACAACGCCGTATTCGTGCCTGAGGTCCGGCAGCATCGCGGCCAGAGTTTTGTCGATTCCGATGGCGAGAATGCCGAGCTTCGGCACCAGATTGTCTTCCGGATTCACCATGTCGGCGAAGCGCTGGGGATCATCCACGCTGTCGATCACCGGCACGTCAATGCTCAGCTCATCCCGCCCGCGCTGCACCTGTAGCAAGAGCTTTTGCTTCATAGGAGAGCGGTAAATGTAAGCCTCCAACTGGCGCGCGTTGCGCATGGTTCGGCCATTCAAAGTCAGTACAATATCACCCACCTGGACTCCCGCCCGGTCGGCTGGCCCATCGGGCGAAACGTCGCCCACCAGGACTCCCCAATCGCGCGGAAGGTGAAGGCCATCGGCTAAAGCGGGAGTGATGGTTTGCACGTAAATCCCGATCTTGCCTCGATGCACGTGCCCTTCTTTTCGAAGCTGGCTATACACCACGCTGACCATGTTGCTGGGAATGGCAAATCCCAGACCCTCGCTGCCTCCGGAATCCGAAAGGATGAAGGTATTAATGCCCATTACTCGACCTTCCGAGTCGATCAGCGGACCCCCGCTGTTGCCCGGGTTGATGGGCGCGTCAGTCTGGATGTACGACATAAAATCGTCGGGATGGAGTTCGCGCGAGGTGGAGCTCACGATGCCCATGCTGACCGATCCTTCCAGTCCCCTGGGATTCCCGAACGCCATCACCAATTCACCCTGGCGGACCGCGTCCGAATTGCCGAACTGCAAATGCGGCAGACCCGTGCGCTGGATTTTAATCACCGCCACATCCACGTCGCGATCCATACCGATCAGCTTTGCGTCCAGCAGCTTCACTTCCGGTTCAAAGGTGGGCGTGTGGCCGCCATGGATGCGCGCCACCGATAACCGGACCTGGATGCGCCTGGCGCCTTGCACTACGTGCGCGTTAGTAACAATGAAGCCGTCCTCGGAAACAATGATTCCGGACCCCGTGCTCCGTTGCGTCGAAAGCAATGCCGAGGTGTTGCTGGACTCACTCTCGTCGGCGGTTACATAACCGGTGGAAAAGATTTGCACCACTGCCGGACGGACCCGGCTGACCAGGGCTTCCAGCGAAACGCTGAACTCGCCCAGGGAGACCGGCGGCAGCTTGATTTCACCAGCTTGCGCGGCATTGGTAGCCGTAGCGGATTGAGGATCGGGTTTCTTGTCTTGAGCTGGGGAAAAAGCGGCCAGTCCGGTGAGCAAAGCGAGGAGCGAAAACGCGAATCTTCTCACGTTTCCATTTTCCCGCATGTAGCGGGCCAAAACCTGTCCGGCTTTCGTAAAATCCTGGGTCGGTTTTGTAAAACAATGCAAGCCGCCGGCTACGGCAGCCGCGCGCGGAGATTTTTCACGGCGCGCAATCCCTCTTGGGAGACGTCGGTATCTGTATCCTGCGAGAGCGCTTCCAATGGCGCAACTGCGTCCTGGCCGCCGCTGGCTGCTAAGACATCGGCCAAGCCGGTCTTCTCGTCTTTGGTGGCGCCTGGTTCCTTGAGAGCCGGATAAAGTGCTTGACGAACGGCGGGATCGCGCGCCAGTTCGGTCAAATAGGCCTTCGAAACGCCGCGATAGGCGGTAGAGTTCAAATCGTTCACCAAATACCGCAGCGGATCGAATTCACCCATACCCAACTTGCCCAGCTTCACCAGACCGAACGCGGCGGAGAGTCGGGGCTCGGTCTTATTCTCGTTGTTGAAGGCGCGCTCCAGCGCCGGGACGTCGGCGGGATTATTCAACCGGCCCAGTCCTTCGGCCGCCGCTTCGCGCAATCCGTCGTCTTTGTGATTGAGATAGGTGAGGTACACGCCATGCAATTGCGGATCGGGCATCTGCGCCATGGCGGTGAGCGCGGCGCGCTTCACCTTCATATTGCGGGAACGGTCCAGAATGTCGCGCAAGTCGTTAATCGCGGCGCGGTTCAATAACAACCCCGTAGCCTCAATGGCCGTCACCTGCACTTTTTCGTTCAGATCGTGAAGCAGGAACGCAATCTGGGGACCGGAGCTGGGATCGCGAATCTTTTCGATGGCCACCAGCGCCTCATAGATCACCTCGCTGTCCTTGGAGCGCGCGGCTTGCTCCAGGTCAGGCAGCGCCTGGCGGCCCCGCAAAATGCCCACTGCTCGCGCGGCATTGGCGCGCGCGTCTAAACTGGCTCCGCTGCTCGCCACGCGTCCCAGGGCGGCAATGACTTCCGGACGAGGCTGGATGTAAGGATCGATTACCAGGTCGTTACTGTCGGAAAACTTGGCTTTGATCGAAGACCCGGCGCGCCGCAGCGAGGCGGTCAACCCGGTCTTCACGTAACCGGGCGAATAGAAATTCACCAAACCGTCGGTGGCGCGAATCTGGATTTCCGGGTCGTTATCCCGCGTGGCTTTCACCAGAGGATCCAAGCTGCGCTCCCCGCCGATGTCGACGATCGCCTTTACAGCTTCCCGGCGGACGTCCACATCCGGGTCCACCAGATAAGTCTCGAGCTTGGGAATGATTTCCGACCCGCCGCTTTTTCCGTACTCGCGAACCGCCTTGGCTCGCGCCTTGGCGTCGTCGGCGGATGGATCCGGCGAGGCGGGTGCCTGAGCTTTACTCTGACCTAGTGCGAAGCAAACCAGAAGTGCCTGGCATGCCAATAGCCAATGGCGGCCTCTCGACTTCATAACCCCACTTTACCTGACAAACTCCACTGTGACCTTCTTGCTAATCAGCCCGGCTTCATAGCCCATGTCCAGCATTTTTTGCGCGGCCTTCGGCACCAGTTCGCCGCAATCCACGGTGAAGTGATTCACGTACATTCCGACGAATTTCTCGGCCAGCCGGGGCTCCAGATCGCGCGCAAACTGCAGGGCATAGTTGAGCGACTCTTCGCCATGATCCAAAGCGTATTGAATGCTCTCGCGCATGGCGCGGCAGCACTCGCTCTTAATCTCGTCCGGAAGCGACCGTAACAGCACGTTCCCGCCCAAGGGCAGCGGAAGATCGTACTCGTTCTTCCACCAGCGGCCTAAATCCAGGACGTTGTGGAAGCCGCTCTTGCCGTACGTTAACTGCCCCTCGTGAATCACCAGTCCCGCGTCGACGCTGTGCTCGGCCACCGCATCCAGGATCTTGTCGAACGGCACCACTACTTCCTCGAAGTCCGGCTCGAACAGCTTCAGGGTGAGATAGGCGCTGGTCATTTTTCCGGGAATTGCGATTTTCTTCCCTTTGATTTCTTCGGGCGCCATCGGCTTCACGCTCGCCAGGATAGGACCGTAGCCATCGCCGATGCTGGACCCGCTGGCCATCAGGACGTACTTGTCGGCGATATAGGGATAGGCGTGATAAGAAATGGCGGTCAGTTCGTACGCGCCTTCGAGCGCCTTACGATTCAACGATTCGATGTCTTCGAGAACGTGCCGGAAGGAAACTAGCCGCGAGCGGATCTTTTTGGTCGCCAGGCCATAGAACATGTAAGCGTCGTCGGAATCGGGGCTATGCGCACAAACGATTTCCGTTACGGTGGTGGATGCCATAGGAGAGCAGACCACCACTATAGCAGACGCGTTACGCGTTTCCGTCGCCGTGCAGCGTGCCGCGAGGCGGGATGTGGCGCGCTCCCCGGCCTGAGCGAAGGGCTACTTGGCCTGCAGCGAGACCAGTTCCGGGCGCAGCGCTGCGAGCGCCTGCTCCAGCTGCAACAAGCCGTCCGGGGCGCTGGCTAAATCGCCGCTGCGGCCCTGTTTTTCGAGAGTAAACGCGGCTTCAAACGCGCGGTTGGCCCCGAAGGTGGAAACCGAGCCCTTCAGGCTGTGCGCATAATGCTCCAGATCCTTAGCGTTGCGGGCGGCCACCGCGGCCTTGATTTTTTCGAAAGTAGATGGATAATCGTCGAGGAACAACTCAACCACTTCTTTCAGCAACTCGACGTCGCCCCCCACGCGGCTGAGCGCGAGCGATTCGTCCAGTTGCTGGAGTTGCGCCGCCACCGAAGACCCCTCGGATGTTAAGTTGGCGTTCATGGAATACCCTCCCAGCACTACAGATTCGATCATCTTCATCAGCTCCGGAACATGCACGGGCTTAGTGACATAGGCGTCCATTCCGGATTCGAGACACCGCAGCCGGTCCGACTCGGCGGCCTGCGCCGTCATAGCGACAATGGGAATACGGCCGCCGGAACCGCGCTCCTGTTCGCGGATGCGCGCGGTGGCCTGCAGACCATCCAGATCAGGCATCTGCACGTCCATCAGGATCAGGTCGTAAGGATCGCGCTCCCGCAAGCTGCTCTCAAACAGCTCCAGGGCTTGCTGCCCGGAACCGGCGATAGTCACTGAATGGCCTTCGCGCTCCAGCAGCCGCGCGGCCAGGCGTTGGTTGACGCTGTTGTCCTCGGCTACCAGGATCCGTAACTCCCGTTTGGCGCAATCGTAGTGAGCCGATGGCGGCGCGCAGGTTTCGTTTGCTCCGGGCGGCGCAGGCAGCTCCAAGGTGAGTGTGAAGTGAAAAGTGCTGCCTTGTCCCACTTCGCTTTCCACCCAGATTCGCCCGTCCATCAGCTCCACCAGGCCGGAAGAAATGGACAGCCCGAGGCCGGTGCCGCCGTACTTGCGCGTGGTGGACCCATCGGCCTGCGTAAACGGCTCAAAAATCAGCCGGTGTTTTTCCGGAGGAACGCCGATCCCGGTGTCGGCCACGCTGAAGCGCAATGCTACCTGGCGGCTTTTCGACCCTTCCACCGGTTCGGCCCGGACCCGCACTGACACCTTGCCTTCCTTGGTGAACTTAACGGCGTTGCCGGCCAAATTGCGAAGCACCTGGCTGATTCGCAGCGGGTCGCCAATCAGGCGATCCGGCACCCGGTCCTCCACCACCGATTCGAACTCCAGACCGCTGATGGACGCCCGCAGCGCCAGCGGACGCAGCACATCCCGCAGCAGGTCGCGCAGCGAGAACTCCACACAATCCAGGCCCAGCTTTCCAACTTCATATTTCGAAAAGTCCAGAACATCGTTGACCAGGCTCAAGAGCGCCTCAGCCGACGACTTCACCAGCTCCAGATATTCCCGCTGATCGTGCTGGAGATCGGTTTCGAGCGCCAGTCCGGTCATCCCGAGAATGCCGTTCAGCGGCGTGCGAACCTCGTGCGTCATATTTGCCAGAAAATCGCTCTTGGCGGCGCTGAGCGCTTCGGCCCGGTCCGCCATCTCGCGCGCCAGGCGGCCGGTTTCCTCCAGGTTGCGATTCGCCGCGATCAGCTCCCGGTTAGCTTCTTCGGCGGCCTCTTTGGCTCGTGCCAGTTCCTTGGCGCTTCTCCGCTGCTCCGTCACGTCGCGCAGGACGCAGAGCATCTGAGAAGACTGTCCGGGAATGTCCACGCGCGCCAGTGAATTCTCGAAAACACCAGATGGGCCGTGCATGAATTGCAGCTCGCGCTCAAAGTAGCGCTGCGTCACATCCGAAGCGTACAGCGCCCGGTGAAATTCCCGAAGTTCCTCCCGCTCCTCGGGATGAAACAGGCCCGTCACATTCATGCCTTCGAGCGATGCGGGGTCGGTGTTCAGCATGGCGGCGAAGGCCGCATTTACCTTAACGATCGTGCCGCTGGGATCGGTAAGAAACATGGGCTCGCAAGACGCTTCCCAGATGGAACGGAACCGCATCTCAGACTGCGCCAATTCCTGGCCGGCGCGATGGCGGTCCGTAATGTCGATTCCAGTAGCGATGTAGTACTGCACTTGGCCCGCTTCGTTTCCTATGGGAACGTTCGAAAATGAGATGCGGCGCGGCTCGCCCGACTTCGTGATCCATTCGCTTTCAAAGGTGGTTGCGGCCCGCCCAGAGAGGCCATCTTTGAGCCGCTTGCGGCTCTGTTCCCGGTTGCCAGGCCGGACCAGCACGTCGAAAAACGCTTTCCCGTTCAGGTCAGCGCTGTTATATCCCATCACTTCCTCGAATGCCCGGTTAAAGAGGACAATTCGGCCCTGGTCGTCAAAAACCACCACCAGCGCCCCGCAAGCTTGCAGAACAGCCGTGATGAAGTCCCGTTCTTTGGTTAGATCGCTGTCCACAGTCTTCCTGAGGGTTTATCGGCAGTTTACGCCTGGTTTCTTATTGGTACTCAGGAGCCCGGAGTTCTGCTGGGTTCGGCGTTCCCGGCGTTCCGCCTAAGGCGTTCGCCGCATTGTCGAAATAGGCGAAAACCGCTAGCCTGGAAGCGTGAAGGGCTGTTTATTCGCCACGCTCGCCTGCTCGCTTACTCTTTTGGCCCCCGCCCTTGTGTCCCAAGAGTCTAAAGTCAGCAGCACCACATCGGTGGACGTGAACGGCAACGTGATTCCCGACGGCCCGGCCATTTCGCAAACCAAATCGGACAGTGGATCCCAAACCACCGTAACCACGCAGTCCATTAACGGACGCACGGTTCCGATGGAACGGATCGAAGAACACATATTGCGGAACGACGCCTCGGGCAAAGTAACCGAGCGCATCGTTCAAAGATACGATCCACAGGGCAATCCCTTGCCTCCGTCGCGGCAAGTGATCGAGGAGCAGAAGCGCCCTGACGGCAGTTTCACAGTCCAAAGCACCACCTACAGCACCGACATCAACGGGAACGCGCAGATCACCGAAAAGTCGGTTACCGACACGCAGAAGAATGCATCCGGCGAAACCTCGGAAACCGTGGTGCAGCGGCCCACGGTGAATGGGCTGGAGACGGTGGAGAAGCAAAGCGAAGTATTGACCAAGCAAGGGAAGAATTATCAGGCGGACTCCACCACCTACCGGCGTGATGGAAACGGCGGATTCTTCGCCGCGGTGCGCCAGACCACCGATCATACAGTGCAGGGCTCGGAGGTTTCCGACAACACCGCGGAATATGAGCGCGGACCGAACGGCGAACTCGAACTCCATGGCCAGACTGTGACCAAGACCGTTACGCGGCCGGATGGATTAAAAGATTCGGTCGTCGATATTTATTCCCGCAATGTCCCCGGCACCGTGAGCGATTCGGGACTCAAGCTGCAGGAACAGCAATCCATCGAGAGCACGCTTGGGCCGAACAATACCGTGGTGCAGACGCTCAGCGTGCGAAGGCCTACCGTATCCGATCCGGGAACTTTGGGGCCGGCGCGGCAGCTTTCAGAGACCGTGTGCAAAGGCGATTGCAAACCACCCAAAGAGTCCGACAAGCCCTGAGGGGTTGTAACCGGTCTGGCTCAGCCGTGTCCCAGCTTCATGAGCCAGCCCAAACCGATCAAGGCGGCCACAAAATAGGCGAAACAGCGGACGCCGTAGCGCAGCCGTTCGGCGTCGGTCCGTTTCGTGATCACGCCCAGGACCACCGAAGAAAACAGCGCAAACAAGATCGCCGCTTCGAAGTGGGAGAGATTCATTTTCGGCATTATTCTTTCTCACCCTTCGCGATTTCGTAAGCATCCACCATGGCCAGCACATTCAGCAGACCGGCGGCCACCAGGAACTTCGTTCCGTAGTCATGCACGTGCCCGGCCATGTCCGGCTGCGCGTATCCCAGCCAAACCGTCAGCAGATAAAACAAACCCGACGCCAGATCGCCCAAAAATCCGCCGCAATAAATAATGGTGGTGAGCACGTCGCCGGTCTGCGGCTGAAACATGGCTCCCCGCATCATCAATCCCAGCAAAAACATGATCGCCACGGACGCCAGCAGCAACGCCGCGCGTCCCGGCCGCTTCAGCAGGAAATGCCCGCCTCCCGGGACCAGCCAGGCGAGTAAAACCACGCCATACCATCCGCGCGCGGGCGGCGCCTCGGCCTGGGCTTTTACATTCGTAGCCATTGTTTTCAGTGTACCCGATCTTCGCGTGGGGCCTGCGTATCATGAAGTACATGCCGACCCGCAGCCAGCTGCTGAACCCCGATTATTACACGCCCTTTCTCTCCAACACCCTCCGAATCGTCGTCATCCTGATCTTCGCCTATATCGCGACGCGCGCCATTGCCAGAATGATGCGCGCCATGCGCGGCTACGCCGTCAAGATGATGCTCAAAAGCGGCGGTGGAAATGAATTTGAGCTGGAAAAACGCGCGGACACCCTCGAGAACCTGTGTGGGAAGGCGCTTTTCGTAGTTATCTGGACCATCGCGGGACTCATGGCCCTGAAGGAGCTGAATTTCGACGTCCGGCCCTTGCTCGCGGGCGCCGGCGTGGCGGGCGTCGCACTCGGATTCGGCGCGCAGAACATCATTAAGGACGTCCTGGGCGGGGTGTTCCTGATGCTGGAGAATCAGCTCCGCGTCAACGACGTGGCGGTGATCAACGGCAAAACCGGGCTGGTGGAAGAGATCAATCTTCGCACCACGGTGCTGCGCGGCGAAGACGGCGCGGTTCACATTTTTCCCAATGGCATCATCCAGGGCCTGTCGAATCTTACGCGCGAATATTCGTATTACGTGTTTAATCTTTCAGTCGCGTATACCGAAGATATCGACCATGTGGTCGCGGTGCTCAAAGGCATCGCAGACGAACTGGGCCAGGAGGAACCTTACCGCGCGGTGGTGCTCGCGCCCATCGAAGTTTTGGGAGTCGACAAACTGGCCGACTCGGGCGCCGTGATCAAGGCGCGCTTCAAGACGGTTCCCAACCAGCAATGGATGGTGGGTCGCGAAATGAATCGCAGGATCATACAACGGTTTGAGGAGGCAAAGATCGGGCTGCCCTCGTCCGCGCCAACCATCAACGTGGTGCTCCCGGCGGGCGAGGCCAGAGGGTGACTCCTAGACCTTCACCAGGGCGCTCAGTTCCTTAACGATGCTCGACAAAAACGACTTCGCGTCGCCGAACAGCATCAGCGTGTTGTCGCGGTAATACAAGTCGTTGTCGATGCCGGCGAATCCCGGATTCATGCTGCGCTTAATCACCATCACGGTCCGCGCTTTGTAAGCCTGAATGATCGGCATGCCCGCGATGGGACTATGCGGGTCGGTCTCGGCGCCCGGGTTCACCACATCGTTCGCCCCGATGATCAGGGCCACATCTACATTCGCCATCTCGGGATTGATGTCGTCCATCTCCCACAGCTTGTCGTACGGGATGTCGGCTTCTGCCAGCAGCACGTTCATGTGTCCGGGCATGCGGCCCGCAACCGGGTGGATCGCAAACCGCACATCCACGCCGCGTTTGGCCAGCATATCGAACATTTCCCGCAGCTTGTGTTGCGCCTGCGCGACAGCCATTCCATAGCCGGGAATCACCACCACGTTGCGCGCGGAATCGAGAATCTGTGCCGCGTCTTCAGCGGTGGCCGAATGCACAGGCCTGGCCTCCTCCGCGCCTGCTTTGCTGGTCTGCAACTGGCCAAAGGCGCCGAACAGCACATTTGTGAACGAGCGGTTCATGGCGCGGCACATGATGATAGAGAGAATGAACCCGGACGATCCATCCAGCGCGCCCGCCACGATGAGCAGCTTGTTGTTCAGCACGAATCCCATGGCGCTGGCCGAGAGCCCGGCATAGGAATTCAACAGCGCGATCACCGTCGGCATGTCCGCGCCGCCAATCGGGATGATCAGCAGCACGCCGAACAACAGCGCCAGCGCGGCGAAGATGGGAAATAATACGCTGCGGTCCGGCGAAACGATCAAAGCCAGACCAACGCCCGCAGCCGCCGCGAAAACACCGAGGTTGACGAAATTCTGGCCCTTATAAGTGATGGGCCGCTGCGCCAGCACCTCCTGCAATTTCCCGAACGCCATCATGCTGGCGGTAAATGTCAGAAAGCCGAGCAGGGTCTCAACGATCAACGCCACCATCACCACAGTGGACAGCCCGACCGTCTGATGAAGGCCCTTGTAATATTCGGCCGTTCCGATCAATGCCGACGCCAGCGCGCCGCACGCGTGCGAAAATGCAGTCCGCTGCGGCACCGCGGTCATCGGCATGATGTACGCGATGGGTATTCCGAATGCCGTTCCAAAGAAAAACGCCACCAGAATCCACTCGTAGTTCACTACCTCAAAGCGCAGCAGCGTGGCAACCACGGCAATCAACATTCCGATCTCGCCGACAATTACACCGCGCCGCGCCGTGGCGGGCGAGTTCAGCCATTTGATGGCCAGGATGAACGCCATGGCCGCCAGCATGTAGAGAAGGGGAAGAAGGGTATTGTCGAGTTTCATTTTTTCTCTGGATCCCTTCGTTTAAACATCTTGAGCATGCGGTCCGTGATGAGATAACCGCTTACCACGTTGAGGACGGCCAGAAATACAGCCGAAAATCCTAGAATGCGCGATAGCGTGCTCGCGTCTTTTTCACCCGTGAGCAGAATAGCGCCCACCACCGTAATCGCCGAAATCGCGTTGGTCAGCGACATCAACGGCGTGTGCAGCAGGGGCGACACGCCACGAATCAACTGGAAGCCCAGGAACGCCGACAGCATAAAGACCCACAAATCAAACTCGTAGCCACCCATCTTTATCTCCCTTCGCCTTCAGTGCCTCTCACCGGCCGGAGCCGCGCTGGCCAAGCCCAAAAGTTCACTCACCCGCGGATTCACCACTTCGCGCCCATAGGTGACCAACGTTTCGCGGATGATTTCGTCCTCCCGATTGATGGTCAGTTCCCCGTTCTTGACCATCAGTTTCAGGAACGACGCGATGTTCGATCCATACATCTGGCTGGCATGATAGGGCGCCGTCGACGCCAGATTGAGCGGGCCCAGGATCGAGATGCCCTGGTGCATCACCGTCTCACCCGGCCGCGTTAGCTCGCAGTTGCCACCGCGCTCAGCCGCGATGTCCACGATCACCGACCCTGGAGCCATGGCGCTCGCCATCTCCGCGGTCACCAGGATGGGGGCTCTCTTGCCAGGAACCGCGGCTGTGGTAATCAGCACGTCTTGTTCGCGGATTACTTCCTGAAGCGCCGCGCGCTGGCGCCGGTAGAATTCTTCGTCCATGGCCTTGGCATAACCGCCCTGGCCTTCCGCCGCGCCGGCTTCCAGATTCAGCACCACGAACTTGGCGCCCAGGCTCTCAATCTGTTCCTTCACCGCGCTGCGCACATCGTAGGCGGAGACCACCGCGCCCAGCCGCCGTGCCGTCGCAATAGCCTGCAACCCCGCCACGCCCGCTCCCAGGATCAGAACCCGCGCCGCCGTGATGGTTCCCGCTGCGGTCATCAACATCGGAAAAATCTTGGGCAATGCTTCCGCTCCGAGCAACGCCCCGCGGTACCCGGCAATGGTGGCCATGGACGACAAGGCGTCCATGCTCTGCGCCCGCGTGATGCGCGGCATCAGTTCCATGGCGAAAAAGGAAACGCCGGCTCGCGCCAGTTCGCCCGCTTCTTCCACCGCCGTCAGGGGTTCGCCGAAGCCAATCACGATCTGGCCATCGCGCAGCAGCGGCAGATCCGCGCGGCCTTCCGCCGGATTCGCTCCCAGCGCCCGCACCTCGACGACAATATCGGACTGTCGAAAAACATCGGCGCGCGTGGCGACACGTGCCGACCGGGCGACATACAGCTGGTCAGGAAAACCCGCGTCAACTCCAGCGGACTCTTCGATGATTACGCCGGCACCGAGTTTCCCGAGTGACTCAACAGCGCGCGGCGTCAGCGCGACGCGCCGTTCACCCGGGAAGGTCTCGCGCGGCACTCCAATCGTAAGGGCCACGAGTTACCTCCTCACGGACGGTAGTTTCGGAGGACAGGCATGCCCTAAGATTTCACCCTCGCCTCTCACGCGCCAGGGCGTCTTTCGGCCGGATGCTCTCCAAACTTCTCTGAGAATCATACTCCCATTTCCGGCCGTTTGCCGGACGGGCCGGCACGTGCCCTCAGGCGGGCTTCCGGCCATGCAGGACTCGCCAGAATGTCAACGCCAACAGCGCTATCCATGTGAGCAAACTAATTGCCAGAGTGACTCTTCGCTCCATCCCTCCCGTAAATTCCAGATCGATGGCGCACGCCCCGGTGCATCGAGGATCGATCACCATGAATCCAAGCTGATCCGCCTGGAGTGGAACGGAGCTATTTCCGACGCGTGCCTGCCATCCAGGATCGGCAGTAATCTGGACAGAAATGACGTCGGAAGGCGCCATTTTCGCGAGGATTCTCCCATGGTCCGGGTTGTCCCAGGTGAGGCTCGCCTCCTGTGCCGCTGGATTGTCCAGAGCAGCAATGTAGGGCCCGAGCGGGGCAACATCCAATCCGTTTATAGGCCGTCGATCAACCACCGCGGACCTGGGAATAACGTGCGCTAACGACGTGGAGTGTAGAGGAACCCGATAAATTGCGTCACCTTCCTCCCGCCAAACCAACGGCAGGCGTCCATTAAATTTGCTGGGATTCGCGACGGCGTGGAAGTAGTCCTTGCTGTTGACTCCCGGCACGACGATGGCGCCGCAGCCGAATGCCTGGAGCCAGAGAATGGAGATCGGCGCGTCCTGGGCCCCGGCGTTGGCACCGGAGAGAATAGTGTAGACAGCAACGTGCTGGATCCAATTGGGCGCTGACGGCTCGTGTCCCGCGCTCATCTGAGGATTGTCGGCAAACAGATTGAACAGCCACTGTCCCTCGGTAGCCACCAGGACCCGCTGCCCGGGAAGGTTCTCGGCAATCCAGCGCGCCTCCTTGAAGGGAAGCGAATGGGCAATGTCCGCGGGACGGATCAACTTCTGCGCGAAACGATAGTCCTTGACTGCGGCCCAGGTAAGCGCAATGGCGCAAACCAGACCGCAGGCGATAGCGGCCTTCCGCGGAAGCCGGAGCACAAGCGGTTCGAAAAGAAAGGCCGCCAGCAAGCACATCCCGGCCTCCATTTCGATGTGATAACGCAGCGGCTGTGGAAGAACATTGATCCCGTGGACGCCCAGCCAGGTGATTCCGCCGAAACAGGCGGAAAACAGCGCAGCGAACTGGACGATCGGAGTGCAAAAGCGATGCACGACAGCCCATAAGACAATCAGGAACGCCAGGAAGGAGCCGGCCAGGATCACAGTCCCGGAACTGAAACGGAAATCGCCTCCCGACCATTGCGCATTGCCTTCCATAACATGGATCAGGCTGGGCGGCAGCACCCGGCAGATGGCGAGATACGAGATCGACAGAATTCCGATGACCAAACACACATCCTGGCCGCGATATTTACTCCGAGCCGCGAGAAGAATTAGCGACGATACCGCGACCACCACGATCCCAAACGCGTTGGTTAGCATTACGGCGACCGCCGCAACAACGGCTGTCACAAATCTCAGGATCGTCCGCCGATTCAGAAAGCGAGCTGTGAGCCAGAGCGAGAGGGGAAGCAAACAGAGCGCCACGCTATGCGGCGATTCGCCGTAGAACACAATGTTCTGCAATCGCCGCATGCCCCAGTGGCCTCCCATGTCGGTCCACAATCTCGGGAAAAGAGCAGCGGGTGAAAGCAGTGACCACAGCAGCGCAGCCCACGCGCTAGGTGCAGCACGGCCTGAGATCCCTTGGGCGAAAAGGAACAAGAAAACCGGAGCCAGCGAATAGGTGAGCGCCAGAAGAAAATGGAACGCGTGCGCAGGCGAGCATCTGGCTAGCGCCGATCCCAGCGCGGTCAGCCATGTGAGCAATGGTAAATAGGTGTCTTCGAACGGCATGCCGGCGTCGAACCACGGGAACCAAGCGGCATGCGGCCAGTAACGCCGCAGGAAGGCGGCGAACGTAATAAACGTGCCCTCGTTGGACTGAAACGCATCCAGGTATTCCACCCCAAAAAGGCGCCAGCAAATCAGGGCGTTCAAGCTGAAGAGCGCCACGCAGATGAGTACGGTTCGTGTTGCAGGCCACCGAATGCTATTCAACGTCAAAAGGATACGATGATTCCCGCGACGCACGCGCGGCGGCTATCATGTGAGAATCCAATCGAGCCCACCAGCCTTGGTTCGCCGCGCACAGACCTTGCTGCTGGGCACTTTGCTGTTCCTGCTGAATGCCTACATTTGCCGGGGGCTTTTTGGAATGGAATACCTGCGGCACATGGGCTCCATCGAAGCAGCGTACATCGGCATCAGCCGATACATGCTGGCGCACTGGCGAGATCTTTCCTGGTTTCCGCTTTGGTACGCGGGCATTCCCGCGCAGAATACCTACCCTCCGCTGCTGCACTGGATCGTCTCGCTAGTGGCTCTGGTGCGCGGGATCTCGACGGCGCACGCGTACCATTGGGTGACCGCGATTTTTTATTGCCTGGGACCGGTGACACTCTTCGCGCTCACGCTTCGGCTCAGCCGATCGCCGCGTGCCGCGTTTTTCGCGGGAGCTCTTTATTCCACGCTTTCGCCGTCCGAGTGGCTGATGCCGGCCATTGGCCGCTCCACCGGTCAGTTCCACCCGGAGCGGCTAACGGCGCTGGTTTATACGGGCGAAGGCCCTCACGTTACGGCGCTCACGCTTCTCCCACTTGCGATTCTGCTCCTCGACATGGCGCTCGAACGCAGGCGTCCGCGGTACTTTGCTCTCGCCGCGCTGGGCTTTGCCTCGGTAGCGCTCACGAATTGGCTCGGCGCATTCACGTTAGCGCTGGCCGTTATTGCCTATCTCGTCGCCAAGCCGGCCTCCGGCAAAAGATTTCCGAGCGATCTTGCGTTGGTCGCCTGCATTGGCATAACAGCCTACGGCCTGGCGTCACCCTGGATTCCGCCATCCACCATTGCCACTGTCCAGAACGATTCGAAATTTATCGGCGGCGACTTCAGCCACACGGGCACTCACCTCCTAATTTGGATTCCTGCGACTCTGTTGATCCTGCTGGTCCTCAAACTGATTCTTCGCCGCGCGCCATCGCACCTCCAGTTCGCCGTCTTTTTCGTTTTTCTCACCGCGCTTCCGCCGCTCGCCGCCGCGTGGGGAAACATAGCCATCGTTCCGCAACCGGAGCGCTATCACCTGCAGATGGAACTCGCCCTGGCGCTGTTAGCGGGCCTGCTGATAGATACTGCAATGCGCCACCTGCCCCACCGGCTTTCACTTGTTACCACCGTCCTGTTGCTGCTCATGCTGGTCTGGCCCATCAGGTTAGAGCGGCGTTTCGCGCGCGACGCGCTCATACAAAACATCGATATTCAGACCACGTCGGAATGGCACACAGCGCAGTGGCTGAATCAGCACTGGAATGGCGGCCGCGTCCTGCTGCCGGGCTCTTCCGCGTTCTGGTTGACGGCTTTCTCCGATACGCCGGAAATCGATGGCGGGTTCGCTCAAGGCGTCACAATTCCTGTTTACTTTGAAGCGAAGTACGAGATTACTACCGGTGAAGCGGCCGGATCGCATGCGGCCGAAATCGCGCTCCTTTGGTTCAAAGCTCTGGGCGTTCAGGCGGTGGCCGTGAGCGGGCCTGGAAGCACGGAAGTGTACAAGGATTTTCGCCATCCGGAAGAATTCGAGGGCGTGTTGCACCCTTTGTGGCGCGACGGCGGAGACGTGCTGTACCGCGTGGGCGCATCTACGTCGCTGGCGCACGTAATCACCACGAACGATTTGGTGTCCAGAACTCCGATCAATGGCATCGACGTCGACCCGCTTCGTCCTTATGACGCGGCCATCGAAAATCCCAGCTTCCCCGCAGCTACGTTCGATTGGACCACGCAGCACTCAGCAACAATCAAATCGGACCTGCCGCCCAACAGCGTGGTATCGATTCAGATTTCCTGGAGCCCCGGATGGCACGCTCAGGTAAACGGGCGATCCCTGCGGGTATTCCAGGACGGCCTTGGGTTCATGTACCTTGTTCCCGGCGTCCATGGTCCAGCGACGATTTCGATGGACTACGACGGTGGAATGGAAATGATCGCCGCGCACTGGATCAGCCTGATCACTTTGGTCCTGCTCGGACTCGCGTGCATCATCCCGCGACGATTTCAACCGGGGCGCTGGCGACATTCGAATTTCCCACCGACACAAAAATCGTCGCCGGCCCAGACGGACAATCGCTTGGAACCTTCACGTTGATCTGCCGCGCTCCTTCCTGGGCGCTCTCGATGTAAGTCACGGTCAAACGCCCGCCATCCAAAGCCACACTCAAATTACTGCAGTCCGCGTTTTCGGGAAGGCCGCCGATCCAGATCGACAATACATCGCCGCGGGACCGGTCAAGTTGATTCTTCGCCCAAGTGGTCCCATCGCCTATGCCTTCGATGTGCAGATCGCCAGCCAGTAATGGAACATCCACCGCGATCCGTTGCGCTGAACCCGGACGGCTTCCCGCGATACGTAAGCGCACTTCGTGCCAGCCCGGCGCGAGGCCTGGGGGCAATTTGAAGTTGGATTGCCACTCTCCGTCACTGGTTCGCGCCACATGAATCGGCCGAACACCATAGCCGCCAATCTCCGGCTGAACGTCGTCCAGGCCAAGCTTATGCATGTGGGAACGGAACCAGACGCTCACCAATTCGTCGCGCGACGAATCGAAATTGATGCCACCGGTCAAATTGTGCTCGGCCCTCACTAGCTCAGGGCCCTCCGGCGCGCCCGCCGCGGGCGGCTCCCATTGGCGATAACAGGCGAGACACGCGCTATGTTCCAGCACGTTCGCAAGTTCGACCCTGGCGAAGCCGGCAGTGCGGCAAAAGGCCTGCAAACAGGGCAGGCTGGGCGCAACCCAGTTGTCGGTCTGGCCGCCGAATTCATTCGTCTCGTAAAACTCCATCACCGGCCGCTCCTCCACTCGCTCGCCTGGCCGATGCTGTTCGCGCAGGATAAACGAATCTACCGCCGCCATCTCCGTTGTCAGCGCGCAAACCCGTTCCAGCGCCAGCAGCGGGTGCTTCAAGTGATAGAGCACGCCCATGAACAGCACGATGTCAAAACGTCCTATGCGCTCGGGCGTCAGCTCGTACATGTCCATCTGACGGTATTCCACGCGAGAGTTCAGCATCGCGCGCGCCTCATGGAACAGCGGATTGTCCCAGTTGTCGATGGCCAGCACGTCCGCGCCACGCCGCTCCATCTCGAAACTGAACCATCCATCCCAAGCCCCGATGTCGAGCACCCGCTTGCCGCGCAAATTCTGTGGAATGGGAAACTGTCCGATGCGATTCTTCAGGCCCGGCAGGTCGCAAGCGCCCTCAACCAGCGTGCCATCCGGCAACTCGAAACTGTGCCACCAGCCGCGCTCCGCCCGTTTCTGGTCCCAACGGCGGACCTGATCGTAGCGGGTTAATTTCGTCGCTGCCATGGTTTCAGAATAGCCCGGCCGGTCCGGCTCTTTTGGGCCTCCATATTTTTAGGAAAATTGGACCGGATGAAAACCACGGTAGAAATGCCCGATGCGCTCTTCCGCAAAGCCAAAGCCATCGCGGCCGAACGGGGCATACCTCTGAAGGACCTTCTGACCGATGCAGTGCGGGAGCATCTCCGCAGAAGCGCCGGCAATACCCCGAAGGGCAAACCGCCGGCTCCCGCTTGGATGAGCGCATTCGGAGGACTCCGCGGACTGCACAAAGAAACGGGGCGGATTAATCGTATCCTCGAAGAGGAATTCGAGCGCATTGAAGAGGGCCAGTGGCGCTGAACCTGGACACCAACGCGCCTTTAGCTCATGCCGGATCTCGGAGTATCTCTCGGCGGTCTCTGGCGCAATCGGAAGAAGCTCGAAGAACGGAGGATTAGCCCGAAGCCAAGCCTGGTAAGAAGCCCGCAGCCGAGACTCTCAAGGCCGCAGAGGTACCGATGCGGCTGGTTACCAGGGACGGTCATTTCGGCGCCATTCGGGGGCTGCCTATCTTAAGCTTGGTAACATCCGCTTGGTGACGCTTGCGTTCCTGCCGCCGGATGTATGATAAAACCATACTGATTCGCTTATCTCCTACGAGCTCGTGAACTGACTGTGGTCGAGATCGAAAGGATCCACGTGTGAACGCCACGGACGTCAACAACCCGAACTACTTCCACAAAGTGGTGGACTGTCAGTGGGCCTGTCCGGCCCACACCAACGTTCCCGAGTACATTCGCCTGATCGCGCAGGGCCGTTACACCGATGCCTACATGCTCAACCGGGAATCGAATGTGTTCCCCGCGATCTTAGGGCGAACTTGCGATCGTCCCTGCGAACCGGCCTGCCGCCGCGGCCGCGTGGATGGCAAGCCCGTCGCGATCTGCCGCCTGAAGCGCGTAGCTGCGGATCTGCGCGACGACATCACCGAGCGCCTTCCCAAGATCCCGAGTCAAAAGAACGGAAAGCGCATCGCATGTATCGGCGCGGGTCCGGCGTCGCTCACCGTCGCGAACGACCTTCTGCCCCTGGGCTATGAAGTGGTCATGTTCGAGAAGTACGACCGGCCAGGCGGCCTGATGCGCACTAACATCCCCGCCTTCCGTCTGCCCGAAAGCGTACTCATGGACGAGATTAACCAGATCCTCGGCATGGGCGTCGAGATCCGCTACAACCGGGACATCACGAGCATGAAGGCGCTGCTGGCGGAGGGCTTCGACGCGATCTTTGTCGGAACCGGCGCCCCGCGCGGCAAGGAGCTCGACATCCCCGGCCGCCACGACACCGATCGTATCCATATCGGCATCGACTGGCTGGAATCCATCGCCTTCGGCCACACGGACTCCATCGGTGAAAATGTTCTGATCATCGGCGTCGGCAACACGGCTATGGATTGCTGCCGGTCCAGTTGCAGGCTCGGCGGAAAAAATATCAAGGTGATGGCGCGGCGCCCGCGTGGATTCTTCAAGGCCTCGCCCTGGGAGTTGGAGGATGCCGAGGAGGAAGGCGTCGAGATCCTCATTAATCACGCGCCTACGCGCTTCGTGATCGAAGGCGGCAAGCTGGTCGGCATGGATTTCGAGCGGTTGGAATGGGACGCGCAAGCCAAAAAATCAAAAACGATCGGAACTGTTTTTCTCCCCGCCGACGACGTGATCCTCGCCATCGGCCAGGAAAACGCGTTCCCCTGGATCGAGCGTGACATCGGTATCCAATTCGACAAATGGGACATGCCAGTGGTCGACGAAAAGACCATGCAGTGCTCCCGCGACGGCATCTTCTTTGGTGGGGACGCCGCCTGGGGACCAAAGAATATCATCTGGGCCGCCGAGCACGGCCATCAGGCCGCCATCTCCATCCATAATTACTGCCAGAGCATTCCCGTCACTGAGCGCCTGCCGCAAGGCATGAACCTCATCAGCCAGAAGATGGGGATCAGCGAGTGGAGCTATCACAACGATTACAATCCCTCGCAGCGCCAGAAGATGCAGCACGTGGATCTGACACGCCGCTTTCAGCAGATGAACATCGAGGTGGAACTCGGCTTTTCCGCCGAACAGACCGCGAGCGAAGTGCTGCGCTGCATGAATTGCGACATCGAAACCGCCTTCGTCGCGCCCCGCTGCATCGAATGTGACGCGTGCATCGATATCTGCCCGGTGCAGTGCCTCACCATCACGCGCAACGGCGAAGAAGACGATCTCCGCCAGCGCCTCTCCGCTCCCGCGATCAATCTCACGCAGGATCTCTACGTCTCCGCCCCGCTACCGCAAACCGCGCGCATCATGGCCAAGGATGAAGATCTGTGCGTGCATTGCGGTCTCTGCGCCGAAAGGTGTCCCACGGCAGCCTGGGATATGCAGAAGTTTGAGCTGCTGATTCCCTATGCAGGGAGGCCGGTGGATACCGCATGCCTGACCGCGTAAACGACTTCGCTCTCAAGCTGGCAAATGTGAACGGAACCGGATCGGCCAGCGCCAATGGTTTGCTCATGCAGGCTATTTTTCGGATGGGTATTCCGGTCTCCGGCAAGAATCTGTTCCCCTCGAATATTCAGGGGCTGCCCACCTGGTACGAGATTCGCGTGAACAAAAACGGCTACACCGCACGTTCGCTCGATTACGACCTGATGGTGGCGATGAATTCGCAGACCTACGCCCGCGATATCAAAGAAGTCCGCGAAGGCGGCTATCTGCTGTACGATTCCAGTTGGCCGCTCGACCCCGCGCTGCTGCGGGACGACGTGCATTTCATGGGCATCCCCTACGCGCAATTGTGTAACGACAATTTTCGCGATCCGCGCGAGCGCATTCTCATGAAGAACATCGCCTACGCGGGCACTCTGGTGGCCGCGCTGCAGGTGGATATGGAGATCGTCACAACCCTGCTGGAGGAAAAGTTCGCGGGCAAGAAGAAGCTGAGCGAATCGAATACGCGCGCCCTGCGCCTGGGCTACGACTACGCGCGTGACCATTTCGATCTGCCGCTGGGGTTTCACCTGGAAAAGATGGATGCCAACAGCGACAAGATTCTGATCGACGGAAATACCGCCGTCGCGCTCGGCTGCGTTTACGCTGGAGCGACGGTCGCTGCCTGGTATCCCATCACGCCTTCCACATCGGCCATGGACGCTTTCAAAGTCTTCTGCGAAAAATACCGCAAGGACCCGGAAACCGGGAAGAATAACTACATCATCATCCAGGCGGAGGATGAACTGGCCGCCATCGGCATGGTGATTGGCGCGGCCTGGAACGGAGCGCGGGCGTTCACTTCCACTGCCGGCCCCGGCATCTCTCTGATGAACGAATTGCTCGGTCTGGCGTATTATGCCGAAGTGCCGGCGGTCATCATCGACGTAGAGCGCGTCGGCCCGTCTACCGGCATGCCCACACGCACGCAACAGGGCGATCTGCTGGAATGCGCCTATGCGTCGCATGGCGATACGAAGCATATTCTGCTCTTTCCGTCCAATCCCGCGGAGTGCTTCGAATTCGCTCCAGTGGCGTTCGATCTGGCCGAGCGTTTTCAGACGCCGGTGTTCCTGATGTCGGACCTGGACATCGGCATGAACGATTGGGTGGTGCCGCGCTTCCAATGGAACGACGCCTATCAGCCGGACCGCGGCCGTGTCTTGAGCCTGAAAGAGATCGAGAAGCTACCCAAATTCCAGCGCTATACTGGCGAAGACGAAAATCAGGTCACACCGCGGACCCTGCCCGGCGTGCATCCTAAAGCGTCCTATTTCACGCGCGGCTCCGGCCACAACAGGTTCGGCGGATACACCGAGGTTCCGGACGAATACCAGGACGTGATGGATCGTCTGTTGAAAAAGCACAAAGCCGCGGCGAAGTTTGTCCCCGCTCCGATCATCCAGCGGCGCCCGGGCGCTACGTTCGGGATCGTTACGCTGGGTGGCTGCGATCCGGCCGTTCGCGAAGGGCTCGATCTTCTGGCCGAACGGGGCGTGGTTGGCGACTTCATGCGCCTGCGCGGATTCCCCTTCGATACCATCGTGGAATCGTTCCTCGCCGAACATGAGTTCTGCTTCGTCATCGAGCAGAACCGCGATGCGCAGCTCCGTTCCCTCCTGACGCTTGAGACTAGCGTCCCCAAAGACAAGCTGCGCTCCGTATTGGTCTACGGCGGATTCCCGCTCAGCGCGCGCCACGTTATCGATGGCGTTCTGAGCGAGCTTGGCCTGGGACCCGAACTGACCGTCGCGGGCGTGACGGTGAGGACATAACATGCCGTCCATCGTAAAACCCGTCGCCACGCACCCCAGCTTGCAGCGCAACGATCTGGGCCTCACCATTCGCGATTACGAAGGGACCATGTCCACGTTGTGCGCCGGATGCGGGCACGATTCCATAACCGCCGCCATCACGCGCGCCTTCTGGGAAGTGGCCACGCCTCCGCACATGGTGGCCAAGCTTAGCGGCATCGGTTGCTCTTCGAAGACGCCTGCTTATTTCGTCAACGGAGCACACGGGCTGAATTCCGCGCACGGCCGCATGCCGCCGATCGCCACCGGAGCCAATGCCGCCAACCGCGAGCTGATGTACATCGGCATCTCGGGCGATGGTGATTCGCTTTCCATCGGCCTGGGCCACATGTGCCACGCCATTCGCCGCAACGTTCGGATGGTTTACGTGATCGAAAACAACGGCGTTTACGGGCTCACCAAGGGGCAATTCTCCGCGTCCGCCGACGTCGGATCCAAAAGCAAGCGCGGCGAACCGAATCGCATGGCGCCCATCGATTCTGTGATGCTCGGTTTGAGCATCGGCGCAACCTTCATCGCGCGCAGCTTTTCGGGCGATAAGGAACAGCTGGTGCCTATCTTGAAAGCGGCCATTTCGCATCGCGGCTTCGCCCTGGTGGATGTCATCTCGCCCTGCGTCACTTTCAACGATCACGAAGGATCGACCAAAAGCTATCTCTACACTCGCCAGCACGAATTGAAAGCCACTGAGACCGACTTCGTTCCCCCCGCCAGCGAGATTCTGGCGCAGATTGGCCAGAACGGGGCCGTCAACGTTACCATGCATGATGGAAGCATGGTGCGATTCAAAGGCGTTCCTCCCAACTACGATCCCACCGATCGCGGCAAGGTGATGGACTACCTGGAAGAGCATCATGGCAAAGGCGAGGTTGTCACAGGATTGCTGTACCTGGATGAATCCGTCCCCGATCTGCACGAAATGAACAAGACTACCGATATTGCTTTGACAAAAGTTCCTTATCAAAAGCTCTGCCCCGGCGCGGAGGCGCTCGATCGCCTGCAGGACGATTTCCGGTGATCCCGGATTGTCTAAAACGTCCCGCCCGATGATCACGGAAACTCAAATCGTTCAATTCGACTCCCTTGCGCTGGACTGCGGCTCGACGCTGGCACCCGTGGACGTGGCGTATGAAACCTACGGCGAATTGAATGCGCGCAAGAATAACGCCATTCTGGTTCTCCACGCCTTCACGGGCGATGCGCACGCCGCTGGAACCGACAAAATCACCGGCGCCGCGGGATGGTGGGACAGCATGATCGGTCCGGGCAAGGGTTTTGATACCGACAAATACTTTGTAATTTGTTCCAACATCCTGGGCGGCTGCCGAGGCACTTCCGGTCCTGGCTCCATCAATCCGGAAACCGGCTGTCCTTATGCGATGTCGTTCCCCCCGGTGACCATCCCCGACATGGTGCGCCTGCAAAAGATGCTGGTAGAACACCTGGGCATTGAACGCCTGCTCGCGGTCGCGGGTGGATCCATGGGCGCGATGCAAGCCCTGCAATGGGCGGTCGCGTACCCTGACTCGGTGGCGGCCGTCATCCCAATCGCCGGAACCGCGCGGCATAGCCCGCAGCAAATCGCGTTCAACGAAGTGGGCCGCCAGGCCATCATGGCCGACGTCGATTGGAACGAAGGCGATTATTATGGCAAGCGGCCGCCTGCCCGTGGCCTGGCCGTAGCGCGCATGGTGGGGCACATCACGTACATGAGCGATGCTTCCATGCGTGAAAAATTCGGCCGCCGGCTGCGCGATCAGGATCAGTTCGAAGTGGAAAGCTACCTGCGTTACCGGGGCAGCCAATTCGTCGATCGCTTCGACGCGAACTCGTACCTCTACATCACCAAGGCCATGGATTATTTCGACCTCACCGCCGGGCGGCCGTCGCTCAGCGCCGCGTTCGATGGCGTAAAATCACGATTTCTAGTGATCAGCTTCTCGTCGGATTGGCTGTATCCAAGCTATCAATCGCTCGACGTGGTGCGCGCCTTGCGTGGCCGCAATTGCGACGTCGCCTATTGCGACTTGCCGTCCACCTACGGCCACGATGCCTTCCTGATAAACGTCTCCGAACAGACCGAACTGGTCCGCGGCTTCCTGGCGAGTACGTTCCGGGAGAAGGCTTCGCCAGATCAAGCTTTGCGGGGGCAAAGCTAGGAGTGTCCGAATCGTTCGTTCCGAATCTGCTCGGACGCAGCGACTACGCCATCATCAGCGCCATCATTGAACCGAAGGCTCGGGTGTTGGATTTAGGCTGTGGCGAGGGCGAGTTGCTGGCCTGGCTGGCCGAGAACAAAAACGTGGACGCTCGGGGAGTCGAGATCGAGGGCGCCAAGGTCCGGCAAGCGATTTCCCGGGGTGTTTCGGTCTTTCACAGCGACATCGAGGATGCGCTGGCCGATCTTCCCGATCAAGCCTTCGACTACGTGATCTTGAGCCAGACGCTGCAGGAATCGCGCGCGCCGCTCAAGGTTCTGCGTGAAATGCTGCGCGTGGGCCGCCGCGCCATCGTCGCGTTTCCGAACTTCGGCCATTGGAGTGTTCGGCTGGCGCATTTGTTCACCGGGCGCGCTCCCAAAACCAGGCTGTTCCCGCACGATTGGTTCGATTCGCCCAACATCCATTTCTTCACCGTCGACGACTTTGAAGGCTTAGTGCAGTTGCAGCATTGGACCATCGAGAAACGCATATTCTTGCAAGGGGCGCGGCAGATCACGCTGTTGCCGAATCTCCTGGCCGAAGTTGCAGTTTTCCTGGTCAGGGCTTCTTGAGAAACTTCTCGATCCCGCGCTTGAAATCTTCGGTAGTGCGCGCATTCGCGTTCACTTCCGCACCGGCGACGATGGCGGCTTCGAACTGCATCACGTCGGTTCGATAAAACAATTCTTTTGACAAAGCCAGCGCTCTAAACGAAGTGAAGGGGCCTGTCTACAAGATCAAGAACGATCCACGGATCACCTCCCTCGGAAAACTTTAAGAAAGACAAGCATTAACAAGAATTGCCGCAGCTTTTTAATGTATTGAGGGGGGAGATGAGCCTCGTCGGCCCGCGACCTCTTGCAATCAGGGATTATGAAGGATTCGATAAAGATTGGCACCGCCGTCGCTTCTGCGTGAGGCCCGGCATTACCTGTCTTTGGCAGATTAGCGGCAGAAGCAGTATCTCCTTCGACCAGTGGATGGAACTGGATATGCAGTATATCGACAACTGGTCATTATGGATGGATTTTAAGATCTTGTTGAGAACAATTCCTGCGGTGCTGATGAGGAGAGGGGCTGTATGATCAGGAAGGAGGCAGGTAATTTCCCCACATCCATCATGCGGGGAGGGGCATTCACTCTGGCAAATCAGGGTGTCGTCAGTGTCTCCAATTTTTTGACCGGGGCTATAATTGGACGCGGTTGCACCAAGGCAGAATTCGGGCTCTACATGCTTGGTTTCAGTGTCGTGCTTTTAATCCTAGAGCTACAAGTTTCACTTATTTCAACCCCCTATATGGTTTATTGCCCGCGTCTCAAAGGCCGTCGAACTACGTCTTTATTCAGGGAGCTCCCTCCTTCACCATTGGGCTCTGTCAATAGTAGTCATGCTGGCGTTGACTGCATGCGGTGCTGCGCTTTCGCTGGGTTTCGGTCCACCGGGCGTGGCGCCGGTCTTTTGGGCTCTAGACTCCGTGATCGTATTCATCATGCTGCGGGAGTTTGTCGCAGCCCTGTTTGCCCACCTCTCCATGGGAAGTGCACTCCTCTTTGACATCTTTGTCGCTACGATGCAAATGGGCGGCCTGTTGCTCCTTGCACATTTTTGGTTTGCTTGCTGCAAATAGGGTATTTTTAGTGATGGGGAGTGCATGCGGGCTTGTAGGTGCAGGCTGGCTCCTCTTTGAACCACAGGGAGTTCTTGCCTCGGGGAGGGCGGGCTATTTCTGATTTAAGGAACAATTGGGCGTTGGATAGATGGATTTTCATGAGCGCCCTACTGTGGGCTGTCAGCATGAATCTTTATCCCTGGTTTCTAACCCTTTTCCAAGGGACGGCTGCGGCAGGGATATGGGGCGCATGCCTGGGTGTCCTTGCCGTGGTGAATATCCCTATGATGGCAATGCAGAATTTCCTCGGCCCCAAGATTGCAAATCTCTATGCAGAGGAGGGGATGCCTGCGCTGCGCAGCTTCACATTCAGGTCCAGTGCGCTTTTCTTTCTTGTCATGTCAGGCATGTGCAGCGTGCTATATCTTCTCGGTGGTCCCTTGCTTATTTTTATCTACGGAGACAAGTACAGCGGTAACGGCTATGTGGTATTTATTCTGGCCTTGGGACTTGTTGCGGCGGGAGTGGCGTTTTCCTATTCTCGCGCCCTCTTCGCACTGGAACGCGCAGATGTGGATTTTAAGGTAAATTTTATTCCGTTGTTCATCCTATTCAGCATCGGTTTGTGGTGGGTACGCACCCACGGCCCGCTGGGAGCTGCTTACGGGCTTCTGTTGGCTAATGTGTCGGCGTCTGCAGTGAGGTGTGCAGCATTCGCTATCCTCAGCCGCCCAACAAGCGGGGCAATAGCCCGATGAACGGGCCAGTCGCAAAAGATACTATGCAGGTCATGCCAGAGGAGGATTCCCTGGTTCACTTTTGTCCTGTTGACCTCGATATTTTTCTTCTGCCAGCATGACTGGTTATTACTCTTTGATCAACGAAAACAGTTTCATGGCTTTGGAAGATGATCTGTCGGCGACCACCGATCACGGGAGCACCTTGCGCCAGGTCATTTTTCTTGTGTTAGGTGTCTTTTCGGTGGCAAGTCTTCGGCAGTCAAGACCCAACCGGTTCGCATCTGATGGTTTTCTTGGCCGTTTAATTCTATTTTCTCTTTTTTGGGTCCTTCTGAGCGTTGTTTGGTCCCAAGCCCCGATGCTCACCGGCAGAAGATTGGTTCTTCTGGCAATGAATTGTCTCGGCGCCATTGCCATGTCTAGGCGCTTATCCATTCGTGACACGATCCATTGGGTTTTTATGAGTACCCTTGTCTATTTAGAGCTTGGAATAATCGCAGAAATCGTCCTCGGTACCTTTCATCCTCTGTCGGAGGGATATCCTTTTGCGGGCACCATCCACCCCAACAACCAGGGAACAAATTGTGCTTTGCTTTTTCTCGCCTCGGTTTTCATGCTGAAGATGGAAAAAAACTGGCGGATCCTGTTTGTACGCCGCAGCCAGCGAATCGTTTCTTTTCCTCTATCTACCAAGTCGCGAACATCACTCGTACTCGTCTTGTTCGCGCTGGCCCTATGCTGGTTCTTAACGTTGCCGTTTACGCATAAGTTTCTGATCGTTCTTTGCATGGTTTTTCTGACAGGCTTTTTGTTGCTGTTCGGTGAACTCATTTCCCCATTTTTCAATGACTTAGTACAGCTTGGCAGGAATGATTCGGATTGGATAACCTTGACTGGCCGCATTCCACTCTGGGAACAGACACTGTCCTACATAGCAGAGCGGCCGATCTTAGGATATGGGTACGATTCTTTCTGGGACTCTAGGCATATAGCTGACTTTTCAAGTAAACAGGGATGGACGGTTCCCAACGCACATTCAGTGTACATAGATTGCACCTTGAGCTTGGGAATTGTTGGTTGCAGTGCCTTTGTGATGATGTTGGCGAGCGGGATCAGCCGAGCATTGGCAGAGCGTCGACGTACTTGTGATATCGGGTACGCATTTCTCGGCGTTGTACTGATCTTCTTAGTATTTAATGGCTTGATGGAATCGACAATCATACAGCCCTCGCAAGCCAATTTCCTTAGCATGCTCGCCCTAGCTACGTTCGGATTTTCCGATACTCACAATTGCAGCAGGGAGACGTGGCTTGACAAATCGTTCAGAAAAGGTCACCGATCACACCTAAGGAGGTCGTTAATATGGAAAATATAAGTGTCGTTATTCCGACCCGCAATAGGCCTGGTCCTGTTGTTAAGGCGGTTTGCAGTAGCGCTTGATCAAACATACCGTAAATTGGAGGTTATTGTTGTAATCGACGGACCGGACCCATTTAAACAAGCACTTGAACATGTGATGGATCCCAGAGTGAGAACACTGCGCCTGCCGGAGAATGTAGGTCCGGCCAATGCCCGAAATATAGGTGTGCGTGAGGCGCAAGGGCCATGGATCGCATTTTTGGACGATGATGATGAATGGTTGCCTGCAAAGTTAGAAAAACAAATATCAGCCGCCGGCCGGATGAGCTGTAAATTCCCGATTGTTGCTTGCTATGTCATTATCCGATCACTCGAGGGCGAATTTGTGCAACCCAAGAGAACGCTACGGCCTAACGAAGCCATTTGTGAATACCTTTTTTCAAAGCCGTCATTTTCCATCGGTGTCAGGTTGAGTGTAGCTCCGACATTGCTTGTCAAGAAGGAATTGTTGGCGGTGGTTCCATTCTCCAATGAGTTGATATGGCACGAGAGATTGGGATCTATTACTACGTGCCAGCCAGATTGAGGGTGCACTTTTTGAAATTGTGCCAGAACCATTGGTTATCGTGGATAGGAGCCGAACGGTTTCACTCTCTACCGACTGCACGTGGAGCTATTCCATGAATTGGCTCCGCGATAGGCGGAACTTGGTCACGCCGAAGGCGTATGCGGGATTTGTGTCGACAATGGTGGCGCATGAGGCGTCACAACAAAGGGCTTGGAAGGTTTTCCTTCCTTTGCTGTGGGAAATGTGCCGTTTCGGATCACCACGAATTATCGATTTTTTGCAGTTCCTGCTGATGTGGTTAATTCCACCAAAGATGCGGCGCAAGATACAATACTATGCATGCCGAAAAGTGGAGGTTCCTGAGATAAGAACAACCGTTCGCCCCCCTGATGGGAGGGGGTTCGCTGCTCGTATAGAAAAAGGAGGCCTTCAAATGAGCAAAAAATCAGTCTTAATGATTGGCTCTGGGAGAAAGGTGCGAGGCGGGATCGCGTCTGTCATCACGGCATACACTAAAAATGCCGTGTGGGGAGAATTTAATTGCAGATGGCTTGAAACGCATAGCGACATCAACAACGGCACGAAAATTTGGGTTGCGCTGCTGGCATTGATGAAAGCCCCATTTCTAATGTCACGAAGTGACATGGTCCACATTCATACAGCCAGTGACGTAAGCATGTACAGAAAAACAATATTCTTGACAATAGCAATGGTCTTGAGGAAAAAAGTCATCATCCATCTGCACGCAGCAGATGACGATTCTTTATTTGGCAGGCCGTTGTTTAGTGCGGCGCGCCATGTATTTTCACATGCCGATCTTGTAGTCGTCTGTCAGAATATTGGGACAAACTCGTACACACAATTTCACCTGATGCTCATACCTGTATCATACCCAATCCGTGCGACATCCAATATGCGGCCACCAAAAAAGCTACCGATGGAAATAATACGATCCTTTTCGCGGGCAAATTGGAAGCTCGAAAAGGCTTTACTGACCTGATCGAGGCAATGCCGAAAGTTCTGTCAAGGGTGGCAGATGCAAAACTGATCCTAGCAGGTCATGGTGAAATAGAATTAGGGCAGGCAATTGCTTCACGATTGGGGATTAATTCATGAGTGTTTTTCCCAGGGTGGCTTGCGGGTGCAGAAAAAGAGAGTATTTTTAAAGAGTCATCTGTTTTTTGTCTGCCGAGTCATAAGGAAGGGGTCCCTATGGCCATGCTGGATGCTGTAGGGTATGGTTTGCCAATAATAGTCACGCCAGTTGGGGGTATTCCAGATATAATTGAGAATGGTTTTAATGGGCTGCTCGTTTCGCCGGGTGACAAGAATGCCATCGCTGATGCAATAGTTAGCGTGCTTACGGACACGGAACTATCGCAAAAACTTATAAAAAATGCCAAAAATACAATATCCCGTAAATATTGTACTGATACGATATGCAATTTGCTGAGAGCTACATATAACAACATGTAAATGTACAAAGACAGGCGTTCTTAAGCCTCTTTTTATTACCAATGCACTGGGTTTCACCGGTGACTTGGACAGACAGAATACGAGAGATATTTCAACAAAATAGTATCATAACCATAAAATGTGCAAATCATAGGAGGATGTAATTCCATGAATAAAAACAAAATTATAACTTCCATATCAGATTTGCGTTATTTTATCAAGGCGGACATGCTGTCTTGCGGGTACGAAAAAGTTCCAACCAAAGATTATATTTGTAATCCTATTTTTAAATTCCAAAGATTACTGCGTACTACCGAATTTTACAAAAACTACGGCAGCAACTACTTTATCGGAATGTTATTTTTATATAATTGGCATTTACTTCAAACAATGAGGGATTAAACTCAGCTTTACTATCCCGTTAAATGTTTTCGGACCAGGGTTGAGCATCGCGCATTACGGAACTCTTGTAGTAAATAATTTAGCAAGAGTTGGTAACGATTGCAGAATTAGCCGGAGTTTGTATCGCTGGCGTAAATGGCAGCGCACCGAGAATTGGCAACAATGTGTATATCGGACCCGGCGCTAAGTTAATTGGCGGTATCAATATTGGCGATAATGTTGCGATAGGTGCAAATGCCGTTCTTACTAAAGATGTTCCAGCGAACGTCACGGTCGCTGGTGCTCAGCTAAAATAATATCCTACAAAGGGTCTTTTGGCTTGCTTGTGCCGGGTGCGGAACTTGTGAATGAAAAAAATATTGACTGGCAAAAGTTCAAGTCGGCCGAAGTTTGGCGAGGTAGACATCACTAGCGGTTGGGACATTACCATACTACTAAACTTGGGGGCCTTCGCATAATCGTCAAAATTAAAATTAAAACCCGAAGCAGGATCATCCAGGGCTTATCCTGCAATTACCAACTTGTTCCCCACCTGCATCATACCTCTGAAGGAATATATGAGCAACGGGCAGTATTCGATTACGGTTATCCAGGCTTCCTAGATGAGTTGCTCGGAACAAAAGGGTAGCCCAAATAGGTCTAGAGGTGATAAAGCCTCATGGTCACTGTATCTCATCCCGCTAACGACACTGACCCTTTTAAAAACTGCTTTATTTTTCAGGGACACGAATAACGCGACCAGTTACCAAGATGCGACTGGCAAAGTCATAAAATGGGCTGAAACAGGCGAGTCATGTTATGTATGTGCTGCGAACGTCCATATGGTCATGGAAGGTTTTGACGCCCCTGGTATTTATGTTTATTATAAACAGTGCCAAACTGGTCACTGCGGATGGCATGCCGCTTGTCTGGGGGTTGGACAGTTGGGAATAGGAGAAGCTGAGCGAGTATGCGGTCCCACTCTGACATTGCATGTCTGTGAAGCTGCAGCGGATTCTGACATTCGTGTCGCCTTTTACGGAGGCACCCAGATTCATTGGCAGCCTTCACGGCTTTTTTACGAGAAAGATTCCCTGACTTGCGAATAGTCTGCCAAATTTCACCGCCATTCCGCTCTCTCTCAGCGGAAGAAGATGATGCCAATACACAAAAAATTGTGGCATCGGGAGCGCAGATTCTTTTTGTCGGGATCGGTTGCCCAAAACAGGAACGATGGATGGCTCAGCATCAATCAAAGATTTCTGTTGCAGTTATGATTGGGGTCGGTGCTGCTTTTGATTACTATTCAGGGAGGGTGAAACAGGCGCCGACCTTCATGCAACAGGCCGGGCTCGAGTGGCTATTCCGGCTCTGCATGGAGCCGCGTCGTTTATGGAAAAGGTATCTCAAGCACAATACAAGATTTATTTTCCTGTTCGGAGCCCAGTTGGCGAAGGCGAAGTACCGTGGGGTAAGGTAACCCACCAATACAGTAAGGTGTCTACGGCATCATACTTCTGTTCCCGCCCCGATCTAGACGCTTTCAACAGTTAGAATCCAATCAGACACGATCACAGCTCCAATCTCATTGGACGATCAACCGCCGCTTCGATCTGCTGCGGATATTCTCACGGCTGGTCACCGCAACTGCCCAGACAGGCAAGCTTCCTAAGGCTTAGTTGCGGTTAGCCGCGTTAGTATTACTCAAAATTTTTCGAGAACGCTCCACTGCGGTTTATCCTGACCGTTTAATTCTGGATCAAGACTTATGGAATAAACAGTACCGCTCATTGGCGGCCACCATGAATTCGCCCCGGTGGGATCTGGATAGGCATAAAACCAGTATGTTCCTGATACGCCATTTTGCTTCAAGGTGTTAAGAAAATTGTCCAGCAGGGTAAGCCAGCGAGGGTCATTGTCAGGGACCCCATACTCACCAATATACCCTTTAAGTTTGTGCTGATTTAGCCAACCTATAAAAGGCTGTACATGGTCAACTCCCCAGTTGGGATATGCGCCTTGCTGGTCATATGTCTGAGTATACGCGCCGCTTCCGTTACCATCGAAATACAAATGGGCCTCGTAGATGAGTTTGTTCGCCGGGTCGTCCAGAAGGAGGTCACTATTATAGCTAGACCAATAGTAGGCGCTAGCCCACTGCGTGCCTTCTACGTAAATCGTAGTGCTCATATCTACTGAGCGTATCCCGTTAACTGCAGCCTGTGCGGCCATTGGCCACACGCCTGTTCCGAGGTCATGTGGTTCATTCATGATGTCGTAGCCTGCCAGACCAACATGTCCCGCGAGCACATCCGCTAACTTAGTCCAAAAATCCTGGAAAGTAAAAATTGGTAGGCTACTAGACCCTATGACCAGTCCGCTCGAGTTGTTTACAGCCACAATACCGTAATTGGCAGCTGCGTCAGCCGCCCAATTAGGGTTGTAGCGTCCATAATTGTGGATGTCGACGATGGCCTGCATGTTATGGGATGCTACTAGGTTCAAGAAAGTTTTGAGGTTTCCGACTTCAGTTTGATTGAGCGGTCCATTCAAAACCGGTTGTAATTTTTCCCATGCGATGGGCAATCTAAAGACAACAACTCCCCTACTATTCAAATATTCAAGATGGCTTGCTATAGGAAATGTTTCCCAGGAATATTCAGACCCGGATAAATTTACTCCGTAAAACGCCCAACTTGTCATGGCTATGTTAGGAATCATCAAAGCAGCAAATATCAAAACTCGCGCAAGCCACATAGTTCTATTTTTTTTCATTGCTGTGTCCCCCTATAAATTAAGATCTATTCCTTAATTTATATTCTGCTCGCTTACCGTATAAACAATATGTTACCGGCGTCCTGAAGTGGATTGGCACAATCTCAATAACACTTAGGTTAATTTCAATTTACCTTAGGTTAGGTATTTATTCAATTAAACGAAATGGTATTTATTGAAGTACAAAAGGTTGATTATTTTAGTACAAAAAAATCAGTCCAATGGTACTCATTCAATTGAACTAAATGGTATCTGGCGCATAATGTCTTGTGATTACAGGGAAAGTTATGCGCGATGAAGACGGTTGTGCTGGCCCTATGTCCGTCTATGTAACCACGGAGCACTTTGTTTCCAAGAACCATCAATTACGTTTGCTAAAGCCCTTGGTTGATACTGCTCTTTCACAAATCTTGATAAAGTACTGTCAGTGCTTTATTCTTCCACCGGCAGGCCGTCCATACCGCCTGAATTCCTGTTACGGGGCTTGGTGCTTCAGTTTCTCTATTCCATCCGCAGTTTTTCGATGTTGATGGATCGTATTCATTCTGACATGGCGTTCCGCTGGTTCATCGGTCTCGCCATCGATGACAAGGTCTGGGATCAAGCGTGTCTCCTATAACCAGGAACGTCTCAATCAAGGCTGATGTTGGTCGCCGTTTTCTTGAAGAGGTAAATGCTCAGGCATCCCAAAAGGGACTGCTTTCCAATGATCACTTCTCCGTTGACGGCACCCTTTTTGTTTTGGCTCAGCGTGAATAGGACTTTTAGTCCGTTTGTGATAAACCATCCTGACGCAGCCGAATGCCGCTTTCAAACAGTTTCGTGATAGTCTCTAAATGCACCGGTTCAGGCCTCCTTTCGAGTGGTTTTGTCGGGAAACAAAAACTTACCAGAAAGCGGTTTGATCCGGTGTAACTATGCTATTTTGAAAGAGCAGGACTGAATTTAGCCTTCAACTAATTTACGAAAGAACCACATCTTTTGCCTCCTCCCAATCAAACCCTTTCTTTTTTCATGGTTAATTTGATATTTTGAATTGAAGATGTGTAGTTTGGGCAGAAGATGAGCCATGCCGTCCGCCAATCTTGCAACACGGGACGAATGTTTCCCTTTTGCGCTTCGAGGGTTTCACGGGTAACAGCCCCATGTCAGACACGCAGCACGCCAGCTATTTTCCAAAATATTCTCCACCCCTCTCCAAGCACCATCTCCGCTGCAAACAGCGTGCTGCCGGCCGTTTTGGCTGGCTTGACCACATAACCGGCGATTACCCTCCGATTATATCCCGGCATCGCCCGCGGCATGGCATGAGACGGTCTGATAATCGGCGCATCCTGGCTATCATGGAGGAACTTCATGGCAAAAGGAAGATTTGACGCAACCGGCCTGTTGGCTCCGTTCATGTTGCGGATACCACTTGGACTGGTCTTCATGGCCCATGGGTCACAGAAACTGCTTGGGCTCTTCGGCGGGCAGGGACTGACCGCCACCTTCAAGACCTTTGAACTGAAATTGGGAATCCCGCCGATCTTAACCCTGTTGGCGATCATCGCCGAATTCGGCGGCGGTTTCGGCGTTTGACCGGCTTCCTCACCCGCCTTTCGGCTGCCGGCATAGCGGCGGTCATGATGGTGGCCATCTACAAGATCCACTGGGCGAACGGCTTTTTTATGAACACCTCCGGCATACCGGGCCGCGGAAACGGCATCGAATTCAGCATCGCCCTGTTGGGGATGGCGCTCTACCTGGTTATCGCCGGCGGGGGCCGCTGGTGCCTGGACCGCCTGGTCTTCAGATCATAGAGATGGTTAACAGGTTACGAAATCATGAAACTATTTGTTTCAATTATAAAACGCATGGCCAGGAAATCAAGGGATTGCGCGATTGACTCGAGCCAAACAAGAATGACGCCGCCATGGCAGAAAAGTGCCGTTTCCGGATGAAAACAATAAAGGCGGGCCGAGCCCGCCTTTCGATTGATAAAGGAGCACACGTGGAAATGTATAATCAGCAGGAAGTCGATAAGCGCCGCACCTTTGCCATCATCAGCCACCCTGATGCCGGCAAGACCACCATCACCGAAAAATTGCTGCTTTTTGGCGGCGCCATCCAGCAGGCCGGAGAGGTCCGCGCCCGGAAGAGCACCCGCCACGCCACCTCCGACTGGATGGAGTTGGAGAAACAGCGCGGAATCTCTGTCACCTCGTCGGTCATGAAATTCACCTATTCCGGCTGCGAGATCAACCTGCTGGACACCCCCGGCCACAACGACTTCTCGGAGGATACCTACCGGGTCTTGACCGCCGTTGACTCGGTTTTGATGGTGATCGATTCGGTCAAGGGGGTCGAGAGCCAGACCAAAAAGCTTCTTGAGGTCTGCCGCCTGCGCCATACCCCGATCATGACCTTCATGAACAAGCTGGACCGGGAGGGGCAGGAGCCCCTGGACCTGTTGGACGATATCGAGAAGAACCTGCACATACAGACCGCCCCGGTAACCTGGCCGGTGGGGATGGGCAAACGCTTCCGCGGAACCTACCACCTCCATACCAAGGAACTGACCTTTTTTGACCCCGATGCGGCCAACGGCACCGGCCGGATACTGACGGCCACCGGCCTGGGCGACCCGCTGCTGGACGAACTGCTGGGTAGCCAGGTGGATGAACTGCGCCATAATGTGGAACTTCTGGAAGGCGCGGCCCACCCCTTCGACAAAGAGGCCTATCTGGCCGGCCGGCAGACGCCGGTCTTTTTCGGCAGCGCCATCAACACCTTCGGCATCCGGCAGCTTCTGGACGCCTTTGTGGCAATTACAAGAAATAGTTTCTTCTTGGTCGAAGCCTATAGTTCTACATGTGCTTTGACGGCGCTACCAATCCAACGGCGTGCATGGAGCTCTTCTGTTGACACCCAGCTAGATACTTCATTGCCCCCTCGTCCATGCCCTTGTCCTTCACAGTCTAGCCTCACCAAGGACTTCACTCATTTGCTTTTGTTGCTTGAGGATCCTCTCTTTACACGGCAGCAGTATACGTTCTTTCTGTGGCAGCGCCATCACTTTGAACTCAATAGGATGGACACCATCAAGGGATATCTCGTCCCAAAGCAACGGAAAAATAATGGCAACAAGAAGGCCGTGGCTATCCCTCCTGTGGAACTGACTGTCACTCCTCCAGGAGGCTCACCACTCGCATCACCACTCTCGCCATCCACCAAAAGTCCTTTGAGCTCTCGGCCAGCCTCGGTATACCCCGCAGGTGATTTTCGAAATGGAGACTCAGGCAACGTACTCGATATAAAAACCGATGTGATGGTTAACTGGTTGCATCAACAGCAGATGGAGAGGTTGTGGTCTTCGGAATTTCCTGGGGAAGGAGTGGTGCTGAAAAAGGCACGGGACAATTTCGCTTGCAGTCCTGCCAGCTTGCGGAATGAGTCCAATGGATTTTATGAAAACATTGTGGCAATGAATGTTCGAGTAAGTCTTGTTCCATTTTCTACTTTGATCTTGCTGATTTCATTGAATAGTGCGCCATGACTGTCCAAACACGAATGATGAAGATTTTCCTGGCGGGACAGAATGCCAGTCATGTCCCTCTGTCAAATGGTCTCCAGCTTCAAGTGCTGCCTTCAGTCCAACA
>CAVRZH010000016.1:0-4581 GCA_963725455.1 Bryobacterales bacterium
ATTCCCGGCAGGATTCAGCTTGGCTACGAATACGGCAACGCTTCCGGAGTTGAAATTCTGCACCGGATTGACGGTAGGCAGAGTGTCCGAATCGGTATAACCGGCGATATACGCGGCGCCCGAGGCATCCACCGCGAGAGCAGTTGCGGCATTGAAGCCCGTGTTGCCGACAAGGGTGCTGTAAGACATCACCGGATCGATAATCAATGGCCGCGACGCATTGTAAGGGCCCAGCGAAAAGCCCACTGCGCCGCCGGCGTGGAGCGCGTAGCCGCCTTCCACCGGCACCGTGACGCCATTTAGTTCCTGATAGATGTGGGGGGCGGCCTCGCTCAGCCGCCCTGTTCCCACGGGAATCGACAAAGAACCGTCCGCCCCAACCCCCGGTGGCCCCGCGCCGTCATAGCGGATGCGGATGCGCGCCGGGTCCGCACCCGGCGCCACGACAAACTCGGATTTCAACCGAGGCCCAGTGCCGGCATAGATCATGTCGATGCCGGGGTAGAGATTGCGGTATCGAATACCGCCGAAAGTGGGGACTTCGCGCCGCCAGAGGCGGGGGCTGCCGGCGAGATAGTTGGTTCGCCCGGGCAAAGGACTGGAGCCTTGCACGCGAGGCGACGAACAGGAGCCCTCGAATTTCACATTGACCCAAACGCCCCGTGCACGCAGCAGGATTTCGCGGCGCAAAAAATAAACTGTCAGGCCCGAGCCTTTCCCCATAAAGCGGACCGTGGCCGGAGCCTGGCCTCGATTGGCGACAAAAAATGCCGGCAGGCTTTGACCGGCCACCGGCGGCATCGCCGCGATGCCGAACCACAGGATCATGTAAAGCGCTCGCAATCCGCGCACCCATAAAACTGTCGGCGGAAAGCGGGCTTGGCTTTAGCCTCGATGGATCTCGAGCAGTTCGGCACTATCCTGAGGAACATTGTGCGGGGTGGACGGAAAAACGATGCCTTTGAGCTGCAGGTGGCGTAGGTCGTAGATCATCTGGGCGCCGGTGTATTCGGTGATTGTGACGCCCAAGAGGCCGGCCACCAGGCGCCGCGGGTCGCCATTGTGGAAGCCGTCGATCAGATGCTGAATTGCACTTTGCGCCGCAACGCGAAGGCTTCCAACCGTCTACCGCGTGGAGTCTGTCGAATTCCTTACCCCCGCATTCCAGGAACTGGTGCCCCTTTTCCTAGTTCAAGGCCACGGCGAAGCTTGGGCCTTATTTGGAGTGCGTGTGGGGTCCTGATGAGGGGCCCTATTACAAAAGCCCCGGTAAACCCTTGGCGACTCTGGTCAATGTGCCCGCGCGGCGTTACCTTCTTCGGAATGTGGCGCGTGCAGAGACTGGACTGGATAAATCGAAAATAACCGGCTAAACTGCCTGATTCTCAATGGCTTAAGCTGAACCTGGTGCAAGCAGATTTGGGCCGGTTATTTTAGATTAGACCTATCGGCATCTATCACCCGCACAACCCGGCCGCAGCCTATCTGCCCACCTTGGGGAACCCGGACTTTTCAGCCAGTACGGTCCACGATGCCGACCTTGCAACCGCCGGTTTCACGACGAACAGATAGCCGACCGGCCTATTGGTATCTCAGAGCGGCCATAGGATCCACGCGCAACGCCCGGCGGGCGGGGATATAACAGGCAGTCGCCGCCACGCCAAGCAGAACGATCGCTACAGCGCCAAATGTCAGTGGATCCGCCGCGGAAACGCTATATAGCAGGCTCCCCATCAACCGGGTGAGCGGAAATGAGAGGACGACGCCAATGCCCACGCCCAGCAGGGCAAGCTTGGCTCCCTGTGCCAGGATCAGACGCAAAACGTCGCGCCGCTGGGCCCCGAGAGCCATGCGAATTCCGATCTCGTGTGTGCGCTGAGCGGCCGAGTACGTAATCACGCCAAAAATTCCGACTGCGGTGAGCGCAAGAGCAATCGCGCTGAACGAGCCCAGAAGGAACGCGCGAAATCGTTCCCGTGAGGTCGATTGGCCGAGCACGTCCCGGAAGGGTTCGATATTGGTTACGGGCAGGTTCTTGTCGATGGAGTGGACCACCTGGCGAATGGCCGCGGCCACGCTCGATGTGCTCAACGAACTCCTTACGACAACCTCCCCTCCATAAAGAGGGGCTTGACCGAAGGGTACATACATCATTGGGCCAGGTTCTTGGCTGAGCGCTACGTCCCGCACGTCGCCTACAACGCCCACGATCTGGCGCGAGACATTACCGTCCGGTGGAAATCCAAATCTCATCTGCCTGCCGATCGGGTCCTCGTTCGGGAAATGGCGCCGCGCCAGCGTCTCGCTAATGATTGCGACGTTTGGACTGGATGAAGAATCTCGCTCGGAGAACAAACGGCCCCGCACCAGCGGAATTCGCATCACGTGAAAATACCCGGGACTCACCGTGGCGTAATCGGCGGCAGTGGATTCGCCGGGAGGAAGCGGCGGATTTCCTAAGATGCTGAACGCGAAAGAGGCTTGGCCTTGACGGTCCATCGGCAGCGGAGCGGCCAGAGCAGAATCCTGCGAGCCAGGCTGCGCTTGGAGCCGGTCCAGCAATTCCGTGGAAAAAGCCGTCCATTGCTGTGGCTTCGAGTATTGAAATTGCGGAAGCGAGACCTCAGCTTCGGTGACGTTGTTTGGATCGAAGCCAGGATTGACTGACGTGACCAGCGCAAAGCTACGCAGCAGGAGGCCGCCCGCAACCAAGAGCACCATCGCCAGCGATATTTGTGCGATCGCCAGGAAACTTCGCACATGCTGGCCGCCCCGTTGGCCAGTGCGCTCGCCACCTTCTTTGAGGTTCGTCTGCAAGTTGGACGGCGTTGCCAGGAGCGCCGGCGCCAGTCCGAACGCCAGCGCGGCGGCAAGAGACAACAACAGACCGAACACCAGGACCCGGACTCCGACATGAACCGAACCGATCTGGAGCACGTCGGACGGAACGAAAGACTGGAAACTCCAAACAGCCCACGTCGCAAGAAGCACACCGGCAACTCCGCCGAGCAACCCTAGCAGAGCGCTCTCAGTCAGCAGTTGGCATGCAATTCGCGCGCGCGACGCGCCAAGTGCGATTCGCACGGCCATTTCTCTCCCGCGAGAAGTGGCCTTTGAGAGAAGCAGGTTCGCGATATTGGTACAAGCGATCAGTAGGAGCAGTCCCACCGCGCTCAGCAGAATCAGCAGCGCGCGCTTCAAGTTCCCAACCACCGTTTCCCGATACGGCCGAATCCGGATCGTCAAGCCCGAATCTTCGGCGGAAAACACCTTCGCGAACCGGGCGCCCAGGGCGCTCATCTCGGCCTGAGCTTGCGCCCGCGTAACGCCTGGCTTAAGGCGGGCGATCCCACCCAACAAAGGCACACCGGGCTGAGACGTCCGGGGTCCGAATAGCGGGTCCTGCATTACCGAAATCCACACGTCCTGATGGGGAGCGAACTCGGGATAGCGAAAGCTTGCCGGCAGGACTCCGACGACGGTAAATGAACGCATGTCGAGAGCGATGGAGTGGCCAACAAGATCCGGATTGGCGCCGAAGCGGCTACGCCAGAGATCTTCGCTCAAAACGACTACCGCCGCCGCGCCTGGCTTGCCGTCCTCGGGCAGTAGCGTGCGCCCCAGCAGAGGCCGTGCGTTGAGCAGAGGAAATATTTCCGGCGTCACGTCCGCGGTGTTCACAATCGCTGGTTCGCCTGCCCCAGTCAGTGTTAGGTCGTGAAATGTATTTCCCGCCATCTGACTAAACACGTGGTTCTGGGCACGGCACTCGGTGAAGTCCCTGAAGGAAACGCCCTGCAGCGCGTCTGGCCGATTCACTGGAACATGGAACACCAGCACAAGGCGATCGGGATCCGGATACGGAAGCGATCGCAAAAGCACCGCATCGACAATGCTGAAAATCGCGGTGCTGGCGCCGATACCCAGGGCAAGAGTGATTACCGCGGTGGCGGTGAGGACGGGCGACTGCCGCAACATGCGAAGGCCGTATCGTACGTCCTGGGCCAAATTCTGAATCCATGGGTATCACATCGATGATGGCCTTGCCATCTTCGTTCGTTTTTACCCCGCAGAGACCCCGTGTCCTTGTCGCCCTGCGTGGGATGGAAGATGACATGCGCATTCTCGATAGGCTTGCCGTTGAAGTCGCTCGATACTGTGACTTCGATGTGCGCCGAAAGCGGCGGGGCCTTGTACTTGCGGCCGCGGTAGTTATCGTTCTGGGCGCGGAGCGCGAGCGGGCTGAGAGAGAGGCCAATTCCGGCCACGAGAACGCAAACGGGAAAATGAAGTCTGTGGAACATGCCGGTATTCTATCGCGTCCCAAGGTGTGGGGCGAAACCGTACGAGCCGCGCGCGATAAGAGGACGAAGAAAAGCCCTAGACAACGTGCCGCATGGTCTGGCTCGGCAGATCAAGACCACTTTCTTTGCCCTTTTCCTGCAAATCTGACGATTGGGCTTGCCAGATGGGCGCGAAGCCGACAAATACCTCATGCTGAACGTAAAAGCAATCAATGTGAGTCCAGCTGACTCAAATTTTAACAAGCCTCCTCTTGACAAACTGCAGCTACTTGCCTAT
>CAVRZH010000017.1:0-11368 GCA_963725455.1 Bryobacterales bacterium
CAAGCCTGGATCACGCCAGGGTTAGTGGATTGTCACACGCATCTGGTCTACGCCGGGAATCGCGCGCAGGAATTCGAACAGCGTCTGAGCGGCGCTACTTACGAAGAGATCGCACGAGCGGGCGGCGGGATCAATTCCACGGTACGCGCCACGCGGGCAGCGGATGACGCTACGCTGTTTCGCGAGTCGGCTCGCCGGCTGGAGGCGCTGCTGGCCGAAGGCGTCATGGCGGTGGAGATCAAGTCGGGCTATGGGCTGCGGTTGGCCGATGAGCGCAAGATGCTGCGAGTTGCCCGGCAACTCAGCGACGAATACCCTGTAACCGTGTACACGACGTTTCTTGGCGCGCACGCTCTGCCCCCGGAATTTGCAGGCCGTCCCGACGACTACATTCGCGTGGTCTGTGATGAAATGCTGCCCGCATTGGCGGACGAAGGTTTGGTCGATGGCGTCGACGTGTTCTGCGAGAGCATTGGCTTCACCGTCGCGCAAAGCGAGCGTGTTTACGAGAAAGCGTCGCAGCTTGGGCTGCCCGTGAAGATGCACGCCGAGCAGCTTACCAACAGCGGCGGAGCACATCTGGCCTGCCGATACAATGCACTTTCCGCCGATCATCTCGAGCATCTGGACGAAGCAGGCGTGGCCGCCATGAAGAACGCGGGAGTGGTGGCGGTGCTGCTTCCGGGTGCGTTCTATTTTCTTCGCGACACTAAGCTGCCGCCGATAGAATTGCTGCGCAAGCACCAGGTGCCCATCGCGCTGGCCACGGACAGCAACCCGGGAACGTCTCCCACTACATCCATTCTGCTGATGCTGAACATGGCCTGCACCTTGTTCCGGATGAGGCCGGCGGAGGCGCTCCTCGGAGTGACGGGTTACGGAGCTCGGGCCCTGGGAAAGAGCGAGCAACATGGCGCGCTGGCGGTTGGCCGCTTCGCCGATTTCTGCGTGTGGGACGTCCAATCGCTCGCGGAGCTTTCCTACTGGACCGGCTTCAATCCGATGCGCAAGGCCGTACGGCATGGCGCCGTGACGCAAATTTCCTCAAGAAAGGCTGCCAAATAGAATGGCGAGACAACTGGTTGAATGTGTTCCGAATTTCTCGGAGGGGCGCGATGCCGCCAAAATCGATGCGATTGTAGCTGCAATCCTTTCCGTCCCCGATGTGGTGCTGCTGGATCGCGAATCGGATGCGGATCATAACCGCTGCGTGATCACGTTCGTCGGCCCGCCCGACGCGGTGGCTAACGCTGCGTTCCGCTCAGTCGAAAAAGCGGTGTCTCTGATCGATCTCACCAAGCATCAGGGCGCGCATCCACGCCTGGGAGCAGCTCGACGTGGTGCCCTTCATCCCCATTGAGGGCGTCAGCATAGACGATTGCCTCAAACTGGCGGAGCGTACTGCGCAAGAGATCTGGAACAAGCTGAAGGTCCCGGTATATTTTTACGAGGCCGCCGCCAAGCGTCCCGACCGCGTGAACCTGGAGAATATCCGGCGAGGACAGTTCGAAGGTTTAGTGAAAGAGATTGGGACCGTGGCTGCGCGGCAGCCCGACGTGGGCGATGCAGTGGCCCATCCAACCGCCGGCGCCGTGGTGGTGGGGGTCCGAAAGTTCCTGATCGCATACAACGTCAATCTCGGGACTCCCGATCTGAATATCGCCAAGAAGATTGCGAAGACCATTCGCTTCTCGAGCGGCGGCTTCCGGTACGTGAAGTCGCTGGGCATCATGCTGGAAGGACGGAACCAGGCGCAGGTATCCATTAACCTGACGGATTTCGAACAAACCTCCATGCACCTGGTGTATGAAACCGTTCGGCGGGAGGCGGAGCGCTATGGCGTGCCGGTCGTCGGAAGTGAGATCGTGGGTCTTGTTCCGAAGAAATCGCTGGAAATGTCCGCCGAATATTTCCTGCGTATTGAAAACTTCAAGCCGGAGTTGGTGCTGGAGAACAAAATGGCGGACGCCATGGCGTCCCGTAGCGGCCTGGTTGAATTCCTGGATTCGTTGGCCGCGCCCAGCGCCACGCCAGGTGGAGGAAGTGCGTCGGCGGCGGCCGCTGCGATGGGCGCCGCGCTGGGCGCCATGGTCACCAAGTTGGCCAAACAAGACAGCAGCGCGTTCGAAGAGGATCGGAAGTTTTTTACCGAAGCGGTAGACCGGGATTCCAACGCGTTCGAAGACGTGATGGCAGCTTATCAGCGCCCCAAGGCGGAGCGCGGGCCGTTCGTGGAAGCCGCTATGCAAGGTGCAACCGAGGTTCCGTTACAGGTTCTGGAGCGCGCCAGTGCGATGTTGGCGCGGATGGAAGCACTCGCGATACCAGCCCGGTATGCCTCCGATCTGGCCGTCGGAAAGGCGCTCACGGTAGCGGCGAAAACCGGCGCGCTGGAAAACGTCAGGATCAATCTGGAATCGATTCACGACGAGAAATTTCGGGCGTCGATTGAAGCGCGGCTAGGCGCGTTGCAGACTTAAGGGGTTTCGGGCGCGGGCGCGGCATCGGGAGCGACCGTGGCTGTCAATACCGCACGGCGCCCTGCAGCCGCCGAACGCAGCATCAGGATGGCGGTATAAACTACCGCGACGATAACCAGCCATCGCATGGCTCCCAAGGGAAGCGACTTCACCAGGAAAGCAGCCAACAGAACGCCGGGAATTCCACCGATGGTCAGCCCCAGCGCGGATTTTAGTCCGTAGCGCTTTCTCCGGATGAACGGCACGCTGGCGCCGGGACCCAGGAATGCAACCGCGCCCATCATGATGGGAAATGTAGCGCGCGGGTTCATACCTAACAGATAAGTCACCATCATGCACGGCGCGAATAGGCCGATGCCGAGGGTCATCAGAGCTCCCAATATGGTAGTGGCCGTCACCGCGGCTAGAAGCTTCCATCCGGAAAATCCCAGCAGCTCGCCACCGCCCGGCAAAAGATGAAATTGCACCAGCAGCCCGAATATCGCCGTAACCAGAAGCGTGCAGCCCATGCCGATCTGGATCTTCCTCTTTGGCCAGCGAGAGACCACGCCCGCACCCAGCGTTGCTCCGATGGTGGCGCCAGCGATGGTGAGAACCAGTGTTACGGGTTCCACGTCCACCACAGCCAAGTAAATCAGCCCCTCCAGGATGGATGGGAGTGTGATACCGACGTTCAAGGTTCCTGGTATATCTTCGTCGTGTACCAAGCCGAAGAACTTGAGGCAAAAAGTCGTGGTAGCGAACGACCCGATTCCGAGCGTGTCGAAGAAATTCACCACTAGCCCGATACCCAGGTCCAGCAGCCCCGGCTTCGGCAATTTTGTGCGCTCTCTGACCAGAGACAGAACCCAGAAAATAAGGTAGGCGCCCCCGAAAATACAAAGCGCGATCGAAAGAGCAAGTTTCATCTTTGGAAGAAAGCTGGAGGCGCTGCGCGGCGCGCTCCGAAAGCCTTAAGGGCTATTGTACCTCCGCCTAATCCGCCGATGGACGCGCGAACTGTCTGGCAGCCAGCGCATAGATCAGCACTCCAATCAGGTTGCTCACAATCACGGTCACGCCGATCTTGGTGGCATAGGCCCGGCGGCTCACCACATCAACGATCGGATAGACCGCGATGAACCCTGCGATCAAACTCGATCCAAGTCCCGCGAGGGCCGCGAGCTTCAGCCATCCCGGAAGCCTTTGGCGCAAGTCACGGCTGCCGATTAACGGCAACGCGAACAGCGCGACATAAGCAATGGCGTAGTGAACGTCCGAGGCGTTGATCAATGTTTGATTGGCCTCCTGCTCACGCACGCCCAGCATGCTCAGGAGAATGAATGCCATGATCAGAGAGCCGGAGAAGAGGATCGAATTCACCGGCGTCGATCGCCTGGGATGGAGGCGCGTGAACCAGCGCGGCAGCAGGCGATCCCAGCCCGCCGTCATGGGCAGCCGGGTAAGACCGGTGAATAGCAAACTGGAGTTCGCGACCGAGCGGCCGATAATCAGCAGAATCGCGAGCGGCGCGATGGCCGCCAGCCAGCCTTCCGTGCCCAGGGCCAGCCGAAAAGTCTGTGGAATCGGTCCGATCAGATTGATGGGCCGGTTGCCGACAAAGGTCTGCACGGAGCTGGTTCCCAGGATGAACATCAGCGCGATCACGGGAGCCGACAGCATAACGGATCGCCCGATGTTTTTCGCCGGGTTCCGCGACTCTCCCGCGAGAATCGCGACATATTCGAATCCACTTAACCCTCCCACGCAAACTTGACCGAAAACTGCCAGGTTGCGCCAGCTCGGTGCTGGAGCGCTCCAAGGGATCGGATGATAGCTATGGATGGATCCGCGCAGCAGCGCCCAGATGGGCAGCCCCAGCAGGATCACGTACGCGGTCAGGATCATGATGCTGCCGGTGTTGTGGAGGATTTTGCCAATCCCCAGCCCATACACGCCTACCATGGTGATGGCGAGCACAACAGCGGCCGTGATCGCTACAGTCGCAAGCCTGCTGGCAGGCACCCAAGCGCCTGAGGGGCCGATCATGTAGCCGATATCGGTTGGGATGGCGAAAATGATTCCGGCTGCGGAAACGATGGCGTAGATCCAGAGATTCCAGGCGATCAGGAAGCCCCAAAATGGATTGAATCCGAGCTTGGCCCACTGATAGAGGCCGCCCTCCAGCGGCATCAATCGGTTGAGATAAATTACAACCAAGGCTAGAGGAACGTAAAACAGCAGCATCGCGCTGAGCCAGAAAGCGACGTGCGCCCGGCCCAGTACAGCGGCAACACCTACCCAACTGGACCCTACCACGCCGAGCACCTGCGCCAGCGCCAGATCCCTAAGCCCCAGCTCTTTTCGCAGCCGGCCTTCGTTTTGTGATTCCGTAAGCTCCGGCTGTGGCGAGGAGGAGGACACAGTTCACCAATGATGCCACAAGCGCTAAACTGAGGGGATGCCGTTCCGTCTTCTGTTGTTCACTGCGCTAGTTCTTCCACTGTCCGCCGCGGCGCCGATGACGACGCTGACCATCCAGGTAAAGAGCAAAGGCGGCAAGCCGATCGAGAGCGCCAGCGTGATCGTAAAGTTCGTGAAGGGTCATTCTGTCGCCAAGCTCGGCAAGAGCATTCGCAAAGAATGGGAGCTGAGGACCAATCAGGAAGGCAGCGTGAAGATTCCTCCCATCCCGCAAGGGCAAATCCTGATTCAGATCATCGCAAAGAATTATCAAACGTTCGGCCAGGTCTTCGATGTTGATGAAGAGAATAAAACCATCGACATTGAGCTGAACCCTCCTCAGCCGCAGTATTCGGCGCACCCTTAGATAAAACTCGTGATCTAGCGGTAATTGACCTGGTAAGTAGTGGCCGGGCAGCGCTGCATCAGCCGCGCGTAGTTCACCGCTCGTAGACTCGAATAGTTGTCGCGAACGGATCCGGCGTTTCGCGGATTCCGGCGCAGTGGTCCCTCCCAGTAAGTTCCCCGCTGGAAACGCTGGAGGGGCAGGCGTGCGCGTAATGACCAGGATTTGCCGGCTGCGAGCAAAAAGCTCCTGGTTACGGTTTACACCGAGCTCGTCACCGCTCGTTCACGGTTACCGCTAACGTAGATTGTTAAAGAAACAAAGGGCGTCGGCATCCAGCTTCATTCGCTGGTCAAGAATGTCATTGACACCAATCCCGCTTTGTGACCACAATGACTGATCCTCGATTTGGATCGAGTGCGTTTACAGCCACGTTGCTCCCGATCATTGCCGTCATCATAATCGGTGCCGTCATACATCCGGCTAAGTAGCCGCTTTCCTCATCCGTGAGGATTCCACCAAGTTCAACTGAGAGACGTTTCGTGTACGGGTCCGGAGCTAAAAAGCACATGCGAACTACTACTTTTCAGGTGTACCCTCTGTTACTATTTTTCGCCTCGCTGGCATCGGCGGCGACAAACGTCCCACAGAACCCGATACCCGTGGATGATCCAGTAACAATCACAAAATGCGGAGGCTGCCACAAGCGTTCCGACGACGGAGTGATGCGGCGAATCTCATACATCCGCACGACGCCGGAGGTTTGGGAGCAGGCTATCAAGCGCATGATCCGCCTGCACGGCGTTGCAGTCTCGCCGCAAGAGGCCAGCCACATCGTGCGGTATTTGAGCGCCAATAACGGTCTAGCGCCGGAAGAAGCCAAGCCGATTTTTTGGGAGGCAGAGCACGTGCTGTTCCGCGATCAGGAGGATCCCACTCTGGTGCCGGACGCCATGCAGCACGTCTGCAACTATTGCCACACCATTGGCCGCGTTCTGGGACAGCGCCGGACCCGTGCCGATTATGAAAAGCTCGCCACCATGCACGTGGCGCTCTTTCCTTATACCGACATGATGGTTTTTAATCCCATTCCTTCTTCGGCGTCCGCGGATGAGTTACCCGTGACCACTACGACCGTTGGTCTCTACGAAACCAGGGTCAACTATCCGAAGCCCCCCGAACCCAGAGCCGACGGCAAGTCTCCCCTGACCGTCGCACTCGATTACCTGGCAGACAAGCAGCCGCTAATTACTCCGGAATGGCTGGCCTGGAAGGCCGTGATGCAGCCGCCCAAGCTGGCGGGCACCTGGCTGATCGACGGATATCAGAAGGGCCGCGGCCGCGTATACGGAGAAATGATGGTTGAGCCCGGATCGTCAGCCGACGATTTTGCGACCAAGATTACCCTCCATTACGCCGGCAGCGGACAAGAAATTAAAGAAGCCGGGAAGGGGATCGTCTACACCGGTTACAGTTGGCGGGGCCGGACCAAGGCCGACGGGGCTGCTTCCAACGACCCCAGTTTCTCGCCCGCCGAAATGAAGCAGGCGCTGTTTGTAGAACGCGACGGCAGCTCCATCGATGGCCGTTTTTATTGGGGAGGTTATGACGAGTTCGGTATTGACGTGCATATGACACGTCCAGGTACAGCCATCGTGCTGCACGGGACGGACAAGTATGCGGTGAAATCGCCGTCCACCACCCAGTTGAGAGTGTTTGGCGCAAATTTCCCGGCTGGGCTAAAAGCGGCGGACTTCGATCTTGGCCGTGGCGTCAAGGTGACGCGCATCGCGGAGAGCAAGCCGACGGAGGTGCTGCTGGATATCGCCGTGGATTCCAGCGTCGCTTCCGGAATGCACGATGTCTCTGTGCGCGGCGTGACGGCCGCGAAGGCGTTCGCGGTTTACGACAAGGTGAGCTACATCAAGGTGATGCCGGACGCGTCTTTCGCGCGCTTGGGCGGAACCATCGCGGCGAAACAGTACGCACAGTTTGAAGCCGTGGCTTTCGCCAACGGGCCGGACGGGCAGGCGGGCACTGACGACGATGTGGAACTCGGTCCTGTCACCGCCAGCTGGTCGCTCGAGGAATTCATTTCAGGGCCCAACGACGACGATGTGAAATTTGTCGGGAAGATCAATGATAACGGGCTTTTCACGCCTGCTTTGGAGGGGCCGAATCCGGAGCGCAAGAAACAATACAACAACTTCGGCACCGACAACTATGGCGATGTGTGGGTGGACGCTTCTTATAAACCCGAGGATGGTCCGCCGCTGCGCGCCAGGTCTTACCTGGTGGTGACAGTTCCTCAGTACATTCACTACGATCAACCGGAGGTTTCGCAATGAGAACGATTCTGGCAGTCCTGGCCCTAGCCGCACTCGGTATACCGGCGGCGATGGCGGCCTCGGAGAGCCGTCCCGGATTGATGTATGTCGGCACGCTGGACAAAAAGATATTGGTGGTTGATGAGGACAAAGAAGAAGTAGTTGACATGATTCCGATGGTGGGAGTGCCGCGCATGACGGCGCTCTCGGCGGACAAGAAGACGCTCTTTGTGATCAACACCCGCATGGGTTTGGAGTCGGTGGATCTGGAAACCCGTAAATCCACTCCTTTGCTCAATCTGTCCGACGGACGGAGCAGGCCGGATATTTTCGGGATGGCACCCGACCCGTTAAATCCAGGCAGTTATGACTTTGATGGCTTTTCCGGATTAGCTGTCGATCCCACCGGACGGTATCTTTACTCAAGCGTGCGAGTGACCATTAAGGACCTCGACGAGTACCGGATTGAGCCTATAAAATTCGTTGTGATCGACCTGAAAACCAAGACTATCGCGAAGACCTTTCCTTTCCCCAAGGAACTCGATCAGGGCTTTGGGCCGCTTGCCAGTTATAAGGTATCGCCGGATGGGAAGCTTCTTTATGTATTTGGCAGGGATATCCTGATCTTCGATCTGGCGAACTTTAGTCAGGTCGGTAAGATCGAGCTCTCCAAGCCCAGCTATCCGGGCGCGTCCCCCCTGCGGCTCAGCGCAAGCGATGACCCTTACGACGATTCAACCAAGGTGACCTCGGTGTTTACCGCGGTGGATCCCATCGTTCACAAGGGAACGCTCGGTCTTGCAACCTTGAACCTGTCCACCCGCGAAGTCGCCTATACACCTGTGGGCCCGTCCTATCCGATGTTGGGTTTCATGATGACGCCGGACCGTAAGCTAGGCTATTCGGTTATGTTCAACTACGCGGGCGGAAGCCGCCGGACGGAGTGGTGGGTTTGGGACTTGCAAACACACCAGGTGATTAAGACAGCGCCGTTCGAATCGCGGCCGACCTTCAAATTCGGGATCAGCAGCGACGGAAAGAAGTTGTATCTGTACGGATCGGGATCGACGCTCGAAACTTTTGACGCCGCGACGCTGACGTCTCGCAAAGTGATGTATCTGAATCGCGACATTACGACTAATCTGATAACCCTTCCACGCCAGTAAGGGAACCGCTGCCTCGTTCTTCTTGCTCCCGGAGCCATTGGTGTGCTAACCGACCAGATAACTAAGCCTGAAATGTCGGATGCTCGGCTGGACTCCGGCATTTCCCCCGACGAAGTTCGCGCCGAACTGGCTAAGATCCTGTCCAGCCGGACGTTCCTCACCGCACGAGGCCAGTCGAAATTCCTGGCTTATGTCGTGACGCAGTTCATTGCCGGGCGCTGCGACTTGATTAAGGAATGCTGGATCGGCCGTGAGGCGCTTGAGCGTGGCGACTCTTTTGATCCTCGCCTGGATCCAATTGTTCGTACGCAAGCCCGAAAGCTCAGGATCCGGCTGGCCAAGTATTATGAAACGGAGGGTGCGGATGCTCCCGTTCGCATCGAATTTCACAAGGGTTCTTATGCCCCGGTCTTGCAACGCGCAACTAGCAAGCCCGAGGAGACGGTTACGGCGCAATCGGCCATTTGCCTGGCGCCCGTCAGCGTTCCCTATGACCAGGTCGCGCCCGCTCAGCCGCCTGTCCCGTTGCCGCAGCACCGCTCGGTTGAACAATCCAGTTGGTGGATGCAGAACCCGGCCATGCTCGCCGTCTGTCTGGGGCTTCTCGTTTTCGCGGTCGCGGCAGCCACCTACAGCTGGTTTTCGGATTGATCCGCGGCAGTGTCTTTTAGGAAAAGCGTTTGCCCCATACTTTCCGCAGAAGGCCTGTGCCGGAAGGTTCCGCGGCGGCGGGTTTGACCGGCGTCTCGAAAAGATGATGCATCTCGACGCCGGCGCGAAACAAACCCTGAGGCGCCGGCCGGCAGTGTCGTACCACCGCAAAAATAAATACCGACCCGGTGCTGATCGCGATAGGCTGCCCTGACTCCAATGGCAGAGGCAAGCTCGAGTCCCAGGCCATCGCGCGAAATATCGACGATCGTTATCGCCACGCCGTCGGCCTGGGTCGAAAATAATTGGCCGGCGAAGTTCACTGGAAAACGGGGCGATCGTCGCATACCCCTTGCGCCGGCGTCGTTAATCGTAATGTGAGCCTCGTATCCGCGCTCTCTCGGCGCGCAAAAAAGCGTCTCGCCCTCAAAAACGAAAGAATTCATTTGGACGCTCACCAGTCTGTGCTCCGACATAGGTTCGTTGAGTGTCACCGTGACTTCGCCGGGCGTGAAGCTCTCGAGGACTGCAGGGAGGGTATAACCGGAGAGAAAATCAATAACTCGTACTTCCAGCCCTAGCGCCCATTGGTCAGAGGAATTCGCGGGCTCACCCACCAGTGCAGGATCCGGTGTGTCAGCGGGCGCGCTCGTGAAGTAATCAGATTGTTCCAATAACTGATGCACGCTATATCCTCCTGAGAACTTCTGTTATCGTGCGTTCCAGGGAGCATGCTGGTTACCAGAGATAGCGCGGTCGCCGGCGCAACAGAGGTGGAGCATTATGTTGCGGTTTGCCCCGGGTTACAGGATTTGCCGCTCCGGATCTAACGCGCCAAATCCGGCAGGCTGAGGACTTTCACGCAGGCCCACATGAGCACTGGAAGATGCAGAGTGAGTGAAAATCCGCTTGGTAGCTCAAACACAGTATCGCGTCTAAGGAATTCGCCTGAACCATGGGAGGAATTCGTCGTAGTCCCGCGGAAGTCTTCTCAAACTGAGAATGCGATGTAATATCGAGGGAATATCCACCGATTAAAACAAGTAGCCCTACTGAGTCTCGTTTTGCCCAAAGAAAGTCGATCATTTTCGCTGGTCTCACGGACGGCCGTCGTCGGAAGATGGTCATTGCGATGAATGCCATAACCGACGCCAAAAGGATCCTCCTGGTCGATGACAATCGAACGTTGCGGGCGCTGACAGAGGCCATTCTGATCTCAAGTGGCTATGTAGTGCTGCAGGCTGAGGACGCCGCACAGGCTTTGGCGCTGGTGCAGTCGGACGGACCCGTTGACCTCGTCATAACCGATCTGAACATGCCGGGCATGAACGGCGTGGATCTAGTGGACCGGCTCAGCGAAGGCGACGCGATCAAAGTCTTGTTTATATCGGGGAATCCGGAGGAGGTTATATCTTTTCAGGGACTTGTTGAAAGAGGTACGGACTTCCTGTCGAAGCCTTTTTCGGCCAGAATGCTCCTCGATCGCGTCCGGGCTCTCTTGGCAGGCTCTGAAGGTCCCCGGGTAATGATCAAGTGGACTTGACGTCCGGCCACAGCCAAACCAGCCACATCCAAAGTCCCAGCGGCGTTCGGGAGCCGCCTCCCGGTTGAAGCAAATAGGGCTGACTGCCGATCCGTACATGTGGGGTGGTACACAGATTTTTGTGGTCGCGGCTGGAAGCCCTCTCGGCTCACCTGGCTAGCCCCCGTAATCTGCCTGGCTGGTGGAGCGTGGTGGCTGATCGGTCATCTCAACGACCCAGCTCGGGCGTCCAAGCCTTTTCGCGTCGGCTACGTGGAACACCGCCTTATAATACCGTGGCGGCGGACGGGTCACCGCAAGGTCCATACGTCGATATCTTCAACGAAGCGTGCCGGCGGCTACGAATTCCCATCCAGTGGGTTTACGCGCCGGAAGGACCAGAGCTAGGTATCAAAAGCGGCAGGGGTGGGATT
>CAVRZH010000018.1:0-36392 GCA_963725455.1 Bryobacterales bacterium
TATCCCGGCTAGCTGGTCCGAGTAGCGGTCGGCGTTGGAGACATCATCGCCGGCGGTGTAGGAATCGCCGAACATCAGAATGCGCGGGTGCCGCGGGGCAGCGCGCTCAAATTCGTGATCGGAGCGGAAGCCTGACGAATTGGTTACGACTAAGAATTCGCCGTCTTCGCCGGGAATCGGATGACAAAGATTCGGTGTGAAACGATGCCCCACGTCGGCATCGTATTGAATAGCAATACGAACCGACCAAGTAATGGTTAACAATGACCTTCAACGTATTGCTTGATGAGGAAGAGTATTTGAGTTGATGTAAAATCTTTAGCATAAATAGATACATTTTCAAATCCTTCATTATAAAACTCATGGTACATTTTATTCGTATAATCAATAATGTCAGGTTTGATAGTCCATCTTCCACTCCTTCTGCTCAAACCAGTTCGGGCCGGTTAGATGTTGTGGGACAGTTAGCAGCTGGTCTTTACTCTTTCGAACTTGATAGGATATTCAATAAACTTTTTAATCCTTGGCACATAGTCTCTAAGCTTGTCACTTCTGCATTTAGAACAAGCTCATCATGAACTTGGAAAAGTATCCTGCATTCACTTGGCTCAACCAAGCATCATAAGGTGTGCTGCTCGATTGATAATATCCCCTTCAATGGCTTAGCTTTTAAAGCATAAGCATCTCGAAATGTTGAATCATCAAGCCTGCCAAAGAATGTCCTAATTCGTCCAAAAGGAATTCGAGACTTTCGTGTTAAACAAAGTTCAAGTTAAACCTCTTTCCACCAAGTGGTATTTCAGGAATAGCTTTTCTGTGTTCGTTAAAAACCCATTTTGCATTAAGTCAAGGTCATCTCATAGACCTCAGCAGCTTGAAACGTAGTACATTCCAAAACTGCCTGCGTAGATTCCGTTCTTCGCAATAGACCTTTCTTCTTTGTGACCTAGCTTCAGGCTTCTTGTATATCTTTAAAGCAAGCCACTTGTGACAGTCGTAGTTTCGATTGGTTAGGTATTGTTGAATCAGTCTGTAGATCTTCGCGAGCCAACGAGACGATCGTAAACCTGAGCTTGCTTTAGATCAGCCTTTAACCATAAAAGCCAGGACGAGGAATAAAACACTTCGCATAGGACCGTTAGAAGCCCTTTGAAATGTTCTGCAAGTTCGTCAACGGTTCAAGGCCAGAAAGCTTCACTAGAAACTTGATTCCGCCCATAACTGTTCCAGCAATTAAATAAGAAAGTAAAAACCAAATTGCAGTTGGCTCCAACATTGGAAAGCTCCTTTGAAAAGAAAGCTGCTTAGAAAGAGTTTCTAAACTTAGTGTTTTTCAAGAATACTATAAAGAGAATAAAAGCTGGTTTACAAAGTCTTTTCAATTTCTTCATTGCGTTCTTGTCAGTTGTTAGTTTCTTTGTTTTGTGTGAAATTAAGGAGGCAAGTGAAGTTTGTCGTACAACAACTCCTTAACTTGCTTTGGACTTAAGGCTTAAAGTTTGGCTCAGTTGGTCAGTAGCTTGATCTGTTAAGTTAACTCAACTATCTTGGCTATACATCTCAGTAGCCTGCTTGTCTCTTTCGACAAAGTTATTCAAAATGCCTCTGTTTTGTGCTTTGGTGAAAGCTAAGATAGTTGGATGAACGTGACTATAGTAAAACTCTTTTAAGTTTTCTTTCTCAAGTTCTTCGTTTAGAACTTTAAGATTTCAAAGGTTGTGCACAGATCAAAGCAGGTTGTAAATCCAAGTCTGTTGGTCAGAAAGAAGCGTTATAATGTCGCCCAGTAAGGATATTCAGTATAGATGCTTGCGAGAAAGTCCAAACCTTTAGGAAGCTCAGGATACAAAGTATGAGCTGCGACCATTATGTCTTGGTGAAGGTTGGCTATAGTCAAGCCAAATTCTGGTTCGAGAACGGTGCTGTCAAAGGGATATTCTGCCAACAAACTAATTGAGGGTTTTTGAAGAACTTGTCAAGAGCTGCTAATAAGAGAAACTCTTCTTCTCTTGACCAGTAGCTTTGGCTAGTTGTTAAACTAGCATTTGGCTGTCTTCAAATAATACAAAGTCCCCCCGATCTTCGGTCCACTGGAACTTTTAACAAAAGGGATACAAATTCTTGTCCTCTTCTGTCAGAGACCCAAGACAGCAAACGAGATTACCTAAAGTTTCAATTCAATGCAACTCTTTAGCATGTCTATGTAGTGAATCCCAAAATGATATAGAGAGTAGGATTGATTGTAAATGAAGTTTAAACTTGTTGTAGACTCGTTGTAACTGATTCCTTAGCTGCTCGCCGAAAGATCGAATTCAACAACAGGTCGATCTAAGTAGACTTTAAGGGATATAAAAGGATGGAAAGTCCCAATTGCTTTGCAGAGGGGCTTTGGCAAGGGTAAAACCAAACCACGCCACTTTTCAATACCACGCTTGCCATGATGGCCCGTAAAGCCTCCGCTCAAGGCGAAATAATATTGGGCCAAATGCTCTCCAATTCGATTTAAGGCTAGTGATTGAAGTTGAGGAGAATACTTGGCTGACTTCGTCCTCTGTCCAAATAGAATTGTCCAAAGTCATTTCCACTTGGACCTTTTCATGACATTTGTGACATAACATTCACTCCTGTCTATACCTGCCTAAGAAGCATTTGGTTAAGAAGGTTTCAGCGAACCAACAAAAGGTTTTTCTCTAACTTCGTACTTACCAGGAGCTTCGCCAAACAATAGCAATCTTGGCATCTTTAGGTCCAAAGCCAAGAACTTAAACTTTGTTTGAAACTGTTTGGATTTGACTTGAGAGGTCCTGATAACTCGATTAGTTTGGCTTTCTCTTTATCTTCTTTCTTCTAACCCCAACTAGCTTTGGAGGGGTTTGAATCGGAGGGCCTTCGAACTTGACTGGGTTCAAGTTTGGCTGAGGGATTGAAAGCGAGATAGCCTAAGTTACTTCTTGTTTTCTCTCTTGTCGTTTGTGAGCTCTCGAGTTGAAGAGAACTAGATAAGTGGTGAATCTCGTCTGCAGACAGCTTATCAACACGTAGACCTTGTTGAGCCTTTAGTTGCAATTGGTCGACCAAGCTGGACCATCTCGTCGTAGATTAGAATTCTGGCTCTGTCGTGCATTACAGTCGAACTCTTCGAAGCCAAAGAAAGGCTTTGAACAGAGAATTTGTCTTCGGGGTTATCAAGTTGTTTTGTTGTTGGTTGGTTGTCACGACCATGCTCCTTCGCCTGTAGCGAGAAAAGTGATTTGTTTCGTGCTTCAAGATTATTCCAATGTCGTTGTCTTGTTAAATTTTGATCAGCATACTCCAAAGGGAGTTTAAACTTGGGAAAGTAGAATATCATAGACACAAAGAAGTTCTTCTGCGTATTTTAACGGAATATCTTCATCTTCTCCCATCCATAGAAGACAGGATATAAAATTACAATGGAATTTGCTCATACATCTTGTTGGATAAGAACCTAATTGTTTTACCATCAACCATTGAACACTTGTCATCACTCTTAAGGAGATAACAGCCGAACTGGTATTTGAAGCTTCAAATTTTTGTCCTTAACAAAGAATTTTTTGAATGTGTTCTCCATCATCATCACTTTTCTGATTTTTTGAATGGGGGGGGGGGGGGGGGGCCGGAACCGGCACGAGAAGCCGTGCAATGAAATCGGACACCGGGTTTGATCTGATGCCGCACTCGGGTGACGCGCACCGGACCCGGAGCGCAAGCCATTCGTTTGTTCCGGGTGCACGCCCCACATCGGGCGGCTGCGGTGCTCGATCCCCATCACCACGCCGTCGTCCGTCCACGCCGTCACGCGGCCGTCGGGCCCGATCGGCCCGGTCACCGCCAGCGAGCGGGAGCGCACCACCGAGAAGTCCTGCGGCATGCCCTCGAACAGGCCGTCACCGACGTGGCGCACGTGGCTGATGCGCCCGTGCATCGCCATCGGCGCCGACGCCACCGTGCCGTCCAGCACGCGCCCGAGGCCCTGATGGCCGAGGCACACGCCGAGGATCGGGATCTCGCTCCAGCGCAGGATGTCCGCGCACACGCCGAAGTCGTGCCAGCGTTCCGCGGGCGTCCCGGCCCGGGGGAGACGACGATCGCGTCGAAGTCCCAGCGCGACAGCGCCCCCCAGGAGACGGTGTCGTTCTGGATCACGATCGGCTCCTCGCCCGAAACCGTCGCCAGCAGCTGGTAGACGTTGTACGTGTAGGAGTCGTAGTTGTCCACCAGCAGCGTGCTCATCCTCACTGCGCCTCCTCGAGTCCCAGGCCGCGCGCGCCGCGATCGAGCAGCGTGTGCGCCACTCTCGCCACCGGCTCGCTGCGGTCGGCCTCCAGGTACCAGCGGGCGAGGTGCACCACGAAAGGCGAAAGCGGCGCGGGGTCTAAACGCTCCACGGCGATCCGCAGGTGGCGGCGGTGCAGCTCCGACTGCACGACCGCGAAGCGGTAGTCGGGGTCGCCCGCGATCTCGCCCGCGAGGCCGTTCGCGCGGCCCTGGCGAGCTCGCGCCTGCACGAGCTCCCAGCCGGGGCTCTCGCGCACGTCCAGCAGCTTCTCCGGGTGGAAGTCCACGCGTGCGGTGACCGGGCGCGGCACGAAGAAGGCAAGCGCCACCTGGCCGGCGATGCGCTCGGCCGACCCCAGCCGCGCGAGCACCTCCTCGTTGCCGGGGTCGGCCTCGATCTGCGCCTGCAGCCACTCGGTCAGGTCGTCGATCAGCAGCGCGCCCTCCTCGCTGGAGGCGACCGCGCGCTTCTGGCTGGAGACCATCCCGTGGTAGATGTCGCTGGTTGGGCGCATGCCTGCGCCGCCGTCCTCCATCAGCTCGCCCATCAGCTTGCGCCTGCACGTCACGTGCCCGACCCACTCCTCGCCGCACACCTGCACCGAGGTCATGCCGTCCAGACCCGGCGCCGCCATCCAGTAGGCCATCGCGCGCATGCGCGCCGCGTCGGCAGGTCGTCGCCGCGCACCAGCGGGAACTCGTCGAAGTCCTCGCGCAAAGCGTCCACCACATCTTCGGCGCCCACCGTTCAATCAGCCACTCTACCAGCTTGTGATTTGTTCTTCGACGAGACTTCTCACACTCGCGCAGCGGAAACGCAACATTCTCGCGCACGCTGAGGGAATCGAAGAGCGCGCCGTTCTGGAAGACCATAGTGATGCGCTTGCGGATGGCCCGCAATACCTTCTTCGTCGAGACCGATAATCTCCTGGCCTTCGACGCGGATGGAGCCCTCGTCCGGATTGAGAAAGCCCATCAGCATGCGCAGGGCCACCGACTTGCCCACGCCGCTGCGGCCCAGGATGCAGAGGGTCTGGCCGCGATTCACAAAGAAGCTCACATCCTCCAGAACAGGCCGGCCATCGAAAGAGATGCTGACATGACTGAAGGCGATAACGTGCTCGGAGGCGGTAACTGCGGAGTCCTCCGACGCGGGCCGTCCCGTCCTCTTCGGCGCCTGCTCCTCCCAGCGCCTCGGAAAACTCCATATTGGAGGAGGAATCGAACATGGCCGTGAGATCCAGATTACATGAAAGGCGCCGCGGCGGAGCGGGTTTTCATCAGTGGTAATCCCGATAATCAAGCGTGAGATGCGGTCTGCTTTGACAGCCATGACCTAAGCGCCTTATCCGCGCGGCCTTGCCAGCCGTTCCCGGTGGCGCGCAGTCCCTCAGCCACATCCGGCGAGAGCCGAATCGAGATGGGAACTTTCTTGGGCGCTTTTTGCGGCCCGCGCTTGCCGAGCTTCAGCAGCACTTTCTGCTCTGCCACCGGCAGCGCAGAGAAAGGCTTGAAGACGGGCAACGTCTTCGGCTGTGATCTCTCGGACCTCGCCGTCCTCGTCAATCAGCGGTTAGGCAATGGTTTGCGGTTTGCCATAAAGCTTTGCCTCCCTCTTGTTCGTCTTGCGGAAACTGATCACGCGGATTCCATCCGGTTTGGGGATGTAACAGAGCAGGTGCAATCGCTCGTCCAGATACCCAACCGCAACCCGCCGCATTCTCGTCGTTGCGGGAATAATCGGCGATCAACGCATTCTGGAAATCGAAGTCCGCCGCCCGCTCGAAGGAGAGTCCGCGTTCGCGGATATTGCGCTCATTCTTGGCGGGATCGTACGTGATTCCCATAGGTTTATTGTATATACTATTTGAAAAGAGTCAAGTGCGACTGATATATACGTCGAAGGAGAAAAACGCGATGCCCATGAAGAATCCTCCCCATCCAGGGGATTTTATCCGGACAGAGATTGTTGAACCCGCGGGATTGACCGTGACGGCGGCAGCGGCGGCGCTGGGCGTCTCCCGGCCCGCATTGTCCAGCTTGCTGAACGGCAAGGCCGGCTTGTCGGGAGAGATGGCGCTGCGCATCGAGAAGGCCTTCGGCGTGAAGATGGATACGCTGATGCGGATGCAGTCGGCCTACGAGATTGCCCAGACGCGGAAGCGCGAGAATCTGATTCGCGTGCAGCCGGTTCGCTGCGCGGCTTGAGTTATGAGGGACATGCACAAAACCCTCCCAGGTCCGAAAAACCGGACCTGGGGCACCCGTCATTTGTGGCCAGACCTGCGCCACCCGTTCACCAAGTTTCATGAATGGAAACCTGCGCCAACCGCCAGATCAAGTTCTATGATTGGAGAGATGTCCCCCAAAAAACTGACTGAGGAAGAGATTAGGCGAAGAACTCCGGACAACCTGGAGTGGCTGGAACCTTACCACGGCATGACTAAGCCGCGCCTCTGCCGCTGTCGAAAATGTGGTCACGAATGGAGGCCGCGAACAGGGAACGTATGTCACAACCATATCGCCTGCCCTCTGTGTTCCCAGCCACACAGGGCACAGGCTTACGTCTTACTGGCGACGAAGAGCCTTCTCTGGGGTTGCAATGCCAATTTGACCAACGGCCCCGGTTCCTTGGTGGATTAGAGGCGGACATATACGTCCCTAAATATGATCTTGTCATTGAGTACCAGGGCCTTCAGCACTATCTGCCGGGCAGGTTTTCCAGCAGAAATTTGTTGTCGAACCCAACGATCCCGCGTCCCTCGCGGCCGTCCAGGGGCGCGACAAGCGGAAGGACAGAGATGCAGGGACGCCGGAAAACGCCTGATCGTTATCGATGGGCGAAAGATAACGATACCCTGATGCGGAAAAGGCTTGAGCCGTTTCTACGACCGAGTTCGGGCGCACGGAATACCGTCAAAGCAGACTCCGATTAATTTCGATTTGATATTTCAACAGGTCAATTCGGGGAACGCTCTCTGTTCATTCATTCCGAAATCAACCTGCTCAACGAAGGGACGATGTCAATGGAAGAGGCGTTCGACCAACTGAAAATCCGGCATCCTGCAGGAAGGGCATTCAAGATTCCTTACGCAAGTTCAAGAACACGGTTTTCCGCGATTTCGGCATTCCCTGGCTGACACCCAAGGACGTGATCGCTCGATATGCGCGTGAAATCAAAGCCGAGAGCGCCGCATCCCGCTATTCCCGTGAGGACTTCCTTGACGATCATAAAGGGGACAACTACCCGGAAGACATACCGTTGCAAAAGGTCACCCCGGACGCCTTCGGCGAGTGGCTTTCGCGTAGCCGGGTGAAGTGGGCCAGGCTCTTGTCAGATGGTATGCAATGGATGCAGGATCACCGCGAGCTCTTGGTCAAATGGCGCTGGGACGAAGGACTGAGCTACAAAAGCATTAAGGGCCGGGAACAGGTGGAGTTCGCCGGAAGATCGGCGGAACTGAATCATTTGGCGGTCACTGGGACGACACCGCAAGGCCAGCCCATCAGTCTCGACTTCTGGGTGGATGACCATCGGAAGCTGATCAAAATGTCTGTTCCCTCGCAAGGCGTGGAGGCGTATCAGGAGGGCTTCGCGCCCAGCCTTCCCTCCCAATCGAAGAGTTCGCCGGCCGCCGCTGCGCGGTTAGAAGTTCCGAAAGGAGATTAGTTCGACCGGAAACGGTTCCATGGGCTCGCCGGAAGTTCCTCTGAATTCCGCCGCCAATCAGCAGGCCGAAGCGCCGCATGCTGGGGTACGTGTAGCGCTGGCTGTGACGCTGCCTGTTGCGCTGGAATGCTACCTCTCCTCGATCTCTGAAATTGTCGAGACCATCCAAGCGATCGCACCCGAAATCGCCGGCTCTTTCTGTGAGCACTTAATGTCGCTGCGCGAACGCCTCTCCGCCGATCCCAATCCCGCGGCGCTGGCGGAAAGCCGCGCCGAACTGCACCAGATCCTAGAAGGCTTTGGCGAGAAAGCTCGCCTCCAGAACGAGACTTTGGCTCGCGACCTGAACCAGACGCTCAGCATGGTGACGCGAACCGAGGATACCAGCGCGGGCCGTAACATCCATTACGTCGAGCGCCTGGTGGATTTTGTGGACCGGCTGGAAACCGCCGTCCGGTCCGGCGACCTGTCCCGCCTGGGAGCGCAGACCTCGGAATTGCGAGACTTTGCCCAATCCATCGAACTGGATAGCCGCGACGATTTCGCCCGCCTGCGCCAAAAGATGATCGAGATCCAGCGCCGTCTGCACGAGGCCGAGTTGCTTGCAACCCTGGACCCTTTGACCGGCGTTGCCAATCGCAGGGATCTGGATCGTGAACTCGCGTCGCGCATCGAAACCCGTCAGGAATTCTGCGTTCTGCTTTTCGATCTTAACGGCTTTAAAGAAATCAACGACCGTTTCGGACACCTCTACGGCGACGAGGTTTTGAAGCAGTTGGCCGCCCGCCTAAGCACTCAGGTGCGGGCCCGCGATTATGTTTGCCGCTGGGGCGGCGATGAGTTCGTCGCGATCCTGGCGTGCGATCTCCCCGTCGCCGAGTCCCGCTCGCGCCAGATCGCCGAACGCCTTAACGGGCCGTATCAGATCATAGGGCCGGGGCGCGAAATTCGCGTCGACATTGCCGTCACCGTTGGCCTGGCTCAATATTGCGGCGGCGAATCGCCCGAACAACTTTTCCGCCGCGTCGATGAATCCATGTACCATCAAAAGCACTCGTCTTTTCCAGGCGGCTAGCGCAACCGGTTCCCGCGTTGTACTAACGTGAATTGGAAGGGATGGCACGGTGGAAAATCTGACCAACGCCGGTGTGCTTGTCACGGGAGCGGGACGGGGCATCGGCAAGCGGCTGGCAATCGGTTTCGCCACCGCCGGAAATCGCGTGGCGCTGCTGGCGCGCAGCAAGGCCGAGCTGGACCTGGCGCACCTGGAGATTGAACACGCCGGTGGTAACGCACTCCGCATTCGCGCCGACGTCACCGATTTTGAGCAGGTGAACGCTGCCGTGGACCGTATGCGCGTGCATTACGGCGAGGTGAATGTTCTCATCTGTGCGGCGGCCATTCCGGGCCCCATTGGACCCTTCGTCGACCAATCGCCCAAGGCCTGGGCCGACACCATCCATACCAACCTGCTGGGCGTGATGAACGCCTGCAAAGCCGTTCTTCCGCACATGATCGCCCGGCGCGAAGGCAAGATCATCGTGCTTAGTGGGCCGGGTGCAACCATGGCGCGCCCCAATCTTTCCGCTTACGCCGCTTCCAAAGCCGCGGTAGTGCGCCTGGTGGAAACCATCGCCGAAGAGGTTCGCGAACACAACGTCCAGATCAACTGCATGGGCCCGGGCGGAACTTACACGCACATGACCGACGAGATTCTGCGCGCCGGGGAGCGCGCGGGCTGGAAGGAAACCGAGGAGGCGCTGCAGATCCGCGAGACCGGCGGAGTGGCCCCCGAGAAACAGATTCAACTGGCGCTGTTCCTGGCCTCTGAGCAATCCAATCACATTAGCGGCAAATTGATCCACGTCTCGGACGATTGGAAAAAGCTGCGCTCTGAAAACATCCACCCGGAGATCTATACTTTGCGAAGACTGCAGAAAGTTAATTAGCCACAGATAAACACGGATGAACGCGAATCAGAATAGATATTCTCCCACCGTCTGGCCTTTGTACTTACGGCGAGCGATGTCTGCGCGCTGGCCTCAAACACAGCCCCTGAAACTTTTTCAGTTAAGCATCTGTGTTCATCTGTGTTCATCTGTGGCTAATTTAAATGTGCCGTTGCCCTCGGGTACTTCTCTTTTCAACTGTCCGCAGGCCGCGAAAATATCCCGCCCGCGTGGCCTCCGTACGAAGCAGGGCATGGCCCGCCTCACGATGGCTTGAAACGCTCGTACGCGCTCGGGGTCCGGCGTTTCAAAAGCGATCCCCGGGCCCGGATTCAGCGCGATCAAATTCACCTTCGCATTCAAGTGAGCCAGCAGCTTCACCACCCGCCGCGCGTCAGCGTCCGAATCGTTCACGCCATTGAGGAGCACATATTCGAACGTCAGCTTTTCCCATGGCCGCAGCGGATACGCCTTGCACGCAGCGAGAAGATCTTTCAGCGAGTACTTGCGCGTGATGGGCATCAGTTCCCGCCGTTGCTCTTCGTTCGACGCGTTCAACGAAATCGCCAGCTTGGGCCGCACCGGTTCACGCCCAAGTTCCGCGATCTTCGGAATGATGCCGGCGGTGGAAAGCGTGATCCGCTTCGGCGAAATCCCAATCCCCGTTGGATCCGTCAAAATCCGCGTCGCCTTGATCACGTTGGGCAAATTCAACAGCGGCTCGCCCATTCCCATCATCACGATGTTCAAACGATCGGTCTCAGTCGAAATCTTGTGCGCGCGCATCACGAAAAGCACTTGCCCCACGATCTCGCCCGCGGTCAGATTGCGCTCCAGGCCCATCAGCGCGGTCAGGCAGAACTGGCAGTTTACCGGGCATCCTACCTGGCTCGAAATGCAAATCGTGTCGCGTTTGGCATCGGGGCCTTCCTCCGGCATCAACACCGTCTCAACCGTGCGATGATCCTCTAGTTCCAACAGATAGCGGCGGGTACCGTCCGTACTTTTGTATTCGGCGGAAGGCTGCGGAAGTCCTACGTCTAACCTGGAAGCCAATTCTTTTCTTAAGTTTGCGGGCAGGCTAGTGATCTGAACAAGATCCGGTACCCTTTGCCGGTAAACGGCGTCGTATACTTGGCGGGCCCGAAAGGCTGGCTGTTCTGGCCCCAGAATGGCTTGTAGATCCGGAAGTTCAAGACCTACAACAGTTTGCGCCATATCTTCAGTATAACGGGCCGCGTGACTAAACACTATAGTTGCTACCGGATCGTCCGCCGCTGTGGAGCGTAAGGTCCGCGCCGGAGGCCCGTAAAATGAAGATCCGAGATAAAATAAAGGAAGACAAAATGGCAGACGCAGTTCAGACTCTCCGCGATATCGAAGTGGCAACGCTCAAGAACGGGGTCCGAGTAATCAGCGAGGAGATGAGCCACGTCCGGTCCGTCTCGCTGGGCGTTTGGATTCGCACCGGCTCCCGCCGCGAGACTTCCGAAGAGAACGGGATCTCGCACTTCATTGAGCACATGCTCTTCAAGGGCACCAAGAATCGCTCGGCCGAAGAGATCGCGCGCTCGGTGGATTCCATCGGCGGCGGCCTGGACGCCTTCACCGCCAAAGAGATGGTGAGTTACAACACCAAGGTCCTGGACGAACATCTGCCCATCGCGTTCGACGTGCTGGCCGACATGGTCCGCAACCCGCTGTTCCGCGAAGAAGATATCGAAAAAGAGAAGGGCGTCATCCTGGAAGAGCTGAAGATGGACGTGGACAACCCCGAATATCTTCTGCACGATATCTTCTCCAGCAACTTTTGGAAGGACCATCCCCTCGGCAAGCCCATCATCGGCAGCAAGGACACTATCCGCGCTTTCGATCGCGAGATGATCGAATCGTATTTCCAGCGCTATTACTCGCCGTCGAATATTTTGATCACGGCGGCCGGCAATTTGAACCACGCCAAATTGGTGGATCTGGCTCGCCAGCATTTCGAGGATCTGAAGATCACCGGGCAGCTTGCTCCCGAAGTGGCGCCGGTGCCCCATGCGCGCCTGGTTTTTCGCAACAAGACTTCGCTGGAGCAAACCCATCTGTACATGGGCGTGCCAGCTTATCCTTTTCGACATCAGTTGCGCTTCGCCTGTTGGACGCTGAACACCATTCTGGGCGGCGGGATGAGTTCGCGCCTGTTCCAGAATATACGTGAAAAGCAAGGGTTGGCTTATGCCGTCTATTCCGAGCTTGCGATGTACCGCGACACTGGCTACATGGCGATCTACGCGGGCACCGCGGTTGAGACAGCCGGCAAAGTGATTGACTCCATTGTGAAGGAGTTCCGCGAACTGAAGGAAAATCTGGTTCCGGCCGAGGAGTTGCGGCGCGCCAAGGACAATCTGAAAGGCTCCTTTATGTTGGGCCTGGAATCCACGTCCAGCCGCATGGGAAATCTTGCGCGGCAAGATCTGTATTTCCAGCGCTTCTTCACACTCGATGAAATGCTGGAGAGCATCGAAGCTGTGACCGCCGAGCAGGTGCAGCAGATCGCGCGCGAGTTCTTCAATCCCAAGAACATCACGCTCGCCGTGCTGGGTAATCTGGGCGAATTCCGGATCAAGCGCGAGGAACTCGACTGCTAAGGCCATTGCTGGGCAAGCTTGCGAGGACCGCGCTGGTTCTCTACGCCCTGAGTGCGTCCCTGGTTGCACTCGATCTTAAATCGCTCAAGCCGCAAGGCTACGTAAGCGACTTTGCGCACGTAATCGATTCCCAATCGCGCGCGGAGTTGGAAGAATATGCGGGCCAGTTGGAACGAACCACTGGCGTGCAGATGGCCATCGTAACTTTGCCCTCCCTGGACGGCAATCCCATCGAAGACGTGAGTAACGACTTGTTCCGTCAATGGGGCGTTGGCAAAAAGGGCAAGGACGAGGGGATCATGCTGCTCCTCGCCGTCCAGGATCATCGCGATCGCATCGAAGTGGGCTACGGCCTGGAACCGATTCTTCCCGACGGATTCGACGGCAGCATTTTGCGTGGCATTCAGCCGCTTCTACGCCAGGGTGCCTACGGCCAGGCGATGATCTCGGCGGCGGCGCAGATGAGCGCCTATATTGACCGCGCCAAGAACGTTACTCCTGGGACCGGTCCGCCCATGCGCGATCGAACCGTGTCGACGCGCTCGCACCGCCTGCCATTGCCTCTCATCATCATCGGCATCGTCTTTCTGCTGTTTCTCTTTCGATCCGGCGGGGGCGGCGGAACTGGTTTCCTCACTGGTATGCTTCTCGGTAACCTATTAGGACGTGGTGGACGAGGCGGAGGGGACTGGGGCGGCGGGGGTTTTGGTGGCGGCGGTGGGGGCGGAGGCTTCGGCGGTTTTGGCGGAGGAGACTCAGGCGGAGGCGGGGCGTCGGGGAGTTGGTAGCCGCAAGTTGGCAGCTAATCGCGTTTAGTTAAATCATGGAAGACAAACTCCAGGAGCTGGTGGATCGTCTCAAGCAGGCGCAGGGTGATCGTTTGCGGTCGGTGATCTTGTACGGCTCCGCAGCCGCCGGGGAACACAACGAGCACTTTTCGGACTTGAATGTTTTGTGCGTGCTCACGCGCATCGCACCCGCGGAACTGGCCGCGTCAGGGCCTATCTTCGATTGGTGGCGCAAGCTGGGCAATCCGTCCCCACTTTTGCTGAGCGAAAAAGAGTTGCGCACCTCTACGGACTGCTTTCCCATCGAATTTCACGACATGCAGGAACGGCGGCGCGTGCTGTTCGGCAAGGATCTGATCCAGGACCTGGCAATTGATAGAACGTTCTACCGCGCGCAGGTGGAAATGGAGCTGCGTTCGAAACTGCTGCGCTTACGCCAGAAGGCGGCCGACGTTCTTTCTGACAAGCCCGCGCTACTGCGCCTGATGATCGATTCGGTGCCGAATTTCCTAGTGCTGGCGCGCCACGCATTGCTGGTTTCGGAGATGCCTTGCGGTTTCCGGAAACGCGAGATCGTGCGTCACTTGCCGGATATCGGCGTGGACGGGACGCCGTTCGATACTTTGCTTGACCTGCGTGACCAAAGCAAGCTGGCCAGGGACGTGGATCCCGAAGCCCTGTTTGCAAGTTATCTGAAACAGATTGAGGCGCTGGTCTCGTATGTAGATCAGATTGACAAAGGGTGACGGAATGAGGGGGATTCGATGAAGATCGCATTGGTGGTGATTGGGGTGATCGTCCTGGCCGTTCTGGGTGTCGTTGGCTGGGCCGCGGGTTCGCGGAACATGCTGGTGACGGAGCGCGAAGCGGTGAACGCGTCCTGGGCACAAGTGGACGTCGTGCTGCAGCGCCGCGCCGACTTGATTCCGAATCTTGTCGAGACGGTCAAAGGTTTCGCCAAGCAGGAACAGGCCGTCATCAAGGAAGTCACCGATGCGCGCGCGGCTCTGGGCGGGGCGCGCACGCCGTCGGAGAAGATCCAGGCCAATTCGCAATTGGATGGGGCTCTGAGCAGATTGCTCGTCGTTGTAGAAAACTATCCACAACTGAAATCCAACGAGAACTTCCTGCGCTTGCAGGACGAGCTGGCCGGCAGCGAGAATCGCATCGCCATCGAGCGGCGCAAATACAATGAGACCGTGCAGAAGTACAACACCGATATCGAACTCTTCCCCAACAACATCGCCGCTTCGATGTTCGGCTTCCAGCGCAACGACGCCTATTTCAAGACGGAGCCAGGAGCTCGCAACGCGCCCAAAGTTTCTTTTTAGGGATTCTTAAAGAATTGTCAAGACTGGCGCTCCACGTGCTCCAATCTCGGTGTGGAGGTAGCAGCCTTGCGACATTTCCTGTACGTTACACCGTTGTTAATTCTGGGCCTGAGCGCTTGCAACAAAGCCCAAGATCAATCCGCGCAAAATCAGCCGGCGCAGACCCAGCCAGCGGTCGCTGATACCGATCCAGCCGACGGGAATCTGGCTGCCGTTCAACAGACGGCGGCGCAGGAGACCCCGCCCGTGTCTCCGTCCGGTCAAAGCTACGCGCCCCCAACTGGCGACTATCCTTCGGACTACGCGCAGGATTCGTCTTATGAACAGCCCGTGCAAGCTCCCCAGCCTCCACCGCCGCTTCCCGATTACAGCCAACCTCCCGCTCCCGGCGACAATTACATTTGGACGCCCGGCTATTGGGATTACGCGAACGCCGGCTATTACTGGGTTCCCGGCGCATGGGTGCTGGCGCCTTGGGTAGACGCGCTCTGGACGCCGCCGTGGTGGGGCTATGATAACGGCGTTTATTTGTGGCATACCGGCTACTGGGGTCCACACATTGGTTACTACGGCGGCATCGACTACGGCTTCGGATACACCGGTCGCGGCTACTACGGCGCTTATTGGAATCACGGCTCTGTGTACTACAACCGCTCGGTCACAAATGTGAATACTTCGGTTGTTCGCAATGTTTATAACTACTCGGTGCCCAACAATCGCGGCAATCGTGTCAGCTACAACGGCGGGCGCGGCGGAGTGGACGCACGTCCAACGCCGCAGGAAATGGCTGTGTTGCACGATCCGCGGACGCCACCAGTGGCCGCTCAGGTTCAGCATGCCCGCGAAGCATCTTCCAATCGCGCGCAATTTGCAAAATCAGGCGCTAACGCGCACCCAGCCACGTTGGTAGCCGAGCATCCGCTTGCCACTACATACAAAGCTCCTCAATCACATCCTCCAGCCGCCGCCATGCGAGCTGCGGCCCGGCCCGCGCCCGAGACGCCTGCGCGACAGCAGGTGAATACGCGACCGGAAGCGCAAGCCACTCGAATTCCGGAAAGCCGCGCCGTACCTCAGGCAGCGCGGCTACCGGCTCAAGCGGCCCGTCCAGTCGAGCGCGCGGAAACGCCGGAAGCCCGTCCGCAGGCTCATTCAGAAGCTCGTCCGGAACCCCCATCGCACCAGTTGCCAGTAGCGCGTGCGGAACCTCGGCCCGCCGCGCGGCCACAGGAAGCAGCGCGTCCGCAACCTCGGCCCGAAGCGCGTCCGGCACCAAGGCCGGTAGCCCGGCCGCAGGAAGCAGCGCGTCCCCAACCCCGGCCAGCTGCTCGACCTCAAGAACCTGCACGCCCGGCGCCCAAGCCGGCGGCCAAACCGAAGGAAGAGCAGAAAGACCGAAAGTAAGTAGAAATTACCGGCCGAGGACCGTTCTAGAATGGGATTGTCGCGTCTCAGATGCGAAATCTCATTCTCTTATATCTCGGCGCTTCGCTATGCTTGGCGCAGACGACGTCGTCCGGGCCGGCGCTGATTGGCGCTGGATTTTCTAGTCCGTTCCCGCTGACCATCGCTCCCGGCCAATTGCTTACGTTGTACGTGCAGCCCGGCAGCGGGTACAATCCATCCGGATCACTGCCGGCCATCGCCGCAAACTTCTGGAATGGAACGTCTGTGGAAACCATGCCCGTTTTGCAAGTCAGCCAGGCAACCACCGGCTGCAGCGTCCCCCCCAACACTGTGATATGCGCGAACGTGCTAGCAGTAACGGTTCAAATTCCGTTCGACATCCCTATCAGCACCGGGATTGTCCAACGGCTCCCGGGCGGCATTGCGGTTTCCGTAAATGGCGTCGAGACTCCCTATGTCGCCGCGCAAGCTTGGCCTGACCATGTTCATATTTTGACCGCGTGCGACGTCATCATCGCGCCTGCGGCCGCCCGTCCCTTCCTGCAGGTGCACTGCGCCCCGATGGTCACGCATGCGGATGGAACGGCCGTCTCGGCCAATAGTCCGGCTGTGGCCGGCGAGGAGTTGGTGGCTTACGCAACCGGACTTGGACAAACCAATCCGTCTCTCACCACCGGACAGCCCGTCGCCGCGAGCAGCCCGACCGTCACCATTTTCAACTTGGATTTCAACTATCGCCCCAACGCGCTGGCTACCAGCCCTCTACCCGGCGCTCCCGTCGCGCTATTCACCGGCGCGACCAAGGACTACATCGGGCTCTATCAAATCAATTTCATCGCGCCCGCTCCGCCCGTTGGATTGCAACCATGCAACGACTTCGCCGGAGTAATAGCTACAGGCCTCCTGAAGGGCATTTACTCCAACCTGACCGTTAGCGTGGGTTCGTTTTATTCATTCGATGGCGCGGGCATTTGCGTCCAACCGGAACCCGTTCTCGATCCGCCGGCAGCTCGATGAACAAACACTTGCTCTTGATCGGCGCCACCACCGGCTATCAGACGCGCGTGTTCGCCGCCGCAGCCGAGCGCTTAGGTTACGATCTGTCGCTGGCTACCGATCGCTGTCATGTGCTGGACGATCCGTGGGGGGACCAGGCAATTGCGCTGCGCTTCGAAGATCCGCCGAGAGCCGCCACAACATTGTCAGCCGAAACCCGCGTGGATGGCGGCGTCGATGGTATTGTCGCTCTGGGCGATCGTCCAGCGTACATCGCGGCGCTGGCTGCCGAACGCATGGGCATCCGCTACAATTCGCCCGATTCCGTTGCGGCCAGCCGCGACAAGTTTCTCGCACGTGAATGTTTTCGCGCCGCTGGTTTGCTGGTCCCAGAGTTTCATCGTGTTCCTTTGTCCGACGGCCCGGGGCGTCTTGCCCGCGAAGCCCGCTATCCCTGCGTGCTCAAGCCGCTCGGACTTTCGGCCAGCCGAGGCGTGATTCGCGCCAACAATGTTGAGGAGTTTATTGCGGCATTCCATCGGATCGAACACCTGTTGGCCGATCCCGACATCGCGCGCATGCACGAAGACCAGGATCGGTTTCTGCAAGTGGAGAGCTTCATTGAAGGCCGCGAGTTCGCGCTCGAAGGAATTTTGACGCACGGAGAGTTTCGGATGCTCGCGCTCTTCGATAAACCCGATCCGTTGGACGGCCCGTTTTTCGAAGAGACCATCTACGTTACGCCGTCGCGCGAAGATCAGACGACGCAAGACGCGATCTTGCACGCCACCCACACCGCTGTCAAAGCTCTCGGCCTCACGCACGGCCCCATCCATGCGGAAATGCGAGTGAACTCGCGCGGCATCTGGATGCTGGAAGTGGCAGCGAGGCCCATCGGCGGACTGTGCGCGCGAGTTTTACCGGGACTGGAAGACCTGATCCTGCGGCATGCGGCTGGTGAAGAGCCGGGCGCCCTGGCATCCACAACTGCTTCCTCCGGAGTAATGATGATCCCTATCCCGCGCGAAGGAATCTATGTGGATGTTGCAGGACTGGACGCGGCACGCGCCCATCCGGGCATCGAAGACGTAATCATCACAGCCAAGCAGGGACAAAAGCTGGTCCCGTTGCCGGAGGGTGCAAGCTACCTGGGTTTCATTTTTGCGCGCGGAGAAACTCCTGAAGAAGTGGAGCATGCGCTACGGGGTTCGCATCGGGAATTGCGATTCGAAATCGCGACCGCTTTGCCGGTGGTTTAGTTTTTCGTCTGCGGAGGAACGTAACCCGGCGGGAGCGCGGCGCCTGCTCCGAAGAAATAATCTTCCATCTGCTTGAGCAGAAATTCCTGCGCTTCCTGCGTTCCCAGGTTGAGCCGGTACTCGTTCATGATCATCTTCATCTGCTCCAGCCACATCTTCCAGGCTTCTTTGGAGACGTTTTCATAGATGCGCTGGCCGAGAGGGTGACTGTCGAAGGGTGGTTCGTCCAGTCCAGGCATGTCCCGCTGGAATTTGACGCAGAAAACTGTCCGACCGGCCGTTCCGCTTGAACCCATCCACCTTAGGATAGCAAAGGGCGCAGTGCAAACCTGAGTCTTACCTTGTTGGCGGCCGGTTAGGTGAATATTACCCGGCCTGCTCAGCGGTTTTGCTGTCGGGCGTACCGTCGGTGGCTAAGGCCGGGGCCGGCGCGCCTTTTTTCCCGTTCAAGTATTCGGAGAGACGCAGAGGCACGGGAGCGCCTTTTTCCATGGCACGCTGCACTGCTTTTTGATAGCGGCGGAGAGTCTCGCGCTTTACCGGCTCGCGGATCTGGCAAGCCTCGATGTCCAGCAGGATCTCTATCTCCCATGGCTGGAACGTATTACGGTTCATATTGCCACGGATCAGCTCTTGCATCAGGCGGTTGAAGCGATTGAGCCTGGCTTCGCTGTCGATGGTATCTACTGGGGTCTCCACACGCATATCGTTTCTTTCAGTACCTTATCGGCACCCGTCCAGACAAACTTGAAGAAATAGTTTTTGAGATCCACAATGGGAACCGGAGTGCCATCCGTGCCCGATCCTGACTCTGGCCCAGCATCTGAGAAAGACCCAACGTCTGACGAAGATAAGTTCGACCAACCCCGCCTCGCGTTGAATCGTATCTACACCAAGACCGGCGATCAGGGCCAAACCCACTTAGCCGGCGGACAGCGCGTCTCGAAAGATTCGCCGCGCATCGAGTGCTACGGCACCGTGGATGAGCTGAACGCCTTCGTCGGCATGGCGGCTATCTCCGCCGCTTCTTCCAGTGAATCCGTACCGGCTTTGGCGCCCATTCTGCTACGAGTGCAGCACGAGTTGTTCAATCTTGGCTCTATCCTGGCCACCAGGCCCGAAGACGTGCATCCGAAACAGGCTCGCGTCACCGAAACGGAAATACGCCAGCTGGAACGTGAGATCGACCGGATGAATGCGGACCTGGCGCCGCTGCGCTCGTTCGTGCTCCCCGGCGGCACGCGCTTAAACACGGAGCTGCACGTTTGCCGCACGGTTTGCCGGCGCGCCGAGCGGTTGGCCGTCACTCTGGGGCGCGAGGAATCTATCCCGCCGGAAGCAATTCGCTACTTGAATCGCTTGAGCGATGCTTTCTTCGTCTGGAGCCGCTGGGTGAATCACGTACTGGGAGTGCCAGAAGTCCTCTGGGAGCCGAACAAGTCCGCATCTGGAACCGCCTAGGTATTTGAGCTGGCCGGCTAACGATAGCCGATCTCGTGCCGGTCGTACGCTTCTCTCATGCGCCGCAGCTCGCCCACGTCATTCCAGAGCGCGTCCCGCTCCCCGCCCCGTAAATGGTTGTCGTCCAGCACGTGTTGGATGGCCCCAATTGCACCATCGAGATTCGGCTTATCGAACCTGCCTTCGTGCCAGCGCCGGGCGAAATCGCGAAGCTGGCGTTCGGCGTGCGTCAACCGCTCGCGATCGCCATGCCGGAGATGCCATACCGCATAGCCCCGGTTCAGATCGGCATGCACGCGGTCGATCATAGCCGAAACTGCCTCCGGCCGGTAACGGCCGTTGGGCGGCCCGAACTGCGCCTGCGCCACCGTCGCAAGTGACACAAAAGTTATCCCCGCTAATACCATCCCCAAGAGTGTTTTCATATGGCCTACGATACCGCACAGCGCCTCAGGCTGCCCGGGCCCGAAACGGAAAAATGCTTTCTGTCAGATCTGGAATTAGGCTATCCTTGTAACATTCAGGTCGGGCGTCATTAGTCTGTAATTTAGTGGTATCAAAAGGGACATCGCTCTATCACGTTGACGATGTCTTAAGTCCCAACGCTTTGTCCGCGTTTCGGGCAGAATTAAATAACTTTGAAGTTCGCTGTCGTTTGCCATAACTAAACTGCCGTGGGGAGGTCCACACGGTTCGAGGGTCACTGAGGAGGATTGTTATGATGAACAGCCACCGTTTTCCGCGGCCAGCCTTCACGGCCGCTGCTCTGCTAGCGCTCATTCTCACCGCTCACGTGCCATCCCGCGCACAGCAGATTCTTGGCACCATCACCGGCACTGTGAGAGACTCTTCCGGAGCTGCCGTAGCCGACGTGACCGTGACGGCGCGTAACGTGGCCACCAACCTGACGGAGACCGCGCGTTCGCAATCGACGGGTTCTTATTCCCTCTCCAACCTGCCCGCGGGGACCTACGAACTCAAGTTTACGAAGGAAGGATTCGACACCGAGACTCACACCGGGATCCTGGTCAGTGGGGACCGTACCAGCACGGTGGATGGAGACCTGAAGGTGGGCACCGTGGCTACCTCGGTAGATGTGGTAGGCACGCCGCTGATGAACCAAACTGACGCCACCACAGGCTACGTTGTGGATCAAGCGACCATCGAGTCTACGCCGCTCGGCACCGGCAGCTTCACCCAGCTTGCGATCATGAGCCCTGGCGTTCACGCGGATTTTCTACAAGGCTCGGGCGCCAATGCCGGACTAGGAAATCAGGCTATTTTCGCCAACGGACAGCGCGACACCAGCAACAGTTTCTCGCTGAACGGCATTAGCGCGGACAATCTGTTCAACGGCAACACCACCAGCGGGGTGGGCGAAAACCGCTACGTGCTGAACCTGGGCGAGCGCTTCGGCCCGGGCGGCGAAATTCAGACCGACACTTCCGTTTATGCGGCCATCGGGCAAGCCCTTCCGACGCCGCCTCCTGAGGCTATACAAGAAATTGCGGTGAACTCCGCGATGTACGACGCCAGCCAGGGCGCGCACAGCGGCGCGCATATCAGCGTGCTAACTAAGTCCGGCGGAAACGACCTGCATGGCCAATTGTATGAGTACTTCCAGAACAGCGTGTTCAACGCCGCGCCGTTCTTCTACAACGCGTCGCCCGCTATTACCCAGAAAGATCCTTACCTGAACAGGAATCAGTTCGGCGCCGCATTGGGCGGTCCCATCAAGAAGGACAAGCTGTTCTACTTTTTGTCGTATCAAGGCGTTCGCATTGCCGACGCAGCGGACTCGCTGAGCGACTTCACTGTGCCGCTTACGCTGACGAACGATCGCAGCGCGCAAGGCATCATCAACATGATTCAGGGCGCGTACGGTAAGACGCTTGGCGCCAGCCAGATCAGCCCGCAAGCCGCCGCGTTGCTCAACGCCAAGCTGCCCAATGGCCAGTATCTGTTTCCCAGCCCGCAAATCACTAATCCCGGCCTCGCAACCCAGCTTGGATACGATGGCGTGGTGCAGGGTGCCAACTCGGAATCGAGCGTCGACCAGGGGATCGCGAACATCGATTATGAGATCAGCGACAAGGATCGTTTGACCGGCAAGTATTACGTGCAGAACAATCCCACCACCACGCCATTTGGCGCGGTAGGAGCGTTTCTCGGATTTCCTCAAACGTTGTCCGCGGGCGCCCAATCGTTCTCGCTCGACAATACGGTGCTTCTGACTCCATCGCTGACGTGGGAGCAGCGCGCTGGCTTCACCCGCATGCGCGCTTATTCATCCACCAGCCAGTCGTTTAATCCGAGCCAGTTCGGAATCAATCTGCTGGGGTCCACTCAGTTTCCGCAATTTGAAATCAGCAGTGCCGACCCAACCCTGGCCAACGAATTGGAATTTGGACCGAGCGTCAGTTTCGGCAACGTGGGCATGGCGCAAAATCAATGGTCGTACGGGACCTCTCTGAACTGGGTGAAGGGCCGACATACCATAGCGGTCGGCATGTCATGGGATTACACGCAGCTGAACGTGATCAATAACAACACCAACAGCGATCTCATCAACTTCAAGAACTTCGAAACTTTTGTGGAAGGCGACGTTCGAACCGGAACTTACTCGGAGGCCTTTGCCGGCAGCGCGGCACGCTACTATCGCGCCGACACCGTGGGCGCCTATATTAACGACAACTACAAAGTGCGCAGCAACGTAACCGTAACGTTGGGGCTGCGCTGGGATTTCGACGGACCATTGTCGGAAAAATACGGCCGGCTAACGGCTTTCAATCCGAGCCTCTATTCTTACGATGCCGCCACCGATACCATTGTGAACTCGGGTCTCGAGATCGCGGGCAACAACCCGTCATTCGGTACGCCGGGCGCCAGCGACTCGCTGTTGAAGCAGCGCCAGTGGGGCTTTGCGCCGCGCGTGGGCATTGCATGGTCGCCCACATCCAAGCTGACGGTGCGCACCGGATTCGGCATTTATTATGACCGCGGCGAATTCTTCAGCGAGTTCTCGCCACCGGCGGGATCGGGTTTCAACGGACCCTTTGGCGTGACACTGGCGCCTCCGTTCGTGGATCCCATCTTTGCTTCCGGCAGCCCAACTTTGGCGGCCCCTTTCGGAACCACACCAGCGCCGCAACCGGTGGGGAGCGCGGCCGCGTTCCAGGCATTGCTGCCGAACCTGGCGGAGACCATATCGGGCAGTTATCCCGCGGGCAACCGCTTCGGTCCGCTGCTGTTTGGCGGCTATGACATCAACAATAAACTGCCCTACACGGAAAACTGGACCTTCGATCTGCAATACCAGGCCGCGAACAACTGGCTGTTCAGCGCCGGTTACATCGGCAACCACGGGCAGCACGAGATCCTGCCCATTCCATTTAACGAGCCGCAGATCGCCACGCCGCAACATATAGTGAACGGCCAGATGTACTCATACGGCGGCGTAAGTCCGAATTACAACCTGGATACGGAGCCGATCTCGACGCCTGAATACTCCGGCAACGCGCCCATCCGCGTGCCTTACATCGGCTACGACATGAATTCCGTGCTGTACGAAGCGGAGGGCGTTTCGAATTATGATGCTCTGACGCTGCAGGCACGCAAACGGCTATCGAACGGATTGCAGTTCACCGCTTCCTACACCCGGTCCCACGCTTTGGACGAGCAAAGCGCTCTGGGACTGTTTTTCACCGGCAACAATCCCATCGATCCGCGCTCCAGTTACGCGTCGTCGGATTTCGACCGGCCCAATGTGTTCCTGATCAACTACAGCTACGCCACGCCAGCTCTGGCGAAGAGCAGGGGGATGGGCGCTCTGGTGAACAGCTGGACCATCGGGGGACAAACCGTGGCGCAGAGCGGCGAGCCGTATAGCGTTTACGACTATTCGGGGTCCGTGGGAAGTCTATATTTCGGTAGCGACATCTACATCGCGAACCCGATTGTTCCGCTGAACCCGGGGGTCACCGCGCCGCAGGCTACACTGCAGGGAACCACCGGAGTAAATGCCGGCAAGCCGGTCTTGAACGTGAACGATTTCGGTCCGCAGTTTGTGGCCCCGGGAACCAATGGTGTTCCTCCTTGCGACCCTACCGGCTGCGATTACTATGAGTCGCTGTTCGGAAACACCGGCCGCAATTTGTTCCGCGCTCCCTTCGAAACCCGTTTCGACATGTCGCTCGGCAAGGAATTCATGCTGACTGAGAGGTTCCGGCTGCGCTTCAACTTTAACGCGTTCAACGTGTTTAACCATCCCGATTTCGACGCGCCGAATAACAACGTGACGTTCTTCCCGAATTATTCGGGGCCCCCTTCTTACCCGCCGGTCGGGAGTTTGGGATACATCCAGCACACGCTGGGAAGTTCGCGCTTCCTGCAGTTCGCGCTGCATCTGACGTTTTGAGGAACGCGCAAAACGGAGTCGGGCGCGGAAGAGTTCCTTCGAGCAAGACGGTGCGCGCCGCACCCTTTGCGCTTCTGAGCGGCGGCGCTACGTTCGCTTCATGGGCGGCGTTCCGGCTATGACCTGCGCATGATTGAGCGCGGAGACCAGCGCGACGCCGCCCAGCACGTTTCCGATCAACGTCGGCAGCATGTAGCCGCCCACGGCGGACAGCCAGGATTTCGCGCCGCTCATCACCAGGAAGAGCACCTCTACGGATCCGGCCACGATGTGCGTCAGTCCGGCGATGCCTACGATATACGTCATGATCAGGATGATAGGAATGCGATTGGAATCGGTGGCGGCCAGCATCCACACCACCATCGCGATAAGCCATCCAGCGAAGATACCGCGCACAATGGCTGTACCGAAAGTGACGTCGGCTGCTTCCGTCGCAAGTTGACCGAGCGCCATGTGAAATTTCGGATGGAGCACCGGAGTATTCGCAATCACCCAGGCGAAAACATGAGCGCCGACGATATTCGCCACCAGCACCACACTCCACAGGCGCAACACCTGCCAGAACGTCGTCAGGTTGCGGCGCGCCAGCAGCGGGATGATGGCGGTCAGAGTGTTTTCGGTAAAGAGCTGCTGCCGTCCCACGATCACGATGAGAAAGCCGAGCGGATAACCGAGGTTGGTGATCAGCGGACGCCATGGAACGACGGGCGTGTAGGTGCGAAACAAGGCTTCGGCGACAAACGAGAAACCCATGGAAAGTCCCGCCGCGAGCCCGGACCAGGCCAGCGCTGAGATGGGCCGGCGCAACTCTTCATCGCCATCCTTGCGAATCGCCTCGTGCACTACCAGCGCGCTGACGGAGGTGCGGTCTTCGGCTTCTTGTTCCTGCCGCTCCGTGAGCGGCGGCATGGCCGGAGCATCGGTGATAGTGTTGCCCTTTTCGTCGACAATCACAAGAAGCCTCGGTTACTAGACCCCCAGCTGTGGTAAAAAGTGACGTGAAACTCCTTATCTTCTCCGACATCCACGGCGACCGGGCCGCGCTCGAAAAATTGATGGCCATCGAAGCCGATTACTACTTTACCGCCGGCGACCTGGCGAATTTCGGGCGAGGCTTGGACGCCATGGGGCCTATCTTGCAAAAGCGCGCGGAACACATGTACGTGATCCCCGGCAATCATGAATCCGAGGCCGACATCGCTCGCTTTTGCGCCGAGTACGGCTTTCACGATTTTCATGGACGGAAGATGGAGATCGCCGGCTATCACGTCGCCGGGCTGGGCTACTCGAATCAAACGCCCTTCGACACGCCGGGTGAGTATACCGAGCAGGAGTTGAAAGAGCGGCTCAACAAATTTTCCGGCCTGGACCCATTGGTCTTGATTTGCCACACGCCGCCGAAAAATACGGCGCTGGATCGTGCCGGGCAAGGCAAACACTTCGGCAGCGAGGCCATCCGCGAATTCATCGAACGCGAACAGCCGCGCTATTTCTACTGTGGGCACATCCATGAAGCCGCCGGACAGCACGAATTGCTGGGCGGAACCGAGGGCTGGAACGTCGGGAAGCGTGGACAGTTGCTCGATTTGCCGCCCCTGGTAAAATAAAAGATTCCAGCACAAACACCAAAATGACCCTCGAAGAACACGAAAGAGAATACGCTTCGCTCCGCCAGCAAGCTGACGCTGTGCGGAGCTATCTTTGACTCCTCCAACAAGAAGCTGCAGTTAGCCAGGATCGAGCAACAGATCTCCGATTCGGATTTCTGGAATCAACAGCCCGAAAAAGCCCAAAAGATCATGCAGGAGCGCAAGCGCCTGGAGCAGGCCATTGCCGACGAAGCCGAGGTGGCGCGCCTGACTTCGGACCTGGATACATTATTCGAGCTGGGGCGCGAAGGTGAAAACGTCACGGCCGATCTGGACCGCGAGATCCAGCGCTTTTCCGAGCGCCTGGAAGTGCTCGAGACCGGAATGCTGCTCAATGGCCCGAACGATACCAAGAGCGCCATTATGGCTATCCATCCGGGCGCGGGCGGCACGGAAAGCCAGGATTGGGCGGAAATGCTGCTGCGCATGTATCTGCGCTGGGTGGAGCGCCACAACATGCAGGCGGTGGTAACGGATCGCCTGGAGGGCGAGGGCGCGGGCATTAAATCGGCAACGCTTGAGATCAACGGCGAAAACGCGTATGGTCTGCTGCAATCGGAGATTGGCGTGCATCGCCTGGTCCGAATCTCGCCGTTCGACGCCAACGCACGGCGCCATACTTCGTTCGCGTCGGTGTTCGTGTATCCGCAGATCGAAGACGACATCAATATCGATGTTAAGCCGGAAGATCTGAAGATCGACGTTTTCCGCGCTTCGGGTGCCGGCGGCCAGCACGTGAACCGAACCGAATCGGCGGTGCGCATGACGCACATTCCTACAGGTCTTGTGGTGCAGTGCCAAAACGAACGCTCGCAGCATAAGAACCGCGCCAGCGCACTCAAGCAGATGCGCGCCCGGTTGTACGAATACGAAATGGAGAAGAAGCGAGCCGCGGACAAGAAGGTGGAGGACTCCAAACTCGAAATAAACTTTGGCAGCCAGATCCGCAGCTATGTGCTGGCGCCATATCGCATGGTGAAGGACCATCGCACCAAGCTTTCCATCGGCGACGTGGATCGCGTGTTGGATGGCGATCTGGATCGCCTGATGCACGCCTTCCTGGTTTATAAACACACCGGAAAAATCGCGGGCGATGGAAAAGAAGATCTCCCCGAGTGAGCTGGCAAGCGCCGCGGAGTTGATCCGCTCGGGCGAACTCGTCGCGTTTCCTACGGAGACGGTCTACGGCCTGGGCGCGAATGCGCTGAATCCAGCGGCAATCGACAAAATCTATGCCGCGAAGGACCGGCCGGCCACCAGCCCGCTGATCGTTCACGTAAGCTCCATCGAAATGGCGCGCGAACTGGTGCGCGAATGGCCGGAGCAGGCTGAGAGGCTTGCGCGCAAATTTTGGCCGGGGCCGTTGACGCTGGTTTTGCCGAAGCAGCCGCACGTTCCAGATAGATTGACCGCGGGATTAGACACGGTCGGCGTGCGAATGCCTGCAAATCTTATCGCGCAGGCATTGATTCGAGAAGCGGGCGTTCCCATTGCTGCGCCCAGCGCTAACCCGTTCATGGAGCTTTCGCCCACCACCGCGCAACACGTGCGAGAAGCGTTGGGCGATCGCGTCGCGATGGTGCTGGACGGCGGGCCGTCAAGCGTAGGCATTGAATCCACCGTACTCTCGCTCGCCAGACCGGGGGCCGTGTTGCTGCGGCCCGGTATGGTGACGAAGAGCGAGATCGAAGCAGTGATCGGGCCGATCCAAGTGCTCGGTTCCGCGCTGGAAGGCGCGCACCCCTCGCCCGGTCTACACGCCCGGCATTATAGCCCGAAGACGCCCCTGATCTTAATTCAACCTGGACAAGATCTTCCGCCCGGCCGAGGAATTTGTCTGGAAATGCCCGCCGACCCGCGCGAATATGCCGCAGTGCTGTATGAAAAGCTGCATGAAGCAGATTCGAAAAGCTGTGACTGGATCGTCATCGAAAAGCCGCCGGCTGGCGAAGAATGGTCGGCTATTCGCGATCGTCTGGAGCGGGCTGCTTCGCGCTAAAGCGTTAGCGGTCGTAACAGGCTGAAGGCTTCCAACCGGTGGCATCCGGCTGTTTACGGAAGTGCGTGCTAGTGATCATGGTGCGGAACAGATACGTCGGATCGGACACGATGGTCTTCACCACGATCCAGTTGGCTTCGGGCTCCTTGATCACGTCGTAAAATTCCTGGACCGTGGTCTTGTCGCTGTACGGTACTCCATTACGCCGGAGATATCCGGGCGCGAGGTGGCTGGTGTTCACTTCGAGCGATCCGCCTTTGGTAGGATCGAACGCCGCTCCGAAATAGCCGACACCCCCGGCTGGTCCCAGCCAGCGTGCGGCGGAATAGCCCTGCAACGTCGGAGGACCGCTGGGAGACTGCGGCGGACCAAAGTGCAACAAGCGGGTTTGTGTTCCGGCGTCGGTCTCAATCTTCAGCGTGTTGCCGTCAGCCCAAGTGATGTGCAGGCGCGTGGGCATGCGCATCAGACCGGCCGCGCCATAAGCCTTGCATTGATTGCCGGCGGCTTCATCCTTAGCCGGATCCCATTCCTTGGTTACCTTCACGCCCTCCGGATTCAGCGGCACTCCCGCGAAATCGCCCTTGGGAGCCGCGATCATGCGGAAGCGCCAGTCTTCGGTCACGATGGAAACCCAATAACCGGTGAGATCGATGGGCGCGACTTCCTTAGCCGGCTTGGGAGGGCCGGGAGGCGGGCCTCCGGGAAATTGCCCGAAGAGCGCGGGCGCAAAGATTAAAATCGAAAATATCTTTCTCATTTCTCACCCTTCAAGCTTTTGTAGACGGCTTCGACAAATTTGTCGGTGGTCCAGAAGCCGGTACTGGATCCGTACAGAGGATCGTAATCCTGTGTCGGACGGGCAGCCTTCACTTGTTCCAACGTCATGCCCTTTTTGATCATGTCCTGAACGCGATCGCGAATGATGATGGTCATCTCGCGGAAGTTCAACACGTCACCGAAGTCGCACAGGCGACCGTGGCCGGGGATCACCATGGTGCCGCCTTCCTGGCCGTATATCGGGATGATCAAATCGACGATCTTCTGCAGCGCGTCGATGGTGCCTTGAATGCTGCCGCCGGCGGCGAGATCGATGATGGGGTAATTGGTGGTGGTAAAGATGTCGCCCGTGCTGATAACATCGTCGCGGCGGAAGAACACAATGCTATCGCCATCGGTATGAGCCGCCGGCTGATGCAGGATGTCGATGCCTTCGCCGTTGAAGTACAGCTTCTTCTGATCGCTCAGGAAAGTATCGGTAGGCCAGCCGTCTTCCGGCGACGGGGCCTGCGCTCCGGTAGGCGCGCTCATGCGATTGATGACATTGATGTGCGAAATAATCGCAGCGCCCACACCCGCGTCTTTAATGTCACCGGTGACGTTGGCGCCGACGATGGTGCTGCCGGCCAGGCGAATCTTCGCATTGCCGCCGGTATGATCGGCGTGATAATGCGTATTGATGATGTAGCGGATGGGACCAGTGGAAATGGACCGGATCGCGGCCAGCGTTTTGTCGGCCATCGGCGCCAGGCCGGTATCCACCACTAAGACGCCGTCCTTGCCCTTCTGGACGGTAATGTTGCCGCCCGCGCCGACAATCATGTAGATGTTGCCTTGCACCGGCCAAACGTGGACTTCAGAATCCTGATTTTGCGCGCAAGCCAGGCTGGCTGTCGCGACTAATAAGGCAAAGAGTGTTTTCATTTTGCGTCCGCCTTTTTGGCCGGAGCAGTTCCGCGGATTGTGTCTTGATATTCGGGATACATGGTGTCAGCGCCTCCGCGCGCGGCTTGCGGGGGGACGGCATGAGCGGCCGGAAATTCGTCCAGGAACTTGTTGGTGCCGGGCAAATGATGCGGGATCACCCCTTTTGGCCGGATGACCTCTTCCACGCTTTCGCAGGGATAAGGCGCGATCTGGCCGCCGATTTCATAAAGGTAGTCGCGCGTGCGTATGAACGGCTCGGTGAGATAGGGGGGGTCGCGAATCACGGTCATGATGGTGAGGTTGTCGCCGTGGCGAATGAAGTGTTCGGTGACAACGGCGCGATCACTGCGCGGCAAGCCATTGCGGCGGATCCATCCTTCTTTTAGGTGCGTGGTCGTGATGGCGAGAACGTCGCCTTCCCACTTGCCGGTGGAGAAGCCCTGCGATGTATGCAATGCGTAATCGGGCGGATGCGGACGGCCATCCATCCAGATGGTTCGCTCGGTGCCCCAGGCGAAATGGTGAGTATGGATGGCGATGAGCTGCTGGGTGTCCTTGTCAAACTCCTCCCAGATACGCATGCCGGCAAAGCTGGGGACGTAGTCCGATGGATGAACGCGGCATTGATACTCGGGTAGCGTGATCAGCGATGCATCCCAGGCGTCGGCGCGATAGCGGGCCGCGGGATTGATAGGAACCCCAAGGTAATCACCCAGTTCGGGACCAGGGAGACGCTCCGGCTCGTCTTCGTGGAGTATCTGCAGATTGTTCCAGACGCCGGCTAGGTTCACCTGGGCGTCAGCGGGGGCGTGGACGAGCGTTAGCAGTACGGGGAACAGCCAGACAGGGGTCGCCATTCGGAAAATTCTTTGCATAGACCTTCCTATTTCGTTAAAGACCCGGGCTGCCGGGCCGAGCGTTATTAAAGCGTTCCCATGATTGTATACAGGCCGGGAGGCTTTAGCAATTAGCTGGGGGGAAGGGCTCGCTGGCCGTAACAGTGTCGCTTGGGTTCGGCTTCAGAGACGGGGCAACGGCAGTACTACCAGTACAACCTCTTTTGATTTGCTCGGTGGAATCTTAGGTAAAGCGCCCTCGACAGGGTATTCTACCTTATATATCACTCGTGATATATCACTCGTAACGCCTTGTTGGGCTCCGCGAGTTCATACTTTTTATGAAGATCACCGGAGGAATAATGAGACATTTTTGTTTGTTTACGGGCTTCCTGGCTCTGTCTGCGCTTGTTGCCCAGGCCGATGTTGTGACAGTTGATGAGCACTCATCAGGTGATACACCAGTTATTGATCTCAGTACGATACTGAACGAATGGGGCACGCCGAGCGACACCACCTCTGCGTTTACCATCGGTGGAACCGGAACCGACTTCATCGACGGCCTGAATATCATCAACGATACCGGCATGACGATCACTTCTCTGCAGTTATATGCTTATGGCAGCGTTGGGAGTTCGGCCTTTAAGTACGATTGCGGCGTCAATAACTTCTTTACTTCGTGCTCGCCCGTAGGGCAGGTGGACGTTGCGGCGAACTCGACGGTATCGCAAGGTTCACCAGTGGAGTGGACATGGTACGGCACAAGCGGAGCTAATCAGGGCATCACGGAAGGCACGGAATTCCGCCTGGTGGACACCGAAGGTGCGCAGAGCGCGGGCACTGACATGTTCTACGAAATCGAGATCAACGGAAATCCGCCGACTGCGCCGACTCCGGAACCCGCGACTGTGCTCCCGACGGGCGCCGGCCTGTTGGCGATGGTGGGTCTGCTGTTCGCGCGAAAGCGGAAGGCAGCGAGCGCGGCGTCCGCGAACTAAAACTTCTTAGAGACACCACGCTCATTTGGCGAGCGCCTTGATATACTGGGCGCTCGCTTTGTTTATTGTCCACGACCTTTCCATTGCGGTGCTGTTTTGCGTGGTCACGATGCTGGGTTGGGGGTCATGGGCGAACACGCAGAAACTGGCCGGCAAGGACAAATGGCCGTTTGAGCTTTTCTATTGGGACTACGCGATCGGGGTGTTTGCGTTCTCTCTGCTGTTCGCGTTCACGCTAGGCAGCACGGGCTCCGCTGGCGCGCCGTTTCTTGCAAACCTGCGCGGAGCGTCCAAAAGCGCCATCTGGACCGCAATCCTGAGCGGCGTGCTCTTCAACATTTCGAACATTCTGCTGGTAGTAGGCATCGACGCGGCGGGTCTGGCCGTGGCATTTCCGGTGGGCGTGGGACTGGCGCTGGTGATCGGAACGGTGAAGAGCTACGTTCTTGCGCCCCAAGGCAACGCCGCGCTGCTCACTACCGGCGTGGCGTTGATCGTCTTCGCGATGGTGATGTCGGCCATAGCTCATCATCGTCTCAAACAGGCCGCGAAGACCAAGCCATTGCGCGGTCTCGCGTTCTCCGTGGTGGCCGGTTGCCTGATGGGGTTCTTCTATCCGCAACTGATCGCCGCCGTGTCGCCGGATTTCAGCACGCGCGCCGTACAGCCTGGGCTGCTCACTCCTTACGCCGCACTGGTTCTGTTTGGTGTGGGGCTGCTCGCGAGCAACATCGTGGTGAATAGCGTCTTCATGCATGCAGGGAAGGTCACTTATGCGGATTACTTCCGCGGACGCGCCCGGCTGCATTCGCTGGGATTCCTGGGCGGATGCATCTGGATGCTCGCGCTCTGTTTAAATGTCATGGCCTCCGGCGTGGCGGGGCCGGCCATTTCGTACGCGTTGGGTCAGGGCGCGACGCTGGTTGCCGCCATCTGGGGCGTGTTCATCTGGCGCGAATTCCAGGAGGCTCCGCGGGGCACCTGGACGTTCGTTAGCTTGATGTTCGCGGGATACGTGGTTGGCCTGGTGGTGATCGGTCTGGCGAGTCTCTGAAGAATATGATTGTCGTGATCGGCAGCTTGAACATGGACTTCGTCATTAGCGTGGAGCGCCTGCCGCTGCCCGGCGAAACGATTCTTGGACGGAATTTCCGCATGATTCCGGGCGGCAAGGGCGCGAACCAGGCCTATGCAGCGGCGAAACTCGCCGGGAATGGCACGGCGGTGCGGATGATTGGACGGGTGGGCGCCGATTCGTTCGGGAGTGCTCTCAAGGCCAGTCTGGCGGGCGTGGGCGTCGACGTCGCCACAGTGCTGGAGACGGATTCGGAAGCGACCGGCGTGGCCTGTATTCATGTCGACTACGCGGGCCAGAACTCGATCACGGTGGCGCCGGGCGCGAACGGCGAACTATCGGCTTTGGATATTCGTTCGCAACTTGGGGCACTGGAAGGCGCGCGTTGTGTTTTGCTGCAACTGGAGGTCCCGATGGAGACGGTGACGGAGGGTTTGCGAGAAGCACGGGTTAGAGGAGCGATCAGCATCCTGGACCCGGCACCCGCGCGCGCTCTGTCCAAGGAAATTTTGGAACTGATCGATATTGCAACTCCGAACGAAAATGAAGCATGCGTACTTGCGGGCGTTAAGCCGGGCCGGGTAAATTCGGACGAAGCCGTCACGCTTGGAAACAAGATTCGCGAGCTCGGCGTGAAATCGGTGATTGTGAAGCTGGGAGATCAAGGATCGGTATACTGCGGGCCGGATGGAACGTTCACCTCGCCGCCTTTTCCGGTGCGGGCCGTAGATTCGACCGCGGCGGGCGACACCTTTAACGCGGCACTGGCGGTGGCGCTGGTGGAAGGCGCAGGCATGGACGCTCGCATGGAAGACGCGCTGCGATTTGCGAACGCCGCGGCGGCGATTTCGGTGACACGGGCAGGCGCCCAGACCTCGGCACCGGCGAGGGCAGATGTCCAGACTCTGCTGGCGGGCGCTTTCGCGCGCGATTAGCGTGTGATTTCCAAACGGGCGGTTCCGCCGTTGGGATCCGTGAATTCGTAAACTTCCGGCACCGTCGATACCTGCTTGAGGGTGGCTTGGCGCCAGGGGAGCTTCGGATCGGCCGCACCTTCCTGGTACCAGCCGCTCAGAATATATTGGGCCAGCTCTTTAGATCCCCACTCGTAGCACGAACTCACAGGCAGCATGGCATGCGCGGCGGGCTGCTCGTTCGGAGCGGACCACACGTCGCGCCAGCCCTCTTTTATTTTGTGGAGGCACTTGCCTTTCACATCAACTTCGCACTTGTAGTCCTGATAGCGGCTGACGACGAACTCGCGCGCCCAGGCGCCGGTTGAGTATGACACTTTGATTCGTAACAGATCTTCTGGCGCGCCATAACCGTCGCATGGGATGCGGCTGACGAGTTTCGCGCTTTTGGCCGGGTCCACGGGATCCTGCTTGGGATGCCCCAGGCCAAAGATGAGAAGGAATAGGAGGAAGTAGCTGCTCACTCTTTCATGATACTAGGCGGTAGGCGATCCACCAGCTAAGGACAGCGATGGGGATGGTTGCGCCCAGCGCCCACCAGAGCGGAAGAAAGAAATCGGCGATCATGCCCAGGATGGCGAAGACGAGCCAGAAGATCTTTCGCTCCATGGGCTAAGTTTAGCAGTTGGCCTTTGGCTCTTGGCTATTGGCTGTTGGCGGCGGCCTCGGCGCCTTGCCCGCGGGTAGAATTGTGGAGATGCCCGTATCGTTTGAGGCGATTCGGAAGATGGCCTTGGAGCTCGAGAACGTCGAGGAGGCCACGTCTTACGGAACGCCTGCGTTCAAGTTTGGCGGGACGATGATCGCGCGGCTACGGGACGATATCGGCGCGCTCGTAGTACGGATGAGCATCGAAGATCGCGCTGCGTTGATCGCCGAAGATCCGGAAACGTATTTCGTCACCGATCATTACCTCGAGTATCCGTACATTCTGGTGAAACTTGCGCGCGTGTCGCCAGACGCGATGCGGGACTTGTTGCGTGGAGCGTGGAGGGCGGCTGCGGAGGAATCTAAGGCTCGCGGTACTCGCCAAAAACGGCGCGCAAACGGTCGGAAATCTCGCCGACCGTAGCATAGCTTTCCGCACAGCCAAGAATGTGCGGCATCAGATTGTCGGACGATCGGGCGGCGTTTTCCAGCGCGCACAGGCGGGCGTCAACAACGCCGGCGTCGCGGGATGCGCGCAGATCCCGAAGGCGCGCGATTTGTTGTTTTTCAAGCTCCGGATCGAGGCGGAAAGTCGCGGGTGGCTCCTTCTCCGGCTGCTGAAATTTATTTACGCCGACGACGATGGTGTCGCCGCGCTCCACGGTCTGCTGGTAGGCGTAGGCCGCATTCTGGATTTCGTTCTGGACGAAACCGCTTTCGATGGCGGCGAGCGTGCCGCCCATGGCGTCGATACGCTCAATGTACTCCTCGGCGCCGCGTTCGATTTCGTCCGTAAGCTGCTCGATGTAGACGCTGCCGCCGAAGGGATCGGCCGTGCTGGTAACGCCCGTTTCGTGCGCGATAATCTGCTGCGTGCGGAGCGCCAGGCGCGCGGCCTCTTCGGTGGGAAGCCCCAGCGCTTCGTCCTTGGCGTTGGTGTGCAGGGATTGCGCACCGCCCAGCACCGCTGCGAGCGCCTGCATGGAGACGCGCACTACGTTGACATCGGGCTGCTGGGCGGTGAGCGAAGAGCCGGCGGTCTGAACGTGAAAGCGCAGCATCATGGAACGGGGATTGCGGGCCCCGAAGCGGTTGCGCATGATCCTGGCATAAAGACGCCGCGCAGCCCGGAACTTCGCGATCTCCTCGAGAAAGTTACTATGCGAGTTGAAGAAGAAGGAGAGACGCGGGGCGAAAGTATCCACGTCGAGTCCAGCTTCCATGGCGGCGGTGATGTACGCGATGGCGTTCGAGAGCGTGAAGGCCACTTCCTGGATGGCGGTAGAGCCGGCTTCGCGAATGTGATAGCCGCTGATGGAGATGGTGTTCCATTCGGGAAGCTCGTGAGCGGACCAAGCGAAGAGGTCCGTGATGATGCGCATGGCGGGACGCGGAGGATAGATGTAGGTGCCGCGCGCGATGTATTCCTTGAGGATGTCGTTCTGGATGGTGCCGGAGATTTTGGCAAGGTCCACGCCTTGGGCGCGGGCGACCAGCGCGTAGAAACACAAGAGGATGGCCGCGGTGGAATTGATGGTCATCGAGGTGCTGATGCCGGCGAGCTGGATGCCGTCGAAGAGGCGCTGCATATCGGCGAGGGAGCAGATGGCTACGCCCACCCGTCCCACTTCGCCGGCCGCGAGGGGGTGGTCGGAATCCATGCCCATTTGGGTGGGCAAGTCGAACGCGACGGAAAGTCCGGTAATCCCTTGCGACAGCAGGTAGCGATAGCGGCGATTGCTTTCCTCGGCGGTTCCAAAGCCCGCATACTGGCGCATGGTCCAGAGGCGGCTGCGGTACATGTCCGGATAGATCCCTCGGGTGAAGGGGTACTGGCCCGGCAGCTCGGAACTCATGATTTAGAGATTTTCCTCGCGCGCAGGAAGGAGTGAATGCCAAAACCGGCCATAAGGAGAGCGAAGGGGATTTCCAGGGCGAGCCGGGGCCCGCTATCGTTTTTTCCCCAGTCGCGCAGGATGGAGTGGACGGGAAGGAGAGCCAAGACAATGAAAAAAAAGCCGATCACCTGATTCCACAAAATATGTATCGGGCGAATGACGCCGGGCATCACGTGGCCGATGAACTTCTTTGCCATTGAAAACATGGGCTGGTACTAGTGTAGCGAAGACCCGAAGATTGCTACTGATTGGGGCGGATCTCGCCGATAGAGAAATAGAGGAGCGAAACCGGGGATCCGGGGCACTTAGCTTTTGTTTGAAACTGTACTTGCCTCGGCAACATCAAGAAGGTAGAGTGTTATTCTAATAGGGAGCCCGCTCGAAAAGAAAGGGGCAATGCG
>CAVRZH010000019.1:0-5655 GCA_963725455.1 Bryobacterales bacterium
TGCCGCTCTGTACCGGCGCCAAATGATCGATGACATTTCGGTGGACGATGAGTTTTTCGATCCGGATTTTTTCGTTTATCGCGAAGATGCCGACGTGGCCTGGCGGGCGCAATTAATGGGCTGGCGCTGCATCTACACGCCGCATGCGCGCGGGTACCATGTCCGCAATGTGCTACCGGGCAACCGCAGAGCTTTGCCGCCGGTGATCAACATGCATTCGGTGAAGAATCGCTTCCTGATGCGCATGAAAAATATCACGGGCGATCTGTACCGGCGTAACTGGTTTTCAATCACGGTGCGCGACTTGGTGGTGATCTCCTGCTGCCTGGTGCGGGAACAAAGTTCGTTGCGGGCGTTCTGGTATATCGCCAAGAACTGGAGACGCGTGATGGCCAAGCGGCGCGACATCATGAGCCGCAAACGCGTGGACGATGAGTACATCGCGCAATGGTTCCGCTATGAGCCAGTGAGCGCGCCGGCCAGCAAGCCGAAGTCGTCAGGCCCGAAATCCCCAGGCAGAGCTTTGGCGAAATCGAAGGCCGCGCGCGGCTAAGACCGGAGGCGGACCGCGGCGCGCATCGCAATTCTCGGCACCCGTGGGATCCCCGCTCGGTATGGCGGGTTTGAGACGTTCGCCGAAGAGCTTTCCACACGCCTGGCGGCGCGCGGACATCGCGTCACGGTTTATTGCCGCGAGCGGCACCCGAAGCCAGCGTATCGCGGAGTTTCACTGGTATATCTGCCAACCTTGCGTCACAAGTATTTCGACACCATCGTTCATACTTTCTTTTCGACGCTACATTTGATTTTCCATCGGGCCGACGTTGCGCTGTATTGCAATGGAGCGAATGCGATCTTCACGCTGGCCCCGCGCCTGGTGGGAATCCCGACTCTATTGAACGTGGATGGTCTGGAACGCAAGCGCAAGAAGTGGAACCGCCTGGCCAAGGCCTGGTATGCGACTTCGGAGTGGCTGGCGACGTTTTGTCCCACGGTGGTGATCACCGATGCGCGCCAGATTGAAGCGTATTATCAGGAGCGCTACGGGAAGCGGACGCAGTTTATCCCGTACGGCGCGGAAACAGGAAAGGTGGAAAAGGCCGAGGTTCTCGCAAAACTTGGCCTGGAACGCGGCTGCTACTTTCTGTATGTCAGCCGGATGGAGCCGGAGAACAACGCGCTACTGGTGCGGCAGGCATTTGAGCAAACTTCGGAGCCGGCGAAATTGGCGCTCATCGGCGATGCGCCTTACGCGCAGGAGTATATCGAGCGCGTGCGCGATACGCGAGATCCGCGGGTGGTCATGCCCGGGGCGATTTACGGCGCGGGATATCACGAACTCCAGTCCCATTGCCTGGCGTATATCCATGCGACAGAGGTGGGAGGGACGCATCCGGCGCTGATTGAAGCCATGGGGCGCGGCGCGGTGGTTTTGTTCCTGAACACGCCGGAAAACGCGGAGGTGGCGGGCGGCGCCGGGATCTCCTTCGAGGCTGCCGATCTCAGACAAAAACTCGAGGAGGTTTTGCACATGTCCGCCGAGGAGCGGACTGAGTGGAGCCGGCGGGCGATGGAGCGGGTGGCGGAACGTTACAGTTGGGATGCGGTGACGGACCAGTATGAAGCTCTGCTGACGCGCCGGCCTTAGTATGGAACTTATGGGCCCGTTCGCCTTCCGCTCGTGGGTAGAGATATCGCTGAAGCAAATCGCCGACAACTTCCGCGCGGTCCGCGATGTGGTGGGACCAGAAGTGGAAGTGATGCCGGTGGTGAAGGCGGACGCTTACCGGCATGGGGCCGTGGAAGTTTCCCGCACGCTGGCCGCCGCTGGAGCGCGCTGGCTGGCGGTGAGCAACGTGGAAGAAGGCGCCATCCTGCGCGACCGGGGAATCACGACGCGCATCCTGGTGATGGCGGACTTCCTGCCCGCCGAGCGGGCCGGGCTGCTGGACTACAACCTGACGCCGGTGATTCATGCGCTCTCCGATATCGCCGAATGGGATGGCCTGGCCGCGGCCCGCCGGGTATCGGCCGACTATCATCTGAAAATCGACAGCGGGATGGGACGCCTGGGAACGCGCGCACCGGCCCAGGAGGTTCTAGAAGCTATCGGCGCGGCCAAGCATGCACGGCTGGAAGGTCTGATGACGCACTTTGCGTCGGCTGCCAATTACGCCAGCACCCAGACCGAAGAACAATCGCGCGTGTTTCAGGCGCTGTGCGCGGAGCTGGCGAGGGCGGGTGTGCATCCGCCGATCCTGCACATGGCGAGCAGCACGCCCATCGCGTATGGACGCAAGGATGCCTGGCAACGCATGGTGCGGCCCGGGCACGCCGTTTACGGATATGTCTCGCCGGTTGCGAAAGGCACGGCGCCCCCGCCTTTGCTGGAGGTTCGGCCAGCACTGGCGTGGAAGACGGCGGTTCTGGCGGTAAAGGACCTGCCGGCGGGCGCGCTGGTGGGTTATGGGGGAATGTATCGCACCACGCAGCCGACGCGGATCGCCGTGCTAGCGGCCGGCTACGCCGACGGCATCCCGCATCGCCTCTCGAACAAGGGCCGGGTAATCGCAAAGGGGCACCTGGCGCCCATTATCGGCGCGGTGTCCATGGATCTGACCACCATCGACATCACACATTGCCCTCCGCTGGCTGTTGGGGACGCGGTTACGCTGCTTGGTTCCGAAGGCGATGTTTCGATTGACGCTCAGCAGATTGCCCGAGTGGCCGGCACGATATCGTACAGCGTGCTGTGCGGGATCCACGCGCGGGTGAAGCGGATTTACATCGACGGTGCTTAGGCCTCCGCGTTTATGCAACTCTGCGAATCACACGGGCTGGAAGCGTTATGATGGCCCAAACCAACTCCAGCACGCCTCCCACGGCGATGCCAAGGATTCGGAATGGCAGCAGAATCAACCACACGATGGGGTAGAGGAACAGTGCCGCCAATGCCAAGGGCCAGCACAGGATGAACAAAACGCACCACAGCAGGAAACCGAGCATCGCGAGCCTCCACTGAATCAATACGAGGGAATGTGGGGTAAATGTTCCCAGAGGAAACATCGGGGAAATGGAGCGGGAGACCGGATTCGAACCGGCGACATCAACCTTGGCAAGGTTGCACTCTACCAGCTGAGTTACTCCCGCGAGGCGAACTTCAAAACGGCCACGTGGCGAAAGTCATCCATCGCCGCCAAGCGAACTTTATTGTCGCGCGACAGCCCGAGAACTGTCAAACACGGGTGGAGCTTGCCAGCTTGTACGCAAGACGCATGCTGGAGGGCGGATGAGAACTAAAACTCCCATCCACATGCGGCTTTACCCAATATTCACACTTACTCCCTGAGGTATCCCAACCATTTTGAACTGATCGTGTTTCAGTTAACCCATTCAAAGGAAAGGAGTAAAAATTGATTACAGGCCACGATGCGATGTGTTATGCTGACTTTTCCTCAAGCGAGGAAGTAAACAATTTCCAGAGGGACCGCTTGGCGCGATGGCAGTCGGGTCGGCTCCTCCAAAAGCTTTCAACACTTGAATTTTATCTTTTCCACAAGCTGTGGAAAACATGTGCAAAAACTGCGCGGATTGTGAACGGGGAATGAATATTTGGGAGCGTATTAAGCAACAGATCTCGGGCAAAATCAGCACCGAGGCTTTCGATAACTGGTTATCTAAGGCGGCTTTCGTCCGGGCGGAAGGGGACCGGTTGTGGGTGTCGGTTCCGGACACGCACACCCGGGATTGGATTCAGCAGGAGTATTCGGCGGACATTTGGTCGGCCGTTCGTGAGATGAATCTGTCGCTGCGGGAGATCGTGTATGAGATCCACGGAACGTTGCAAGCGGCCGGCAACAGGAGTCCAGGGGACGAGAAGGAGTCGCTATTTGCGACCTCCATCACGCTAAACCCGAGGTTCACCTTCGACAGTTTCGTGGTGGGTTCCTGCAATCAGTTCGCACACGCAGCGGCGCAAGCGGTGGTGACCAATCCCTCCCGCACTTACAACCCGCTTTTTATTTACGGCGGCGTGGGCATGGGAAAGACGCATCTGATGCATGCCATCGGGCGTTCGATGGTGGATCATCACGCCAGCATGCGGATTATCTATACATCCAGCGAGCGATTCATGAACGAGATGATCACCTGCATCAAGAACGATCGCATGCAGCTGTTCCACCGGCATTATCGCTCCGCCGACGCGCTGCTGATCGACGACATTCAAATCCTGGCCGGCAAAGAGCGGACCATGGAGGAGTTCTTTCACACCTTCAACGATCTGTTCGAGCATCAGAAGCAGATTGTCATTTCGAGTGACACGCCTCCCAAGAATACTCCGGGCCTGGTGGAGCGTCTGCGGTCGCGCTTTGAATGGGGATTGATGGTGGACGTACAGCCTCCGGATCTGGAAACCAAGATGGCGATTCTCGACAAAAAGGCGGAAGCGGAGGGCATCGCGCTGCCCGAGGAAGTGCGGATCTTTATCGCGACAAAAACCAAGCAAAATGTTCGCGAGCTGGAGGGCGCTTTGACCAAGCTGATCGCCTATTCGTCGGTAACGGGGTCCCCGATCACGCTTCCAATGGCGCAGCAGATCTTGAAGCATCTGACGGCCGGCGGGGAGCGCAGGATCACCATCGAATCCATCGTGAAAGCCGTGGCTGAGAAGTTCTCTTTGCAGCCTTCGCAGCTCAAGCAAAAGACCAATGAACAGAAGATCGCATACCCCCGCCAAATCGCCATGTACCTGGCCAAAGAACTGACGCCCGCCTCGCTGCCAGAGATCGGAAGAGCGTTCAACGGCAAGCATCACACTACGGTTCTGCATTCGGTCCAGAAGATTGACCGGCTCAGGAACCTCAGCCCAGATTTGAACAGTCTCATCCACAGCCTAATTGACTCAATCCATTAGTGTTATCTGGCTTATCCACAAAGGGGGCCTGGGGCTGCCTGTGACGAGCTGTGGAAGAGCCGGGAAGAGGCGAATTTTCCTTCGTCCCCGACCCCGGAATCCACAACTTTCAGTGGCAGGAAGTTTCTGATTTTTGTATAATTTAGAGAGAAATCAACATTTCAACAGACCCTACGATTACGGTTCTAGTTAGAGACTCATTTGAGAAAGCCCTAGAGCTAATCACGCTGGAGCAGATCACATTCAGCGTCGGGCGTCATCACCGAAGTTGGCCGGCGCAAATCAAGCCGGTGGCAATCTGAGCGAGGGGAAACGATGGAGTTCACAGTCAGCAAGACCGACCTGGTAAGAGAATTGAATCTATCGCAGGGTGTGGTTGAGAAAAAGACGACCATACCGATCCTATCCAATGTGCTGGTGGAAGCGACGGGAGATCGAATCAATTTGACAGCTACCGACCTGGAGCTGGGGATCCGATCCTCGTGTCCGGCGCGGGTGAAGAAGCAGGGCGCGGGGACCATTCCAGCCAAGCGATTGCTGGATTATGTGCGATTGCTGCCGGACGCCGATCTTGAAGTGAAGCTGCAGGACAACCAGTGGGCCAGCCTGGTGTGCGGACGGAGCAGGACGCGTATCGCCGGGATGTCGCGTGAGAGCTTTCCGGAGCTGCCGCAAATGCCGGATGTACTGGCGCAGATTCCGGTAAGCGTGCTGGCGTCCATGATTTCGCGCACTATTTT
>CAVRZH010000020.1:0-73153 GCA_963725455.1 Bryobacterales bacterium
TTTTGCCTTGTCATTTCTTCAACAAGCACGTATTGCTCTGCCCAAGTTCATTGCCAACAACGGGGTACGGGAGTATTTCAGCCAGGGGATCGTGAACGAGACGCTGGGTCTGGGACCTGTGGCTGCCTTGCGCCATGCCGACGCGGCCGCAGCCATGGCCAGCGCCGAGCAGGAGATCGCGCGCCGTGGGCTTTTGGAAGCCGTAACTACTTTATTTTTCAATTCTATGGCGACCGACAAGAAGCTGGCCGTGGCGGAGCAGGCGCGCCAGGAAGCGGCGGACTTTACCAAACTGACCACTGCTCGCGAAGAGGCGCGCGAGGCCGCGCACGCCGACGTGGTGAAGGCACAGCTCCAGGAGCAGCAGCGAGACCGGGACTTCGAAGACGCCCAAGTAGTGGCGGAGAAGGCCCGCCTGGAACTGGGCGTGCTGCTGTTCTCTGATCCCCGCACGCCTTACACGCTGAGCGCGCCGGAGGCCGCGCCGCTCTTGCGTCGAAAGAGGACGTGGAGCAGGCCGCGGCGAAAAACAATCCGGAGCTGAAGAGCGCCTTGGCCGCGCTGGCCGCGAGCAACGCCGACGTGCAAGCGGCGTGGGGCGCATTGCTGCCCAACGTGGGCCTGAACGTGACCTACGGTATCGACGCACCGCAGTTTGCGGTTAACGGTCCCGACGGCGTGCGCAACCTGGGCTACTCGGCCAGCGTCACGGTAAACGTTCCCGTCTGGGATTGGCTGGCGAGCGAGCACAAGGTGAAGCAGAGCGAGATTCGCCGCGATGCCGTTCAGGTGGCATTGAGTGCCACCCGGCGCCGCCTGATCGCGCAACTCGAGGAGGCATACGGCGAGGCTCAGGCCGCTCGGGACCAACTGGCGTCACTGGATCAAAGTGCGGCGCTGGCGGCCGAGAGCCTGCACCTGACCAAGCTGCGCTACTCTGCCGGCGAGGCCACGGTGCTCGAAGTGGTCGACGCGGAGAACACCTACGTGACCGCCGAAGATGCACGCGCCGACGGCCGCGTGCGCTACGAGTCGGCGCGAGCCGCATTGCTGACCATCGCGGGAACGATGTAAAGGCCGGGAACAGGGAGTGGGGAATAGGGAACAGTAAACGGGGAGCAGGATGAGCGAGCCAAAGAGTAGAAACTTGAATTCAAGGGCGGCGGTGCGAAGCTCCTTCGTTGGCGCGATGGCTCTGGCGCTCGCCTTGCTGCCCGGCTGCAAGAAAGACGCGGCGCCGCAGACGCAAGTGACGGTGCAGGCCGAGCATCCCGAGCAGGGGGCGATCGCCGAGCAGATCGCGGCCGACGCCATTCTTGCGCCCATTGCACAGGCCGCGATTGCGCCGAAGTTCAGCGCGCCGGTGAAGAAGTTCTACGTGGAGCGCGGACAGAGGGTGAAGGCAGGCGAGTTGCTGGCGACGCTGGAAAACGCCGACCTGGCTGCCGCGGCGCAGGACAACAAGGGCTCGCTCGAAGCGGCCGAGGCGGCGTATGACACGGCCACAAAAGCGCAGGTTCCGGAGGACACGCTCAAGGCGGAGTCGGACTTCGCGCAGGCCAAGGCCAATCTCGATCTGAACAAGAGCATCGTGAAGAGCCGCAAGCAGTTGTTCGCCGAAGGGGCGATCCCCGGCCGCGACCTGGATACCGCCGAGGCCGCGCTGGTGCAGGCGCAGGCCGCGTACGATGCCGCCGCCAGGCATCTGGAGTCGGTGCGCAGCGTGAGCCATGAGGCTTCGCTCAAGGCGGCACAGGGGCAACTCACCTCGGCCCAAGGCAAATACAACGGGGCCGAGGCTCAGGTCAACTATTCCGAAATTCATAGCCCCATCGACGGCGTCGTCACCAAACACCGCGCCGATACCCATCACGAAGGCGACGAATGAAGCCAGCACGATCAGCACGGTGCCCGTGCTTCGGCCAGGTTCTCGTAATACTTCAGCTACCGAGTCGGCCTGCACCTGGAACTGCGGATTAGCGCGCAGGTCTTTGTCGAAGGAGGCCAGCAGCGCCGGATTGGTAAGCCTTCACGGTCAGTGACTCGCAGCCGCCGTTGCGGCCGATGGCCGGCGCCATGAATCAGCCTGTGACGGTGCGCGCGCTCGGTGAGAAATTGATCGCCGGATATCTGCTGGTCACCGATCTTCAAAATAAACCCGCCTTAATTCTTAAGATTGAGCTTCCACGGACTGTGTATTCGCAAGGCAAGGTCACGGTGCTCTATCTTATGTTGTGGATATTGGCGGTGGGAATCGTGTTTGACGGCGCCATGTATCTGTTGCTGGACCGTACCGTGCTGTCGCGTCTGGCCGCGCTTAGCCGCGGCGTGGAAGCCATTGGGAGGCTGGGGAAAATTTCAGCGCGGGTCTATTTCGATGGAAATGATGAGCTCACCACGCTGGGCAGCACCATAAACCGTACCTTCGATGCGCTGGAGAGCGCGGAAGAATCACTGCAAAGAACCAATGCCGAGCTGGAGGAACGCGTCCGCAGAAGGACCGCGCAACTGGCAGCCAGCAAGGAAGCCGCGGAAGCCGCCAGCCAGGCCAAGAGCGAATTCATGAACAATGTGAGCCATGAACTCCGCACACCCATGAATGGCATCATGGGCATGCTCGATATGGCTCTCGAAACCGAGCTGAGCGAGGAGGTGTCCGACTATCTTCAGACCGCTCGTTTCTCGGCGCGCGCCTTAATGACCATCATTTCCGACATTCTGGACTTTTCGAGACTGGACTCCAGGCAATTGAATCTGCGGCCAATGCCGTTTAGCGTGGCCGAATCTGTAGCAACTGCGTTGCAAACTTTCGAGGAGGCCGCCAGAGAGAAAGGACTGAAGCTCTCGTCGGGTGTTGCGCCGGGCGTGCCGCAAACTCTGCTGGGAGACCCCCTGCGGATGGCGCAGATCTTATCGAACCTGGTGGGCAACGCCATCAAGTTTACCGAGCACGGGCAAGTGGCTGTTCACGTGGAGATGACCTCGGAATCAGAGGAGAAGGTCGAGCTGCACCTGGCCGTATCCGATACAGGGATCGGGATTCCAGCCGAAAAGCAGCAGGAGATTTTCGAATGCTTCACTCAGGTGGATATGTCCGCTACCCGGAAGCACGGCGGTCTGGGGTTGGGGCTGACCATTTGCCTGGAACTAGTCAAAGAAATGGGAGGCAGGATTTGGGTGGATAGCAGGATAGGCAGCGGGAGCACGTTTCACTTTACCGTCCCTCTCCAGCGCGCCCCTCAAGTGAACCCCATGCCAGTGCCAACTTGGGCATAGCTTTGGAACCTGCCCAGTTCCTGCAGCTATTCTTTCTTAGACTGTCCTATGGGAATCTCGCTGTTGGCGTGATGAGCCACTCCACGTTCCAGGTTGGCGGTTACCATCTTCGCGATGCCCATTCCGCCGCGTTCCGCCATGGCCTGGGAAAGGCTCTGTTCGGCCATATCCATCACCATTGATCCGGTCGGATCGTCCTGGTCGTCGCTTCCGAGCCATCCGCCGCCGGAGGTGTCACGCGCCGATTTCAGCATTTGTTCGATCATCAGCGCCTCAAATTGCTTGGCCACTCCGGAGATTTTTTCGGGAGTATCGGTTTTATCCGCCGCGGACTGAAGGGCGCTGTGAAATGTTTCGTTCTCCGGAATAACGGAACTGTTGGAGGGCGTGCCAAGGCCCCGTGGGATGGCCGTCAATGCCTGGGGTGAGAGATGAATGTCCATTTGAATCGCGCCTGGGGTGCTCGGCTTAGATGACTTCGATCTCCGATTCCAAGGCGCCGGCCGCGCGCAGGCTTTGCAGAATGGCGATGATGTCGCGCGGCGTGGATCCGATGGAGCTGAGCGCACGCACCAGTTCTTCAACCGTGGCTCCTTCCTTTAGGACTACATTGCGCGCCTTTTCTTCTTTGACTCCGACTGAAACCTGCGGTGTAACCTGAGTGGTCCCATTGGAGAGAGGTCCTGGCTGGGAGACATCATAGGTGGTCTGGATCTCCACCGTCAGATCGCCATGCATAATGGCAACCGGTGAAACGCGCACTTCCTTGCCCATCACGATGGTTCCGGTGCGCTCATTAATTACCACCTTCGCGGGCCGGTCGGTTTCTACCGTCAGTGCTTCCAGTTCGGCGATGAACTCAGTGGTGCGGGTGGAGAAATCCTTCGGAATCGCGACGCTCACCAGGCCGGAGTTGTCGGCGTGGGCGATGGACGGCGTATCCGCGAGGAAGTGGCGATTGACCACTTCCGCAATGCGGGCCGCGGTGGCGAAATCGGCATCGTGGAGCTGGAGACGGACCTCTTTGGTGGGCTCAACGGAAGGCGACGGGCGTTCCACGATGGCTCCGCTCGGAATGCGGCCAACGGTGGGATGGTTCACCGTCTGTGTGTTGCCGGCTCCGCCGGCGAGGAAGCCGCCGGTGACTACCGGTCCTTGAGCGATGGAATAAACCTGGCCGTCGATGCCGCGCAAGCTGGTCATCAGCAGCAGTCCGCCTTGCAAGCTGGCTGAATCGCCCATGGCCGCCACGGTGGCGTCAATCTCCATTCCCGATTGCGCAAACGGCGGAAGCTTGGCTGTCACCATCACGGCCGCGGTGTTCTTCACTAGGATGAGCGTGGGATTTACGGTGACACCCATCTCCTGCAGCATGTTGGCCAGGCTCTGCGCGGTAAACAGTGTTTGTTGCCGGTCGCCGGTGCCTTTCAGTCCCACTACGATGCCATAACCGATCAACTGATTCTCCCGGACTCCTTCCAGCGACACCAGTTCCTTCAGGCGTGTGGTGGGCATATCGGCGGAGGCCCGAGTTTGCAGCAGCAGCGCCGCCATTATCAAAGTGACAAGTGAGAATTGCATGATTTATAAACTAGAACGGCAGGATGCCCATTAAAATTCGGTACAAGATATTCGGACGATGAATGGAATCGTTGATCACGCCCTTGCCGCTTACCTGGATTTCCATTTGCGCGATCAGGTTGGAGGATATGGTGTTCGGCGGAATCAGATCCACCGGCCGTATCACGCCCCGCACCGTGATCACTTGATTCTCCGAACTCACTTGCACGCGCTTGGTTCCTTCGATCACCAGATAGCCGTTCGGCAGGACATGCGTCACGCGGGCGCTCATGTTGGCAGTGAGGACGGCGCCCCGGCTGGTCTCGCCGGTTCCCTGCAGTTGGGTTTGCGTGTTGGTGTTGAGCAGATTGGCTAAAGGCCCAGTCGTTTTGGTGACGCCGGCCAGCTGCGCGATGTTGCTCTGGGCGGTGGATTGCCGCTGTGTCTTTACGTCGCCATTCGCGACGGCTGAAAACGTTTCACTTACAACAATGGTTACTAAGTCGTTCACCCGGTTGGCGCGCAGGTCCATCCCTAAATTGGAAAACAGCGCGTTTTGCGACCAGGTGGAACCCAGCGGATGGGCGGCTTCGGGGAGTTTGGCGTCGTGATAGGCGTCGGCGATGTATTTATCGAGCGGGCTGGGCTCCGGGGGAGTTTGCCCCTTCTTCTTCTTCGTTGACTGAGCAGTGCAAAGCGCGGCGCCTATCAACAGGAGACTCAGGATCCGTACCTTCATTGCACCCTCGTAGTTTGCGGCATGGTTTCCGGCATGACTGGTTCGGGCATAGGCGGCTGCGACATGTTTTGATCCGGAATGGGCCAGGGCATGACGAGCGCTTTGTCTTTTCCCTCGATGCGTGCGCGGAAGATCCTTCCGGTGCGTGGATTCCTGAGTGAAATCATGTCACCTTGCCGTCCCTGGGTCTCGGCGACCGCGGGCATGCGCAGCTCAGCCGCGCCTTGGATCGCGGTGACGTCCACCAGTTCGCCGCGCTGCACCTGCAGCGGCTCAATCAGGTCGACGCGAAACACCGGCAGTCCGGTGCGAATCGGACGGCGAGACATGCGTCCCACCACTTCCTCCAGATTGCGCGCGATGTCGTTCCGCAGGGGGAAATCGTCGTAAGTTTCTACCCGCACCTGGTTCGTTGCGACGGTCTGCCCCGGCAAAATCGCCTGAGTGGCCACCACGCGCGTCATGCTGGCCGATATCTTCACGCGCGCCCATATCGAAAACTTGCGCGAGCCATGATAGATCACTTCCCCGCGCCAGGTGACCGGTGTATCCGGGCCGCTCAACGTGGAGGCCAAAAGGCCCGAAAGAGGAAAGCTCAGCTTGCCCGCGGGCGCCTGGCTTCTGCTGATGGCCAGCACGTCGATGCGCGCGTCCGGGGATTGCAGCGAGTCTCGAATCGCCGCGCGAACTCCGTCAGCAGTCAAGGTCTGGAGGCTCCATTCGAAACACGCCTGCGCGTCGGGTGCGACTGTCACGCCATAGGGAGCGCCAATGCGGCGCAACTCCAAGGAGTCGAAAACGCGCCGCGCACCCGGAGCCGGCGAATAGCCGATCACGGCATCGCCGGGCATTTTATTCGCGAAGGCCGGCAGCACCTTTGCCAGGTCCTCGGCAAAAATGCGATCGTTCGCAATGATTTCACAGGGTCCGGAGTGGGTGACCATGGTCAGAAAGAGAAGCCAGACATTCATTCGTTCAATCCACGGTCATTGCCTGAGGTTGTTTACCTGTTGATACATGTCGTCAGCGGCTTTGACCACCTTTGAGTTTGCTTCGTACGCGCGCTGGCTGACGATCAGGTTCACGAATTCCTGAACGATGCTGACGTTGGATTGCTCCACGTAGCCTTGCATCAAAGTGCCCACTCCATCTGCGCCGCCGGGCGTCCCGATCACGGGAGCCCCAGAAGCGTCGGTTTGCTGGAAGAGGCTTTGACCGATGCTGTTCAAACCCGAAGGATTTACGAAGTTAGCGAGCTGAATCTGTCCGGCCTGCTGCGCCGCGGCCTGCCCGGGAAGCGTATAGCTCACGGTTCCATCGCTGCCAATAGTCAGCGACAGCGCGTTAGCCGGAACCGTGATGGGCGGGTCCAGTATGTTGCCATTGGGATCTACGATCTGGCCGGTATTATTCAGATGGAAAGTGCCGGCCCTGGTGTAGCCAATTTGACCGGATGGCTGGAGCACCTGGAAGAAACCGTTTCCTTGAATCACAAGATCTAGAGGATTGTCGGTCTCGGTAAAATCGCCTTGCGTGAAAATCACCTCATTGGAGACCGCGCGAGTGCCCAGGCCCAACTGCAGTCCGGTGGGAACGACGGTCTGCTGGGTGGCGGCCGCGCCGGGCTGGATCAGGTTCTGATACAGCAAATCCTGGAACTGCGCCCGCCTGGCTTTGAATCCCGCGGTGTTGGAATTCGCGATGTTGTTCGCGATATTCTCCACGTTCGTTTGCTGCGCGTTCATACCGCTGGCGGCGCTAAACAGTGCTCGGATCATTTTATGAGTTCCTTCTTGTCACTTTCCCGCTCGTCACTTCGCTTGTCATTTCCAGCTACACCTTGGCAACTTCTTCAATGGCCTGTTTGTTCATATCATTGGAAAGCGAAATCGCTTTTTGCATCATTTCGAACTGCCGCGACAGGCCCACAATACGCACCGCGCCGTGCGAAGCGCTGACGTTGGACGTCTCGATCTTGCCTTGATAAATCTGCGTCCCGGTAGCTTCCGCCGGCTCTTCACCGCTGCTATTGGTGAAATAGTTCGCGCCATACTTGGTTAGTCCCGCGGTATTGTCAAATTCGGCCAGCTTGATGGCGCCAAGGGATTTTCCGTTCTGGCTGATTTCCCCATTGCGCGCCACATCCAACTTTTGCGCGGTGTTGACTTTGAACGGCTGTCCATTTTGTTGCAGCAAAGGATAGCCTTCATTGGTGATCAGCGCGCCGGTGTTCGAGAAACGAAAATTCCCATTGCGCGTATAGAGCGGCCCGGAGGGGCCTTGTACTACAAAGAGGCCCTTGCCGGAAAGGCCGAAGTCCAGGGGGTTGTTAGTCTGTTCCAGAAGGCCCTGCCCGAAATCGGTCCATTGCCGCTGGATCATGGGGACCGAGGAACCGCCGGACCCGTCATCGCCGGCCGCTTCGGAAGTGAAGAGCGTGTAGAACTCGCCGTCGCTCTTGTATCCGCCGGTGGACGAGTTCGCGAGGTTGTTCGCGACAAGGTCGAGTGATTGCATGCGAGCCTGCATGCCCGCCGCGGCCAGAACGCTGATCTGATCCATGAGCGAACACTCACAGTGCAAGTACGCAGCCAAAACCAGAGAGTCGAAAAATCGTATAACTTTCTTCCGCATTCGCGATAAGATCCCGGAAGGCTGTCACTCGCTTCGCCGAAACTAAGTCGGTGATCGCCGAGTTCTCGACGCACGCGCATGCTAACGCGCTGATAATCCGGCTGTGGAAGTTGTGGCCGCGTACCTGCATTAGCCGCGTCGTGATTGTTTCCGCACCGGCGTCTGCGTCTCTCCATTCGCCGGTAGTAGCTCTCTCCACATCGTCGGACCCCAATGCCTCGGAATCGGGGAAAGCAAGTCCGTTCCAAAACGTCTTTGACAGCTTGACGATGTTCGAAGACCTGCCGTATGAAAGTGGAGCCAAGCAAGATGGAGCGGCCGTTCCAAATTCCTCCACGAAGAAAGAGCTGCCCGCGGATCACACCTCTGGAACTGACGAGACTTTGGTCCTGCAGGCTCCGGTAGTCCCGCAAACTCCCAGCGCGATGCTGCGCAAGCCGTCTTCATTACTGCTCCAGTCGGCGATACCGCCCCAATCGGCGGATGGAGCGGCGTCCCTGGACAGCATCGATGAAACCACAGGCCAGGGATCCGCGCTGCAAGTTCCGTTATCGGGTGAGCAGAACGGCAAAACGTCGCCGCTGACCGCGAAGGGGCTGCCGGCGTCCCTTGCCGCGCTCGTCAATTCGTCGCTCTCATCCATTTCGATACGAAGCTCCGCTGCCTCGGTACGAACCCCGGCTGCCTCGGTTCAAGGTTCTGCCGCACAAACCTCCTCAGTTGGAAGCGCGACGACATCCACAAAGGAAGCAGAAGCAGCCACGACGCTCGCTACGTCCCAGGCGCAGATGACGCAATCCAATATTCTGGCGCCTTCGCCAGCCAGCGCATCGGCTGTCGCACCCGATTTGACCCGGAAGCCGGCGACCGCCAAGTCTTCGGATCCGTCAGACGTGCTCGCCGCTGAGCCAGCTGCGGAGAAATCAGGTAAGTCGAGCGAATCACCAAGCTCGGGAGCATCGCCTAACTCCGGCGCAGCAGTTTCTAAATCGGCGGCGTCAGCTAAAGAAGCAGCGCTCAACGCAACAACCGCGCCTCGGAGTCTGTCGACTCGAGTGTCCGCGACGGCTGTCGCGACGACGCTGACGAACGCCAATCCGTCCGACGTGACGGCATCTCCCGCGCCTCCGCAGGCGTCCTCATCGACCGCACCGTCCTGGCCCGCGAGCGCAGATGCAACGCCGGAACAAACACCCCTGCCGGTACAGAATGCCGCGCCAACTCCTGTGCCAACCCCTGCTCCACCAGATGCATCGAGCGCCGCGTCCGCCAGTGCTACTCCCCAAAGGCCCGCCCGCGCGCTATCTGCCGGGAAACCAACCGGCTCCGCCGATGCAACTGCTCGGTCGTCGGCCGTTCCGCCTTCCACCGTTCCGTCCGTCGAAAGCAAGCCAGACTCAACGCTCCCAGCGGGTTCTGTTGCCGCGTCAACATCGTCCCCGGCGCCACTTCCGGCCGCTCATGACGCCATGGATCGAGCGTCCGAAACGCTGCAGCGCGCAACATCCAGTCCGATTGCAGCGCCGAAGCTTCCGCTCGTCCCACAAGCCGAGAATTTCGCGTTTGCGGTCCGCATGCTTGGCCTGGAGGGTTTTCCTAGCCAGCAGTCTGTCGCGCAATCCACAGTATCATCGCAAACCACGGCCCAACTCACAGGACAAGCCACTGCGCAAGCCACGACGCCAGTTACTTCCAACGCGACTTCGGCCGCACAACCGGGAGCTACGGGGACTCAGCCTCAGAGTTCTGACGCGCGGCAGCCGGCGACTGATCAAGGCCAGACCGGGGGTGATGCGCAAAGCGGAGCACAGCCCTCGGCTCCAGAGACCGCGAAACCCACTGCCTCTGGTCAGAACCCTTCCGGATTGCCTGGTCCTCAGCAAGCCCCAGCAGCCTCTCCGCATTGGACGGATGCCACTGTCTTGCAGGTCCCCGCGACTGGCTCGGCACAGGGTGCGCCAGAATCCACCGAATCGACACATGCGAATCTGCCTCTCGCCGCTCAGGAGACACATTTAGTGGCGCCGGATCTGCCGAAGACATCGGGCACTTCGGAGATTCTGTTGCATCTGACGGCCAACGATCAATCCTCGGCGGCCATCCGAGTAGCGGAGCGCGCCGGCACGGTGAATGTTTCGGTGCACGCTTCCGATCCCGTTCTGCGGGAGTCGCTCCGGTCCAATCTTGGAGATCTGTCCAACCAATTGACCGACCAGGGATGGAAGGCGGACGTAATGAAATCGGCCGGGGCGGCGACGCAATCCGGCCAGCAGGACTCCCACGAAGGCGGACAGGGCGGTTCTCACCAGCAACAGTCTTCTGGTAGCGAGCGGCAGCCCCAGCGCGAGCGCCGTGCCAACGGCCAATGGCAGCAGGAATTGAATCAGCAGACTCTGGGCGGCGACGCCCCATCAGGAGGAAACGGATAATGCAGATCTCTGCGATAGCGAATCGGGCGCAAGCCCTGATGGAAGCTCAAACTCAGTCCAACACCGGTACGAATGGCACCAGCGGCACCGGCAGCAGCACCAGCTCAGCCAATTCAGTCAGCTCACTCACCAGCGAGCAAACCTTCCTGCAGTTACTGGTGGCTCAGATTCAGAATCAGGATCCGCTCAATCCCACCGACAGCATCCAGTTTGTCGGCCAGCTTGTGCAGTACAGCGAGCTACAGCAATTGGTGGGAATCAACCAGGGAGTAGCAACCCTGACCAGCAGCGGCACCACAACCACTTCCAGCAGTTGAACCAATTCACCGATCCCGTCCTAACAGAACTCAACCAATACAGAACCTAAAAGGAGCAATTCAGTGTCATCATTTTCCATCGCACTCAGCGGACTTACAGCAGCCTCGGACGCTCTCGACGTGGTCGGGAATAACTTGGCCAACTTGAATACCGTCGGCTATAAGGACAGCAACGCGAACTTCTACGATCTGCTGCAGCAGTCCATCGCGGGCGGTTCAACCCAGATCGGCGGCGGTGTGTCGGCCCCACAAACCGAGGCGATATTTTCGCAAGGATCCATTCAGTCTACTGGAGGGAATTACGACGCCGCGATCAACGGAAACGGATTCTTCGTCGTCCAGGACCCCTCCGGGACCACGGAATATACGCGCGCCGGGGACTTCGAACTGAACGCCGCCGGCGACCTGGTTACCAATACCGGTCAAGTAGTACAAGGCTGGACCGCAGAGAATGGCGTACTGAATACGAGCGGTCCCATCGGCGATATTACGATTCCCTCCAATGCGCTGCAGACTCCTAGCGCCACCCAAAATATGTCGCTTAGTTTGAACTTGGACGCCTCCGGCGTGGTGGGCGGGACCACAGGAACTTTCTCGGCGCCGATCCAGGTCGTGGACTCTCTGGGTGAGACTCACGATCTCACAATCACGTTCACCGAGCAATCGCCCGGCAACTGGAACTACGAAGTAGATATACCGGGGCAGGACCTTGCCGGCGGAACGGCCGGCACTCCCAGTTCAGTGGCGACCGGAAGTCTGTCGTTCGACGCCAATGGAAATTTGACCTCTCCGGCCGCGCCGGCGCAGGTGCAAATCCCTATTACCGGCTTGGCCGATGGCGCCAACGACATGAACATCAACTGGAATCTGGCCACCGACGCTGGTAACGGCACCCCGGTGATTACCCAGTATTCCGCCGCGTCGGCTGTTTCCGCCAGTACCCAGGACGGCGTGCCCGCCTCCCAGGTCACTCAGGTTTCCATCGCTAATGGCGGCGCGATTACCGCGCAGTTTTCCGATGGCAACCAGGTGGTGATCGGGCAGCTGGCGTTAGCCTCGGTGAGCAATCCGGATTCACTGATTTCGGTCGGCGAGAACAACTTCCAGGTGGGCGCCGATACAGCCACGCCGGTGGTTGGGGTTCCAGGCACTGGCACGTTGGGAACGGTGGAAGGCGGCGCGCTGGAAGCTTCCACGGTGGACATCGCCACCGAGTTCACCAATCTCATCGTTTACCAGAATTCGTATGATGCCAACTCCAAGGTTATTTCGACGCTCGATCAGATGACTCAGAATCTGCTCAACATGCAGCAATAGCGATGAACGCCTCCGACGTTTTACAACGCTTCGGGGAGTTGCCGTTCGTCGTCGAACTCGAGTTGGGGACGCTCTCGATGAGTATTGGAGAGATCTTTCAACTGCAGGAGGGATCGGTGCTGCGGACGGATCATCCCGCTGGAGCGCCGTTCCCGCTATTTGCCAGCAACGTGAAACTGGCCGAGGCCGAAGTAATCGTCATCGACAACACGGTCTCGGTTCGAATCCAGAAGATGCTGCAGAAAAGCGGCGCCCCCGCCCATGCAACTAGCTGAGGCATTCAAGTTAACTGACGCATTGAACTAACCGACACATGCAACTGACAGAACAGATCGGCATGGTGCTGTTAGTCTTCGGGCTTTTGGGCGGCCTGCTGTGGCTCGCCAAGAACCGAGGACTGGCGGCATTCAAGCTAGGGACGCGACGAACTGGAAACGGGCGGCGCCTGGAAGTATTGGAACGCGTTCCGCTGACGCCGCAGCACGCTTTGCATCTGGTGCGCGTGGCGGACCGGACGGTCTTGATCGCCACTGCTCCGTCCTCCTGCACACTGTTGGATACGCCAGTCGCCCTAGAAAAGCCGCCTTCTTCGTCTTTATCGTATCGCTCGAGCCAATGATCAAGTTCCGCTCCATTTTGTTGTTCTTATTCTTCGCCGCCAGCGCACTGGCCGCGCCCGCAACCAATGGGGCCATTCCTGTTTTCGGTTCGGCTAGTCCCAAAGGCGGCCTCACGCTCAGCACTCCCACGCAGATCGTCATTTTATTGACGCTGCTGACGCTGTTGCCGGCCGTGGTGATGTCCGTGAGTCCGTTCCTCCGCATCGTGATCGTTCTGCATTTTCTGCGGCAGGCTTTGGGAACGCAGTCGGCTCCTTCCAATCAGGTGCTGGTGGGGCTATCGATGTTCCTCGCGTTCCTGATCATGCAGCCGGTGGTGATGGACATCTATCACCGCGGCTGGGAACCGGTAGAGAGCGGTCAGGTCTCCTGGGAGCAGGGTTTTGAGGAGGGCGCCAAGCCTCTCAAGAATTTCCTCTTGAAATTCGCGCGGGAGAAAGACATACAGACCTGCGTCGAGATGACCAAGTCTCCGGCGCCGCGCAATTCGGCCGATCTCGATCTCAAAGTTCTGATTCCGGCCTATATTCTCTCCGAGTTGAAGGCCGGCTTCCAAATTGGAGCTGTTTTGTACCTGCCGTTCCTGGTGATCGATCTGGCGGTAGCCTCCATCACGCTCTCGGTCGGTATGGTGCAATTGCCGCCGGTGATGATCTCCGCGCCTTTCAAAATTCTTCTGTTCGTCCTGGTGGACGGATGGAATCTGGTTATCGGCTCGCTTCTCAAAACCTTTTATTGAGGATTCATGACTCCTGAAACCGCTGTCCACATTATTAGCCAGGCTCTTTGGACCACCGTGCTCCTGTGCGCGCCGTTGCTGATGATCGGTTTTGCAGTCGGCATCGTCGTCAACATTATCCAGATCGCGACGTCCATGCAGGATTCCGCGTTCAGCACCATCCCACGTCTGGCGGCTTTCCTATTCGGCTTCCTGCTTTTGATGCCGTGGATGTTTAAGCAGCTTTCGGCCTACTCGATCGGAGTGTTTGGCGACCTGTCGCGCTACGCACGCTAGCATTTTATGCACGGTAACCCCGCCATTCCGACGTCGGTGTTGTACGCGTTTCTGCTGGTGCTGGCCCGCATTTCCGGGGTCTTCGTGTATCTGCCGCTACCCGGCCTCGAGGCTGGTCCGAGCGCAGCCAAGATCACGCTGGCTATGATTTTGACGTTCGGAATGTATTCGCGCTGGCCGGTGCTCGATCCGCTGCCGCAGAGCATGATGCAGGTAGCGGGTTGGATGCTGGCCGAAGCTGCTATCGGTCTTGCCACCGGGCTGGCCGTTGCGTTCCTGATCGAAGCCGTGACGTTTGCCGCCCAAGCCATCAGCACCCAAGCCGGATTTGCTTATGCGTCGACCATCGACCCCAACACCGAGGCCGATTCCACGGTGCTCCTTCTGCTGGCGCAGTTGACCTCTGGTCTGTTGTTCTTCGCTATGGGATTCGATCGCGTGCTGCTGACCATTTTGGCGCGCAGCTTGGAGACGCACCCTCCCGGCGCGTTTATCGCCTCGCGCGCGAGTGTGGAGGCACTGGTCATGCTCGGCTCCAGCATCTTTTCCACGGGAGTTCATCTGGCGCTTCCCTTGATGGCTCTATTGTTCTTGATTGATTTGTCCATTGGGCTGTTAGGGCATCTGAATTCTCAATTGCAGCTCATCGCTCTGGCCTTTCCCGCCAAGATGCTGGCGGCGCTCGCGGCCTTAAGCTTTTTGGTTTTGTTGATACCCAAGCTGTATGAACAGCTCGGCGCGGAAGTATTCACGGCTCTGGGACGGCTGTTGGGACTTTGACGCGTTAACAGGCTATGAATCCCTCGGGCGAAAAGACGGAACAGGCTACACCGCGGCGGCTGATCAAAGCGCGCAAAGAGGGGCAATTTGCCGCTTCGCACGAGCTGGTCAGCGGCTTGCAATTCACCGTCTTCGTGCTGCTGATTGCGCAGACCGGCCCGTCTTTGCTGGCAACTTTAAAGGATGTAACCAGGGAAGTGTTCGTAGAAGCGTTTCGGGGCGACCTGGGCCCAGCCACGCTGATCGGAATCCTGCACGAAGCGCTCTCGCGGGGCCTCTCGCCTTTGGTGTACGCCAGCGGCGTTCTGCTTTTGACCGGCGTTGTGTTCCAACTCAGTTCCACCGGCTTCTCCTTCAGCCTCTCGCGCATGACTCCCAAGAGCTCGAATTTCAACGTGATTTCGAAGCTCCAGTCGCTGCCGCAAAAGGGCTTGTTCTCGGCCATTCAAGCCGTGGCCGTGGTGGCTGTGTTCGGTGCCACCATTTACTGGCTTATTACCAAGAACGGCGAGCGCCTGCTCCTGATCCCGCTCAGCAGTTTCCAAATGGGTTTGGAGACGCTGCGGTCCCTCTGCATGGATTTGTTGTGGAAAGCCGCGGCTCTTTTTCTGCTCTTCGGCTTCATCGATTTCTTCCGCCAGAAGCGCATGTTCTCGAAGCAGATGCGGATGAGCAAACAGGATATCCGTGACGAGTCCAAGGAAGCCGACGGAAATCCGCAGACCAAAATGCGCATCCGCAAGTTGCAGCGCGACGTTCGCCGCCGCCGCATGATGGACGAAGTGAAGACCGCCACGGCTGTGGTGGTGAACCCGACGCACTATGCCGTGGCGATCCGTTATCACCACGACACCATGGCTGCCCCGCTAGTGGTGGCGAAAGGAAAGAACTACCTGGCCCTGCGTATTCGCGCGCGGGCGCTGGAGTTTGACGTGCCGCTCATTGAGAATCCGCCCTTGGCACAGGCATTGTACAAGTCCGTCGAAGTTGGACAGCATATCCCGCCCCATCTATATCGCGCTGTAGCCGAGATTCTCGCCTACATTTACCGCTTGATGGGCGCAAGAGCAGTCTCATGACACTAAGGAGGTCACAACCATGATTCACCTGCACAGCATGTTCTCGTCCGAAACCAATACGCCCGCATCCGGAACAAGCAGCAGCGCAACCTTAAGCAAAGCCAGCCTGGATAGTTTCCACGGCGCCTTGTCCGACGCGGTCTCGTCAACGTTGGAAAAGTTCGGCATCCATCCCAACGATGTGAAGATCTCCATCACGCGCGCCAGCGAGGCTTCTGCCTCGTCGGAGTCGGCAGAGTCGGAACGACCCACGGTAATCCGATCTCTGCCTGGCACTAACGCCGGAACTCCCTCTAACGCGGGCACATCCACCACGGGCACGTCCACCACGGGCACATCCACCACGGGCACGTCCACCACGGGCACATCCGCTTCCGGTTCGACCACCTCTGGTGATGATTACGATCCGTTCCTGCAGGCCGCCATCAGCAACCCTTACGGATCGGCTTCCACCACTTCGGCGTCACCAACCGCTACGCAATCCAGCGCGGCTACAGAATCGAACGACGCGGAGCCGCTCTCATCCATGCAGGCGAGCTTAACGCCAGGGGCCGAGCAGCAAGCTTACGACCAAGCCTATTGGGCCTCCCAGCCCGCGGCCGTACAGGCTCTGCGGAACATCCAAAATCCGGAACAGCGCGCCACGCTGGCAACGCAGCTGGCGAACGAAGGCTACTCCATCGATGTTCCCATCATGGTTTGGGGGTGGGATCCATCCATAACAACTGCCATGCGTCAGGCCGACGGTTACACCTGGGTGCCGTCCGCGCTCCAGAATCCGGTGGAGGATGCCCCCGGGCTTCCCGCCGTCGGATCTATCGCAGCCTACAATCCGAACAATCCGCCGGCCGGTTCCATCATGGTCTGAACATGCTTGGTTGGAACATGCTCGGCAAGCTTGCGGTTTGCTCCAGTGGAGTTTTGCTGATAGGGGCTGTGCTCCTCGCTCAGCCCCCGGCGGATTTCGAAGTTTCCGTGAAAGCGGCCATGGCGCCGTCCATCAGCGAGCAGCGCGCCGCGATTCAAAAGCAGGCGTCGCTCATCCCCGGGCTGTCGCCGGCTAAACCCGCGTCTTCCGTTTCAGCTTCGGATCGATCCTCTTTTTTCACCGTTCCCTTTGGTCCCGTGCAAGTGAGCGCCGCCGATTGCGATCCGCTTCCTTCCGGAGAATTGGATTCGCTGGTCGCCGCCGCAGCCGAAAAAACCGGCGTCGATGCTCAGTTGGTGCGCGCGGTGATCGATCGAGAATCCGCTGGACGCTGGTGTGCGCTTTCGGCCAAAGGTGCGCAGGGCCTGATGCAGCTCATGCCAGCCACGGCCGACCAGTTCGATGTCGACGATCCGTTCGATCCCAAGCAGAACGTAGAGGCTGGGGCCAAACTCCTGAAATCCCTGCTCCAGCGCTACCACAACGATCCGGCCCTGGCGCTGGGCGCTTACAACGCCGGAGCTGAACGCGTGGACCACGAGGGTGGCATTCCTCCCATTCCGGAGACCGTGGATTACGTGGCGGCTATACTGGATAAACTTCGCTCTGTCACCGCCGGTACGCCCTCATCCGCTGTCCCAGCGCCTGCCAAGAACTTTGGCTGGTGACCGGGACCGGTTCCCTCAAAGACTTTTAATCTGCACTTACACCTGACTTAGTAACGCGTGCCGAGTCACGCCCGTCCTTGGCAGTGGAGGCAGTGCAAAATAGAAAGTGCAGTTTTAAAAAGAGATCAGGAGACCGACGTTATGCGAATTCAACCGAGGATTCAGAAGAGAACGATCCACAACCAAATCAGGAGCGCTATTGCGATCGGCGCCGCGCTGGCTTTTGCCCTGGCGGCTTTTACGCCCGTTGCCTGGGGCCAAGCGCCGCCACCACCGCCGCCCTCTTATCCGCCGCCGGAACTGGACCGGCTGGTCCAACGAATTGCGCTCTATCCAGATCCGCTGTTGTCGCAAATTTTCGCGGCCGCCACGTTTCCCGATCAGATCGTCCCAGCGGCGCAATGGTCGGATCAGCATCATTACCTGACCGGCGATGCACTGGCCGCGGCGATTTCCGCCGACCAGCTTCCTTGGGATCCCAGCGTGCAGGCCCTGCTGCCGTTTCCATCGGTCCTGGACATGATGGCCTCCGACATGGCTTGGACCAGCGAACTGGGTAACGCTTCCCTGGCGCAGCAGCCGGATTTGATGGACGCCGTCCAACGCGCACGGCATGCGGCCTACGATTATGGATATTTGCGAACCAATCCGCAGATCATTGTCAACCCTGGCCCGTATATTGAGATTTTGCCGGCTAATCCCGCATTCATTGTAGTTCCCTATTACAACCCGCTGGTCGTATTTGCTCCGCCCCGTCCCGGATTTTTCATTGGAGGCGCCATCAGCTTCCGCTTTGGCATTACGATCGGTGCGGCATTCGCGCCCTGGGGATGGGGTTCGGCCCGGTTTGCGTGGGGCCAGCACGCGGTGTTCATCAATAATGCCCGTTGGAATCGCACTTGGGCCAATCGGGCGAATTATGTTCACCCTTATTCCATGCCACGTTACAGCGGTCCCCGGCCCGCGGAACGGCATACGCTCGAAGGACGCACCGCCCATGAGCGCGAAGCTTACCGGAGCGGCCGGGCGCGCGAGGAAGAACATCGCCGGTAATTGGTTGCAATGACCGGCCTGGACGCAGCGCGCCGGCCAACATTTCGCACTAGAAGGGCGTTCATGGGCCGATAAGCTCTATAGCCCCATGAATAAAAGCGAAGCTCTGGTTGCCGAAATCTTTAAGGCAGTGGAGTCATTTGGAGAAAAGGACTCCACCTCCAGGCAGGTATTAAATCGGCTGGCCAGCTCCGATCCTGCGATATTCTTCGCCGCGGCAATCCGTGTGGTCGCCGCATCCAAGCCGTCCGAAGGATTGCGCCACCTGATCCTCAGCCTGGCCAAGGACAAGCGCTTGAGCCTTGGGCTGCTGGACCCCCAAGTGTGCACACTGCAGGAAGCTCTGTCCGTCACCCGCGCCGTGGCCGAGAATGGGGCTCCTCCCTTGCAATCCGCCTTTGAGATGGCGCTGAACAAAGCCCTGCAGGGTCAGGCCAGCCCCTCCAAAAGCGAACGCATCCTGCGAATCCTGGATATCTTGTCGGCCACTAGCGGCCAGAACTGCTGGAGCTCGTTTCAAGTCGAACTCATGGCTTATCCCGACAAGATTGTCCGCTCCAAAGCGGCGCTCCTGATTGGCCGCAGCACGCGCAACGTGGGTTGGATCGCGCGGCGCTTGCTGGACCGCGATACGCGGGTGCAGGCCAGCGCGGTGGAAGCCCTGTGGGGACTGGATCCGGAGGAAGTCAAGCCTCATTTTCTGTCCGCGCTGAAATCGAGTAACAACCGGGTCGCGGCGAACGCGGCGCTCGGCTTGTACCTGTGTGGCGATACCGCGGCCATGCAGGTCTTGCTCGAGATGCTGCGGCACACCGACCCGCTCTTTCGCCTCTCGGCGCTGTGGGCTATTGGCGAAACTCAGGATGAGCGCTTCCTGCCTGTTCTGGCGGAGCACTATAAGCACGCCGAAGGGAAGCTGCGATTGGCCACGGTGGGCGCCATGGCCAGAATCCGGCGTCATGAGAAGACAGCGCATACCTCGGGTCCGCTCCAAGTCCACATGTCGCAAGCAGCGGCCCGGGCGGACGGCCTGCGGCGCCTGGCCTTCGCGCTTTCCTGCCATCCGGCCCGGGATCTGAGCGGCATCAAGCCGGCCGAGTTCGCGGTTTGGGAGAACGGCACGCTCATCGAAGACTACCAGGTCCGCCGAGCAAACCCGCCCGCCGCCTTGATGGCGGGCTTCGTGATTCCCTGGTTTGCGTCCGGCGACGGCCCTTACGAGACTTCGGTGCGCGAGGGTCTGCAACAATGTCTTTCTATGAAGCGCCGGGACGATCTGTGGAGAATCGATCGCTATTCCGTCGAGATGAATCCACAGACCGACGAAAAATCCTCCCAGGATTCCATCCTTCCCTACGAGGAGTCCTTGATCACACCGGACCTCAAGGCTGCGCACGGCTGCATCGGGGAAGCCGATCTGTTGCGCCAGGTGATCGCTAAGGTGGCACCGCCGGAACGCGTTGCCGCCGGTCCGGCCATGGCGTTCGAGCGGCAATGCGCAGCCTTCGCCAAGCACGGTGGTAAGCGCCACGTCTTTCTGTTTCTCCACGACACATCCGGCGTCGATTTGAAGCAGGATGCCGTTATCGCCAATCTGGCCAGCATCGCTCAAAGCGGCAGCGTGGTGCTGCATGGCATTTGTCCCGACACCGCCGGCCAGTGGACCCTTTTTCGCGATCTGTGTCTGTCCAATCCCGAAGGAAGCTTCACCGAATCCAAACTGGAGGGGATGGTGGATGGTCTGGTGGACGCCTACGCCACTCTCTGCAGCCGCTTCGAAATCAGCTATTCGCTCCCGGCTTCCACCCAACCGGGAACCGTGGAATTAAAAATCCGCAGCGCTCGCGGTCAAGCGGAGATGTCGGTGGATGTTTCGCCAGCGCCGTCCACCGAACCGGCCCGGCCCGCTGCTCCAGTGGTGGAAACTCCAGTGCCGTAGGTGTAGCGACGTGTACACAGAAACGCGGCAATCGTCCGGCTATACTGAAGTTCGCCCAACAAGCGAAACTATGATGCCGGAATGGGCAAAGACGTTGGTCCCACTTTTTCTGGCCGGGCAGGGACTGCTGGTTTACTGGACGCAGGGGATCGAACATCCGCCCGCGCCGCCGGCGCTCTCGCAATTCCCAGCAACCTTGAGTGGATGGACCGAGTTGCGTGAAGACCCTATTGACGCCGATGTAGCCAATACATTGCGCGCAGACCAGTTGCTCAGCCGGACTTATGTGAAGCGGTCCAGTGCAACGTCCAGCGTCGATATGCCGGCTGGATTCTTGGTGGCGTGGTTCCAATCCCAGCGCGCCGGCGCCAGCCAGCCGCACTCGCCCAAAGTGTGCCTGCCGGCCGCCGGTTGGGCGCCCCAGTCCAGTGGTTTGCTAACCATTTCCACCACTCGCGGGCCCATCACCGTGAATCGGTATGTTGCCGCCAGCCGCTACGAGCGCGCTGTGATTTTGTATTGGTATCAAACCTCCCGCCGCACCACGGCCGGTGAGTGGGCATCCAAATTTTGGCTGGTTGCCGACGCTATTCGCGACCGGCGAACCGACACCGCGTTGGTCCGCATCGTCGTGGAAAGTACCCCCGCGAGCGCCCCGGACAGTGACCAACGCGCTGCCACGACGGCCACCGATTTCGTCCGCGCCGTTTATCCCGTGTTAGTGCAGCAGCTGCCCCGGTGATGAAAGGAGCTTCAGTGCTCTAGCAGCCAGCGCTCCACCGCCTCTAGCACCTTGGCCACGCTTTCCTCCAGCGTCTCGCGATCGGTGCGGCATTCCACCTCCGGCGCCAGTGGATGTTCGTAAGGGTCATCGATCCCGGTTACGTTGTGCAGTTCGCCCGAGCGGGCACGGCGGTAGATGCCCTTGCGGTCCCGGCTCTCACAAACCTCCAGCGGCGCGTGAACCCAAACCTCCAGGAAATCTCCGATGCGCCGGCGCTGCTCGTCGCGGGCCGCGCGATAGGGCGAGATCGCGGATACGATTACGATCGCGCCACGCCGCGTCAATTGTTCGGCCAGTGCGCCCATGCGGCGGATATTTTCGTCGCGATCTTCCTTGCTGAATCCCAGGTCCTTCGACAGCCGCTGCCGCACCGCGTCGCCATCCAGCCATTCCAATGGATGACCACGGCTTTTGAGCGCATCGTTTTTGAGCGCATCGTTTTTGAGCGCATCATAGAGCGCCTGGCCGATGGTGGTTTTGCCCGCGGAACTGAGGCCGGTGAACCAAACCGTCAGGCCCCGGCCATTGTCTCGATCTGGCATCGCTCTTTCCATTTTAGGAGGCCATCCGTTCTCTATCTCAAGAGAGCCCTATTCCATCCGATAAGAACAGCGGAGGAGGTCCATGGCCGCACGCGACGCAGAGGGCGATGATTCGGTGATTCAGCTGGCATTTCGAGATCACCGTTTGCACCAAGCTCTGCTCGACCGGCTGGATGAGGGGGTCTGCATGCTGGATCGCGACCATCGGATCGTGTACTGGAACGGCGGAGCCGAGCGGATCAGCGGATATTTTGCGCACGAGGTAGCGGGCCAGTTCAGCCATGGCGATTTGCTGATGCACTGTGAGAGCGACGGTAGCCTGTTGCCCGGCGCCGGGCCGGGATCTCCAGTGGTGGCCACCATGCTGGACGGCAAGCCGCACGAAAGCACGGTGTTCCTGTTGCATCGGGAAGGGTATCGGTTGCTGGTGCAGCTTCAGGCGCATCCCATCCACGATGCGAACGACGCGGTGGTGGGTGCGCTGGAAGTGTTTGAGGAGGTGCTGGCGCCCGTGGTCCACCGCCGCCGTCATCTGGAGGCGTTCGGATGTTCGGATTCGTCCACGCGCGCGGCCAACCGGAGATACGGGGAAATGATGTTGCAGCACGCGCTGGATAGCTGGGATGTTTTTGAAATTCCGTTCGGATGGCTGCGCGTCGGGCTGGACGGAGCCCAGGATCTGGACCGGGGCTATGGACACGCCATGGTGGAAGCCGCGGTAAGAATGATCGCCGCGACGCTGGACCGTTCTCTGGCATCGCTGGATGTTTTGACACGTTGGGAGCCCGCCGAGTTCCGTGTGGAAGTGCAGGGCTGTTCCCGGTCTGAACTCGCCGCTACCGCCGAGCGGATGCGGATCCTGGTCAGCGCTTCCGCTTTGGAATGGTGGGGGGACCGGCTGCGTGTGACGGTCTCGGCGGGGGGCGCCACCGCGGAGCTTGGCGACACCATCGAAACGCTCGAACAACGCGTGGCACAGGTTTACGAAGGCTGCCTGGCCAGCGGAGGCGACCGGACTGCTGTAGCTCATCTGAGCGTGAGTGGGGCGAAGCGATGTTTGCCATCGTAGGAATTCTGCTGGTCTTCGGCGCCGTAGTGGGCGGCTATCTGATGGAGCACGGGAACCTCAAGGTCCTGATGCAGCCGGCCGAACTGCTCATCATCGGAGGGGCCGGATTGGGTACGCTGCTGACCGCTAATCCTCTCCCCGTTTTGAAAGCTATCCTGGGCGGCCTCGCCGCTGTATTCGGCAACTCCAAATACGATAAGGGCCGCTATCAGTCCACGCTCAAGCAGATGTACGACGTCATGCAAAAGGCGCGCAAAAAAGGTCTGACGGATTTGGAGGCTGACGTGGAAAAGCCCGATCAAAGCGAGCTGTTCAAAACCTGGGATCACCATCTGCGCGATTTCGTCTGCGACACGTTGCGCATGGCGATGACCGGCGGCCCTACACCATTCGAGTTGGATCAAGTGATGGAGCTGGATATGGAAGTTCATCACCACTACGCCAACCAGCCGGTGACTGCGCTGAGCACTGTAGCCGATTCATTGCCCGGACTGGGAATTGTCGCCGCCGTGCTGGGCGTGGTGATCACCATGGGCGCTATCGGCGGCCCACCGGAAGAGATTGGCCATAAGGTGGCTGCGGCGCTGGTGGGTACGTTCCTCGGAATTCTGTTGTGCTACGGCTTGCTCGGTCCTATGGCGGGCAAAATGGGCAAAGCCGCCGAAGAAGAAGGCCATTTCTACCACGTCGTTCGGGTGGCGCTGATTGCTTTCCTGAAGGGCACCTCTCCGTCGATGGCCGTGGAGTTCGGGCGGCGCGCCGTGCCCGGGCACGTGCGCCCCAGCTTCCAGGAGCTGGAAAATGCCTGCAAGGGCAAAACGGCCTAGAGACAAAACGCCTTAGAAATGAAGAGATGACTTATGTCCGCTGATAAATCCGACCAGCTCCTGGTCCAGCCCATCATCATCGTCAAGAAGATCGTGCACGGAGGCCATCATGGCGGAGCTTGGAAAGTCGCCTATGCCGACTTCGTTACGGCCATGATGGCTTTGTTCATCGTCCTGTGGCTCCTGAGTTCCAGCGCCGAGGTCAAGAAAGCCGTCGGCGGCTATTTTAGGGACCCCACCGGCCGCAGCGCGCAAAACGGCACAGGTCAAAGCGGATCCAGCGAAAACATCGGCATTGCCAAGGACGATATGGGAAAGCTCAAAGAAAAACTAGAGGCCGCTATCCGGGAAGCGCCGGATGTGGGCAAGCTGAAAGATCAGGTTCAGATGAGCGTCACTGGCGAGGGGTTGCGCATCGAACTGCTCGAAAGCGCCACCAACTCATTCTTTGAGACCGGCAACGCGCAGCCCACTTCGTCGGGCGAAGAAATGCTGCAATTGCTGGCGGCGCAACTGGGAAAGCTTCCCAATCGTCTATCAGTGGAGGGCCACACCGACTCCAATCCCTATATTTCAGCCACCGGCTACTCCAACTGGGAGCTATCGTCGGACCGCGCCAACGAAGCCCGCAAGCTGATACAGCAGTTCGGTGTACGAGCGGACCAGGTGGCCGACGTGCGCGGCTACGCTGATCAAAAATTACGGAAGCCCGATGATCCCACCAATGCATCCAACCGTCGTGTCTCCATCGTGGTGAAATATCGAGCGCTTGGTGACCCTCCCGGGCCTGCTCCTGCTGGTAAACCGACGCCCGTGGGTGATGTCAAACCCGCCGCAGGCGCTGGCGGGAAACCCTCGGCTGCCGTCGTTCCAGCCGGCAAAAAATAGGCGCCTGCGGCCTTTTCTGTCAACGCTAGGCGCCTTTTCTTGGCGGATTTCAAGCTCTCTGATAAAATTGAATTTGAGCCCGGTAACATCCTAGCGGCGGATTTGCATTAAACCCCTTGCTTCGACCATCTGCCCTGTTTATACTGGCTTTTTTCGCCGATGTTGAACTTGAGCCGACGATGAACCTGAGCCGATGATGAATCTGAGCATGACACCGCGGGATGAACTGGACCCCCTGGCGCCGCAGCGCGAGGCAGCCATGTTCTACGGTTTATTCCTGCGTGGCCACTCGGCGGAGACCTTGCGGCGCGATATCGATGTGCCTAAGCCCGTGCTCGATAAATGGTTGAATCGCCAACGCTATGAAACCGGTTTCCGCGATGCCCTCCGGCGCGTGTATCACTACCGCAAGCAGGTGCTGGCAATCTTCGATGAGCTGGTTCTGAACGAAAAGAACCGGCCGCCCTTCGTTCAGTAGCTGCTCCACCCAGCTGGGCAGTAACCTGTTTTTCATTTCCCGGCCGCCCGCTTCCCTTTACACTAGAAAAAGATGAAACACACCCACACTGAGTCACTACCGGAAGCACACCAGCATCAAGAGGATGCCAAGTCGCGTCTCTTGTCGACGCCCACCCGTCCTTTCGATCCCGTGGGCGCATCCAGCGCCACCGAGATCCTGACGCGCATGCAGGGCACCGCATTCCAGGGCAAACAGCTGGGGCTGGCATTCGACGTGTGGAAGCGCATGCTGGGGGACCGCTGCACCATCATGATGGGCATGTCGGGCGCCATGGTTCCGGCTGGGATGCGCCGCCTGGTGGTCCGCATGATCGAGAATCGGCTCATCGATTGCCTGGTGTCCACCGGCGCCAATTTCTTTCACGACTTCCACGAGACCATGGGGAATTTTCATTACCAGGGCTCGCCGGCGATCGACGACGTTCTGCTGGCCGAAAACCTGGTGGATCGTATGTACGACGTGCTGGCCGATGAGGAAAAATTCCGCCAGCACGATCAGTGGATCGGGCGCTTCGCCGCTTCGCTCGATCAATCGCGGCCCTACACCACGCGCGAGTTCCTCTATTTGCTGGGGCTCGAACTCGGCAAGCATTGCAAAGAAGATGGGATCGTATCGGCGGCCGCTAAAGCGGGCATCCCGCTGTATTGCCCGGCCATCGCCGACAGCTCTATCGGCATCGGCATCGCGGCGAATCGCTATGAAGGCGGCAATCGCTTTACCTTCGACGTGATCGGCGATGTTGTGGAGACGGCCCGCATCGTGGCTGAATCGGAAGCCACCGGGGTCATTTATTTCGGCGGTGGCACGCCCAAGAACTTCGTCCAACAAACCGAAGTGACCGCCATCATCATGAACACCGGCGTTACCGGCCACAAGTACGCCGTTCAATGCGTTACGGATTCGCCGCACTGGGGTGGCCTGTCAGGCTGCACTTTTGAAGAGGCACAGAGCTGGGGCAAGATCGCCAAAGACGCGTCCATGGTGACGTGCCATTCCGATTCCACTATCGCGATGCCGATCCTGGTTTCGGCCCTGCTGGAACATACCGAACTGGTGGCCAAGCGGCACCGGCCCAGTTTTACGCATGGGAGGGAATTAGGAGTCAAAGCATGAGGGTCAAATCATGAGCGCGCTGAAAATCCCGATGTACCAGGTGGACGCTTTCGCCGGAAATGTATTCTCCGGCAATCCTGCCGCCATCTGCCCGCTCGAAGCGTGGTTGCCCGATGCCCAGATGCAGGCCATCGCGGCCGAGAACAATCTGGCCGAGACGGCGTTCTTTGTGCGCAATGGGAAAGGCTACAAATTGCGCTGGTTCACGCCCGTGGTGGAAGTGGATCTGTGCGGCCACGCCACGCTGGCCTCGGCTCAGGTCATCCTCAACGATTTGACGCCGGGTGAACGCTCCGTCTCGTTTGAAACCAAGAGCGGTACGCTCACGGTGACGCGCGAGGGCGACCTCTACTCGATGGATTTTCCATCGCGGCCGCCGGGGCCTTGTGAACCTTATCCAGGCCTGGTTCCCGCGCTCGGAGGTAAGCCTGACGCAGTGCTCGCTGCGCGCGATTATTTCGTAGTGTATGGATCTGAAGAGGAGTTGCGTGCCCTCAAGCCCGACATGCAGGGGTTGATGAACATCGATCGCTTTGCCGTAATCGCGACCGCAAACGGCCGTGAGGCGGACTTTGTATCGCGTTTCTTCGCGCCCGCCAAAGGCGTTCCCGAGGATCCTGTCACTGGCTCGGCCCACTGCACGCTCATTCCATATTGGTCCAAGCGTCTCGGCAAGACCAAGCTGCACGCCTATCAGGTTTCTCCGCGCGGCGGTGAGATCTGGTGCGAAGATCGTGGCGAGCGCGTCACCATGAGCGGGAAAGCGGCGCGGTTTTTCGAAGGAACCATCTTTCTGAATTCTGGCTCCTGACTTCAATATAATGAGTAATGCGATCTAGTTCTTTCTTGTGGCTTGTGCCACTCGTCTTATTCTTATCCGCTTGTTCCGACGCTCCGAAAACCGCCGAAGTAAAACCGGCTCCGAAACCGCCCGAAATTTTGACGGGCCGCCAAGCGTTCCAGCGCGTGTATCCGCAGGCGCGTGGCTGGGCGCCCGATGCGCAGCCTCTTCAAATCAGCAGCCTCAATTTGTCGGGGGTGAAGGCCAGCGACGGTAAGGCCGGCGTCTGGCAAGTGATTTTCATTTCTCCCTCGCGTGGAAAGGCCAAGACCTACACATTTTCGGCCGTGGAAGACGGCGGCCTGCATGAAGGCGTGTTCGGCGCCCAGGAGGAGGGCTACACGCCGCGCAACGATTCGTCGCCCTTCCAGATCTCGGCCATCAAAGTGGATTCCGATGAAGCTTACGCCACCGCAGTCAAGAACAGCGCGGACTACATCCAGAAGAATCCCGACAAGCCTGTGATGTTTCTGATGGAACTCGGCAAGCGATTCCCTGACGTAACGTGGCGCGTCATCTGGGGCAGTTCGGTTGGCACCAGCGACTACTCCGTTTTCGTGGATGGCAGCACCGGCAAATATCTGGAAAGAATGCATTAGCCGGATAGAATGTATTAGAGTGCGCGCACGTGCGTTGCTTTTTTTCCCGCTAGCTGCTTACCTGGCGTTCCCGACGCGGAACTATTATTGGGACGGGGTTGCGTTCGCCATCGAGATTGAGAAGAACTTCGAGCCGCCCGCGCTGGTTCATCCCAATCATTTAATCTACGCGCTCTTCGGGGCCTGGCTCTACGATCTCAGCGATTGGGTCGGCTTGCCGATTCGCGCCCTGTATTTGATGCAGGCCGCTAACTGCCTGCTGGCGGGCCTGACCGTGATCCTCTTGTACCGATGCTTGCGCGTCCACGGATGGTCGAGCGAACACGGGATCATGGCGGCGTTGACCTTTGGATTCTCGGCCACTTGGTGGAAGTTCGCTACCGATGCCGACGCTTATATACCCGCAATCTTTTTGCTGCTGTGCGCGTACCTTCTTCTTCAAGACTCGCGATGGATGTGGTTCGCGGGGCTGGCCCAGGCCGGCGCCATGCTGTTCCACGAGCTCTCCATTTTCTTTTTGCCCGTCGCTCTGATCGTTCTCTGGAAGCGCCGCGCATCCGTCGTCGCTATTCTCACTTATTGCGCGGAGGCGCTAGCGCCGGTAGCAATTGCTTATGCCTGGGCGTACCGGGCCTCCCATCCGTCGGAAGGATTCCTTGGATGGCTGACGTCGCACTCGTCCGATTCGGGATTCACGTTCAATCCGTTCCGCGATGCCGTTTATACCTTGCGTGGGACGCTGCGGCTGTTCTTTGGCGGACGCTTGCCCGATGCGGTTCGCGATCCGTTATCGTTGGCGGCCTGCGCGCTGCTCGCGTGTGCGCTATCGGCCCTCCTGTTCTATGCATGGAAGGCGCTGCCACTCCACTTGAAGTCGCCGCCGGTTGTGCTGCTTTGGTGGAGCGGCGTGTATGTGGCATTCCTGTTCTTCTGGATGCCGCAGAACACGTTCTACCGCTTGTTCTACCTGGCGCCGCTGGTCTTGATCCTCGCGACGATGCTCGTCGATTCGCCACTGGCTAATCGTGCTGGATTCTCGTTCGCCGCCGTGCTGCTGCTGTGGAATTTTGTCTTTCTGACATATCCCGAGTCGCGCGCCGAGTTCAATGCGCCGCTGCGTTTTGCGCTGGCGCAGCACGATGCCTGGCCGCCCGGCAGCGCGATCGTGTTTCATCGTTTTCATCCGGATTTATGGACCATCAGCTACTTCAACCAGCAAGCCGCGTGGATTGGTTTGGATAGAGCCGATTTAGGCGACATGGAGCATGACCTTCAATACGCACACAGCCAGAACAAGCCGTTATGGGTGGAAGAGACCGCCTATGATTTGGTCGCTGGAACACCCGACGGGCGAAAATGGCTGATGGGTCACGAGCATCCCGACGAACTGGTGCGCTTCAAGGATGATAAGCACGAGTTCATCTTTCATTCCATGCGCTAATGGGCACTCCATGCGCTAATAGCCACTCGATGCGCTAATTGGCCTTGGGTCTTTTCTTTTTAGGAATCTCGATCACGGCGGGCGTGCGCATTTGCACTACCGGAATCAGCGAACGCTTGGACTCTGGCGGGGATTGCCGGTGCGCCTGGTGCGCGAACTCCTGATTCAGCGTAGCTACGAATTCTTCAATCTGATCCTGCATCGCGGCCATCTTCTCGCGCATGTTGAGGATAATTTCGACGCCCGCCAGGTTCACGCCCAGGTCGCGGGTCAATTTGAGGATCACTTCCAGGCGCTCCAGATCGTCGTCGGTATAAAGACGCGTATTGCCTTCGCTGCGTGAGGGAGCGAGCAGGCCTTCGCGTTCGTAGAGGCGCAGGGTTTGCGGATGGATTTGATACTGCTCGGCGACGGCCGAGATCATATATGCGGCTTTAGATCGAGCTTTCGCCATATTGCACCCTACACTTTGCTCCAAATATCTTTGCGCGGGTCTTCGGTATTTACCTGCGACAACTCGCGCAACAATTCCCGCGTACGCTCATCCTGCGCTTTGGGCGCCTGGATGACCACCTCGACAATCTCATCGCCGCGCTGATTCTTGCGCGCGTTCATCACGCCTTTTTCGCGCAGCCGGAACTTCTGCTGATTCTGGGTTCCTTGCGGCACCTTCAGCAATGCCCGCCCGTCAATAGTCGGGACTTCGATTTTCGCGCCGAGGCCCGCTTCTGAGACCGTGACCGGAACCTGGATATGAATGTCATCGCCGTCGCGGCGAAAGAAGGCGTGCGGCTCCACGCGGACCGTAATATAGAGATCGCCCGCTCCACCCCCCATGCGTCCGGCGTTGCCTTTGCCAGCCACGCGCAGGCGCGATCCCGATTGAGCTCCCGGCGGAATGCGTACGTCGACGATTTCCGATTTCGACAAGCGCCCATCGCCATGGCAAGTGGGGCAAACGTTACGCAAGCGGCCTTTGCCGTCGCAGCGCGGGCAGGTAAGGCTGAACTTCATCGCGCCCGCCATCTGCGTGACGTTGCCGGTTCCGTCGCACTCGGGACAAACGGTGGAGGTGCCGCCGGCCGTGCCGGCTCCATGGCAGGTCTCGCACACTTCCTGGCGCGCGACGTTGAGACGCACTTGCGTGCCGCGGATAGCTTGCCAGAAATCGATATCCAACCCGTACTCCAGATCGGCGCCTTTTTCCGGGCCGACGCCCGGCTGTTCACCGCGCTTGCTTCCGAAGAACTGGCTGAAAATATCGCGAAAGGCCCCGGTGCCGCCGCCCGGCTGTGCTTCGCCGGAATGATTATTCACATAGTCTGAAAAATCGAAGCCACCGAAACCCATCCCCGGCTGGCCCGCCCCCGCGCCGGGCCCACCGCCCGGACCGCCTGGCGGAATGTTGTCGGAGTAGAAACCGTATTGATCGTAGACTTGCCGCTTCTTGGGGTCGCTCAGGATGTCATACGCCTCCTGGACTTTCTTGAAGCGCTCTTCAGCGGATTTGTCCCCAGGGTTCAGATCGGGATGATACTTGCGCGCCAGCTTGCGGTACGTCTTGCGGATCTCGTCTTCTTTGGCATCGCGAGATATACCGAGCGTTTCGTAATAATCTTGTTTGCTAGCGGCTGGCATAAAGCTGTTTCCTAGCCCTCTGGCTCGAAGCTTCCGGCTCCCTTACGGTCGGGGCTCGGTCACTCAGAGCCAGAGGACAGATCAAAATATTCGTGAGCTGCGGCTTACTTCTTATCGTCGACGTCCACGAACTCGGCGTCGACAACATTGTCCTTCGGCTTCGATTCACCCGCGCCGGCTCCGTTGCCATCCGCGCCCGGTCCACCCTGGGGCGGCGTCGAGCCCGGCTGGCTGGAAGCTTTGTACATGGCCTCGGCCAGTTTGTGGCTGGCCGTCTCCAGCTTCGATGTGGCCTGGTTGATGCGATCGATACCGCCTTCGGACATCGCTTTCTTGGTATCTGCGAGCGCTTCCTCCACCGCTTTGGCGTCGTCGGCGCTGACTTTGTCGCGATGCTCCTTCAGCATCTTTTCGATGTTGTAAACCATCGCGTCGGCCCGGTTGCGGGACTCGATTTCTTCCTTCTTCTTGCGGTCATCGGAGGCATGCGAATCGGCGTCGCGCGCCATCTTCTCTACCTCGTCCTTGCTCAAACCCGAAGAAGAAGTAATGGTGATCTTCTGCTCGTTGTTGGTGGCCTTATCCTTGGCCGTCACGTTCAGGATGCCGTTGGCATCGATATCGAACGTCACTTCCACCTGCGGAATTCCGCGGGGAGCCGGCGGGATACCAACCAACTGGAATACGCCCAGCATCTTGTTGTCGGCCGCCATGGCGCGCTCGCCCTGGTAGACCTTGATTTCAACCGACGTCTGGCTGTCGGACGCGGTAGAAAAGGTCTCGCTCTTGCGCGTAGGGATGGTGGTGTTGCGCTCAATCAGGCGAGTGAACACGCCACCCAGCGTTTCGATGCCGAGCGACAGCGGGGTGACGTCGAGCAGCAGGACATCCTTTACTTCGCCGCCCAACACGCCGCCTTGAACCGCCGCGCCGACCGCCACCACTTCGTCCGGGTTGACGCTCTTGTTCGGTTCCTTGCCGAACAGATCCCGCACCTGTTGCTGGACCTTCGGCATACGCGTGGAACCGCCTACCAGCACCACTTCGTCGATCTGCGCGGGCGTCACGTTGGCATCGGCAATGGCCTGTTTGCATGGGCCGCTGGCGCGTTCCAGAATGTCGGCCACCATTTGCTCCAGCCGGGCACGCGTCAGTTTCACGTTCATGTGCTTGGGACCGGAGGCATCCGCCGTCAGAAACGGCAGATTGATTTCGGTTTCCAGCACATTGGACAACTCGATCTTGGCCTTCTCGGCGGCCTCTTTCAAACGCTGCAAAGCCATCTGGTCTTTGGAAACATCGACGCCGGTTTCCTTCTTGAACTCCTGCACCAGCCAATCGATAATCCGCTGGTCGATGTTGTCGCCGCCCAGGTGGGTGTCGCCGTTGGTCGACTTCACTTCCACCACGCCGTCGCCCACCTCGAGGATGGAAATATCGAACGTGCCACCGCCGAAGTCATACACGGCGATGGTTTCATTCTTCTTCTTATCCAGCCCGTAAGCCAAAGCCGCGGCCGTGGGCTCGTTGATGATGCGCATCACCTCCAGGCCCGCGATCTGCCCGGCGTCTTTGGTGGCTTGGCGCTGCGAATCGTTGAAGTAGGCCGGGACGGTGATCACCGCCTTGGTGACCTTCTCGCCCAGATAGGCCTCGGCGGCTTCCTTCAATTTGTTGAGAATCATCGCGGAAATCTCGGGCGGAGAATAACGCTTGCCGTTGATCTCAACGCGCGCGTCGCCGTTCTCGCCGGCGACCACTTTATAAGGAACCAGCTTCATCTCTTCGCTCACTTCGCTGAAGCGGCGGCCCATGAAGCGTTTGATCGAATAAACCGTGTTTTCCGGGTTGGTGACGGACTGGCGTTTCGCCACCGTGCCCACCAGCCGTTCACCGCTCTTGGTGAAAGCTACTACGGACGGCGTGGTCCGGCCGCCCTCCTGATTCGGAATCACGACGGCTTGGCCGCCTTCCATGACGGCTACGACGGAATTCGTCGTTCCCAAGTCTATACCTATGATTTTGCTCATTCTTCCCTCAATCCCTCGGCTAAGAATCCGGCTTGTTTTAGCCTGGAACCATTATCAAACTTTAGTGTGTTGTTGTCAAGTACAGATGAGTCTTAGCTGTTTCAGCTATTTACTGATTCTCGGTCGGCTTGCGCTCGTCTTCTTCGCGCTGCTTGCGGCTTCGGAAGTTATTGAAATCACTCCGTCGCGGGGCGCCCTGGGCGAAGACGTTCACTTCGGCTTCCACCGACGGCGGATGTAGCTGGTAGTTGTAGAAGGCCGCCACCAGAGATGTGATGCTCAAGCCCGACGCCGTGGATCGAGGCATTTTTGCTCTTTCCCGTCCAGTGTCGCACGTGCCGAAGCATCAGGCCGAAATTGGCTGCGTCCGAAGCTCTTCCAGCCAGGCGCCGATCATTCGCAGTTGCTCCCGGTCCATGTCATAGACACCCGAAACGGGCCGCTTCTGCGCCATCGCCCAAGCCTTGTTCCAGGCGTCGGATGCGCCGGCCAGGTCGCCTTGCGCGGCCCGAACGGTGGCGGCCGAGCGCCAGTAATCCGTTGAATCGTCCCGCCTTGGGACCTGCGCGAACAACCGCTGGGCTTCCCGCCCGTCGTGGCGATGAAATGCTTCGAGGAACGCACGGTCGGCAGTGAGCGCAAGAGCGAGTTTGCTGCCTGGGCGAGCTGCCTGATGGGCCCGGTCCAGCCACGCCAGCGCGCGCTCCCAATCGCAGCGATCCAGAAAGTGCGCGTAGGCCATGGCGTACGATCCAGCCGGTTCGGGAAGCTTCGCGGCAAACTCGGCGGCCCGTTCCACCATGGGAGTGGGCCAATCCCGCGGACGCAGCGGCGTGGATTGGGAGAGCCCCATGTAATGATTGGCGCAATGGAAATCGCACCAGGGGCCGCGCCGGTACATCTGCCAGAGGCGCGCACCGTCGGAATATTCAGCCTCGCTCGCCATAGGCAGCAGATTAAAGATCAGGTCGCCCAAGGCGAAGCCGGTGAGCAGCGCCATGCCGCGCCCCAATGCCGCGGGCCAAGCCGGGCCGGGAATGAGCAGCAGGCTAATGGTGCCGATCGCGCCCAGCATTGCCGACGCCAGCGGACCGCCCAAGGTCAGGATGATCACCCTGCCGCGGATATTTCGAGGCGTGCTCGGAACCATGGCCGTATGACCGCCGAAGAGTTTGTCGTAGCGTACCCGCACCCGCCAGCGGCCGCCAGAGTAAGCCCAACCCACCGGCCCCACCCCAAAACCAGTCAGCCGGAAGCGGACGATGTCGCCCAGGACCAAGTGCCCCAGCTCATGAAACAGGATGGCGCCGTACACCGCGCACACCAATGTGATCCAGAAAAGAGCTTCCGAATGGATCTGGGGCATTCCCCGGGCCACGGTCCAGCGGCGGATGGAACTCAGGATGAAGACGCCCCAGCCAATTTGTGCGGCTACGAAGATGGTTCCGGACCATTTGCTGGTGCCATCACCCTCAATCGGCTGATGTTTGCGATCGCGCGGGGGATCAACCTCGGGATTGCGGATGAAATAAAAGATACCGGCGAGGGCCACAGCGGTTCCCACTGGCAACAGGAGCAAATTGAAGATCGAGGAAGCCAGAAGCGACCAGCGTCCCAAAGGATCCCCTCGCTCCAGGCGGCACGCCGCTAAGGCAGCTAAAACGGCCAATAAGAGAATGAACCAGAACAACCCCAAAACTGAGTGGGGCCCTAGATGGAAGCGCTGCGCGGCTAGCGTGGATTGCCGGAGCGTGAAAAATGCGAGGCTGAGGAACCCCAGGGCTTCCAATGCGTAAATAATCCGCAGGGTGTACCTTAGGTACCGCATTACCGTCGAATCGGCTGTCTCCCGGGTTTGTCCGCTAAGGTTGCCGCCTGAGAATCGCCCGCATTTGACATGTGGAATTCACATGGGGGATTTCAGACGGGCGGCAGATACAATGAACATAAATTATGACTACCATCGAGCGGATTCGCCTGGGCGATCTGGCGTCCAGGCTGGGGTGTACCCTCCACGGCGACCCGGAGCTTGAAATCACCGGCGTCGCGGGCGTCGAACGCGCCGGCCCCACCGAACTTACGTTCCTGGCTAATCCCAAGTACGCGCCGAAGGTAAAGGACACGCGCGCCGGCGCCATCCTGGTGAAGCACGCGCTGGCGCCAAAGGAGTCACAGCCGCAGCCAGCCAGCCTGGTATCGGCGAATCCTTATTACGATTTTGCACGAGCTTTGGCTTTGTTTTATCAACCGCCGCGTCCCCAGCCCGGCATCCATCCGCAAGCTTCCGTGGCGGCGACGGCACGGATCGGCGAAGGATCGTCCATAGGCGCGTTCGCAGTAGTTGGCGAGCACGTCACCATCGGCAAAAATGCCGTTCTGCATCCACACGTGGTTATCTATGACGGCGCCCAGATCGGCGACGATTTCTACGCGCATTCGCATGCCGTGGTGCGCGAGTATTGCCGGATTGGGAATCGCGTGATCCTGCAAAACGGGGTGGTGGTGGGCAGCGACGGCTTCGGGTTTGCGAAAACGCGCGAGGGCACGCACTTCAAGATCGTGCAATCCGGGGTGACGGCCATCGAAGACGACGTCGAGATCCAATCCCTGACATCGGTGGATCGCGCCACGGTAGGCGAGACGCGCGTGAAGCGTGGCGCGAAGATCGACAGCCTGGTGCAGGTGGGACACGCCTGCGTGGTGGGCGAAGACAATATTATTTGCGCGCAAACGGGCCTGGCGGGAGGATCGGTGCTGGAGAAAAACGTCCTGCTCGCCGGACAGGTGGGGATCTCCGGGCATCTCACCATTCACGACAACGCGGTGATCTACGCGCAAAGCGGCATCGGCGGCGACGTAGAGGCGGGCGCGGTAATGTCCGGCTCACCCGCGTTTGAGGCGCGCGAATGGTTGCGCGCTATCACAGCCTTTCCCAAACTGCCTGATTTGCTGAAGACAGTGAGACAATTGGAGAAGCGTTTGGAGCGCCTGGAAGGCGCCACCCCGTCTCAATGATCGACGACAATTCCAATAACAGCCACCGGCCAGTGGCCTATCTAAACGAGACTTTTCTCGAGAGCCCGGACGCGCGGGGTCTGCGCATCCTATCCGAATACCTGGAGCCGCTCTCGCATTTTCGCGACGAGAAGATTCAGGACACCATCGTGTTCTTCGGATCGGCCAGGATCAGCGAAGAAGGTTCCATGGGCCGCTATTATCGCGATGCCCAAACATTAGCGCGATTGGTGACCGAATGGTCCAGCAAACTGGACTCCGCCTCACACCGCTTTGTGATCTGCTCCGGCGGAGGGCCGGGCATAATGGAAGCTGCCAACCGGGGCGCCGCGGATGCCGGCGGCAAAACCATCGGTCTCAACATAGGGCTGCCCTTTGAGCAACGTCCGAATCCGTTCATCACGCCCGAGCTTTCGTTCGAGTTCCATTATTTCTTCATGCGCAAATTCTGGTTCGCGTATCTGGCGAAAGCGCTGGTAATCTTTCCCGGCGGATTCGGAACCATGGACGAAATGTTCGAAGTGATGACGCTGGCGCAAACCCGCAAGCTCGAAAGCAAAATCGTGATCGTGTTGTATGGCACGAAATTCTGGAAGGAAGTGCTGAACTTTGAGGCGCTGGTGGAACACGGGACCATCGATCGCGAGGATCTGAATCTGTTTCAGTATGCCGACGACCCTGAAACCGCGCTGGGCATTTTGCAGGAGCAGTTGACCCGCTATTTCCTGGAGCCGGAAAAGCCGCTGCCTGAACAAGCGTCGGAAACTCCCGAGATCGCCAAATCGCGCGTGTGAACATTTCGATCAAATCCTTTTGGGCACGGGCCGGGAAGGTGGAAAAAGCCTTCCTCATCGCGCTGCTGCCTTACCTGATCCTGCGGCTCGCGCTGCCGGACAGCGGCATCGAAGACTTCATGGCTCTGGTCGCGTCCATCCTGGGCGCATGGGTCGCTCTTCGCCTGCTCCGAATCGCTCTGCGAAAGATTACCTGGCGACTGCGCAACCGGCTGATGGTGGCGTATCTGTTCATCGCCGTATTGCCCATCCTGCTGGTGCTCACGTTGGTGGGATTGGGCGCTTACATGCTCGCCGGACAGGTGGCAGTGTACCTGGTGCGATCGGAGTTGGACCGCCGGCTGGTTTCGCTGCGATCGGTGGCGCAGGATGCCAGTACATCGCCCGCGGCCATCGAAAAGATCGACGAGTCTGAACAGCGGCGCTTTCCTGGGTTGGTTTTATTGGCAATCCAGAACGGAGCCGAAAAAGAGTGGCCGCCTGACGCTGGTGTCACCTCGCCCGCGGGGCTGCCTGAAAATTCCAGCGGATTCGCTTCGCGCGACGGGCGCTACTACGTGTGGGCGAATGTTGTCACGGGCAATCAGGAAGCTCTGGCGTTGTCGCCCCTCACGCGGCGTTTTCTGGCTGGATTGGCTCCTGGATTAGGCGACTTCTACTTTGTGCAGCGCGAGCTGGTGGAGTCGGCCACGGATTCGCCGCGGTCTGCCCCCGCGGCTGCAGAGTCCAAGCCCCATGTTCAGGGGACCGGCGGTTCCACCAAGCTGGGCGCGGGAGATCAGGCAAACTTTCGATTCTTACCTTCTGGCGGCGACGTTCCACGCAGCAGTGTGGCTCCGCCGGTGAACCGTTTTGACGTCGACGTGCAGTGGGGATCATTTATGCGGGCGGTGGATTGGAGCCATCCGCAGACCACGGAGCCCGCGCTATTGCTGGTCCATGCGCGCCTGTCGTCGATCGTCGCGGCGATCCTGAGCCAGGGCGGCGACGAACTGGTTCTGACTGTGTTCTATATCGTGGCTGTGGCGTTTCTGATTGTCGCCGTCGCGGGGTTGATCATCGGCGTCTCTATGTCGCGCAGCATCACGGGCGCGGTGCACTCGCTCTACGAAGGAACGCAGCGGGTGATGCGCGGCGATTTTTCGCATTTAATTGACGTGCAGGGGCGCGACCAGATCGCCGAACTGAGCACTTCGTTCAACACCATGACGCAGAACCTGGAGCGCTTGCTGGTGGTGGCCAAAGAAAAAGAGCGCATGGAGGCCGAGATCGAGATCGCGCGGGGAGTGCAGGATCAGCTCTATCCCAAAGATCCGCCCGTGTTTGAGAGCCTGCGCGTGCTCGGGATGTGCGATCCCGCGCGCATGGTGTCGGGCGATTACTACGATTATCAGTTGGTGGATGGAAAGCTCGCGATCGCGATCGGCGACGTGGCCGGGAAGGGAATTTCGGCGGCGCTCTTGATGGCCACTATTCAGGCTGCCCTGCGCATGGAGCTGCGCGCTACCGTGGAACTGGCGGCGCCGTCCATGAATGGCCAGCGGTTTTCGACCGCCCGGATGGTTTCCGAGCTGAACCAGCAATTGCACGCTACGACGTCCCCGGAAAAGTACGCCACCTTCTTCTTCGCTATCTACGATCAGGCCACCAGTTTGCTCACCTATACCAACGCCGGCCACTTGCAGCCGGTTCTGTTCCGCCAAGGCGCCGCTACACAATTGGATGTCAGCGGTCTCATGGTGGGCGCGTTCCCCTTCGCCACCTACGAGGAAAGCAAGCTGGAGCTGCGGAGTGGAGACTTGCTGGTGTGCTATACCGACGGCATTACGGAACCCGAAAATGAATATGGAGAAATGTTCGGCGAAGAGCGTCTTATCGAAATCATTGCCAAGAATGCGGACCGCGACGAACAGCAGATCATCCAGAGCGTGATGGAAAGCGTGCGTCAATGGACCGGCGTTCCCGAACTCTCCGACGACATGACCGTGCTGCTGGCGAGGAAGCGGTAACCAAGTGCGCCGCCTCCGCAATTGGATCGTCGTCCTGGGCAGCGGAGTGCTGCTGATCCTGGGCGGCGGAACGCTGGGATTCATATGGATCGAACATTACTCTCCATTCGACGCGTTCTACATGACGCTGATCACCATCACCACGGTCGGCTATCAGGAACTGCATCCACTCAGCTTTTATGGGCGTATCTTCAATTCGTTTCTGATATTCTTCGGCGTAACCATGCTGCTGCTCGCGGTGGGCGGCATGACGCAGGTAATCATCGAGCTGGAGCTAACGCAATATTTTGGGAAACGGCGGACCAGGAAAATGATCGACAAGCTGGAGGACCATATCATCGTCTGCGGTTTCGGACGCGTGGGCCGGGGCGCGGCGCATGAGCTGCAACGCGCGGGCGTTCCGTTCCTCATCGTCGACAAGAGCGAGGAGCGCGTGGAATGGGCCATACGGGACGGCATGCTGGGTGTGCTGGCGGATGCCACGGACGACGAGACCTTGAGACATGCGGGCATCCTGCGCGCCAAAGGTCTGATCGCGACCTTGCAGAGCGATGCGGACAATCTGTTTGTGATTCTCTCCGCCAAAGCCTTAAAGCCTTCCCTCCAGGTTTCGGCGCGGGTGGCGTCTGAACAGAGTGAAAAGAAAATGCGGCTGGCGGGGGCCGATCACGTGTTCGCCCCTTATGACATGACCGGCAATCGCATGGCGCAGGTGATGCTGAAGCCGCACGTCTTCCAGTTCATCGATTTCACCACCAAGAACATGGGGCTGGATGTGGGAATCGAGCAGTTTAATGTGTCGGCGGCGAGTGAGTTTGCTTCGAAATCGCTGGCGGAGAGCAAGATTCGCAGCGACCTGGGCGTGATTGTGCTGGCGATCCGGAAGTCCGATGGAAGCATGCACTTCAATCCTCCGGCCGAGGCCGAGATTCAGGCAGGCGATTATTTAATCGTGATGGGTGAGGCTGCGAACTTGACCAAGCTGGAGCAAGCGCTGAGCGAGGTGCGCGCGTGAAAGTTTTAACAGCGACCCAAATGCGCGAGGTCGACAAACGCACCGCCGAACTGGGGATCCCGAACATCATTCTGATGGAGAATGCCGGGCAGCGGGTGGTTGAGTTTCTGGAGCGCGAGTATGCGCCGCTCGCGAAGCAGCGCATTGTCGTGGTGTGCGGCAAGGGCAACAACGGCGGCGATGGGCTGGTGGTGGCGCGGCAGCTTTTCACGCGCGTCAAACCGGCTTGGCTGCGCGTGGTGCTGGGCGCCGATTCCGCCGAGATGCACGGCGATGCCCTTGAGAACTACAAAATGCTGAAGGCCGTCGGTTGTTCCGTGTGGCCAAGGATCACCGAGGAGATGCGCATCGCGACCGTGGTCATCGATGCTGTCCTCGGGACTGGTCTGTCCGGCCCGGCCAAGGGCCAAGCAGCGGAGTTGATCGCAGCGATCAACGACCAATTTCCAATAGCAGATGTTGTGGCAGTAGACGTGCCGTCGGGCGGCGCGGTCCGCGCCAGGCATACGGTGACCTTCACGGCGTTAAAGCCTTCGCTGGTGCTTTCTCCCGAGTGCGAGCTTGCGGGGAAAGTGCACGTCGTGCCGATCGGAACGCCGCCGGAGTTGTATGAAGGAGATCCGAGCATTTGGCTTTCGCTATCTGATCCCTCGGACTTCTCGTCGCTGTTTCAGCCGCGCGTGTCGGACTCCAACAAGGGCCTCTACGGTCATGTTTTGGTGATCGCGGGCGGGCGCGGAAAGACGGGCGCGGCGGCGATGGCGGGCATTGCGGCTCTGCGTGCGGGAGCGGGGCTTTCTACGGTCGCTTCGGCGGCCTCGGCGATTACGGCGATCGCGTCCTACGCGCCTGAGATCATGACCGAGCCGCTTGCGGAGACCGACGCCGGGTCCATTGCAATGCGAGCGCCTGACGATCCGGCTCTGGCGGCGATCACCGGGAAGAAGACGGTAATCGCGATCGGTCCGGGAATGGGGCAGCATCCCGAGACGGTGCAATTCATACGGCGCTTCGTGCAGGAATCAAAGACGCCGATGGTGGTGGATGCCGATGCCTTGAATGCGCTGGCAGGGCAGCGGTCGCGATTCGAAGGGCCGCGTATTTTCACGCCGCATCCCGGAGAAATGTCGCGTCTCACCGGAAAGACCATCGCCGAGATTCAGGCGGACCGCGTCGGCGCCGCGCGCGAATTTGCGAAGGAGCATGGCGTCTACCTCGTGCTCAAAGGAAACCGCAGTGTAATCGCATTTCCGGATGGTCCGGTCTGGATTAATCCCACCGGCTCGCCCTCCATGGCGACCGGCGGCACCGGCGACGTGCTTACCGGCATGATCGCGGGCCTGGTCGCTCAGTTCCCGAATCAGTTGGAAAACGCGCTGCTCGCCGCCGTCTACCTGCATGGGCGCGCCGGCGAGTTGGGCGCTGAAGTACTCGGCGAAAAATCTTTCATGGCCACCGATCTGTTCGAGTTCCTGCCTGAGGCGATGCGTGAAATCGCGGATCTATCACACTGAATCTGAGGAAGAGACCGTCGCTTTCGGTGAGAAGCTGGCGGCGGAAATGCCACCATCAGTTGTGGTGTTGCTGATCGGGCAACTCGGCGCCGGCAAAACGACGCTCGCCAAGGGCATCGTGAAAGGCTTGGGAGCCGCACGGCCTGACGACGTGTCCAGCCCCACCTTCACGCTGATTCACGAATACAGCCCGAGCGTCTTTCACATCGATCTTTATCGCCTCGACACCGCCCAGCAAGTGGCCACGCTCGGGCTCGACGAAATCTTCGATCGCCGCGCCGTCGTCCTCATCGAATGGGGTGAGCGCTTTCCCGAACTGATGCCAAAAGACCGCATCGAGATCCGGCTCCAAAGCAACGGAGAAAATTCGCGAGAGCTCGCAGTAACGAGTACAATGGAGTTATCCCTCCCCCCGAATTGAGATTTTGGGCCGAATTGAGATTTTGGGAATGAGTTCCGCACGACCTTTCGTTCACCTACATTGCCATACCGACTACTCGCTGCTCGATGGCGCCTGTGAAATCGGGCAGTTGATGGATCTGGTTGTCGAGCAGAAGATGCCATCCATCGCGATGACGGACCACGGGAATCTTTTTGGCGCCGTGGAGTTTTATAACAAGGCCAAAGAGAAGGGCGTCCATCCGGTAATCGGATGCGAAGTGTACGTCTCGCAGCAGGGCTTGGCCAGCCGCAGTGAAACCGATCGATACAACCACCTGGTGCTGCTGTGCGAGAGCCAGGACGGTTATCGCAATCTGTTGAAGCTGGTATCCACAGCGTTTCTCGAAGGCTTCTACTATAAACCGCGGATCGACAAGGATCTGCTGGCCCAGCACTCCAAGGGGCTGATCGCGATGTCGGCTTGCCTGCGCGGCGACATCAATGAAACGATCATGGCCAATCGCTACGAGGAAGCCAAGCGTCTGGCATATGGATACGCGGACATGTTCGGTAAGGATAATTTCTTTCTCGAGATTCAGGATCATGGCCTGGATCAAGACAAAATCGTGACTCCCGAGGTGCTGCGCCTGTCTCAGGAGACGCGCATTCCGCTGGTGGCGACCAACGATTCGCATTACATGCGCAAGGGCGACGCGCGGGCGCACGAAATTCTGCTGTGCATCCAGACCGGCAAAACCATGAGCGATCCGAACCGCATGCGGTTCACGCAGCCGGAGTTTTATCTCAAGACGCGCGACGAGATGCTCAAGATGTTCGGCGAAGTGGAAGAGGCGCTGGATCGTACCTGGGACATCGCGCAGCGTTGCCAAGTAAGCCTGGAAAAGGTGAAGGAGCCCTTTCCGAAGTTCGACGTTCCCACCGAGCACTCCACCGACAGCTATTTCGAGTACGTAGCACGGCAAGGTTTCGAAAAGCGGCGCGGCCGGCTGGAAGCGCTGCGCAAAGAGGGCGGATTAAAGCACGATCTGCCTGAGTACGCCGAACGCCTGGATCGCGAGATCCGCATGATCCAGCAAATGAAGTTCTCCGGCTACTTCCTCATCGTCTGGGATTTCATCCGCTTTGCGAAATCCCGCGGGATTCCGGTGGGGCCGGGGCGTGGATCGGCCGCGGGCAGCCTGGTGAGCTACGCGATGGAGATCACGGATATCGATCCGTTGGAATACGGGCTGCTGTTCGAACGCTTCCTGAATCCGGAGCGCATCAGCATGCCCGATATCGACATCGATTTCCATACCCGCCGCCGCGGCGAGGTGATTCAATACGTCACCGAGAAATACGGGCGCGAGCAAGTGGCGCAGATCATCACCTTCGGCACGTTGGGCGCGCGCACCGCGATTAAAGATGTTGGCCGGGTGCTGGATATTGGATTCGCGGACGTGGATCGCATCACCAAGCTGATTCCCACCACGCTCAACATCAAGCTGAAGGACGCCATGCAGCAGGAGCCGGCCATTGAGGACGCGGCTCGCAAAGATCCGCGCCTGAAGGAAGTGCTGGAAGTGGCGTGCAAAGTGGAGGGAATGGCGCGCAATTCCGGGATGCATGCCGCGGGCGTGGTGATTTCGCCGGTCCCGCTCCGCGAGTTGGTTCCGCTCTGCAAGACCAGCAAAGACGAAATTGTCACCCAGTATGACATGGTGGGCCTGGAGAAGCTGGCGCTTCTTAAGATGGATTTTCTCGGGCTCACGACGCTCGATATTATCCAGGAAGCTGTGGCGCTGATCGAGAAGCATCGCGGGGTGAAGATCGATACGGAAAAACTTCCGCTAGATGACGCGGAAACGTATCAGATTTTTTCCAAAGGTTTCACCAGCGGCGTGTTCCAGTTTGAATCGCGCGGGATGCGCGATATCCTGCGCAAGTATCAGCCCACCCGTATTGAAGATTTGTGCGCGCTGAACGCGCTCTACCGGCCGGGGCCCATCCAGGGCGGCATGGTGGACGATTTTATCGATCGCAAACACGGCCGCAAGCAGGTGACCTACGATTTTCCGGAGCTGAAGGAACTGCTGGAAGAAACGTACGGCGTCATTGTTTATCAAGAGCAGGTGATGCAGATCTCTAATCGCCTGGCCGGATATTCGCTGGGCGAAGCCGACATCCTGCGTCGCGCCATGGGCAAGAAAAAGGCCGAGGAGATGGCGGCTCAAAGGATACGCTTCCTGGAAGGGGCGAAGGCCAAGGGGCTGGCGCCCAAGAAGGTCGAAAAGATTTTCGATCTGATGGAGCAGTTCGCCGGATACGGCTTCAATAAATCCCATTCGGCGGCCTACGCGTATTTGGCCTACGTGACCGCCTACTTGAAGGCGCACTACGCGCTGGAGTTTTTGTCGGCGCTGCTTACGTCCGAAATGGGCAGCACCGACAAGGTGGTGAAGTACATCAATGAGTGCCGCGAAATGGGCATTCCGGTGCTGCCGCCGGATGTAAATTCGAGCGGCCGTGATTTTTCGCCCGACGGCCAGGGCATTCGCATGGGCCTGTGCGCGATCCGCAACGTGGGCGCATCCGCGGCAGATGCCGTGATCGAAGCGCGCGAGAACGGCGGCCCATTCAAGTCCCTGTACGATCTTTGCGAGCGCGTGGATTTGACCAGCGTAAATAAACGCGTCCTGGAGAATTTTGTCAAAGCCGGAGCGCTTTTGAGCTTAGGTGGCAATCGCGCGCAATTGACGGCGGTGATCGAGAACGCCATGGAGAGCGGGCAGCGCGCTTGGAAAGACCGGGAAAGCGGGCAAACCGGACTGTTTGGAATGATGACGGGAGAGGCCGAACATGTGGAACATCCGCTGCCTGCGCTTCCTGACTGGACCATGCAGCAGAAGTTGTCCGGCGAAAAAGAGGTGCTCGGCATCTTCGTCACCGGCCATCCGCTGGATGAATATTCCGACAAGGTGGCCGAGTTGTCGAACCACGATACCGAGACGTTGGAAGGCTTGGAGCGCGGCGCCGAAGTCGCCATGTGTGGCATCCTGACCGGCATCGTCCGCAAGCGCAATAAGGACGGAAAGCTGTGGGCGAACATGCGCGTGGAGGATCGCAAGGGTGGAGTGGAGGCCATGGCGTTCTCCACGCAGTACGATCGTCTCCTTTCTGCACTGGTGGAGGATCAGGCGGTGCTGGTTCGCGGCCTGGTGCTGCCGGAGGAGAATGGTCCGCCCAAAATTTCGATTCAGGATCTGGTGCCGCTCAAAGTTGCGCGCGTCAACCTTCCGACTCTGATCTCCATTCGTGTGGGCTTGACTGTCAACGGGAACGCTGCGAACGGCCACGGTGTGAACGGCAACATGGACAAGGCCGAAGCGTTAAACCAGCTATTCGAGCGAAAGCGCGGCGAAACCGAAGTCCGGCTGCGGCTGGAGAAACCTCGCGACTTTTCCGTTATTCTGGATGTGGCTCCCAAGGTCCGCCCCGACAAAGAGTTTTGGGCGGAGGTGGAGCGCATTTGCGGACCGGAGTCCTTAGAGATTCTGGCCAGCTGAACATCCTTCATGGCAGATACCGAAGCATCACAGGCAACCGAAGCATCACAGGCAACCAGTCCGGAGTCCAATCTCACCTGGGAGCGCGTGCAACTGGCGCGGCATCCCAAACGGCCGCACGCGTTGGACTATATCAATCGCGTTTTTACCGGTTTCTCCGAGCTGCACGGCGACCGTTTTTATGGCGACGACGCAGCCCTCATTGGCGGGTTCGCGCTCCTGGACTCCCAACCCGTGATGGTGATCGGGCAAGAGAAAGGCCGCGACACCAAGCAGAAGCTGCATCGTAACTTCGGTATGCCGAAGCCGGAAGGTTATCGCAAGGCGATGCGCCTGATGCGAATGGCCGACAAGTTCCAGCGCCCGATTGTGACGTTCCTGGACACCATGGGCGCCTATCCCGGCATCGACGCCGAGGAGCGCGGCCAGGCCGAAGCGATCGCCAATAATTTGCGCGAGATGTCGCGGCTGGGCGTGCCTGTCATCACGATCGTGATTGGCGAAGGCGGCAGCGGCGGCGCGTTGGGACTGGGGGTCGCCAACCGCGTCTACATGCTCGAAAACGCGTACTACAGCGTGATCTCGCCCGAAAGCTGCGCCGCCATCATTTATCGCGACTCGGGACGCGCCGCGGAGGCAGCCAAGGCGCTGCGGCTGACTGCGGTGGATCTGGAAGCGCTCGGTTTGATTGACGGCGTGGTGAAGGAGCCGGCCGAAGGCGCGCACACCGACGCCAACCAGGCCGCTGCGTCCGTCAAGGCCACCATCCAGAAGGCGCTGGCTGAACTGGCCCCTCTGTCGCGCGCGGCGCTCATCGACCAGCGTTATCTCAAGTTCCGCCGCATGGGAAACTTTTTCGCCGAATGAACAAAACAGTAACCATCGGAATTGTTTTTGTCGTGGTAGTCCTCGCGTTCCTCATTTATTCGAGCATGCACATCGCGAAGTACCGCGTGGAGGTGTGTATAGCGTTTCATGGCGCCAACCAATGCCGGACTGCATCGGCCGACACGCAGGACCATGCTTTGCGCAGTGCCCAGTCCAATGCCTGTGCGCTGCTGGTGTCGGGTGTGACGGAGACCATGCAGTGTGAGCGCCAAACGCCGACCAGTGTGAAGTGGCTGGCGGAGAAGTAGCGGACCGGTCAGCCCGCCTTAGGAATACAAGGAATGCTGGGAAGACGAGGAATGTGGCTCGATTCCTGATATTCCTCGTCTCCCTCGTATTCCCCGGATTTAGAAGTACTTCTCTGCCAGCTCCGGTTTCACCTGCACCGCCTGCTGCCACGAGGCGCGAGCTTCTTCTTCCTGGCCGAGCGCTTCCAGGGCGTGTCCCAGATTGAGCAACGCCTCCGCGAAATCCGGTTTTTCTTCGGTGGCCCGGCGATAGGAGCGAGCAGCCTCTTCTTGTAAATTGGATTGCTGCAGAAGGACGCCGATATTGTAATTCAGCTCCGGGATGCGTTCGCCCAACTGATCCAGCTTCGCCTCCGCATCTAACGCCAGCACATAATCGCCCTGATCGATGGCGACAGCCGCCAGTGCGCGCAGCGCATCGATGGATTGGGGATGGCTGGAGGTAGCCTGCAGGAAAGTGGCTTTGGCTGCTTCCAGATCTCCCAACCGCCGTTGCGCGACACCCAGATTCATGAGCGCCTCCAGCCAATCTGCTCGCTTGCCGACGCAAACGCGGAAAGGCTCGATGCTTCCGCCCGAATCCCCCCGCAGCAAGCGTAGATAGCCGACGCGAAACCAGGCTTCTTCACGTTCGGGATCTACTTCCACCAGCCGCTGGATGCACTTTTCTGTTTCCGACGGATTGCCCAGCCGGTCCTGCACGATGGCCAGGTTCCATAAAGCCGTCGGATTGTCGGGCTCCAGCTGAAGGGCCCGTTCGAAGGCTTTGCGCGCTTCGGGTTGATCCCCACGTTCCTGCAGGGCTGCGCCCAAATTGGCGTACGCGAGCGCGCTGTCAGGCTTCAGTTTCAAGGCTTCGGCGTAAGCTTGCCCGGCCTGTTCCAAGCGGTTGGTCTTTTGGTATGCTACGCCCAGGTTGAACCAGGCTTCGAAGGAGCTGGAGGCTGTTTTCACCAGTTGCGCGCCCAGCTGGGCAGCGGATTTATAGTCGCCGCGCGCCATCGCGGCCGCGATCATCCCGGTGAGTCCGGCTTGGGCATTGGGGCGCAAGCGCAGCAACTTCTCCGAATATTCGCGGGCCTTATCGTGTTCTCCCCGCGACAGGGCCAGGCGGATCAGGTTGGTGATCAGCTCGGCATCGCTGGAATTATCCGGCAGCAGCTTTTGATAAATCCCGATGGCCTCCTCGTGCCGCCCGAGCAGATGCAGCGTGACCGCTTGGCCATACAGCGCCTTGCTGTTGTCCGGCTGCTCTTTCAGGCATTCTTCAAAGGCGGCGAGCGCAGCTTCGGGGCGATTACAATGCAACTCACAAGCGCCCACGCCCAGAATCGCCTCGGCCAGTTTCGGGTCCAGATCGGCCGCTTTTTGGAACGCCCCCGCGGCCTCCTCATAGCGCTTCAACTTTTCCAGGCAGAGCGCCGCGTTGTAGTTCGCGGACTTGTGGTTGGGCTGCGTTTCGAGCACCTTCTGGTAGTCTTCGAGCGCGTTCTCGAAATGGCCCAGCTGAAACTCCAGGTGCGCTTTGGTCCACGCCAGTTCGGGCAAGTCTTCACCGCCGTCAATGGCGCTCCGGATCTCGCGCAGGGCCTGCTCCGTCTTGCCGTCCATGTTGAGAGCCAGAACCTTCACCAGCGTCGATGACTGCACCGGGCGCTTCTCGCTTTTGGGGTCTAAGGCGTCGGTGCGCGCCAGCGCCTCCACCAACTCGTTGTCAACAAACCAAAGCCACTGATCGTTTGTCTGTTCCATGGAACCCTTCTTCAAATCTTATTTGGCCGCGCCGCTGAGGTAGCGGATCGACACCGATTTCACTTTTCCCCGCTCGTCGCGTTCGTTTAAGAAGCCCGCGCCCCCGGTTTTTAATTGATCGTCGGTCCAACTGTCGACTTGCTGGCCTTGCAGATACGTGGTGAATTGCGGGCCGCGCACATCGACGCGAACATTGAATACGGTATCTGCCTGGATGGGCAATTGGATGGGCACACGCCCCACCTGGGTCTGCTTTCCATTGGCTACCAGGTACTTGAACAGGGCGATCTTGGGTGCCAGTCCGGAAGAAACCAGCATCAGTTTCATGGCGTAATAATTGTCTGGATCCGCGGCGCGGAACACCCAGCCCACACTCTTGGTGTCGATGCTCGCCTCAAATTCCAGCCGGTAATCGGACAGTTTCAGCGACGGACGGTAAATAGTGATCTGCCGGCCGGCGTGCATCCCGGTGGGGTCTCCGGCCCAACCCTCCACCCAGCCACCTTCGCCCATGATGATGCTGGGACCGGAGCCATCGGCGGAAACCGGATTCACACCGGCTGGTTTTCGGGTCTTTCCTCCGCCCCAACCCAGGAAGTAAGCGCAGGCAACGACCAGGAGCACGATTGCAATCCCAAGCTTCATCTTGAGCGAACCAGCCCAAGAGGTGTTCCCCGGTTGAGCGATCTCAAAGTGGGGTACATCGTCCACCGCCTTCGCTTGATCCAACAAGGGCCTGGGCTTATCCGCCGGCCGTTTGGCGGTCACGTCCTCTGAGGCCGGCTTCGATGGCGGTTCTTTTTCCGGAAGCGTGGTTTTTGCAGCTACTTCTGAAACGCTGGGCCGCGCGGTACCCGTCACTGGGCTGGCTTGTTTCGTTACCTCCGGTTTCGCTACTTCCGCTTTCGCCACTGCCGCCTTGGGAGCTGGCACGGGTCGCGCTTCGGGCGGCTTCACAGCGGAGGGCTGCGACGGCTTGGCCGGTTGCGATGGTTGTTTGGGTTGTGTAAGGCGAGCCGCCGGCTTACCGGCAGCCGCGACCTTCGACGGAGGAGCCTGTGTTCGCACAGGCGCCGCGGCTGGAGTAGACGGCTTGGCTTCGGATAGGGCCGCAGCCTTCGACGCAGGGACATAGCCGCTGGCCAGCGCGACTTTTGGCCGCAGGGGCAGAAATTTCAAGTTTGGCAACAAAGGAGCGGTGTTCCCGGGATGTGGGGCGCCTCCGATGAGCGCCGGTTTAGCCGGGGGAAACGTCTTGATCGAAATGTCGAACAATTCGCTGGCGAATTTTGGTTTGGATTCCTCTTGCGGGCTGTCGTCCGGCAGGGAATCGACAACTTCCACCGGCACTTCAATGGGTTCGGCGAGCGGCTCAGCCGGTTGCACTGTTTCCTGGACCCGTGCCGCCTCTTGTTCCACCAGTTCCTGATGCAGACGAGACAGCGCCTCGAGCGATGCCCTTGGACCGTCGCCTTCACTGCTTGATTCCGAGCCAGCTTCCTCCGTGCCGATGGATCCCGGTTCGCCGGCGACATCCAGGCTGGCATTGTCAGAGGGGCCGCGCGCTAGCACCACAACACTGGAATCCTCGGCGGGAAATTCGATGGAGGTGGGTGGCAGCTCCAGGAGCCGGGAATCGTTGAACAGGACCATGCTTTCGAAGCCTATGGCTTGGACCGAGCTCGCGTCGGCATTGCACTCGACAGTGCTCGGAGCGACCTCGATCGCGATCACGCTGGTGGCGGGTAGGCGATTGGATTTCACGATTTTCCTCCTCGGGTTGGCCACCGGCGGCAAAGGAGGGGACCCGGGTTGGGCGCTTGCGAACGCCCGCGGCGATAAGTCGCCCGCTACGGCTGGTTGTTCCATAGAGCTGGCTTTCGGCCGCAAATCGAGCGCTACCAGGTCGGCCGAAGAGAGGCTCCAAGCGCCATTCTGGACCTGCCATTCGGACATAGCGGGCCCGGGCGAAAGCTCCATCCAGGTCTCTAAGTAAGGTTCTTCCTCCGGCGGAACAATGAGCGTCGGGCTTTCTAACAAGAACCCCGCGGGTTCAGTGGACTCGGGCCCCGTACTTAGAGGTTCGACCTCCCCCTCTGCATCCGCGGATAATTCCTCCACTGCCACTGGATTGCTCTCCGCTTCCGGTTCCGCTTGAGTCAGCGTCACTTCTACCACGGGAGCGTCTTCTGGAACCTCCGTCGCGCCCCCCCGCGCCTCATCGTGGGCCGGCTCTTCTAAGGCTACCGAAGCACTGGGCGGTGGAGCGGTGTTCTGAGCCGGTGAGTTATTGGCCTGTTGCCCTTTCTTTTGAGCCTGAAGCAGCCGGCTCAGAGCCAGCCGGTTGTATTCTTCCTGGTAGCTTTGCTTGTGGGAATCGGAGCAGAAATCGCCTCCCCCCCGCAGTCTTTTGAGCAGCGCCAGCTCCTTGCCGCAGTACAGGCATCGCATGTGTAGGTAATCGGCGCTTCTAGGCGATAAGTGAATACCTGGCGCGGGTGTTTCTATACGGTAAAGCACTTATCAAGCCTTTCTCAGGCAGTCACCCTACTACCTTCGGTGAAAGCATGAGCATTTGCTACAGGCTCGCCTTGTCGGGACAGGGTTTAGCGGCTTGGTACTACAGCACCTGCGCCGGCCTTCCCAAGGTGACAAAGTAATGTGTTTGTCGGTACGACCGCCTAAAGTCGGGACCTTATCCAAACGATATTACTATTAGCGCGGGGTGCGTTGGCCTTCCACGGAAACGTGGGCGCTCATCGGGATTAGGACCCAGGAGAGGAAACATGGTGAAACACGAAGCTTTGAAGAATCATCTGGAGACGCTTCGCAATTCGATTCCAGAGTTACGGGGTGTATTGCTGGCGTCCACCGAAGGGCTGCCCGTGGCGCATTCGCTGTCCAACGGTACGGATCCGAACCGGGTGGCGGCCATGGCGGCCGCTGCATCCAGTCTGGGCCGGCGAATCAGCGAAAGCATGGCTACGGGGGGACTCTCCGAGGTTAGTATCCGAGGCGATGACGGCGTTTTGTTTGTGTATTCAGCGGGCCCCAAGGCTGTGCTGGCCGTTATCGGGCCCATGGGCTCCAATGCCGGCTTAATCCACCTGGAAGCCCGTGGCATCGCCAAAGAAATCGGCGAGCTGTTTTAGCCCCGCTCGGTAGCGACTGCGCAAGCTGCCTCGGCGGCCGCCTGCGATGGGTATACTTATCCTTAGGCCCATCAAATGCTCGCGAGATCCGAACAGAGCGGCATCTCGGAGCCTACGGTAGGATTTGAGGACGCCGAATCACAGAGCGCCACCCACCAATCGCTCCTGGATGTTTCACAAGCCATTTTGCAGCACCGCGACCTGGCGGGGCTGTTTCGCGATCTCGCTGTCCGCCTGCATTCCATCGTCCCCTTCGATTTTCTCAACCTGGTTCTGTACGACGCAGACAGCAACACCATGCGGCTGCACATCCTGGAAAGCACCAGCGAAGTTGAGCCGCAGGTGCCCGAGATGGAATTTGCGCCGGAAGATTCGCCTTCCGGTTGGGTGTATGTCCACCAGGAGCCGCTAGTCATCGCCGATGTAAACCAAGACACACGCTGGCCGAAGATCATGGCGGTTCTGCAACGGAACAGCATCCTCAGTTCCGCCTGGCTGCCCTTGACCACCGCGCAGCACCGCCTGGGCGCCCTAATGTTTGGTTTCGTATCCGGCGGACCCCTCGACTCACAGTTGGATTTTATGCGCCAGGTTTCGGCTCAAGTCGCCGTTGCCGTCGACAACACACTGAATTTCGAGAAAGCCGAGAAGTATCAGCGGCAACTGGCGCGCGAGCGTGACCGGCTGCGCGTGCTGCTTGAAATTACCAACGTGCTGGTGTCGGAGCTGGATATTCGCGAGCTTTTCCCCAGCGTCACGGCCTGTCTGCGCCGTGTCATGCCCAGCGAATATTCCAGCCTGGCGCTGCTCGGAACTGATGGAGGCGTATTAAGCAACTACGCGCTGGTGTTCGAAGGAAATCCGGAGATCATCCCGCAAGGGGCCACCGCGGCGCTCGATGAAACGCCCGCCGGCCGAGCCGTCGAAACGCGCCGTCCAGCCGTCCTGGATGCTGTGGAAATGGCGCAGTTCAAATCGCCGCTGGCTCAGCGGTTAGTGGCGGCTGGTCTCAAATCGCTGTGTTGTATTCCGTTGATCACGCGGAATCGGGTGCTCGGGACCCTCAACGTCGGCAGCATGAAAGAAAATGCTTTCTCACCTTCCGATGTCGACTTTCTCACCCAGGTGGCCAGCCAGGCCGCCATCGCAATTGAAAACGCCACCGCCTTCCAGGAGATCGCGCAGCTCAAGGATCAGTTGGCCGAAGAGAAGCTGTATCTGGAAGACGAGATCCGCACCGAGCAGAACTTCGGCGAGATCATCGGCGACGATCCGGCTTTTCGCCGCGTTCTGGATCAGGTGGCAACGGTCGCGCCTACCGACGCCTCCGTGATGATCCTCGGGGAAACCGGCACCGGCAAGGAGTTGATTGCCCGCGCGATTCACGAGCTAAGCGGACGGCGCGAGCGAACGTTCGTGAAGCTGAACTGCGCCGCCATTCCTACCGGCCTGCTCGAGAGCGAGCTGTTCGGGCACGAGAAAGGCGCCTTTACCGGCGCCATCGCGCAAAAGGTGGGCCGGTTCGAACTGGCCAATAAGGGCACGTTGTTCCTGGACGAGGTGGGCGACATTCCGCTCGAGCTGCAGCCCAAGCTGCTGCGCGCCCTGCAGGAGCATGAGTTCGAGCGCCTGGGAGGCGTCCGGACCATCAAAGTGGATGTGCGCCTGGTGGCGGCCACCAATCGCGACCTGGCGCAGATGATCGCGGATCGCGAGTTCCGCAGCGATCTTTATTATCGTCTCAGCGTCTTCCCGCTTTCCTTGCCGCCGCTGCGCGAGCGCACTGTTGACATTCCCAAGCTGGTCCGATATTTCACGCAAAAATACGCGCGGAGAATGAACAAACGGATTGAGTCCATCCCCTCGGCCGCCATGGAAGCTTTAAGCGCCTATGCCTGGCCCGGCAATGTGCGGGAGCTCGAGAATCTGGTCGAGCGGGCTGTTATTTTAACGCGCGGAGCCAGCCTGGAGATCCCGCTGGCGGAGCTGCGCGCGGCCACCGATACCCCGACGCCGATCACCTTGCAAGATGCCGAGCGCGATCATATCCGCCGCGTTCTGGAGCAAGCCAATGGAGTGGTGGGCGGGCCGAATGGAGCCGCGGCCCGCCTCGGGATGAAGCGCACTACTCTGCAGTCGAAGATGAAGAAGCTCGGGCTGTCGCGCTAATCCCGCTCACTGCGCTTTGTGCGACAACCGGCTGCAGGCTGTGTCCGCCCCGGTGGGATCGATCGCTACGCTCCCTTCTTCTATGCTGGCAATCTTGCCCTCTTTGTCCACCACAAACGTTGCTCGGTTGGAGACGCCCAGATTCTTGATCAGAATCCCGTACTCCTCCGAAACTTTGCGCATGTGATCGCTGAGGACCGGGTAGGTGACGTTGAGTTCCTTTTTCCAGTGCGCCAAGGTCGGCGTGAAATCGGTGCTGATCGCCATAACCTGCGCATCATTTTTATCGAAATTTGCAATACCAGACTGGTACGCGTTTAATTCCTTCGTTCAACCACCGGTGAATGCGGCCACGAAGAAGGCCAGTACAACGGTCTTCTTGCCGCGAAAGTCGGACAGCTTGACGGGCTTGTTGTCCGTATCGGGAAGGGTGAAGTCGGGAGCCATGTCGCCGACTTTAAGAGTTGTCTTGGGCGGATTGAAACCCGGCGGCTGGGCTGAAAGAGCCGCAGTCAGGGCCAGGCACCCAAGTAGCACTGAAATTGTTTTCATATTTTCTCCTACTGGAATTGGAACTCTGCGGGGAAGATTAACATGATCCTAGGGCGGTCGCCGCCAGCCGCTTTGTAGAAGCCGCCTTGGCGAGCGGCGATTGCCGGATTGGCGGCCCGGTCTACCAGCCTTATTGTCGAAAAATACCAGACGGCTAGTATAGGGTTGGGTTCGGGAAGCGTCTTATCGTAAGGGTGGCCTCGCATGGCAATCGCCAATCCCCATATTGTTTTATCTCTCGATCTGGAAAAGCTGAAGGATTTTGACAGTTGCACGGTTTCGAACGCCATCGAACGGTTCAACGTGCGTCTGCGCAACGAAGGGTTTCTCTCTGGTGTGGCGCGCTGCCGCTTCCCGAAGTTCCCGCCCATGGTGGGCTATGCTGCCACTGCCCGAATCCGAACGGCGTCCGCGCCCATGAGCCAGCGTTGCTACTACGACCGGATGGATTGGTGGAACTACGTAGCCTTGCTACCTGAACCTCGGGTCATCGTGCTGCAGGACGTGGACCACAACGCGGGCTTGGGAGCGTTCGTTGGAGAGATCCATGCGTCCATCGGCGTTGCCCTGAACTGCGTGGGGTGTGTCACAAACGGCGCGGTTCGAGACCTGCCGGCGGTGGAGGCGATGGGATTTCAGCTGTACGCGGGCCGCACGTCGGTATCGCATGCTTATGCCCACATCATAGAATTTGGGGATCCAGTGGAAATCGACAGTCTGAAGATTTCATCGGGCGATTTACTGCATGGGGATCGCCACGGCATAGTGAACATCCCGCTATCAATTGCCGCCGAGATTCCGAAGGAGGCCGCCAGAATCCGTTCGGAGGAACGCGAATTGGTTCAGTTTTGCCACTCGCCGGCCTTCTCGCTCCCGGAGCTGGCCGAACGGATTCAAAAAATGAATATCGGTTGCGATCCCGCCCACCGGGGATCTTAATAGATCTATGGGGTCAAAAACACAGGCATTTTTGTTGTGCGGCGCGGCTGCGGCACTCGTTTTTCTGACCTCCTGTAACGGGTCCCCAGACTTCCGGGCGAAAATCGCGGGCGAAGCGGGTGGAGTCTCCGGGTTCCGCGGCCGTCTCGGTGGGCGTGGTGAAGGTGGGCCGGAATAATCTGCAACGTACCTTAACGATGTCTTCCGAGTTTGTTCCATTCCAGCAGATCGACGTTTACGCCAAAGAAGCTGGTTTCGTCAAAGACCTGAACGTCGATTATGGAACGCATGTGGAGGCCAACCAGGTGATGGCCACCCTGGAAATTCCCGAGTTGCAGTTGCAGGTGAAAGAGGACGACGCCGCCGTAAAGAATGCCGCCGCGCAAGTTCCCCACGCCCGGGACGAGGTGAGCCGGATGGAGGCGCAGCAGAAGGTATTGCAGCTCCAGTTTGACCGGCTGAATAGCGTAGCGCAATCACGGCCCGGTCTGGTGGCGCAGCAGGAGGTGGACGATTCCCAGGGCAAGGCTTTAGCCTCGGCGGCGCAGGTGGAAGCGGCAAAATCGAATTTGCAGTCGGCGGAAAGCGTCCTGGCAGCCGCGCAGGCCAAGCGGGAGCGCGATCAGGCCCTGTATGATTACTCCAAAATAACGGCGCCGTTCGCGGGAGTGGTGACCCAGCGCTACGCCAATAAGGGCACGCTAATGCAAGCGGGCACCAGCTCCAGCACGCAGGCGCTGCCTTTGGTGACACTCTCGGAGGACGATCTTTTCCGGCTGGTTATTCCGGTGCCGGAGACCTACGTTCACTTCATTCATATCGGCGACCCGGTTAGCGTCAATGTTCCATCGCTCAACCGGACCTTCCCGGGGAAGGTAACCCGGTTTTCAGTGGATGTTCGCCAAGACACGCGCACCATGCACACGGAAGTGGATGTGCCGAATCCGAACCGCGTCCTTCTTCCAGGCCTGTACGCGGAGGCGACCATTGTGCTGGAGAAGAAAAATGGCGCCGTCGCCGTGCCCCTGCAAGCTGTGGATCAGAGCGACAACCAGGCCACGGTGGACCTGGTGGATTCCTCCAACAAAATCGAAGTTCGAAGAATCGTGCTGGGCATCCAGACTGCGACGGACGCTGAGGTAGTTTCCGGCCTGCAGGAAGGCGACGCGGTGGTGGTGAGCGATCGCAGCGGCCTCCAATCCGGCCAGTCAGTCCAGCCCAAGTTGGTCGATGTTATGCAATATCGGGCCGCCGAAGAACAGCGCTAGCGCATAGGTGCCCGGCCGGCTTCATCGCGTATCGCGCCGCGTTGCGATGATTTCCAGATAGTCACTGGTCGCCAGAACCGTGCCGTTCTGAGCGCCATTGTGTTCCTGTATCAACGCCGCCATCTCGCCCTCGAGCGCCTTTTGAGCGGCCCGGGTGTTGGAGTGCTGGAAAGCTTCGATGGCGGGACCGAAGTGCGTTCGCATGAACTCCACCCAATGTTCAGGCGAGAGGGAGCGAAAGGGAACGCTGCGGCGCTGCATGTGCAAATCCTGGACGTAGGGCCCGAGGCGATTTTTGACCACGCCCTCATCGCCCCACTCCACCGATGCATCCACGCGCGACCCGGGAGCGGAATAGCGCGCCAGCAGCAGAAACAGCTTGCCGAGCATCGAATCGGCAGGCCAGCTGGTCATAGCGATTTTTCCGCCCGGCCGGCAGACCCGAGCCAGTTCGGAGGCAGTTTTGTGGGGATCCGGCGCGAAGATCGCACCGAAGGTGCTGACCACAATGTCGAAAGAGGCATCGGCGAAGGATAGCGCCATCGCGTTGCCTTCCTGAAAATCGATCTGGAGCCCCTCAGCCTGTGCCCTGTTCCGCGCGTGTTCCAGAAGCGCAGGAACCAGATCTACGCCGGTAACGATCGCCCGGCGCCGGGCGGCTGAAATGGCGGTGTTTCCCGAAGCCGTGCCTACGTCGAGCACGCGGTCCCCCGCATGTACGGGTATGGAGTCGCACAGCTGTTCGCCCACGATGGCCAGTTCCACGCCCATCTTGGGGAAATCGCCCGCGGCCCAGGTCTCCCGCGCGGGTTGGGCCGAATTTTCGTCTGTCTTAGTATTCAGAAGTGCGCTTTTCATCGACATCCGATTGTGAATTCGCTGCAGCCCATCGGAAAGTTACGGCCTGTAAGAACCGTACGTAACTTATTGACGCATTCGAGCGAAGCTATGATTGGGACGGGCCCGCCGCACGGGCGGTTATGCCACCCCAGCTAAGCTTCACATCATAAAGGACACATAATAATGCATCTCGATTACTGGCTTCAATTCTGGTGGATGTTCCCGGTCGCGCTCGCCATCTGCGTCACGGTTTGAACCATCGGTGTATCGGGGGCCGTGATTTTTGTCCCCTTTTTCACTATTGTTTTTCCCCTCATCGGCCACCGGCTTGAACCGGTGCAAGCCATAGAGGTGGGGCTGTTGACCGAAATCTTCGGCTTCATGAGCTCGACCTCCGCCTTCTGGCGGGCCGGATTGATCGACTTCCGGATCTCTGTGTTCGCGCTGATGTTTGCCGTTCCCACGGCCGTGATTGGGGGCATCTCCGCTCACATTTTGCCTTCGCATTGGCTGCTGGTGATCGTGGGCGTCGGCCTGGTGCTATTCGCGTTTCTGCTGATTCGCGAGACGGACGAGGCCGCCCGCGCCCACGCTGGACAAACCGGCGCGACCACCGAACATACTGACCGGAACGGACGGTCGTATCGTTATCGCCGGCAAAATGATTCCTGGCGCGCCGGAACGGCCGCGGTTGGCGGCGTGTTTCAGGGGCTGGTTGGATTTTCGGCCGGCGAGATGAGCACCGTAGAGCAAGTGCTGCGCGGAATTCCGGTACGTCTGGCCGCGGGCAACGCCCACATGATCATCGCCGCGGCGTCGATTTCGGCTGCAATGACGCATCTGGCCGTGGATGCCGCCACGGGAGCTAGGATTCCCTGGAACCTGCTTGCAGCCACCGTGCCAGCCGTCCTGATCGGTGGCCAGCTCGCGTCCCTGGTGGCCGGCCGGATGCCGCAAGCCACGCTGCGGCTGGTGCTGTCGTGTTTTCTTGCGCTGGTCGGGGTGATCAGTTTCTATCGTGCATCGCTGGCGCCCCAACTTCGCTGGCCGCCCTACGTGGTGCTGATCGTTCTGGCGGTTGTCGTCACGGGTTTGATTTGGCTGTTGGTGCGGCCTCGCCCCGAAGTGTGTACGCAACCTGGTGGCGGATGTTGCTCCCGAGTACCGCGGGAGCTCGGAAACCATCCATTGCCCTCCGATAAACTTTCCGACTAGGAGATCCCGGTGAGCTTTCGAAGAATCCTGATTGCAGTCGATTCCACGCCACTCGCTGTCCACGCCGCCGAGCTGGGCGTTGAATTCGCCACCGCGCTCTCGGCCGAAATTGCTTTTGTCCACGCCATCGAGCCCGGTTTGTCCCAGGCCCCGGGCATCGCGCCTCGCGATTTGATTGCAGAGGCTGAGCGCGATGCCAGGAAACTGATCGCCGGCTTCAGCCAGCTTCTGCCGCAAGCCGGTGCTCCGCTGGAGTTCATCCACGTGGGAAAGCCCGCCCACGAAATTGTGAGGACCGCAAAAGAATGGCCTGCGGACGTGGTTGTAATAGGCAGCCACGGGCGGCACGGAATCCAGCGCGCGCTGTTAGGCAGCGTGGCGGAAGCAGTGATGCGACATGCCCCGTGCCCGGTGCTGGTCATCCGGGCGAAAGAATAATCGTCAATCGTTTAGTCGGATTCCCGATTCGGGTTGGAGGGCTTTTTATAGATCATCCGGCGGCAGCAGATGAACACTCCGGTGAATGCCAGAACTGCTGGAACCAGCCCGAACAGCGTCCAGAGGGCTGCGGTGAACCACCCAAATCGGCCGAAATGCAACTCAGAGAGCCAATAGAGGGCTTGATCGGTGAAACGGTCGGCGGGATCGATCAGGAGCAACGCGTCAAACAGGTGCGGGAAAGCGAAATAGATCCCGGAGATTGCCCACAGCAGAATAAAGGGAAAGCACCAAAATCCGAGTGCGCTGTGCAGGTCCCAACTGATGCGCGCAAAGTGCGCTCTCCAACTCACGGTCAGGCTGCGGCGCCAGTTCTTCACTCCCGGCCACCATATAATTGCTCCGGTCAAACAAAGCGCCGTCAGACAGGTTGCTCCCACGCCGTTCACCAGGCGGCCGGTGGATCCGGATAACAAATTCTCATGCAGCTTCACCAGCCACTCGATCGAAAAGCTCTTCGACAGCTGGTTTCGATAAACGATCGCGCTGCCGGAAATGCTCATTAGGAGAATATATGCCGCGAACATGGCACCCGCCCAAAGATGAATCTGGAAGAAGACATTCCTCAAGGCCGATCTCTCTGGATGTTCCAGCCACTGCTGCCAGGTCTTCATTCGCGCCTTCCGTTTGCAGTATAGCGATTGCATTGTGGAAGCGAGCGAAGCAGTAACCGTTCAATGGACAATGGAAGTGACCCATACCCGAGGAGATTAAGATGGCGCGAGCAGTTTGGGAGCAAGCGGTACTGGCGGAAGGCGATGACGTCGTGGTGGTCGAAGGGAATTGCTACTTCCGCCGTGAAGATCTCGACTGGCAATTTTTCAAGCCCAATTCCGCGACAAGCATTTGTCCCTGGAAGGGCACCGCGAATTACTACGACATCGAAGTTGAGGGCAAGCGGAATCCTGGCGCCGCATGGTATTACGTGGATCCGAAGCCAGCCGCGGCCGAAATTCGAGATCGTGTCGCTTTCTGGAAGGGCGTCCGCGTTGAGAACGCATGAGCGTAATCGAGTTTGACGAACGGACCAGCCGCAAAGTGGAGGCTGTCTACCTGTCGCCCGACGTAATGGCGCAACGCAGGCAGGTGCTGAAGGCCCTGGCATTGGCTCCTGGAGAGCATGTTCTCGATATCGGCTCGGGACCCGGACTCCTGGCTCACGACATGGCGGCAGCGGTTGGGCCACAGGGCCATGTATCTGGAATCGACGCCAGCCCGGCCATGGTGGGGATGTCGGCCAAACGCTGCGCTTCGCAAACGTGGGCCGAATTTCGCACCGCGGACGCGTCCGCGCTCCCCTACCCGGACGGCAGCTTCGATGCAGCCGTCTCAACTCAGGTTTACGAATACGTCCGCGATGTGCCGGCCGCGCTTCGCGAGCTCTTTCGGGTCCTGCGGCCGGGGGGCCGGGCGCTGATCCTGGATACCGACTATGGGTCGCTCGTGATCCACACCGAAGATCCAGCGCGGATGGCGCGCGTCCTGTCCGCTTGGGATGAACATTTCGTGCATGCCCGCCTGCCGCGCACTCTGTCCCGCCAGTTGCGGGAGGCGGGCCTTCAGCTCCGCGAGCGAATGGCGTTCCCCATGTTCAATCCGGAGTTTGAAGACAATACGTACGCCAAGGGCATGCTGGAAATGATGGCGTCGTTCGCGGCGGGGCGCAATGGCATTACGCGGGCGGAGGCGGAGGCTTGGTTAGCCGAGTTTACCGATCTGGGCAGGGAAGGGAAGTTCTTCTTCAGCTTGAACCGATATCTGTTTGTGGCGGAAAAAACGCGCATCGCTCTGAGGACGGGGGAGCCGCTTTAAACGATCATGATCTTGCGCGGGAACTGCGCGTTGCTCCCATTTGCTGTTCCGCCGGGCGCGATCGCAAGAGGACGATCCCGAGAACAACCGCGGGCGCGGCACCCGCCATCCAGGGAACGCGAGTGCTGAGCAAGGTGGCAAATACCACCGCGACCAGATAGACGGCCAGCATCCCGAGTAGCAGAACCACGTGTTCCCCTTCGCCTTCCTTAGCATCCGGCTCGCTGCGCTCCGGCTTCCGGAGAATCCTGACCACCCCCAGCATGCTGGTTGTTATCGTACCGGTGATGAATGTCGTAACCACGCCCGAAACTTTCAGGCGACGAACAACGACACTCTGCACCGCCAGCGCCATGGCCGCGGTAGAGATGAGCGCGCCTTGAATCAAATATCCGCCCGGAGCGTGGTCCAGCGGAAAAAGCAAGGCGAAGATGAGAAGCAAGATCAATTCCGCGCCGAACCCAATGGCCATTGCGGGCCGGCCCTGACGCTCTCTTTCCAGAATGAGTACGCCAGCGATGACGCAGCCGGCCGCAAAAGCGATCAAGGCGAGCAGGGACCGGCCGGCATCTCCTAAATCGCGCTGCACCGCGTGAATTCCCAGCAACACCAGATTGCCGGTCATGTTGGCGGTGAATACGTGTGCACGGACGTAGCTGAGCCCGTCCAACATTCCGGCGGTCCACGTCAGCAGGAGCAGATTGGTGGCATGCGCTTCGGCCTTCGAAACGGCTGGATTGAGATCACTCATCCTTTGAGAGTGCCTGGGCCTGGAGAGGCTGCCTGGAGAGGCTGCGCGGAGGCGCGCGCGGCTGAATCGGTTATCTTCTGGCGCTCCAGCATGCGGCGTTTCAGGCTTTCGTAAATCGGTTCGCTTTTGAGGAGCATGGCAACCACCATAGCCATCAGGGAGGCCGCTAGTAGCGGGAGAGTCAGGTCACCCCGGCCGGTCATTTCGATGGTGAGCACAATTCCGGTCAAAGGAGCTCGCACGCTGGCCGAGAATAGCGCTCCCATGCCTACTACGGCACACGCAATCGGTGTGAGTCCCAGCCCAGGCATAGCGTGATTGACAAGCCCCGCGAAGAGCGCTCCCGAAGACGCGCCCAGCACCAACAAAGGGGCGAAAATTCCTCCGGGTGCGCCCGCCGCGTACGACCATGGACTCAGGATAAAGCGGAACAGAAATACGATGAGCAGGCTCCCGGCGGCGTAACGATCGGACAAGATAGCCTGCGTCAGCGATTCGCCGCCCCCCACCAAATCCGATGCAAACCAGGCCGCAAGTCCCACGGTGGCGCCGACGATGGCTGCGCGATTGATCGATGAGGGGGTGGGCAAGTGGTCTCCGAATCGGACCAAGAACACAGTGCCGGCGTTAAACAGCGCTCCGGCGGCGCCCAGCGATGCGCCCAGAGCCAGAAACGGGACCATGGCCCAGGCGTGCGTCAGGCTGACTTGTCTCACGGTGAAGTCCATCTCGTTGCCCAACATCAACCGCATGATCCACACCGCCACCACGGCCGCCGAGAGCGTGGCTACCGTCAGCCAGGGCGTGACAGCACCGGTGAGCTCTTCGAAAACGAAGATAGAACCGCCGATGGGCGCGTTAAAAGCCACAGCCAGTCCCGCACCCGCGCCCGCGGCTCCTATGATGTTCACGTCCTGGTCGTTCTTCAGGAACAGCCGGGAGGTGAGCCAACCTAGTGAAGCTCCCATCTGAACGGTTGGCCCTTCGCGGCCGAGTGCCAGGCCGGAGCCAATGGCCAACAGCCCGCCGAAGAACTTGACCGGGACGATGTTGCGCGGCACGATTTTGGCTTCGCCGCGGAATGCGGCTTCCACATGCTGTACGCCGCTTCCCTCCGCCGCGGGAGCGAACCGAACCACGAGCAGGCGGGCCAACCCGGCGCCCACCAGGCCGAGCGACACCGGCGCCACCCATCCGACGTGGGGCCACCCATGGGACCAAGCGATCATGGCGCCGCGTGCGTGATCGGTGGCGATGAGAAGGTAACGGAACGCGCCCCCCACCAATCCGATCAGCCCTCCGCACAGAATACTGGCGGCCGAAATCAGTATTAGACGCGAGGTAAACACATGCTTTAATGCAGTTTGTGACAGCTGGCCGAAGCCCGCGCTTTGCGGCGCGATCCGGGCTGCCGGTGATTTGGCGTCTTTCGACGGGGGACTTGTCGAGCCATTCGGCGCGGCCGTGTGCTGGTCACGGATATTCCTTAGCGGCCAGCGCATGAGTCGCATCCAAACATGAGACGCTCCTTGCGCTTTCTAAGCCCTCACCGTCCCACGAGTAACGGTTACCGATTGTCAGTCTGTCATCGTCAGATCACTTTTGTGCATCTAACACATTGGGTATGAGCAAGAGAAAAACAAGCCGCGTCGCTTTCATTTATGCCGTCGTGACCGCAACCGTTGCGACCACGATCGTCCTCTATGGACTGACCGCGGAATGGTCCCGCTCACAGACTCTTCTGCTGCTGGTGGGTTCGTTGATTGTGGTTTGGGCCATTGTTTTCACGTTTCTGGAGGTGGGACGGATCGCTGCGCGCGACAATAGCATCATTGGCCCGGACGACGGAGTGGATCCTGACGCGCCGCGCAGGGTGATCGTGGAGGGGCCCACCGGTGAGGCCACGCCGCACCACGAAGTTCACGCTGGAAGTCCAGGACTGGATCAGGGCCAGCTCACCTCCAGCCTTCCCGACCACACGCCAAGTATCGGCAGCCTGTTGCGCCCCAGCCAGCGCAAGAGGCAGAGCTGAGAGATTTGATGCAATCTCTTCGTCAGTGCGCCGCTGCGCCCGTCCAGGGCGGTGCATCGCTGGCCGGGAATGACTCTTCCCCCGCCTCGTCCACTTCGTCTTCGGGTTTGTCCTCTGGCTGCGTGGAATCGGGCGTCACGCCTTTCTCGGGCTTGGGCTGATCCTGCTTACTCACAGAAATAGGATAGAGGAACGCGCGGAAAGTTTCACGCTTTAATTCCCTGGCGCGTTCCCATCAAAGAATCACTGACCGGTTCGGCGGGTGCGGAGCCCACGGGTTCTGAGCCCGAACGACGCGCTTATCGGCAGACGCACTTCCAGAATGATCAGAATCCAGTTTGCCGCGGCGCGAACTGCATTCACTGTTTTCATCCGCATTTTTCTTACCTCCTTTCTGAAAAGACACTTCGGACACACTTCGATCCGGGCCGGAAGTGGACCGGCGCCAGCCGAACGAATGACGTTCCAATGGAACAACGGTCAGAAGATTTTGGCGCAGAACGCCGATAGCGAAGGCTATCCGATCAGGCAGGAGCAGCTACTCCACACAGAGGGAGGCTCCACTGAGTCGGTATCGATTCGCTGTTCGCACAAGCGCTTACTTCCGCCGTCAGACATACAAGGGCCTCCTTTCTTCTAATGTGGGGCGGGCTCCCGAAGCGGGAGTCCCAATCAAAGAATATACCCGCTTCAGCATTGGTGTAAAGGGATTTTGGCGTGTAAAGTGATTTTGGCACTTTTCTCTTCAACTGCGGCCGACGAGCCCAGTGGAGTGTGGCATGCTGGAATTAACCGTAATCGATGTACAAGTTTTTCCGTTTGCATCCTCTGCTGGCAGGCGCCCTGGCGACTTTGGTTTTGATTTGCGCCGCCTTCGGCCAGCGCCCTTTCCGCCAGTATCCCGGGTATGAGTATGAAGATTTCCCAGTCCCGTCGGACTGGCGCGTAGCCGGCGAGTGGACCTTCGCGCGCCTGATGTACCCGTCCCAGCACCGTTTCTATGCGGGCGAATATCCGCGCCCGTACCACGCCGACTGGTGGGACGGCAGAACGGATTGGACCATCGACTATCCGCGTTCGGACCGGCATCTTTCCGCTGCCGTGCGGCGGCTCACGCGCATCCAGGCGCGGTCCGTCGAGGAGCCGGTAGACTTACGCGACGGCGACGAGGTCTACAATTGGCCCTGGCTGTACGGTGTGGAAGTGGGGCACTGGAATCTCACCGATGCGCAGGCCGCCAAGCTGCGCGATTTTCTCCTGCGCGGCGGATTCTTCATGTGCGACGACTTTCACGGCAGCGATGAATGGAACATCTTCATCTCCGGTATGTCGCGAGTGTTCCCGGACCGTCCTATTGTGGACATCGAGAACAGCAGCGCCATCTTCCATACTATTTTCGACCTGGACGATCGCTACCAGGTGCCCGGTGAACAGGTTCTCTACACCCACCGCATACCTGAAAAGGACGGATACGTGCCGCACTGGCGCGGCATCTACGACGACAAGGGCCGCCTTATGGTGGCCATCTGCCACGACATGGATCTGGGCGATTCCTGGGAGCACGCCGACAATCCCAAATATCCCGAGAAATACTCCGCGCTCGGGATACGCATTGGCGTGAACTATATCGTTTACGCCATGACGCACTGAGCTATCTCGGTGCAACTTGATTTCATTTCGCTCACGCTTCAGCGTTTATTGGATACAATTCAGTAAACCATCAAGCAAATTTGCGACGTTGGCTTAGGAGAAGCACAGGGAAGTGAGTAGCCTCGATCGGTTTCAATTCCATGACGAAGCAGCGCTTCTGGAGAGGCTTTCAAGGGGATTAAAGCGACACCCCAAGGAAGTAGTTTTCCTGGTGGGGTCCGCAGTATCTGCTCCCGTCAAACCCGGCTTGGCTGGCGTTCCTGTCGTCGACGGCGTTATTGCGCTCATTCGAAGGGAGTTTGAGGACGATTGTGCACAGGTCGCTGCGCTGGACGAGTTTCTGGCAGGTCAGCCGGAGAAATTGTATCAGAGAGCGTTCTTTTTCCTGCAGGGACGCCGCGGTCAGCAAACAGCGAACGAGATTATCAGACGAGCCGTACTCGCGGCGCGGTGCCCCTCACTCACGCCCGACGAGCTGGAACAAGTCAGGGATGACGAGGACTGCCGGCGCCTAGAGCTTGACGGCCCCAGGTGGGCGCTCCCCCCAGCTGTGGAGAGCCTCGGGAGACTGATTGCGGGTTATCCCACGCGGTTTGGGGCATCGATCCTCACAACCAATTTCGATCCCTTGATTCAAGTTTCGATCAGGCGTGCCGAAGGTACGTCCTTTAGAACAACACTTCAGGCCGACGGCAATCTGGCACAGACCCAGGCTGAGGGATGCCATGTTATACACCTGCATGGATACTGGTATGGTTCCGATACTCTTCATACACAGCGGCAGTTGGGCCAACCGCGACCCCACCTAGCGGACTCGCTCGGTTACTTACTGAGAAGCAGACTCGTAGTTGTATGTGGCTACGGCGGATGGGACGACTCTTTCACCGAGGCTCTAGCGAACGTCGTGCGGGACGACACCGCGTTCCCAGAAATCATTTGGACGTTTCACAATCCAAGGCCCAGTTTATCCAGCCAGTCTGTCGGAACGTCTCACGCCGGGGGTCAACCGTGGCCGTGTAACCCTATACAGCGGAGTAGACTGTCATCGCCTCTTCCCTGCTCTTTCGAGTATGTGGCTGAACTTAGAGCCGCGGGTCACTCCAACGGTCGGATTGCAGTCCAACCCAGTTAGGGTGGCGGACTCCCTTCGGAACCAAATAGAGGGCTACGGAAACGATGTAAGCTCGGCTCAAGGGATGGTCCTCGAGGGCGACAGCGAAGATAGGCCACCTGTCGTGGAGATCTGCGTTGGCCGAGAACGCGAGCTGCGAGAGATAAAACGATCGGGAGCCAAGGTTGTCTTTGTTACCGGAATTGGTGGACAAGGAAAATCTACTGTGGCCGCTCAATATTTCTCAGACTGCCAGAGCACCCAAGCAGCATTCTCTATTTTGGCATGGCGAGACTGTAAGGAGGAAAGCGAGCGCTTCGAAAACCAGTTGGCCTCTGTCGTTGAGAAACTGTCAGCGGGCAGGGTTTCGGGACAAGATTTGGCAGACCAGAATGCGGAGGCGATAGTAGAGCTCCTTCTACGCCATGTTGGGGACAGACGTATCTTGTTGGTGTTCGATAATGTTGATCACTACGTGGATCTTGAAAATGAGAGGCTGGCCGGGAGCCCAGAAATTCTCGTTGAGGCTCTACTTGCTTCTCAAGCTCGAGCGCAGGTAGTTTTCACCTGCAGGCCCAACGTGACCTACGATCACGCCCTGGTCCTCAGCCAGCGTCTTGAGGGCCTAGATCTCCAGGCCGCTCGGGATCTTTTTGAAAAACGTAAGGTTAGATCTAGTCCGGACGAGATCGCAGAAGCTCATCACGTTACGAATGGGCACGCCTTTTGGCTAGACCTCCTCGCCATCCAGGTCAATCAACGCACACCCACGACGCCCCTTCGAACTCTCGTAGGCGAAATTCGTTCCGGTGGCGGACAATTGCCTGCAAACACTCTTAAGTCGATCTGGGCCACTCTTCGCCCGCGTGAACACACCGTCCTGCGTGCTATGGCGGAGACGGTTAAGCCAGAAACGGAAGCACAGATCGGAGACTACCTGGCCCATCAGACTGAACTACAACAAAGTGATGAAGGCCCTGAATGTCCTGCGATCTCTCAATCTGATCGTCGTGAAGCGTCCGGCCGATGCCCCCGATCTGCTTGAGCTTCACCCACTGGTGAGGCAGTTTGTCCGCAATAGCTTTCCCGCAAAGGACAGGCTGTCCTTCATCGACGCTATCGCAAGTATCTACGCGATGCTCAGGAGTCGCTATAAGCTGCAGCTGTCAGAGCTCCCGCCGATATCTGTTTTGGAATACTGGACCCAGAATGCTGAGCTGAGTATTGAAGCGGAGCGGTTCGGCGACGCCTTCGGTATCCTGGCTGAGGCCTCGGAGTCATTTGCGTCGAGCGCCTATCCCAGGGAGTTCTGCAGGGTGGCCCGCGCCCTACTTTGCAAGGCGCCATGGATAAAGGACTGGGCTAAGTACACCTTTTTTGATGCAGCATTCATGGCCTACACCTCGACCCTGGCCTACCTCGGGGAGCATGCTGAAGTTGACGCGCTTCTCGATGAATATGAGAAGACCGTTCCAGCAAAGGACGCTAGGTATGTTCGCTATTGCGCTGAGCGCGCTCATTCAAGGTGGATTCGCGGTGACCTCGCGGGGGCCCTCGAATGGGGGCGATTGGGCGCAAGACTCAAATCGTCGTCGGGCGCGGACATCAAGGTCGACATTGAGCACCAACTCGCCCTCGCCGAAAGGGACGCGGGGCAGCCTGAGATCGCCCTAGCGACCTTCCTGGCAGGACGCGCCTTACGCGAGCTTCTGGACCCGGACGAATTGGAACTTGAGCTCGGGGGCCCTCACTATGGGAATATTGGGCGCTGCCTTCATTTCATGGGCCAGATCGACGCTGCACTGACCTGCTATCAGAAATCCGCGCTAATAATCGAAAAACGAGTGCGAGGGTATCACGTGCGGAACCAGGGCTACATCCGGACGTGGATTGGAGAGCTGTTGGCAGCGCGTGAGCAGTATCGGCTGGCAGGAGCATTCTTTCAAGCGGCCTACCTTAAATGGTCCCAGGTGTCTCCTCCGAAAGCGGCCAGCGTACTGCTTCAGGTAGGCCTAATGAGAGCACGCGTGCCCGGTAATTCTTGGATAAGCGATGAACATGTCGAAAGGGTCTTCCTTGACTGGATTTTAGGCCGTAGTATCGATGCGCAATATGCATGAAGGGGGATCATGCTCGCTCACTGCGGACGCGTTGTCCGGCAGAATTGGCCCCTCCGGCTCCCGAAAAAGTATCCCGAGAAATACTCCGCTCTCGGGATACGCATTGGCGTGAACTATATCGTTTACGCCATGACGCACTAGGCGTTCCGCAGTCGCTCAATGTTGCCAAAGGGCCACCAGCGCCGGATAATACGCATACTCATTCCATAGCGAAAACGCGTCGCTGGTTAGGCAGTTGGTCCCATCCTGGCACGCCATGGTGTAGGTCTCTGAAAATCCTTCGTGAACATCGTAATCGCCCCAGTTCGGGTAAAGAATCTTGGCCGTGTCGGACAAAGTTGGGTCCGGTTCCGTATCCGCTAACATCGCCGATGTCCCGACGAACACGGCCGGCTCCAGCCCGGGTATCACTTGAATGCGCGCCCGAGAAATTGGTGTACTTCCCGGACAACCCGTGAGGGGCACCGCAAAAGTGTAGGTGCTTCCGGTGCAGGAGCCCGGAAAAGATATTGCGTTTGCCAGGTAAACGCTCAAGGGCGTGGCCGGCGTGATCCCGGTGTTCTCGGTCACCACTTGCACGTATTCGCCGGCGATCTCGCCCATGATGTAGAGCGCGCTCAGATCGATTCCGTCGCCCTGAGGATCGATCAAGTCGAATTGTTCCGACCACCGTCCCACTGTATTCGGATAAAGAATCGCAGCCACGCCGCCCAGGTCCGTGCTCATCGCCGAAGTGCCGATGAACACCTGGCCCTCCTGTCCCGGGGTTACCGAAATGGTGATGCGATGAACGAACGTGTTGCCCATTGCCGTGGGCGCCGTCGAAAGCACGGTTGTTCCGCCGCCCACCGATTGCGCACTGGTGGCGCCGGACCCTCCGTAAGGCGCCACGGATAGCGATTCCGAGCTCACGGCATCGGTCGAAAACTCTTCGGCGATATTTAGCGAAACCGGAACGTTGACGGTGGAATCCGGGATCGCGACAAATTCCTCGCTCCAACCTCCCAGGCAGTTAGGAAACAGCGTTTTATAAAGTCCGGTTCCGGTCCCCGGATTCAATGAGCTGTTTCCAAAATAGAATTTCCCGCAGTAACCCGGCTCTACCCGAAAGCGCAACCGCGACGCCGTGCTGCTGAACGTGGCAGGCGGTGTTCCGTTTGTTCCCGAAAACGAATATACGTTTGCTGCATCCACCACGCTGCCGCTGGCCTGCAGTTGCCATAGCGCTACTTGCAGTCCTTCCGTACTGATATCCGGCACAAAGCCCCACCCGTGAAAAGGCGCGCCGGATATCGCGCCATCGTACATGGAAAGCCCGTTCTGCCCGCTGGGGTCCTGCACGTCCCAACCCTCCGACCACGCGCTGTGCTGCCAAAGCGTCCCACTGTTCGGATACAAGATATGAAAATAATCGCCCGTTGCTCCGTTGCACCATGCCAGATGGATTTTGCCTTCCTGGCCGGGGATCACCTGCACCCGGATCTTGCTGAAGTAATACGAGGGGTCGGTATCGGTGAGCGTTGAATCCTGCAGCAAACCTGCCGGGCCGATCGGAACGAAGGGGCCGGTGGCGCCCACGCACCCAACCGGCGCGCTGCTGGGAATGGGACCCAGGTATGCTTGCGCCTGCACCAGGACCATTTCATTCCCGGTCGATGTCCCGTTCTTGTAATTCCAGCTTGCCAGCGCGACTTCGCCGGGGATTTCGCCGGCCACATAAAGATTGCAAAGGTTGATGGTATCGTTCCCCGATGGATCCGACAGTTCAAATTGCTCACTGTGCGCTCCGGCGTTGGGAAACAGAATCTGCGCGATGCCCGCGCCAGTGGATGGATTTTGCGACGATTGGCCGAGGTAGACTTTTCCCTCGCCGCCGGGTACCACCGAAACAATCACCCGGTTTACCCAGTTCGATCCGCCGCAATTAACCGCGGCAGGAGTAGCAGAGAGCGTTATAGTTGACGCGCCGGTTCCTGCAAAAACAAGTGCCGCGTTGGCAAGCAGCCCAAGTGAAAGCGCCCGAAGGAAAGATTTCATTTGGCACTAGAGTGCCGGATAGCCCGTGAATAATCTCAGGCATCGTCACACGCCTTTGGCTGTAAGTTGCCGCGTAGGCAGGAGTGCTCTTGCCGGCCAGGAGTAGTCTCGCCGGAGGGTCCTACTTGCCGCGCCCTTTGGGTCCCTGCGCAACCATCTCGATCGCGATAATCCAGTCCTTGTTCTGCGCATTGTCCCGCGACACGGCGTACAGCGTCTTTCGATCCGGGCCGCTGAAGGCCACGCTAATCACATCGCGCGGCGTCGGGATCAGGCCCAGATTCTTGCCATCCGTCCCGATCACATTCACGCCGCCATTCGAAGTGACGTAGAGGCGTCCTTCGGAGTCAAATGTGCTTCCATCGCCGCCAAACCCTCCGCCTTCCAACCTTGCGAACTCGCGCTGGTTGCTGAGCGAGCCATCTTTCTCGACGTCAAATTCCGCCACCGTCGGCCCGTTGGTGACAAAAAGATGTTTTTCGTCCTCGCTGAGAACAATGCCGTTGGTGAAAAGATTCTGGCCGTATTTGGTGACGTGGCCTTGCGGGTCGGCATAAAATACGCCGCCCATGGTGAAGTACACTCCGCCCTTGCTATCGGCTGCCAGATCGTTGAGCACACCGCCGATGCAATCGAATGAATCGCCGTTGTATTTGTTGGCCAGGACCTTGCGCTTTGGGGACACTTCCTCCACGGATGCGTTCAACCCGCGATTGTCCACAAACATCGCACCTTTCGAATTCATCGCGATCGCGCCACCGGTATTGGTGCCCGCGAAGGCCAGCGAAATTTTCCCGTTCTTATCGAGTTTGACGACGTCGCTCTTGTCGTTTTGCGCGATCAGAAGGCCGCCGTCTTTAGTAGCGATGATCCCGTCGGCATTGTTGCCGTCTACTTCCCAGATCTCTTTCCATTTCTGCCCGCCAGCCACCACGCCGGGGATCTCGGTCACTGTGTACTCTCTTGGTCCCGGCGCCGCCGCCGGGCGAGCGCCTCGCGCGGGTCCCCGGCCGCCTCTGGCCGGAGGAGGGACCTTGCAGGTCTTCAGGACGTCCGGTTCTTTGGAGTCGTTCGCGGCCTGCACTCCGGGGCCAGATTTCAACCCGGCTGGAGAGGGAATCTGGCCCAACGCCGCCATGGCGCCCAGTCCGCCGAACACTACCGCGACTATTCCTATGGATTTCATGGAGCCTCACTTTCGCGTCCCAGAATATCAGGATTGAACCGTTGCTGTGCGGCCACACCGAGGTTGAGTGGAGCAGGCAAACTGGAGGCCAATTTTATCCCTAAGCTATTGAATAATATAACTTTACTTGATTAATGGCCAAACTGTAGTACTTTTCGATCACGTCACCCCGGGACAGTACGAGAGGCTAGGGCATTTTTCTTCACCCAGAATTATCCCCCACCCCGTACTCTTCGCAGCCATAGTTCTACTTCAAAGTAACATATCTTCTGTAAAATCAACATTTAGAAGCTTTGTAACCGACGCCTATCACTGTAGTACCCCAGTACCTATTACGTCTTGACTGTTCCCCAAACTCAAGGTAATAGTAATACTGGTACCTTGAAGGAGGGCCGGTTAATGAAGAAAACACTTCTCTTGGTCACATTCATAGTTGGCGGGAGTTATTCTGCGTGGGCTACGTCCTGCGTCAGCGGCACTCTCACCAGCTACGAAGTGGCAAATTTTTCGTGCACCGTGGGCGACCTCACCTACTCCGACTTCAGTTATTTGTCGGCCGCTGATGGTGGGGCGTTCGCGCCGTCTACCGACGGCATTACAGTGACACCCGTTACTACGGGCTTTGGGAGCGACACTGGATTGGTTTTCACCGCTATCTGGGCTGTGGGTACCGACCAGTCCGAAGACTCCTCAATCAGTTACACGGTGGAGACTTCTAATCCAGGAGGAATTACGGATGAGGACCTGGATACAGTCGGTGGCGCCGCTGGCGCTGGAGTGGCTACGGTGGCGGAAACTTCGTCCACGGGGCCTATTAGCCTCTTCACCGAGTTTGGTCCCGGAACCGATATTCCGAGCGATACATCCACGGTCTTTGTGCCGGCGGACACCCCTCTGAGCGTGACCAAGGACATTGGTGTGACTGGAGGAACAGTGGCAGGCGGAGGCGCCCATCTAAGCGACGTTTACAACCTGTTCTCCCAAGGCACCACCTCCACCGTACCGGAGCCATCTTTGGTGTTGCTGTGCGGAGGTCTTTTGGCTTTTGTTCCGATGGCACGGCGTAGATTCGTTCGCTAATTCTTGACTTCGGTAATGCACGAGGTTTCGGTGATCAGAGAATGCGTAGTGGGTATTTTTTCCCGTGGGGGAAAAATAGGCCCACTACCACTCACCGGAAACACGCTGCCGGCCGCGATGGCGCTTGAGAGAAGTGACGTCCACGGCGACCGACAGCCCCAGTCCTCACCCGAGGACCACGTTTACCGCTGTCTTAATTGCTCCTGAGCTCTGGACCCTGAGCGTCCTAGTTGGCTCGGAAGGCTACCGATGTGCCGGGTTGAGAGGATTGGTGTGCCTTCTCACTTCGGCTCGGAGAGCCTTCATTCTGAACCAGTTTCGAATTTTAGCCGGAGGTCTGGATGACAAGAGTAGTGTGCCTGGGATTGATGATGGTCTCGCTTGTAGTTACGTGGGGATGCGGTTCCACCAAGCAGGCTTATTTAGCAAAGGGAAACAGGTTTTTTGCGGCGGGCAAGTATCAGGATGCTGCTCTGAATTACCGCGCTGCCATCCAGAAGGATGCGGGCTATGGCGAGGCGTACTATCGGCTGGGATTGACTGCCCTCAAGTTGCAACAAGCCAGGCAGGCCTACGACGCCTTGTTCCACGCGGTCCAATTGTCGCCTGCAAACACTGCAGCCAAGAGCAAGTTCGCGGACGTCTGCCTTAGCTTGTACCTGGCGGATCCAGCCCACGCACAAGTTCTCTACACTCAGATTGGCCACTTCGCCGACGAGTTTCTTGCCAAGGATCAGAACTCCTATGAAGGGTTGATGCTAAGGGGCTATCTGGCCTCGACAGATCAAAAGCCCAAAGAGGCCATCGAATACTTCCGCAAGGCGCTTGGGGCCAACCCGGCGGATGCCGGCGTCGCCACCGAACTGGCGCATCTCCTGATTCAGGACGGCGAGGTTGAAGAGGGCGAGCGCCT
>CAVRZH010000021.1:0-3132 GCA_963725455.1 Bryobacterales bacterium
GATTGCTACGCGGCTGGAACTGATTCCCAAGTCCCCCGACATGCTGGAGCAATGGAAGAAGATCGACTTGTGGATTTCCGATAAGTCGGGTTATACGGTGCAGCAGAAATTCTACGAACACGGCAGGGATTATACCCTCATCACTTATACCGGCGTACAGCTTAATCCCGACATCCCCAACTCGGCATTCAAGCTGGAAGTTCCCAAGGGAACCAAGCGAGAGACTCTGAATAAGAAGTGAGCTTTCGTATCTGGCAGCCGCAATGAAGATTAAGAGCAGCACTTACCGCCTGGAGTACCTCGATTGGTTGCGTGGCATTGGGGCGATAATCATGCTGCACGGTCATGTGTGGGATTCCTTTGTGAAGGACGATCTCAAAAGCCGCGGGCCGTATGTTTTTTCGCAGTTTCTGGGCGGCATGCCTCCGGCCATTTTCCTTTTCCTCACGGGCGTGACCTTGGGCTTCCTGATGGACAGTTCGGAGCGCAAAGGGATGGCGCCGCTGGAGCGCGTGAAGACGGCCTTTGGGCGCTCCGGTTACCTGTTCTTTCTGGCGTTTGCTTTCCGCGTGCAGCTTTGGATTTTCGGTATTCCGGCGCCGTGGCGGGACTTGTTTCGCGTCGACATTCTGAACTGCATGGGTTTCGCCATCGCGGTGCTGTCGGTGATGGCGCTCGCTCCTGCCAGGCAGCGGGCCAGGGCGGCGGCGGCAACGGGATTGGCGATCGCCTGCGTCTCGCCGCTGATCTCGCAGTTGCACTGGGAATCGGCGCCCTGGCTGGTGCGGAACTATATCGTTCCGGAGTATCACACCTTCGGATTCTTCCCGTGGGGCGCGTACCTGGCCTTCGGCGTGAGCGCCGGGAGCCTGATCCGCTCCATCCCCCCGGAAGCCACGGAGCGCATGATGCAGTGGGTAGCTATGACGGGGATTGGCGCCATCCTGGTGTGCCATTATCTCGATAACCTGCCTTACAAGATCTATGCTAAGTCGGAATACTGGCTGAACAGCCCACTGCAGATCTTGACTAAGCAGGGAGTTACCATGGTGATTCTGTCGGCGGCTTTTGTTTGGACGCGCTACGCCGCCGGAACAGGTTGGAGCTGGGTACGGCAATTCGGCACTACTTCGCTGCTGGTGTACTGGGTCCACATCGAACTGGTTTACGGGCGTGAGCTATTCTTCCTCAAAGGCAATCTCAACGAAGCGCAGACGCTGGTGGCGGCCGTATTGGTAATCCTGCTGATGCTCGGAATTTCGGTGGTCAAAACGCGGTGGACCGAAGTGCGCGCGTTCCTGTCGGCGTGGGGTTGGTGGAGCGCGCCCAAGGCCCAACGCGTGCCTGGGGATTAGCTTCGATCTTCAACACCACCGCGGCAGGCTGAAATCACGCCGACGTCTGCGGCATCGCGAAACAACACACCGGCCAGGTCTCCAGCCCTCTGGCCGTGGCACCAAATGCTGGGCTGCGTCCTGTGAACATTTCCGTTCGTAAACTTCAAAAACTTAAAGAATTATACTTGAAACATCAATAAAATTGATGTACAAGTTAATTATGGCGATCGAGGGCCGGGGGCAAAAAGCCTCCGACTGGCAGGAACTGACGCATTTGACCCAGGGACAACCCGTAGAAGTGGAGCGCGTCCGGCTAATCGGGAAAGACATCGCAATCGAAGGCCGCTTCGAACTGCCGCTGTTGGCCCGGTTGAGCATGGAAGACCAGGTCTTCATCACGGCGTTCGTCCGCTCGCACGGCTCCATCAAAGAAATGGAGCAGATCTTCGGGGTCAGCTATCCCACCATCAAATCGCGGCTGACGCGCATCGCCAACAGTCTGCCCTTCGTGGAGAGCAATCCCACGCCATCGCGGACGGAAATCCTGGACCGGCTGCACCGCGGGGAAATCACCGCGCAGGACGCCATCCGGGAATTGGAGGCTTGCGAATGATGGATTTGAGCGAAGTCTGCGCCAGCGACAAGAGAACCCGGTATTTCATTGGGATTCCGTTCTTCCTCCTGGTGACGCTTCTACTTCCGGTACTGGCGGTGCTGGCCCCCGTGGTGTTGGTATTTTGCCTGGCCATCGGGACGAATCCGATGGAGGCGGGCCGGCTGTTGTGGCGCGTGCTGGCCGCGCTGCGGGGAACGCGCGTAGAAATCGCCGAGCGGGACCGCTCGGTGCTGGTTCATATTTGCTGAGGAGCCCACGATGAACGAGAATCGCCGCAAAATATTGGAGATGCTGGCCACTGGAAAGATTACCGCCGACGAGGCCGACCGTCTGCTGGCCGCCATGGAAAAAGGGCCGGCGGATTCCGCCGGCGCGGGCGGCCCGGCATCCGGCCCCAAACGCAAGCCACAATTCCTGCGCTTGCAGGTGGAAGACGAAGGACACAAGGGTCCGGTGAGGGTGAATGTGCGCGTGCCGATGCAATTGCTGCGCGCGGGAGTGAAACTGGCCAGCCTGATTCCTCCCGAAGCGAGCGACCGCGTGAACCGGCATCTGCGGCGCGAAGGCGTGCCCTTCGATTTAAACGGGGTGACCGCCGATAACCTGGAAGAGTTGGTGGAACACCTCGACACCTTCACCCTGGATATCGACGAGCACCAGACCAAGGTGCGGCTATTTTGCGAATAATAGACGATGGCAGCCGTTTGTTCGAAGATGACGCCATGCTTCGCTGCGAGGAACAACAAGAGGAGTTAGGAATCACTCCAGCCCGGCGTACTGCGCCAGTTCGATTCCATGGCGCTCCAGCGCCGCCCGCGTTTCCGGCGCCGTTAGCGCTTCCAATTCATGCTCGCGGCTCTCTTTCAACCGCGTGGGCGCAGAACGCAAAGCTTCCCCGCAGTAGCCCGGATGGCACATCAATTCGGTGCTGCCTTCGGGTATCAATTCCAGTAATTGCACCAGCTCCGCCGTGCGGAACCGGCCGGTGATCTGGAAGCCGGCGAAGTGATGGGTGGTGCGGCATCCGTGCTTTTCCAGCACCGCATGGAATCGGCGCCGCAACAGGCCTAGCGCACCGTGGTCAGCCGTTTTAGACGCGGCACCGAGCCGCGCCATGCGCTCAACGGAAAATCGAAGGGCCGGCGCACCCAGCGGATGCCGAAGTCTTCGCCCAGGCGC
>CAVRZH010000022.1:0-5020 GCA_963725455.1 Bryobacterales bacterium
AGCCATATCCGATCATTGAATCCGACGGAGTCCACTACCAGCGTGTCGCCTTCCCAACGCCCAACCGAATGCCCCATGTAGGAAGGGTTCGGGTCCTTCGGATGACTTCGGCCGTCAAGGTAGATCTGGCGCGGCGGATCGCCGTCCTCATCGATAATTGCCAGTAGACTCGAAGTTTGAACCAGCCGGTAAGGGTAGATCGCGCCCTCGAGTGACAGTCCAGCCGGCAGGCAGCGTTCCCAAGGCGCAATGATATGCTTATCGCCGTCACGCGCCTTTATGGCCGCCTCCACTCCTGGAAGTGGTTCCGGCGCCCCGCCAAGCGCGGTAGGAAGAGCTCCCAGCCAGACGCCGCTCAGGTCCGGTTTACCGTCGCGGGTCCGGGGCGTCGGACCGGAGGGCGCGGGCTTATCCGCCATCCGATCAGCGAATTGTTCGCCCCCATCGCCGAGCGTGTTCAGCGTAACATCGTCCAGCCGGACGTCGATGCGTACGGTTTTCCCAGCCTCGACAGGGATGTCCTTGCGCGAGAACGGAAGGAAGAACGGCGGATTCGTGACCGACAGTTCGTAGTTGCCGGGCGCGACGCCGGAGAGCGTGTAATTTCCATCAGCGCCGCTCTGCGCCGAATACGACACGCCCGTTCCCGTATTCCTCGCTTGAACCGACGCCTTCGGCACCGCCGCACCAGCGCCGGCAAGAGAAAGTATCGCTCCAGTGATCGTGCCGGTCCCTTGCGCGAAAAGGGGTGATGTGAGCAGCGCGGTGGCAAGAAACGCAGTTACCTTCGTGAAGTTCATTCGTTGTGCCTCAACCGTTTTCCAAGCTGTGGGTCGCGCCCCTTCCACCCCTCGCCCATGGGGGATGGCAGCGACGATTTCGCATGGGCCGAATTTGCACCCAGGTCGCAAGTCCATGTAATAAGCAGGAGCGCTTCAATCCACTATACAGATTCCAGGCTGACCTTGGCCTGGCATCGCCTGAATCTAGCCTGCGTGAAATGAATCTTGGCGGTTCCCGGTCGGATGCCCCACGAAGAATGCGCCACTGGAAAATTGCCCCGCTCCGTTTTGGGACTGAGAAAACGCGCTAGGGCTCTCAGAAGTGCCCCGAACAGTAACAGATGCAAGCCGACTTGAACGAAGCCGAAGCGGCAGACGCTTACGCGTGCACATCCAGCCGCTTTGAGGGTTATCAGCAGCGTTGTTGAATCGCGATAGTGTGCTGTCACAAGGAGGTCTCTGTGACCCATCTCAAGAAACTGATGCTCGAGCCAAGTCGTAACAGGAAGGCGCCGCGCGCCGCTGCGATCCACGAAGAGCCGCTTCCAGGCTCTCACGCACCAGAACGGATTTCGTGATTCGCCTGATCCTCGCCTCCCGCTCCAGTTCCGCCAGCAGGTCGTCAGGCAGCTTCAATGAGATCGTTCGCATCTGCCTCAATGGTACAGACCCGGACTCGCTGTAAACGGCCTGGTTATAAGCCGCCTACCCCACCAGACGCTTGAGCATTCCCGCGGCTACATTGGCTCCGCAAAGCACCGTTCCCACCCTTTGTCCCCGAAATCGATCTGGATTCGCCAGCAACGCCGCAAAGCCCAGGGCTCCCGCAGGCTCAACCACCAGGCCCAGATGTTCCAGCACCAGGCGCATCGCTTGCACAATCTCGCCTTCCGTAACGCTGACCACCGCGTCGACCCTGCCACTCAACATAGCCAGAGCCGCGGGCACTGGAACCCGGACAGCAACACCATCGGCGATGGTATCCGCACGCTCCGTTTCAATCACCCGCTTCTGCTCCAGGGAAAGCTTCATGGACGGAGCCTGCTCTGCAACCACTGCTCCGATCTGCGTTCGGGGCGACTGGTAGCGGAAGGAAGCGCCCACCCCGGCAAGCAGTGCGCCATTGCCCAGAGGCACCAGCATTGTTGCAAGGTCCGGTACGGCTTGCGCCAGCTCAAGCCCCAGCGTTGCGGCCCCCTCGGCGATCGCAGGCTCCGCTCCATCCTCCACGAAGCGCGCATTGACGAAGCGCGCATTGAGGTGCTCCGCATAGCTGCGAGCGGCCACCTTTGCGCTGTCAAAATCATCGCCGCTAAGCCTTACCTCCGCTCCCAGCGAGCGCATGGCCTCCACCTTCACAGAGTTGGCGTTCGTGGCCGCAAAGACGACGCAGCGGTGCCCACGCCGGACCGCTGCCCGCGCCATACCCTGCCCGAAATTGCCGGCGGATGCGCACACCACCACGTCCCGCGGCGCAAGCTCCCGAGCGGCAAAGAGTTCCGTTCCACGACCTTTGAAGCTCCGAATCGGGTTCAATGTCTCAACTTTGGCCAGCACGGAACAGCCGAGAGCTTGATCCAGGGCATGATGGGCCGTTACCGGCGTGTTCAGAAAGATTGGATCAATTTCTTCGTGAGCAGATCGGATCCGTGCAATGTCGATGTCGCGCAATGGGACGTCCTCACGTCCAGGATATCGGGCGCCGGCATGCCTGCCCTGCGTGCCTAATTCTCAGAAGGCCTTTCCACCTTGTCGATGACCATGACGTCCACCGGCGCTTTGGTCGATTCCAGCTTCAATCCCAGCTGCTGCTGGAACGCCGCGAACAGATCCGGAGCGGCATCCGGATTGTCGGGCGCGGGAGTTGGAGCGCCGCCCAGACGCGCCGCCTGAGCCGGATCCAGCGTGAAGGTCACTGTGAAATCGTACCTTTCGGAAAGGCCTGACTGGTCCACCACCGGCTTATCCACGAAGTTTTGCAAGATGGCGGTGATTTGCGACATAGGCGAGTTCCTGAAGGTGAGCGTCGTTCCCGTCGCAGCTCTTCCGAAATACCATCCGGGATAGCCCTTCGGATCGTCCTGGCTCTTGATAATTTTCGGTCCGGTTTTGGTGATCATCACCGCGTAAGCCGGCAGATCTCTCTTCTCGAAATGGAATTTGAGCTGGAAGCGATCGGCCAGCAGTTTCTGAATCATCATCTTCATCTGGTCGACGTTGGGCTGGCCCGGCGCATCGGGCTTTCCAGCCATGTCGTACTTCTCCGATTCCATCCAGGCCGGTCCGCCGGTGACCTGTTTGGGATGGAGCCAGTAAGCCAGGTTGATCAGATCGCGCACCGTCGCGTTCGTTGCGATCACCTCGTTGCCCCGCAACGTGACTATCTGACCCTGGCTGTGCGGATCGCTCGGCTTGATGGTGGCCACTTCGAATGCGGGAGTGGCACTCGCCGCCATGCGTGCCGGCGGAGGCGCGGGTTTCGGAATCTCCCAGGCGGTCTCCGGAGTGGCGCGCGCCAGGTTCAAGGGCACCGCGGCGCCCTGGGTCCACGTCCCCACGATCGAGTTCCCGTCTGCGCTCAGCTTGCCTGCATAGTTGCCATTGATGGCGGGGATCGCGATTTTCACGTTCGAACCGTCCCGCGTGATCGTCGACGCGAAGGGCGGCGCCGGCTGGTCGACGACGTAGAGGGTGGCGGTCGGCTTGTCATTTTCCAGCGCGATCTTAAATACAATGCGTACTTTTTGCTGGCCGGCCTGCAACGTGCCCTGCCAATTGCCGCTTATATTCTGGGCTTCCAGCGCGCTTCCCAGCAACGCCGCCAGAACCATCATGCACAACATCAGCTTTTTCATCGGCGACCTCCCGTTCCATCGCAGATCATCAAGATGATGTCACGGACGCATTAGCGCGACAACGGGTGGCCCAGTCTCAGCCTGGATCGCCGCGACACCCAAAGCGCGCGCGGGCCGAATCTCGTCAGCCCGCGACCGCCGAGGTTTGTTCGTAGTAGTAAAACAGGATGTCCGTCGCGGGCGGTTTCACGCCCAGCTGACGCAGCATGCCGACGATTTGGCCGCGGTGTAGCGTGGCGTGATTGACCACGTGCACTACGATCTGCCACGCAGGCAGGCCGGCATTGCCGACCAAGCGGGATTTGAAGAGAACCTGGCGAGCCAGGTCTGAATCGGTGACCGCATGTGCCCACGCTTCCCATTTGGCCTGCAGGACAGGCCACTCTGCGATGACGAAATCGAGCGAAGGGAGCGCATCATGCGGCGGCACCGGATAGCTGGGGTCGGCAATCCGCGAAAACCAGATTGCGTCCCCGAAATAGATGTGTGCTAGCGTGTTCGCGATGCTTTCGTGGGAGACGCTCATCGGCTTGGTTCGGTCCTCGGGAGGCAGGGCAAGCGCGGCCTCCAGCACCTTGCGCGAGGCCCAGCTTGAATATCCAATGTATGTGCGAACTTCTTGAGCGGTCATTTGTGTTTACTTTATAACGCACCGATGCGGCGGGCTCCGCTCAGGCTTGCGTGTAGTCCATGCCGTCCAAGTCAGCGATCAAACCCGGCCCAGTCGGCTTCCAGTTCAACTTTTGTTGTGTGAGCGAGCTGGAGGACGGTATATCGAGCACGGCGAAGCGGGACAGCCAGCCAAAATGGGCCTCGGCCTCTTCGGGCTGGATGCTCACTACCGGTACCTTCAGCCCGCGCGCATGCGCCTCCGCGATGGCCTTCACCGGCACGCCCTCCTCGTCCACAGCGTGGTAGATCGCGCCCGGCTCCGCCTTCTCCAACGCCAGGCGATAAAGCCGCGCCACGTCGGAAACATGCGCCGCCGGCCAGCGATTGCTCCCATCGCCGACGTACGCCGAGACAGCCTTCTGTCGCGTTACAGCCAGGAGGTAGGGCACCAGCCACTGCTTGCGCGTGTCGTGAACCTGCGGCAGCCGCACCAGGGAGATGTTCACGCCGCGGTCCACAAACTCTTTCACCGCCCGTTCCATTCCGGCGCGAGGGTTGAACGAAGCGGCCGGGCTGTCCTCCGTCGATGGCTTGCCACCGACGTTCGCCGCCATCGCCGTACCCGAAGTCACCACGTACGGCCGGTCCGAACCCAGCAGCACCTCGGCCATGGCCGCGATCGCATCGCGCTCATCCGCGGCGTTCTTTTCAAACTGCGAGAAGCAGCCGACACACTGGTGGGCTTCCGTTCACCCTGATCCCCGGTCACGA
>CAVRZH010000023.1:0-14663 GCA_963725455.1 Bryobacterales bacterium
ACTTGAACGAAGCCGAAGCGGCAGACGCTTACGCGTGCACATCCAGCGGCTTTGAGGGTTATCAGCGGCGACGTTGAATCGCGATAGGGTGCGTCACAAGGAGGTCTCTGTGACCCATCTCAAGAAACTGATGCTCGAAGAACTCGAGCGCCGCAACTACGCACCGAGTACGATACACGCTTATCTTCGGGCGGTCGACGAATACGCACGCTACTTCAACCGCCCTCCCGACCAGCTCGGGCCGGATCACATCCGCCAGTATCAGGCGCATCTGTTCCGCGAAAGAAAGCTTCAGCCCAACACCGTCATACAGCACCTCGGCGGCATCCGGTTCTTCGACATCAGGACGCTGAAGCAATCGTGGAGCGCCGACCTGACGCCTTACCCGAAGAAGGTGATCCATCTTCCCTCCGACCCCAGCCGCGAGGAAGTCAACAGTCTCATCGAAGCCGCTCCCACGCCTTTTCAGCGCACGCTGCTCATGGCCCTCTATGCCACTGGCCTCAGGCGCGCCGAACTGGCCCGGCTGAAGATCACGGATATAGACAGTAGCCGCAATGTAATTCACGTGCAGGGCGGCAAAGGCCGCAGAGATCGCGACGTCATGCTGAGTCCGAATCTTCTCGAAGCCCTGAGAGAACACTATCGCAGTCTGCGCCGGAAACCCGCCGTGTGGTTGTTCCCGGGCAACCGTTGGCACACGGCCGACCATCCGATTTCCACGAAGGTAATCTGGCATGCCTGCAGAGAAGCGGCTCAGCGTGCCGGGATCCGCAAGAAGTTCATCCCCACACCCTCCGGCACTGCTTCGCTACTGACCTGCTCGAAGATGGTGCGGACCTGCGGACGATTCAGATTCTGCTCGGCCATCGCGATCTGGAAGAGACCACCATCTACCTCCACCTTTCGCAGAAGCGCCTGAACGCTACCGCAAGCCCGCTCGACTCTCTGCCTCTTGCGCAAAACCGCGATACCGGCGGCGGTAAGAAGTAGATGCCGCGGCCGCCCGTCGAGGTGGCCGACATCATCCGCGCAGCCGGGGATAGCTTTTTCGGAAGCAGCCGAAAGTGGCTTACCTTGCTACACCTCAAAGTGCTGAACGCCATCCTGCGCTGCCGCACCGCCGCGCTCGGCGGACATGTGGATGCGTGTTCAAAGTGCGGACATGAGGCCCTCTCCTACAACTCCTGCAGAAACCGGCACTGCCCGAAGTGCCAGGCCAACGCACGCGACCGCTGGCTCGAAGCGCGGGCGAAAGAACTGCTGCCCACTCGCTACGTCCACGTGGTCTTCACGTTGCCGCGCCACCTTTCGCCGCTCGCGCTGCAGAACAAGCGCGAGATCTACGCCCATCGTTCCGGGCCAGTGCCCAGACGCTGATCGAGATCGCCCGCGATCCGAAGCACCTCGGTGCCGAGATCGGATTCTTCAGCGTCCTGCACACCTGGAACCAGAAACTCCAGCATCATCCGCACGTTCATTGTGTCGTTCCCGCCGGCGGTCTGGCACTGGACCATTCGCGGTGGATCGATTCGCAGCAGAAGTTCTTCCTGCCAGTCGACGTTCTCAAAGAGGTGTTCCGGGGCAAGTTTGTGGACGGCCTCAAAGAACTCCATGCCGAGCGCAGGCTCGGCTTCCACGGAAGCCTCACCGTGCTTCAGAATCCGAAGGCTTTTGCAGCGTGGCTCCGCCCGCTGTTCCGCTCTCCGTGGTCGTTTATTCGAAGCGCCCCTTCGGTGGAGCGCAACACGCACTTCGCTATCTCGGCCAGTACACCCATCGGGTGGCGATCTCTAACCATCGGCTCGTCGCTCTTGCCGACGGCATCGTCACCTTCCGCTGGCGCGACTCGGCTCACAAAAACAAAAAGCGCCTGATGACGCTGCCCGTCGATGAATTCCTGCGCCGGTTCCTGCTCCATATACTGCCACCAGGATTCGTCCGCATCCGCCACTTCGGGCTGATGGCGCATCGCCGCCGAGGCGTATCACTCCCGCTCTGTCTGCAGTTGCTGGCAAAGTCAGGACAGGTCCGCAACGCCGCAGATAACGACGGAAACCCTGGTTCATCTCCAAGGCAGCTCTGGAACTGCCCGCATTGTGGTGGGCCGATGGTTCTGATCGAACGGCTCACCGCCATCGAACTTCGATTACGCTCCCCGCCCGTTCTCGCCACGCGACAACCATGACACGATCTTTCTCATCACCACTTCCGCCCGTCCCCAAACGTCCCCACCACAAGTGCGCTCGCGTTGCCGGCCGGATGGCGTCGAGACCTCCGAAAGTCTGCTCAACAAGACCCCGTCGAACTACTGCGGACTATTCATTCCGCGGCTCCCCAGCCTCCTCCCCCCGAACCGCCATTCAAAACCCATAGCACGACCGTTCCAAAACGGCTTCCTTCAAGTCGCTGTATCGAAAACGCTCCGGCTCTTGCGATCCCAGCGCTCCCGCATCCCTACTCGCCGGAGCGTTCCCGATACAGCCCTAGGACATACCAGGACTGATCTTCCGCCGCCTGGGGATTCTCCGGAGTGTCGGACCAACCCTTCTCATTGGCGGAGGCAAGCGTTTTGTCGGGACCAGTCCGACCGACCACATCAATTCCGCACTTTGGTACAAGGCCGTTATCATCCTGGGAGTCTCACTCTTTCACGGATTCGTCTTTCGCGATGCTGGTTTCACGCAGATGGATCGAGAAACCTGTCGCCGATTGATCGTGCCGGTCTTTCAGTACGGGAAGTACTTTTTGAATTGAATAAGCTCGATGAAAATGTTCTTTTTTTATCCGGCACCCGCCAAAGGCACTATCCTAAGGACTATGTGCAAGCTTTCCTTTGTCGGAATCATAGTTCTTGGCGCGGCCTTGTGTCTGCCGAAACCATTGAACTAGTTTTTTCCGGTGTTATCGACACTTCGACTTTTGCATCTGTTACCGTCGGCGATCAGTTTACCGCCAGCGTATTTTACTCCGTACCGGGTGACGCTTTAAGTTCGAACTGCGCGGGCCAATGCACCGACGATTTTGCCATTGCCCGAAGCCAGTAGCATTAGCGTCAATGGATCCACCGTGACCGGATCAACTGTTTACTCCGCGGGCACGTCGACACCCACTAACTTTATACAGGTGACGGATTCGACTCCAACGGAACAGATTTCTGATGTAGTCTGGTACTCTGCAAACTATCCTCTCGGCATCAGTGGTCCTCTGGCTAGCGAACAGTCCCTCTCTGACGTTCTGGAATTCGACTTTCTCGGACCGGACGTCCTCAGCACGTCTCAACTTCCAGAAGCCTTTCCTGCGATCGGCAACTGGTCAACCGACTCCTTCGTTGCATTTGGGGCCTTCAGTAACATCTTCTGCCACCCGACAATAGCTTTTCTGGAAACATCCTAAGTATTTCCGAGAATGTTTGTTCCAGAGCCGTCGTTCCTTCCGCTTATTTTGGTAGTGATTGTGGGCTGTGCTTTCACGCGCCGCTGTTTCCAAGAAAAACTGAGTCCTGCGTCACATCTCGTTCGCGGATCACTCCTGTGAAGGCGGCCCGCGACCGCAAGTCGGTTTTTGCTCTTGCGCGGATCACGCCACTCGGAGCAGGCTGGCAGGTGGACGCTACAAACCGCAAGGAAACGTCCAGGGATTGCTCCCGGGAACGCCGGTCACGTCCGCAACGCCTGGTTTGCTTGAATGGGCGGGCAAATTAACCGATAGCCAAACCGTCAACTTGGATTTGTAGAAGCCGCGGCGTCACTTTACCGCGATATTGCTGGCCATCAAGTTGAAGCAGGACGCATCTGCCGCGCATCGGCGGTGCGGTTCTCATATGACCATGCTGCCTAAGAAACTGAACCCACGTGACCGTGCCATCCGCCACAGCGTACACGGGAGTCATTGGCTGGGCGGCGAGGTTCCAGCCGCCCTGGAATGGCGTACCGCCTGCTCGTGCGTTGCCATTAAGGTCGTGGCTGCTATTCCTCCGAATAGGCATAACATTCAGGGGTGGTCTCATTGGTGCACCTTCCTTGCGGCAAACAACATCGAACGGTCAACACGAATTTCCATTTTGGCATCTAGCCTCATGCCCGCTGTATAAGCAACAGAACTCGCCGGCGGAACTTCCCAGCAAAGTACAAGCCTTTTAGCTGGCAGCGTTTTACCGTTCTAAAACACCTGATTTCCACTGGGCGCTTTTGTCGACACATGCGCCCGCCTTTAGTTATGGCGATACAAAACGCCTCAAGGGCCTTAAATTTCTTGTTGACGCCTGTTGGCTTCCCGATTATACTAACGTCTACATTTCGCCAAGGCATCAGAGCTGTTTACTCTCCGTAGTGTCTTTGGCGAACACATTCACCCAGCGCTTCACGGCGCAATGAAGTATCACGTCCTGACTGAGCACCCTCCCTGTGCTCTCGGATACTGCTCCCGTTCTAGCAGAGTTGGGTAAGTTCAGCCTTTTCAACTAGTCGTTCTTTTTTTGTCTATACGTTTGGATGTAGATGGTGCCCCGTCAGCATTACTCGGTACATTCTCAACTTTGGAGGGATGGTAATGTTTCAACGGTCTTGTGGACGTCGAACTTCTCGGCTTTTTTCCGGTGTCGTGATTGCGCTTCTTCTCGGCTGCGGAATGGCTTTCGCGCAGTCCACGACGGGCACGGTCGTGGGTACAGTAAAGGACTCCAGCGGCGCGGCCGTGGTAGGGGCGAGTGTGAAGCTGCTCAACACGGGAACCAACAACGCTCGTTCTACAACGACCACCGATGCGGGCTCATTCCAGTTCTCCAACCTGGATTCGGCCAGTTATCAGCTCGATATCACCGCGCCCGGCTTTGAAGAAGTTCGGTTTGCTGCCTTCGATCTGGGCGCTCGCGAAACGAAACGCGTTGACGCCGATTTGAAGATTGCCACGCAAGCTACCACCGTAGATGTTGAATCCACCGTGGGCGCGGCGCTGCAGACCGATACATCCAACATCGCGGAGACGAAAGGATCGCGCGAATTGATCGACCTGCCGGTAGCGATTACCACTCGCGCCACGGGATCAACCAGCGCGATGTCGACACTGACGGCGCAGCCCGGCGTGCAGACGGATGCGAATGGCAACATTTCCGTAGCCGGAACCTTGCCCACGCAACTTTCGATGAGCATCGACGGAATCAGCACGATGGGTCCCGGGAACTTCAACGGCCAAGGCGGCGGAGGCGCGATTGGTGAGTTGTTTCCCTCTTTCAACGCGATCGCCGAGATCCGCATCGGTGAAACCATCAACTCCGCGGAATTCGGTGGAGTGGCTGACATCACCACAATCTCCAAATCCGGCACCAATTCCGTTCACGGCGGCGCGTTCGAGAATGTGCAGAACAACGACCTAAACGCGGCCGACTTCTTCAGCCACCAGGCGCCGGAGTTAAAGATGAACAACTTCGGAATCTTCATGGGTGGTCCGGTGGTTTTGCCGAAGGTCTACAACGGGCGCGACAAGACTTTCTGGTTTGCCAGCTTCGAAGCGTTGCGGTTGCCCAAGTCTGAACCGGTGATCCAGAGCGTGCCCACGGCCGCGATGCGTGCGGGCGATCTTTCCGCCTATCTCGACGCCGCGAATGGCGGCGCGGCCAACCAGTTGACCGGGTACCCCAACAATCAAATTCCCGCCAGCATGCTCAATCCCTACACCCAAAAGGCACTGGCGCTCCTTTTCCCGCTGCCGAACTACGGTCCCGCGGATGCAGTCGCCAACAACTACTTGGCGAACTTCGCGATTCCTATCAAAAGTAACCAATTCGATGCCCGTGTGGATCAGTACGTTGGCTCTAAGAATCTGATCTTTGCACGCTTCACTTATAAGAACAAGCGGGCATTTACGCTTCCCAGTTCCAGTTTTGCGAATGGGGCCGTGGACAGTGCCGCCCAGGGGGCCAACGCAACTCCCGAGGTAGATTCGGCCTTAACAATAGCCTGGAACTATACGATTACGCCGACCGTCATCAATGAGTTGCGCGTAGGGTATAGCTCAAACCACGAGGCCAGCACCTTCGGGATCAGCGCGCAGCAAGCGGCAAACGCCCTGGACTTGACGGGCTTGCCCACGCCGCCTCCGGCCGGCGCCGATATCGTTCCGACCATCAATATCGTGGGATTCGTTCCCACCAATGGCCAATCTTCCATTGCTAATCAGAGCACCAAGCAGGCCCTGGAAACGCTCACGTGGAACAAAGGGAGGCATACCATAAAATTTGGCGCCGATTACCGGCACCTGGTTGCTTACGGTACCAGCGCCTTCTACAACCTATTAGAGGGGAGCTATACCTTCAACGGCTCCGTGTTGGACGGGTTGCTGGGCAATGGCGCGGCGACCCCGATTGCGTCCTTCCTGCTGGGCTATCCGGATAACGCCACCATCGCCACCACGGTTGCGCCGAACGTAGACGGCATGGCGTCGCACTATGCCGTATTCACACAAGACGATTGGAAGGTCAGTAAGAATTTCACGCTCAACTACGGCCTGCGTTGGGAATACCATCCGATGTTCCGCGACCGATACAACAATCTGGCGAACTTCGATCCGGATTATACCAGCGTCGTCGACGGCCAAACGGTGAAAGGCGCCGTTATTATTCCCGGAGCGGGCACGTACGGCATCACCAGCCCGCAATTCGTGGAGACCATCGCGCCGACACCGGTCATTACCGCAGCCCAGGCCGGTATCCCAGCCGCGTTGAGGTTTTCTTCCAAGCGCGATTTCGCGCCGCGGGCGGGCTTTGCGTGGCGTGTTTTTGGCGACGATAAGACCGTGCTGCGGGGAGGATACGGAAAATTCATCGAGACGCTCATGAGCTCGGCGGCCATCAGCGCGTGGGCCGTCCAATCCAGCGACGTCGGTTTCTTCGCGAACTCCATCGGGTCCAACGGAACTCCAACTTACGCGCTGCCTTATGCCTGGCCATCGAACATCGCCCAGCCGGGCACCTATAGCTTCTATCAGGCCACCAATATTCATTACCAGGATCCTTACGTACAGGAATGGAACCTTACCCTGGAACGCGATCTGGGACAGGGCATCGGTCTGCGGGTCTCCTATGACGGCAATCACTCGGCAAATCTCGGGATGCACACCAACCTCAACCAGCCGCTCGACAACACCACAGGGTTTGCCAACTTGCCCACTTCGGCCTTCCCCTACCCGGATTTCCAGTACCTGACCTACAACACCAACCTGGGATTCGGAAACTACGAATCGCTGACGGTGTCGGTTAAGAAGCGGCTTGCCAAAGGGCTGATGTTCCAATCCAGTTACATCTATGCTCGCAACTTATCCAACGTAGACGGCGCAGCGACTGCGACCGCGGATCAATTTTCCGGCGAATTTGGAGGCTTTATTTCCGACGCCCACCAGCCCGGCCTGGATTACGGAAACGTCTCATACACGCGCCGCAACCGCTTTCTAACCACGTTCTTATATGAATTGCCGTTTGGCAAGGGGCAAATGCTGCTGAACGGCGCCAACGGATTCGTGGACCACATTGTAAACGGATGGGAGCTCAGTGGCGTGTTGCTCTTCCAGACCGGGCCTTTTATGAGCGTAGCCACTCTCGACGACCCCTGCGGCTGCGGCTACAACGAGTTCAGCCAGACCGGTCTCGGCGGCCGTGCCGACACGGTCTCCGGTGTCAATCCTTATGCCGGCCAGTCGATTAACCAGTGGATCAATCCCGCCGCTTTCGCCAATCCTGGGAACGCCATTGGAAGATTCGGAGATGCCAGCGCGGGCGATGTCGTTGGACCTGGGACAGAGGCTGTTTCATTGTCTCTTCTCAAGACCGTCAACTTGACGGAGCGCATCCGCATTCGGTTTGGCGCACAGGTGGGCAACGTGTTTAACCACCCTAATTTCGCCGTTCCGAACAGTCTAACGGTGGGCGTCGCTGGTTTCGGACAGATCACACAGATGCAGAGCGCGGAAGGCGCTGGTCCGAGGGATATTCAATTGACTGGGCGCATCAATTTCTAGCTGTTGGCTAAGTCGCGAGTGAACTCGCTTGGGCTGTTTTTAGGGTCACCAATGATCGAGTTTATAAAAAGCGACCCAACCCCGCAGATTGCGCTTCAGACCCATGCAGGGTTCGCCGCTCCGCATAACCGTCGCAGATTCACTTGCTGCTTTTACCAGCTAGAGCGATGAATGTGACCATCGCAAACAGTTTGCGCCAAAGAGATACTAATGAACGAACACGCAATCTGCATCTTCAAGCTAGCCGCGGAAGGTACGAAGCCCAAGTGCTGCCTTGCGAGTGCCAAGGAATCTGCAGATTTTCGATGCAACTTTCCCGGTCGTACGCGTTCCTCTATTTCCGCCCGCCCAAAAACACTGGCGGTCCTTGCTTCAACTCCACGCCGTGACCACCGGGCGGGCCAACGCCTCGTAACTCATCGGCTTTCTTCCAACGGTTATCTTGAAGACTTCTGCCTCGACGATGGCCTTGCCAACGCCCTGTTGCGGCGGTACCCAGGAGCACGATTTTGCTCTTCATCCGATTAGTATCGTGTTCCGCTCCCTGGGTTATGCTCGCACATCGGCGGCGCCTTTATGCACCTCGGCGGCACCTTTATGAAGGATAGCCACCTTCTGGAGACCATCCCTGCATCGGACCTATTTGACCGCCATTGTCCCACACGACAAGTACTTGACGGCATTGCAGATAGATGGACGGTCCTGGTCATTCGGAGGCTCTCGAGCGGCACTCTCCGGTTCGCTCAGATACGCCGGTCCGTGGACGGAATCTCGCCCAAAGCCCTGACAAACACGTTGCGTAGCATGGAACGCGACGGTCTGTTGACGCGCCGGGTCTACGCTAGCTTTCCGCACAAGGTCGAATACTCGCTGACCGACCTAGGACGATCGGCATGTGGTCTGGTCGAAGCCATCTGCGAGTGGGCTGAAGCGAATATAGAGCGGGTGCAACAGGCGCGCGAGGTGTACGATCGAACTCCCCATGCCTCAGCCCATCTGCCCCGATCACACAAGGAGAGCCCATGCTAAAGCAGTACGTTCCCGCGCACCCAAAACGTGACGACGTTTGTGCGGCGAAATCCGTGGACCATGTATCGCGGGTTTACGCTATGGAGGAAGCCTCGAAATGAGCCGCCCGCGCTGGCAGACGTGGAATGGCGACTCCTCATTTTCCTAAGGCCGAGCGGAGCATGCCGTTGGTCTGGTGGACCGATTCGGCTGGATCAAAACTCATGTGGACTTCTGGTCGCTGATGATTGCGCCAACGATGCACAGTTGATGCAAAATCAGCGAAAACTTAATGCTGCTCGGCCATGAGCTTCTGCACCGTCTTGATCAGGTCCTTGATGCGATCTTTTTTCTCGAAAGGAGTGCGAAAGAAGCGATCCACCGTCGTGTTAAAAAGCTCCGGATCGTCGATCGGTATCATGTGAGTCGCGTTTGGGAAAATGCACAATTGGCTGTTTGGGAGGTGGTGATAGATCTCGAGCGTGTGTTCGTCGCGGATCAAATCGTGATCGCCCGCGAGTATCAGCGTTGGCGTTTTGATCGCCTCCAGCGCCTCGGGAGCAATGTTCGGTTCGTCCTGCATCATCTGGCTCACCTTCATTTGACGTTTGGCTTCCGGACTATCTTTGGCGGCGGCAGGAATCGAGTCCGAGAGCAGTTTGCTTAACTCCTCCGCTTCCGGATAAACACCTTGCGGATTCAAGTTCGCGGCCATCGAAGCCAGCTTTTTCACCTTCTCGGGATGGCGAATGCCAAGCAACAGCGCTTCGATTCCGCCGTCGCTCCAGCCAATCACGTCCACCGGCGGGGATTTCAGATGATCCAGCAGCGCCGCCTGATCGTCCGCCATCTTCTCGTATGTAATCTTGTCCGGACTATCGGCGGACTTGCCCTGATCCCGGCTGTCCATCGCAATCACCTGATAGTGTCTCCGGAAGTACATGATCTGCGCTGTCATCGAAGCGATGTTCCCACCGTTTCCGTGGATCAGCAAAACTGGCTCGCCCGTCCCATAAACTTCGTAATAGAGCTTGACGCCATCGTGTGTGAAGGTTTTACCGACTGCTGTATTCGACCCGTACTTCACCGCAGGCTTGGATGGTGGTTGAGCCTGGGCAACCGCGATCGCCTGCCAAAGCATGGCGGCGAAGACCGTGCGAACCGTTTTCGAGAACACTGCAAACCTCCCGTGTACTTTGTGATGGTGTTCCTTGAAGGGTAGCAGGGTTCGTCCTCTAACAGGTTGCTGAGAAAAACCAGCAGACTGGAGTCCGCCCTACGCGGGCACATCTATGTTGTTGATAGCCCGTGTGGCATGCCGCAAAGATCCCGAGGGGCTCGATTTGATCCGAGCGTCGTGCGTCGCGTGCGTTTCAAGCTTTGTGGATGAAGCGCAGCAGTTCGGGCCCCAGCGTGTCCATGCCGCTTCCGATTTGGAGCACGCTCGAAAGATGGTTATGGCCCGTTAACTGGAGCAGTCGCGGCCACCGTCCTTGGCGGGCGGCATACGCTTCCACTAGCCATGCGGCCTGGCGTTGAAAATCGGGCGGATCGAATTCGGAAACGCTATAGAAGCAGCGAAGCGAAGTCCCGGCCAGTCTTTCCAATGTGGACTGCCCAGGCCAGCGCGTGGGATCTTCGCCGTAATACGCGGCCTGAAACGGGTTACGGTCGGCGCGAGCCACATCGAAAAGGCCCGAAATCATGATGGCTCCCGCAATGCCACCTTGGGAAGGCCCATGCAACCTCGGTTCCGCAACATATCCCGCCACGTGGACTGCGCCCGCAGACTGGCCCAGCAGAAAGACTCTTTTCGGATCGCCACCCCACCGCTCAACATCCCCATGCAGAAACTGAACGGCGGCGCCTACGTCTTCACTACCGGCCGGCCATGGTGCGGCGGGGGCCAAGCGGTACGTCATGGTGACGCCGATACAGCCTGAGCGGGCTGCCCACAGCCCCACATTGTTGTAGAAGGGCGCGTCGGGGGCGCCCTTGTCGCCCATCACGAACCCACCGCCGTGAACAAAGACGAGCACGGGGGCGCGATCGGCCCCCTCGGTCGGGACAAATATATCCAAACGATGGCGTGGATCCGGTCCGTAGGCCACATCGCGATGTACTTCGACGTCGGGACCGGGCCGGGGAGCGTGCGGCGCCATCAGCGCGATGGTGCCTTGGATTTGAGCGGGCGTCAGCTCGCAGCCGAGGCTCCGAAGCTGTTCCCACACATTCGTGGCCGGGGCAATCACTACGCGATCTCCATCCCATAGCTGCGGGTACGGAACGTTTCGGCAGGAACCCAAGTTCCATGGAAGGCCATCCGGACGCGGACGGGCATGCGGAAGAGCGCCAGCGGGCCGGCGCTCACGTTGCGCGCATCCAGCACCGCCAGGTCGCTATGATTCTCCGCAAGGCGGTTGACGACGGTCAGCAGGTAGCCGTCGCCTTCTTTGGAATCCGGCCGGCGCGGAACAAACTGCGATTCCTGAACGGCGCTGGCCGGTCCGGGGCTCCAACACTCCATCTTTCCTGTGTTGTGATCTACGTGGCCGACCGAAGAACTGCCGTCTGGGCCGCGCCCCGCCACCATGTAGCCGTGCTGGTAGCCATGTCCCTGGTAGCGATCATCTGTTCGCGGGAGCTCTCCGGGAATGCGCGCCAGGGGCCGCAGCTTGTATCCGTCGCCATCCGAGAGGTCGAAGGTGAATTGCGTCAGGATGGGCGGCGGCGTCGGAAGAGACTCGCCGGCAGGGGTGGGGAAAAAGTCGAAACACGGACCATCATAAAGACAGACGTCGAGATGCAGCTTCGAACCATCCTCATACGCATTCATCATGTGGCCAGCGCTCATGGTGGGACCACGGAACCAGCGGACGTCTCGCGCCGTGCCGTGTCGCGGAACAATGGCGACCCGGGTTTCCTCATCCGGATGCCACTGATAGAACGGGCCACCTCGCTTAACCACTTCCATATCGGTGATGAAGGGGAAGAACGGGAACAGCACGTAATTTGGCGTCACGGCAAAATCGTGGACCATGGCCGGCCAAGGCATTTCGAACCAGATTTCATCGACGACCTTACCGTCGCGATTGAGCGCGTAGAAGACGATATCTTTGGTGCCATCGCCTTTGGCCTGATACGAGAAGGTGAGCATTTCGTCGTGAACCAGGTCGAGTTTGGGGTGCGCGCTCAAGCTCACGCTGGTGATTGCTCCGGCGAAGTCGCAATGTCCCCGCGTTTCCAGGGTCCGCGGATCCAGCTCGTATGGCAAGTCGTCCTCTTTGAGAGCGAGTAGCTTACCCGCATGAAATACCAGGTTGGTATTGGCCGTGCCCATACGAGCGCTGCCTGCCTCGGGGGCATTGGTGAAGCGATTCCGATAGCGTCCAAACAGCGCGCGCCGGGCCTCCTCCTGGAGCATGAACCGCTCGGTCCGCACCCATCGGCTCATGTAATCCACTTGTCCCCCCGAGAAACGAAAGGTGTGCACCATGCCTTCGCCATCGATGAAAACGTCAGAACCATTGCGCGGCGGATACTGGCGGTCCGGCCCGCAGCGCAGCAGCGTTCCTTCGATCTCCGGAGGCAGATGGCCCTCCACCAGTTCCAGGCCTTGAATGGTGGCTTCAACGCGGTAAGGGTGGCCCCAGCCTTTGTAGAGCGGAATGTCCGGAAATTGAATTTCCATGGGTCGTACTTCTCCTTTTATTACTTGTGCACCAGATAGGCGATGATCGCGGCGAGATCCGCATTCGAGATTTCGGTCTTGCGAAAGCGCGGCATGAAGTACACTCCTTTGCGGACGGCCGTTTCAATCATCTTGGGGGTCAGATCCGTGCGCTGTTCCAGCACCGCGGGCTTCACCCCATGAGCGGCGGCCGCGTTCGTGCCCGGCTTTCCCAGCCCGGTTCCATGGCATGGAGTGCACCATTTTTGAAAAACCTCACGCCCCCGGTCCGCCTGCGACTCCGCCGCGACTGCATGGCCGGATGCCGGCAACAGCAGAGCGATCAGCAGGCACGTTCTGGTCATACCCGCCGCTTTCTCATATGTTTCGGCCATATGCCGCTCTTGCCCGGCGCCAGAATGCCATTGGGATCGAGCGCGTCTTTCAATGTTTCGTGCAGCCGCAGCAGCGCGTGATTGTTGAACGAATAGGCGTTGGCCACGTCGTCCATGAACGCCAGGTGGGTGCGGTATTCGCCCCAGCCATGCTCGGCGCCCACCTGAACCAGGCGCTGGAACGCGGCGCGCGCCTTGCGGTTCTTTTCCACGTCGTGCACGATCGGTAACGTGAACAGGAAGAAGAACGAGCGCGGGTAGTATGTGCCGGCAATCACCGAGAGTGCATTGTCGACGCCCATTTCGTTCAAAACCTTCTCGAACACGTCCAGCATTTCGAACACGGCTTCGCCGGTCATCGGCGTGATGGGCGACAAATCGATATGACCAACGCCATTCGTCCCGAGAGCCGAAAAGATAGCCAGGCTTGGCACGCCGAGCGGAACTGGATTCGCCACCTTCGCCAGATCTTCTGGACCAGGCGGCAGCTTATTCGACGCGCCATCGCGAAATTGCACGCCCGGAATCGCGGAAAACTTCCTCTTCGCAAACGCCCACTGCGCGGGCACTACCTCGGTGGGACCGTAAAACGGCAGATCGATGCTCCAGTAGGGAAGGTTCTTGCCATGCAGATATTCTTCCAGCTCCGGTATGCTGGCTCCGCCCGGTTTCGAGCGCAGCGTGATCAGTTCTGGGTCGCGCGCACGCGCTCTTAGCGAAGTTGCGATGCTGGTGGTACCCAGCACGATGTTCGAATTCATCAGGTACGACAGCGTATCCACCATCGGAATCAGATCGTCATGTTTGGGCACGCTGACGGTGCCGGTGAAGCGCATCTCCGGCATGGGGTAAAGCCACACGCCCATTTTGGTGACGATTCCGTAGTTGGACTGCGTGAAAATCCCATCCACGTACGGCCCGAAGCCATACTTGTACTGCTGCCAGGTGCGCGAGTTGGGAAGCGCGCCCATCCCGGTTCGCACCACGTCGCCGTTGGCCAGCACAACCTCCATGCCGCACAGCGTGGAGAAGTGATCGCGCAGCGGCGTGTGCCCGCCCCCGCGATCGAGCGTATTTCCCACCGGACTCCCCCAGCCCGGATCGGGGGCATCGATGAACACATTGAGCCCTTTTTCCTGCGTGTACCGGTACAGGTCGAAGTAACTCACGCCGGGTTCGACGAGCGCGTAGTGGTTGCGGTCATTCACCTCCAGAATGCGGTTCATGCGTTTCAAGTCGAGCACCACCGAGCCAGAAAGGCGCGGCGCAGAGCCGCCATACGCCAGATTCTTGCCGGTTGAAACGGTCCACAGCGGGATCTTGTATTTGTTCGCAATCCGGACAATCTGCTGGACCTGTTCGACCCCGTCCGGCGCCAACGCCGCCGAAGGCACCGGATCTTCGGGCTCGTTCCAGAATGGCGAATACGAGTCGCGATAGAGATCGACATCCTCGTCGCTGGTAAACACCCATTCCTTGCCGATAGCCGCTTGAAACTGGGCGATGGCGTCCTGAAAGTCTTTACGGTTTACGCCTGGCGGAAGACTAGCCAATCGCGATCTCCTTTGCTGAGGCGCGGG
>CAVRZH010000024.1:0-193038 GCA_963725455.1 Bryobacterales bacterium
GCGTGTTTGCAGGTGCTTACCGAGCCGCGACCGTGAGGGAGTAACCATGGGCTTGCAGCCCACCCATGATGATGAAAATGACTTCCATCGGCGGTAGGGTAGTGAGAGTCGAGGAACGGGAGAGATCTTTCCGACTCTGGATATGTTGAGACCGTGAGGGAGTATGACCCGGAATGTGCGTTTTGAACGAATGATTGTGACGGGGTGCTTCCGCTGAGGCAGCGCTCTGAGCACGTAACAGTGTCTAACTTTAGCTATCGCGCGTTCTGCCGCTTCCTCGGCGGAAAGGATGAGATGTCATATATAGTAGCGGGAATCGATGTCCACAAGAACGTGCTGATGGTGGTGGTCGCCTCGGCTGGGGATGAAGTGGCGGACCCTGCTGGCGAGGCGATTGAGTTTAAGTGTCGACGATTCGGAGCGGGAAGCAGCGAGCGGAAGCAGATTGTGGATTGGCTGCAAGAACACAACGTGCGCGAAGTGGTGATGGAATCGACCGCGCAGTACTGGAAGCCGGTGTGGCTGGATCTGGAGCCACATTTTAAGAAACTGCATCTGGCGCAGGCGCACTCTAATCGCGCCCCCAAAGGCCGCAAGAACGACTTTGGCGATGCAAAGCGGCTGACCAGGCGGTTGTTGGCCGACGAACTCATGCTCAGTTTCGTGCCCGACGCCGAGCAACGTACGTGGCGGACTATGACCCGCGGCAAACAACAATTGGTGCGCGACCGAGTGCGCCTGCAGAATCAATTGGAAGCGTTGTTGGAGGAAGCGCGCATCAAACTCTCCAGCGTCATCAGCGATCTGCTCGGAGTGAGCGGGAGGCGGATCTTGAAAGCCCTGAGCGAGGGAGAAACTAATCCAGACCGTCTGGCCGAGTTGGGCGACGACCATCTGAAATGCACCCAAGCGGAATTGAGCGATGCGCTGACCGGCTCAGTCGAGCCAGTACATCGCGAGCTGTTAAAGCTGTATCTGGAACGGCTCGGCCTGTTGGATCAACAAATTGAAAAGCTGGATCAAATGACGGCCCGGGCGCTCCAGCAGTACGAGGAGGCCGTAGTCCGGGTAGCCGAAATTCCCGGGTTCGGGCCGGATTCGGCGCAGCAACTTATCGCAGAGATGGGCGCGGATGCAGCCGCGTTCCCTTCGGCAGGTCAGTTTAGCTCCTGGGCCGGATTATGCTCCGGCAGCAACGTGAGCGCGGAGCAGAACCAGAGTTCCCGCTCAGCCAAAGGGAACCATTCTGTGCGGCGCATCCTAACTCAGGCCGCGCAAGCTGCGGTGAAGAAGCGGGGCGGCCACTTCCAATCGCTTTTTCGGAGATTTTTGCCGCGCCTTCACTATACCGGCGCCATCTGGGCTATCGCCCACCGCCTTGGCCGCCTCGTCTGGAAAATCCTGCACGATCATGTACGCTATATCGAACAGGGCCAAGAAACCAATGCTAAGGCCAAGAAACGCCGAGCCGAAAAGATGATTCAGGCCCTCCGCAAGCTTGGCTACGCAGTAACCCGCACACCCGATGCTCCAGCACCGGCACGGGGGTGATTTTCAACAGAGTCGGGACCTCGTGGACTTTTTCAGCAGCCCGTTAGGCGGCTGATCCTACCATGGCTCCTACCTGTTCGGCGATGTGATGCAGCGTCTGAGCTTGCGCGGACAATTGTTCGCTGGCCGCGGCGCTCTGTTCGGAGAAACTGGCCGTGCCCTGGATGGATTGCTCCATCTGATTCACGCCCTTCGAGATCGACTCCACGCCGCCGGCTTGTTCGATGCTCGCCAGGCTCACTTCGTGGATGAAGGCCTTCACCTTCCCGGTGTTTTCAGTTATGCTCTGAATCACTTCCGCCACACGTTTGAGCTTCACCCCGCCGTCGTTGGATTTGGCGATCGAATCTTCGATCAACGCCGCCGTGTCCCGCGCCGCTTGAGCTGAGCGCTGGGCCAGGCTGCGTACTTCATCCGCCACCACGGCAAAGCCCATGCCCGCATCTCCGGCGCGAGCGGCCTCCACGGCGGCATTCAGGGCCAGGATATTGGTCTGGAACGCGATCTCGTCGATCACTTTGATGATTTTCGAAATCCGGCCGCTCGATTCGGTAATAGCCGACATGGACTCCACCATCTGGCCCAGCGTCTGATTGCCCTCACCCACCCCCGCGTCTACCGTGTCTATCAGGTTGGCCGCGGTCCTGGCTTGGTCCGCGCTCTTGCCGGCCAGGGATGCAACATCTTTGGCCGCCGCCGAAGTTTCCTCGATCGCCGCCGCGCCACCGGAGGCCTCCTGAGCCAGCCTTTGACTGGACGTCGCCACCTGGGCCGAAGCGCTCCAAACTTGAGCCGCGCCTTCGGCCAACTCAGCCGCCAGCCTGGCCAAGCCTTTGGTGATGCCGGCCACCACGAACAGGGTCGCGAGTAGTGTGACGATCCCCACCGTACTGATCCCGGTCATACTGATTGCCGCGATATGGACTTGCCCGCGGCCGGCTTGCGCGCTGGCACGCATGATCTTTATTTCCTGGGCCATAAGTTCTGAAGCGGTCTGCTCCATGGCGGCCCCGGCCGGGGCTCCCCGTTGCTTATAGAAGGCGGCGGCATCCTCCACTTTTCCGGAATCGCACAGATCGGCGATCCGCAGGAATGAGGCAGCATGGCGTGAAATATCCAATTTCAATTGATCCACCAGCCGCCGGTCTTCCTGGCCAACGTCTTGCTGGCTAACGAGGAGGGGCTCAATTCTGGCGACCAGCGCCAATGCGCTGGCTTTTTTCTTATCGTAATCGGCCCGGGTGGCTTGGGCGCCCTTCGAATCGTGCTGAAAACCGTTCAGCAGCATCCCGCGCTGCCCCGTGCGCATAATATTGGCCGCAGCCTTCAAATCGCCGGCTATCCCGAGTTTTTCTGCAGTCAAACCCGTGGAAGTCTCCAGCTCGCGGCTGATCGTCAGAATGGAATATGCCGCCGAGACTGTCATGCAAACGCCCACCATCAGCATGGTCACAATTGCGATCCGGAGTTTCTTGCCGATTGTCATTTGCAGCGCCTACCTCAAACACTTATCGGCCGCCGCGGCTTCGACATGGGCCGCGGATTGCACTTACTTCTGCCAGGAAGGTAAATCCCATGAACTTAATTCCCTATATCGCCATTTGGTCGGTTTTCGGACTGGCCGTGCTTGCACTCGCGCTCTACCGCAAGGTGCTTACGTTTCACGGAGACGACGAGTTTGTACACCTGGCCGCTGGAGAGCAGCAGTTGATTCCTCGACAAGTTGCTCGCGCCCACCGATTGGATGTTATTGACCGCTGGGGCAAGATCCTCACTATTTTTACGGCCGCATTCGGATTGTTGATCGTGGCTGTCGTCCTGTTTGAGGCGTGGCAAGCCAGTCTCCAGTTGAAGTAGCAAAGGCCAGCCGTGTGGTGCATTTGCAGGCGGGTTTCATGAGAGAAGAGTGGGTCAATTTGCGCAATGAAGCGCAATTCTCCGCAGCCGCGAATCGATTAAAACCTGGCCTAACCCAGCGGGCGGCGCTAAAAGCACGAAAATCATTGCCGATAGGAACTGGGGGGCGGCCTTGGCGCTGAAAGCTGCTGTGGGCGAAAACCTGCTTCTGGGTTCTACGGCATCGAGTCAGGAGATGAAACGATGTGTCTGGCGGTTCCCGGGAAGCTTTTGAGCGTGGACGGCGATGACCCCGCATTTCGCGTCGGCCGCGTGGATTTCTGTGGGGTGAAGAAGACGGTGAATCTGGCATTCACCCCCGACGCCGCCCCCGGGGACTTCCTCCTGGTTCATGTGGGCTTTGCCCTCACACGCGTCGACGAAGAAGAAGCGCACCGGACCTACCAATATCTGGCGCAGATTGGGGCATTGTCTGAAGAAGGGCTCGCGCCCTCGGCGGAAGAAGGGCTGGCCCCGCTGGCGGTGGAGGGTCTCCCGACATGAAATACGTCGACGAGTATCGCGATCCGAAAATCGCCCAGGCCGTGGCCGGCGAGATCGCAAGGAAAGTCACCCGGCCCTGGGTGCTGATGGAAGTGTGCGGCGGCCAGACCCATACGCTGATGCGTTACGGCATCGACGAACTGTTGCCGCGCGAAATTGAATTGGTGCACGGGCCCGGCTGCCCGGTCTGCGTTACCGCGCTTGAGACCGTGGACCGGGCCATTCGCATTGCCTCGCTGCCAGGAGTGATCTTCACTTCCTATGGCGATATGCTGCGCGTGCCGGGCTCGGAATCGGATCTGTTCCAGGCCAAAGCCCGGGGCGCTGACGTGCGCGTGGTATATTCGCCGCTCGATGCGCTGAAAATCGCGCGCGCCAATCCGGATCGCAAAGTGGTCTTCTTCGGAGTTGGCTTTGAGACCACGGCGCCGGCCAACGGCATGGCGGTATGGCAAGCCAAGCGGGAAGGCCTCAAGAATTTCTCCATGCTGGTGTCGCATGTTCTGGTGCCGCCCGCCATGCGGCTGATCTTAAGCTCGCCTTTGAATCGCGTGCAGGGGTTCATCGCTCCGGGCCATGTTTGCACCGTAATGGGCTATCGCGAGTATGAAGAGCTGGCCGCCGATTTCCGGGTGCCGATGGTGGTGGGCGGGTTTGAGCCGTTGGATCTTCTGGAAGCGATTTCGATGCTGGTGTCGCAGCTGGAGGAAGGGCGCGCCGAAGTGGAAAATCAATACGCCCGTTCGGTGAATCAGGATGGCAACCTGCCCGCACAGAACATCCTGCGCGAAGTGTTCGAAGTGTCCGGCCGCCAGTGGCGAGGCATCGGCCCCATCGCCGAGAGCGGCTATAAGCTGCGCGAGGAATTTGCGGACTTCGACGCCGAACGAATTTTTGGGGTGGAGGACTGGCATGCCGAGGAGCCCAAAGAGTGCATCAGCGCGCTAGTCCTCCAAGGGTTAAAGAAGCCCCTGGATTGTCCCGCGTTCGGAAAACGCTGCACGCCCATGACGCCGCTGGGCGCTCCCATGGTCTCAGCTGAAGGCGCTTGCGCCGCTTACTACCAATACAGGCGGCACGCCGCCCCGGTTCAAATTCATGCCTGAAACCATTACAGAAATCGCCGCGTTGGTTTGTCCCGCGCCACTGACACCGAGCCGGCAGATCGTGCTCGGCCACGGCAGCGGCGGACGGCTGAGCGCGGAGTTGCTGCGGGATGTGTTCCTGCCTTTGTTTTCCAATCCCGTGCTCAACCGGATGGACGATCAGGCCATCGTTGAAATCGGCGGCGCGCGCGTGGCCTTCACCACCGATTCGTTCGTGGTTCAGCCGCTATTCTTCCCGGGTGGCGATATCGGATCGCTCGCCGTACACGGCACCGTCAACGATCTGGCGATGGGCGGCGCTCGTCCCCTTTTCTTAAGTGTGGGATTTATTCTCGAAGAGGGTTTTCCCACCGATCTGCTGCGGCGCATCGCTCAGTCCATGGCGGAAGCGGCCGCGGCGGCGGGCGTTTTGATCGTCACCGGCGACACCAAGGTTGTCGAGCGCGGCAAGGGCGACGGCGTGTTTGTTAACACCACCGGTATCGGAATCGTGCCGGATGGGGTTAGGCTCTCGGCCAGCCAGGCGCGGCCGGGCGACCGGGTCATCCTGAGCGGATCGATCGGCGATCATGGCATCGCGATTCTTTGCAAACGCGAGGGGCTGGAGTTTGAGACGGAGATCCTAAGTGATTCGGCGCCGTTGCACGAACTGACCGGCCGCATTCTAAACACGGCGGCCGGGGCCGTCCGCTGCTTGCGCGATCCCACGCGGGGCGGTGTTTCGAGCGCACTGAACGAGATTGCGGCGCAATCGGGAGTCAGCATCCAGATCGAAGAAACCAGCATCCCGGTGCGGGACGAGGTGCGCGGCGCGTGCGAATTGCTCGGCCTGGATCCGTTGTATGTCGCCAATGAAGGAAAACTTCTCGCGATCGTCGCGCCCGAAGCGGCCGGCGAGATTCTGGCTGCCATGCGGCGCGATCCGCTTGGGACGAATGCCGCGATTATCGGAACGGTTGGAAACCAAAGTGCGGGGTTAGTAACCATGAAGACCGCATTCGGTTCCACGCGCATCGTCGACATGCTGGCGGGCGAACAACTGCCCAGGATCTGTTGAGGATTTCCATGCACGAAATGGGTATCGCGAGTTCGATTCTGGAAGCGGCCTGGAAGGAGTCTCGGCTCTATCCGGGGCAGCAGCCGGCCAAGGTCGGAGTCGTGATTGGAGAATACGCGGGCGTGGACACGGAGTCGTTACGGTTTTGCTTCGAGACGCTGGCCGGAGGCCTCGAACTAGACATCTCCTGGCGCACCGGGAGCGCTGAGCTGAAGCTGGCATATCTCGAACTGAAAGAGGTGGCCGATGACGGTGGAAATCGAAAAGAAAGTTCTGAGCGAGAACGATCGAATTGCGGCACGGCTGCGTAGTTGGGTGCGGGACAAAGGCGCGCTGGCCGTAAACCTGATCAGTTCGCCCGGATCCGGCAAAACCACGTTGCTCGAAAGAACGTTGGAAATGCTGCCGGCCAGCCTGGGCTACGACCTGCGGGCCGCGGTTCTCACCGGCGACATTCAGACCGACAACGACGCCCGCCGGCTGGGGCGTTACGGCTATCCGGTCCGGCAGATCACTACCGCGGGCGCCTGCCACCTGGATGCGCGAATGGTGGAGAATCACCTGACGGATTGGCGCAATGAACGGCTGGATCTGTTGTTGATCGAGAACGTCGGCAACCTGGTCTGTCCCACCAGCTACGATCTGGGCGAGGACGCCAAGATCGTGGTCCTCAGCGTCACCGAGGGCGAGGACAAGCCGCTGAAGTATCCGGGCATTTTTCGAAAAGCAGAATTGATGATCCTCAACAAGATCGATCTGCTGCCCTATGTTCCGTTCGATCCCACGCTGGCCATCCAGAATGCGCGCCGGATCAATCCGGATATCGATGTTATCGAAACGTCCTGCACCACCGAAGTCGGCTTGCCGCAGTGGCTCGCGTGGCTCTCCGGCCGGACGAAGAGGAAGAAAGACGCGCTCAGCGCGGAGGAGGTTGGCAATGTCGTTGTCTGATGTTTTGTCGCCCGATACAGATGTAAGTACAGTGCTGGCGCGGCGCGGCATCTCCCGCCGCCAGTTGGTGAAATTTTGCAGCGCCATGCTGGCTACGCTGGCCATGCCGGACCGCTATCTGGCTCAGGTAGTGAAAGCGGTGGGAAGCGCCAAAAAGCCAGTGTTGCTCTGGCTGCAATTTCAAGATTGCACCGGATGCTCGGAATCGATGCTGCGGTCCAGCCATCCCGATGTCGCCGAGGTCGTACTCGAACTGCTTTCGTGGGAATACCACGAAGTGATCATGGCGGGCGCGGGCAAACAGGCCGACGCGGTGCTCGATCGCGTGGTCAACGAAGATAAGGGCAAATATCTGGCGGTGGTGGAGGGCGCCATCCCCACCGGCGAGGGTTTCTGCACCATCGGCGGGCGCAATGCGCTCGATATCGCGCAGAAGGTTTGCGGCAACGCGGCGGCCACCATCGCGGTGGGCGCCTGCGCTTTCGACGGCGGCCTGGTGCGCTCGGCGCCCAACCCCACCGGCGCCCTGGGAGTGCATGAGGCGCTACCGGACGTCAAGGTGATGAATATGGCGGGCTGTCCGCACAATCCCGCCAACACGGCGGCGGCGCTGGTGCACTATCTGACTTTTAACGATCTGCCGGCTCTCGATCAATACAACCGGCCGCTGTTCGCCTACGGCCGCATCATTCACGATCAGTGCGAGCGGCGGGCGCATTACGACGCCGGACGCTTCGTAACCGATTGGGGTGACGAAGGCCATCGAAAAGGCTGGTGCCTTTACAAGATGGGCTGCAAGGGTCCGGCGGCGACGTTCAACTGCCCGGTGGTGGGATGGAACGACCATACCAGTTGGCCCATTCGCGCCGGCCACGGCTGCATCGCCTGCGCATCGCCTCGCTTCTGGGATCACATGTCGCCGTTCTACGACCGGCTGCCGAACGTACCCGGATTTGGCGTCGAAGTCACGGCGGGCGAGATTGGCCTGGGGTTGGTAGGCGCGACGGTAGCGGGCGTTACCGCGCACGGCCTGGTCACGTTGATCAAGCCTGCTCCGAAGCCGGAACCGCCGCCGGCGGCAGCCCATCCGGAGGCAGAACTGGTATTGCCGGGAAAGGGGAAATAACATGGCACGCCTAGTGGTAGATCCCGTCACCCGCATCGAAGGCCACTTGCGCATCGAAGCCCAGGTGGATGGCGGAAAGATCTCCGACGCCTGGAGCGCGGGCACCATGTTTCGGGGTATCGAATTGATTCTCCAAAAGCGCGATCCGCGCGAAGCCTGGATCTGGGCGCAGCGCATTTGCGGAGTGTGCACCATGGTGCATGCTCTGGCCAGTGTCCGGGCGGTGGAAGACGCGCTCCAGATCGAGGTCCCGGAAAACGCGCGCATTGTCCGCGATCTGATCGCCGGGTCGCAGATGGTCCACGATCACGTGGTGCACTTTTATCATCTGCACGCGCTCGACTGGGTGGATGTCACGCTGGCGCTGAAGGCCGATCCGGCCAAAACTTCGCAACTCGCGCAATCGATCTCGGATTACGAAAAATCCAGCACTACTTATTTCAAAGGCGTGCAGGATCGAGTGAAGGTGTTAGTCGATAGCGGCCAGCTCAGCCTGTTTACCAGCGGGTATTGGGGACATCCGGCCTATCGGCTGCCGCCGGAAGCCAATCTGCTGGCTGTGGCGCATTACCTGGAAGCGCTGGCCTGGCAGAAGGACTTCATTCGCATCCATGCCGTGCTGGGCGGCAAGAATCCGCACCCGCAGACTTTCCTGGTCGGGGGAATGTCCACCGCCATGGATCCCAACGAACCGTTCGCGGTGATCAACCCGGAGCGAATCGGGTTCCTCCGGGAACTGGTGCGCGGAGCACGAAAATTTGTCGAACAAGTCTACGTTCCCGATGTCCTGGCCATCGCCGGCTTTTACAAGGACTGGTTCGCGCTCGGTGAAGGCGTGGGAAATTTCATGTCGTACGGCGACTATTCGTCGGTCAACCAGAACGACGCCAGCACGTTCCTGTTCCCGCGAGGAATCGTCCTCGGCCGGGACCTCACTAAAGTTCATCCGGTGGACCCCACCCAGATCACCGAAGCCGTTAGCCATGCCTGGTACGAATATTCCGACGGCGACCAGCCCAGGCATCCCTACGACGGCCAAACCAATCCCAAGTACTCGGGGCCCAAACCGCCTTACGAGTTCCTGGAGGTCGATAAGAAATACTCCTGGCTGAAATCGCCGCGCTATCAGGGGCTGCCCATGGAAGTGGGGCCTTTGGCGCGCATGGTGGTAGGCTATGCGGCCGGGCAACGGCAGATCAAGGCATCCGTCGACGGCGTGTTGAAGCATTTCAATGCGCCGGCCTCGGTGCTCTTTTCCACGCTCGGCCGGGTGGCGGCGCGTGCCATCGAGACGCAATTGATGGCAGCCCGTCTGGAGCAGTGGGTGGACCAACTGGATTCCAACCTGGCGCACGGCAAGGTGGCGATTTGTAACACCACCAAATGGGACCCCAGCACCTGGCCGGCCAACAGCCGTGGATTCGGCTGGCACGAAGCGCCGCGCGGCTCGCTCGGCCATTGGGTGGAGATCGAAGGCAAGGCCATCAAGAATTATCAGGCCGTGGTCCCCACCACCTGGAACGCGGGACCACGAGACGCTCAAGGCCAGCGCGGCCCGTATGAGGCGTCGCTGGTAAACACACCCATCGCCGATTCCAACCGGCCACTGGAAGTTCTGCGCACCATCCATTCCTTCGATCCCTGTATTGCGTGCGCGGTGCATGTGGTGGATGCCCGGGGCCGCGATTATTCGGTACCGAAAGCGGGCTAGGAGGGCACCATGGCCACCACGGAACGAATTGATCGTTATCCTGGCTCTTTTGGGCCGGTCGCGCCGCTGTACGTGTGGCAATATCCTCTGCGGCTGGTGCACTGGGGCATCGTGATCTCCATCGGAGTTCTCTCCGTCACCGGCTACTATATCCACGATCCCTACATCATCGGGCAGACCCAGCATCCGTTCCTGATGGGCTGGTTCCGCTTCGTCCATGAAGTTTTTGGGATGATCTTTCTGGCTCTGTTTCTGCTGCGGGTCTATCTGTTCTTCGGCGGCAACAAATGGGTGGGATGGCGCCAGTTCATCCCGTTGAGCAAAGGCCGCTTCCAGGAAATGTGGGAGGTAACCAAGTTCTACGCGTTCCTGCGCCCCACGGCCGTCTCGAAAATCGGCCACAACCAGATGGCGGCGCTGTCCTATGTTGGCATCTACGCCCTGGTCCTGGTGGAGATTCTCACCGGCCTGGTGATGTACCAAAGGCTGCTGGATAATGCGTTTCTCAGGGTGCTGGTGGGTTGGATTCCGCGCATCATCAGCCTGCAAAACCTGCGTCTCATTCACTTCTTCTTGATGTATGTGTTCGTCGCTTTTGGGATCCTTCACGTCTATCTAAGTTTGCTGGTTTCGCGCGCCGAGACGCGCGGCCTGATGGACAGCATCTTCATTGGCTACAAAGTCATTCCGGTGGAAGAGATCGAAAAGGAAGAAGCCCTGGGTCGAAAATGAAAACGCTGGTCCTCGGTCTCGGCAACCTGGTTCATTCCGACGATGGGCTCGGGGTGCATGCGATCCAAGCTTTGACCGGGGACGCGCGTGTGTCCCCGGATGCAGTCCTCATGGACGGAGGCACACAGGGGTTAAACTTGCTCCCGCACATCTCCGCATTCCAGAGGCTGCTGGTGATCGATGCGCTGGATGTCGGCGAAGCGCCCGGTACCCTGGTACGCCTGGAAGGCAACGCGCTGCGCAACTTACCGGGTAAAGCTAGCGTGCATCAGCTGGGATTTGCCGATCTTCTCGTAGCCCTGGAGTTGTTGGGCGAGTTGCCCGAGGAGATCGTCCTGCTCGGCATCCAGCCGCTTTCCACCGAATGGGGAACCGAATTGACCGCTCCGGTGCGCGAAGCGCTGCAGCGCCTTCCTAAACTGGTGATCGAACAGTTGGAGCTCTGGCGACACCCAGCCCCTGCGGCGCTATAGATGCGTCGTTATAGTGGAAACAGACATAGTGGAAACAGACATAGTGGAAACAGACATAGTGGAAACAGACATAGTGGAAACAGACGAGAACTCTAGGAAGCCTTCCGCAACTCGTGCGTGTGGCTCAGGGAATTGACCAGCGCCAGAAGGTCGTAATGTGGTACTTTGCGATCCGGAAAAAAGCTGTTGACCGCATCCAATTCACCGCCAAAGACGTTGAATACGGTCTCCAGCCGGGCCACGAGCAACGTTTTCAGATGGGCGGGGTGCAAATTGGCGAGCGCCAGCCCGCCTCCGGCCCTGCGCAGTTCCGCTCGGGCGTAGAGCAGCGTGCCCAGTCCGGCGCTGTCGATCTTGTCCACCCCGGCTAAGTTAATCACCAAGCGGACCCTGCGCGCCGCAAGCGCGTGGCGGATCTCATCGTTCAGCAGGATGTCCTCCTCACCGAACGTCAGGCGGCCTTTGAGCTTGAGAATGGATATTCCATCTTGCTCTCTGCGGGTGACTTGAAGTGCCATTTAAGTTTTCCCTCACCAGAGTGAGTGCACGAGAGATTCCAAACGCTAGTTCATTGAAAGTAAAGAGATTCTTGGGCCCCTCCGGTAATGCATGGCCAGTCGAGTTTACGCGATGCCGCACAACCCCTGTGCCCAGAGCCGCATGGAACCCCCAGGCAGGATGGATGCTATAGTACATTGGTTTTATATAGATAAATGGCATAGCCACAGAACGCATATACCACAAAACATAAAAATTATAGCTGTTGACGCGACTCGGCAAATATCTTATAGTAGATCAAGTTAATATAGTAATGCCGACCGAACAGGACAACAACAACTCTCAGGGGCAATTGAGCCAAACTGGCGATCCTGCGACCGGCCCGGCACGCACCCTCGAGGGTTATACACGGTCCTGTACGCTGGTATCGCGGTTCCAAGCGGGACAGATCCAGGAGCCCGACTTTGTGGAGGAAACCAGATGAGCGGGGAGCTTCGGCAGAGTCTGCACCAGCTGGCGTTGCTTGCAGCGAGGGAGGCGAGGGCGGACGGCTTCGCAATTCATCAACTCGATCCGGCCGGCGAGGGGCGGGAACTGAAGTTCGGCTGGGGCGCGCCGCCTCCCGAAGCCGGCGAAACAGGCCACACGGCGATTTCGTTTCCGCTACACGCGGACGACCAGGTGACGGGCATTCTGACTTTCGTTTTTCATGAATCCGTAATCTCGCCTCGCGCGCAATCCCTGCTGGAAAAAATGGCCGGTGCGATCGGAGCAGTTTGGCGCTTGTCGTTATTGCCGACCACTTATGCGCGCAACGCGGTCCGCATCGCTCGATTGGAGACCGAACTCGCGGACTCGAAGATCGCTGATCGCGCGCGCGGACTGCTGGCCAATGGAGCGCCCTCCCGGGACGCCGTGGACACGATCCTCCGCCACGTGGAAAGCGTGCTTCGCCCGGGCCAATTGAGAACTGTGCTCGGGCAATTGACTGGGGAACTGGAACAGGAGATCGCCGAACGCGAGCTGGCCAACCGCGCCAAGGCCGTTTTGCAAACCCGCTACGGCATGTCCGAAGACCAGGCTCATGTTCACCTGCGGCTGGTGAGCCGCAAATCACGCAAGCGCCTGAGCGCTGTGGCTCGGGACCTGTTGGAAGAAACGGCGGTCTCGGGCCGCTGAGGAGGAAGTGTTCATGGGACTATCCGTAGTTTCGACGCAGCCAGTGCTTACTCCGCTGGATGCAGCTTCGGTGCTCGTAATTCCTGGCTGGAACGGATCGGGCACGGGCCACTGGCAAACGCTGTGGGAGCAGAAGTACGGGCGTTTTCGCCGAGTGGAGCAACGCAACTGGAGCCGGCCCTCGCGCGCGGATTGGATCGCGCAGGTTGACGCCGAAATTGAACGAGCGTCGCCCACGTTTCTGGTAGCCCACAGCTTGGGCTGTCTGGCGGTAGCGCATTGGGCCGGGACGGCGGGCAAGAAGGCCGATCGCGTGGAAGGAGCTTTCCTGGTGGCGCCGCCCTGGCTGACGGAAAGCGACCGGTGTCCGGCGCAATTAGCCGACTTTCTCCCCATGCCGCTCGAGCGGCTCCCGTTTCCCAGTTTGTTTGTCGCGAGCGAAGACGATCCCTACTTACCAATAGAAATCGCCCGGCCCCTGGCCGCGGCGTGGGGCTCCGAGTTCATCGACGTCGGGCGGCAGGGCCACATCAACGTTGCTTCCGGGCACGGGCCGTGGCCAATCGGTGAAGGCCTGCTGCGCGGATTCGTGGCGCGGACCGCCGCCCCGCAGCGCCGTTGGGAGTAGACGAATACGGTTCGCTCAGTGTAGCTTGAACAGTAGCGGTTCCCCATGAAATCCCGCATTGCCACGCTACTCTTGGTGTCGCTCGGCGTATGGGCGCAAGTGCCCACGCCGGAAAGCCACTTCGGCCATCCGATCGGCGTCGACCGCGAGTTGCTGGATTGGGACAAAGTGGTCTCCTATTATCAGGCGCTCGCCAAAACCAGCGACAAGATCCGCGTGGAGGAGCTCGGCAAGACCGCGGAAGGCCGGCCCTTCATCGCGGCCACCATCAGCTCCGCGGCTACACTCAAAAACCTGGACCATTACCGCGAAATCCAAGCGAAGCTCGCTGATCCCCGCCGCACCACGCCCGCCGCAGCGGCCCGGCTGATCAACGAAGGAAAGACGGCGGTTGTGATCACCTGCTCCATTCACGCCACCGAAGTGGCGTCCACGCACTCCGCCATCCAGTTCGTCTATAATCTGCTCACGCAAGATACGTCGAAGTTCCGCGCCATTCTCGACAACGTGATCATCGTGCTGGTGCCGTCGCAGAACCCCGACGGAGTAGACATCGTGACGCGCTGGTATCGTAAGACGCTAGGCACCGCGTACGAAGGCACATCGCCGCCGGAGCTATATCAGAAGTACGTCGGACACGACAACAATCGCGATTGGTATATTTTCACTCAACCCGAGCAGCGCCTCACCGCCGCACTGCAAAATTCCTGGCATCCGCAAATCGTCTACGACGTGCATCAGCAAGGCTCCTATGGATCCCGCATGTTCGTTCCGCCGTGGCTGAGTCCGATTGATCCGAACGTCGACCCCACGCTCGCGCAGGAAGGCAATTATCTTGGCCTCGGTATAGCGTCGGACTTGACCGCGGCGGGGAAGAAAGGCGTGGTCACGAACGCGCTTTACGATTTCTGGGCGCCCGCGCGCCAGTACATGGCGTACCACGGCGGCATCCGTATTTTGAGCGAAGCCGCCAGTGCATCGCTGGCCAGTCCACTGACCGTGCGGCCGGACGAAATTCAAACTACCGGCTTGGGCTACAATCCGCGCGAGCGAAGCTGGAATTATCTGCAACCTTGGGAAGGCGGGACCTGGAAGATCGGCGACATTGTCGATTATCAATTGATCGCCTTTGAAAGCTTGCTCTATCAGGCCGCGATCCGGCGGACGGACCTGTTGCGAAATTTCTATGAAGTGAACGAGCGCGCGGTGGCGCGGACTTCGCCCTATGCTTTCGTGATTCCGCGCGAACAGGCAGATCCCGGGGCGGCTCGAAAGATGCTGGAGCTTTTGAGTTTTGGTGATGTTGAGGTGGAGCGTGCGGGCGATGCGTTCGCAGCGGGCGGAAAACGCTATGCCGAAGGCAGCTATGTCATCCGCATGCAGCAGCCCAATTCCAGCTACGCGAAGACGCTGCTGGAGCGCCAGCACTATCCCGACTTGCGATCGTATCCCGGAGGTCCGCCGCAGCGTCCCTACGACGTGACGGCGCAGACGCTGCCCTTGTTGATGGGCGTCGAGACCGATACGGCCGACAAACCGTTCAGCGCGCGTACCGAGCAAGCGCGCTCCTTCAATTTCCAGGCTGATGGCAGCCCTGCTTCGGACATCGATTCCTGGCGCGCAGCGAAGAAAAGTTCGCGCATCGCGCTCTACAAAAGTTACGTGCCGGCCATCGACGAAGGCTGGACGCGCTGGCTGCTGGAAAACTTTGGTTTCGGATACGAGAATCTTCTGAACCCCGACATCGAAGCGGGCAACTTGCGGCAGAAGTTCGATGTCATTGTTTTCCCCGATCAACCGGCCTCTCAAATCGCGAGCGGTTTCGCCGTTGGAGCCATGCCGCAAGAGTACACCGGCGGACTGAATGCGAAGGCCGCGGCCAACTTGAAAACTTTCGCTGAGCAAGGCGGGACGCTGGTGTTTCTGAACCGATCGGCAAATTACGCCGCAGAACATCTGCATCTGGACGTCAAGAACGTAGTTGCCGGACTTCCGAATCGCGATTTTTATTCGCCCGGATCGCTGCTTAATGCGATCGTCGATACACGCAGCCCGCTGGCCTACGGACTGCCGGAAGACATCGCCATCTGGAGCGAAGAGAGTCCAGCGTGGGAGGTGCCCTCGGGCAGCAAAGACGCCGTCATCATCCGCTACCCGGACGATCATGTGCTGGCGTCCGGATGGCTCCTCGGCGAATCGTATATCAAAGGCCGCGCCGCGCTGGTGGAGGTTCCGATCGGGCAAGGGCGCGCCATACTGTTCGGCTTCCGCCCGCAATACCGCGCGCAAAGTTATCAAGCGTTCAAGCTCTTTTTCAATTCGCTGGGTTTGACTCCGGCGCATTAGGAACTTCCGATCAGCACGCCGGTCAGAAATACCAGCACGCCGCCGAGACCTACTTGCAGAACCGCGGACACCGGAGGCGTATCCATATATCGATTTCGTATCCACGAAATAACCCCGAGCTCCACCACCACCACGACGGCCGCGACGATCATCGCCAAACGAAAGCTCGGGATCAGAAACGGCAGCGTGTGCCCGATTCCACCGACCGCGGTCATCAATCCGCACACGATGCCGCGCGCCCAGGGATGGCCGCGGCCGGTGAGACTGCCATCGTCGGAGAGAGCCTCCGCGAATCCCATGCTGATGCCCGCGCCGAGCGATGCCGCGAGCCCAACCTTGAATGCATCGAAACTGCTTTGCGTGGCCAGCGCCGCGGCAAACACCGGCGCCAGCGTGGACACGGATCCATCCATGAGCCCAGCCAGCCCTGGCTGCACGATCTGTAAAACGAAAAGACGCCGATTCGCCTCGTCCTCGCTGCGCTTCACATCCGGCTGCAGCTTGCTTTTTTCCAGTTCCTCCGCGCGATCTTCGTGGGTACGCTCTTCCGCCGCCAGATCGTCCAGCAACTGGCGAACACCGGCGTCCTGCGCACGCGCGGCGGCCTTCTCGTAGAAGCGGCGGCTTTCCACTTCCATGGCGCTGGCTTGATTGCGAACGGTGTCGAGGCCCAGCGGCTGCATCAGCCACACCGGATTGCGGTGCACGAAACCGCGCACGTCCTGGCGGCGGATCAGCGGAATATGTTCACCGAACTTCGCGCGGAACAACTCGATCAGGCGACGCCGATGTCCGGATTCCTCGACGCCCATGCCGTCAAAGATCTCGGCGGAGGCAGGAAAGTTCTGGCGCAAGCCTTCGGCGTACTCGGCATAAACGCGCTCGTCTTCCTCTTCGAGCGAAATCGCCAGGGCCAGGATCTCACGTTCGGAAAGACTATCGAAGTTGCGCATACAACATATGATGGCGCATGCGGCTGGTTGGCTACGCTCGCAGGCGCAGAAAGAACCAGGCTACGCCGATGGCCAGCAGCAGCGATGCGGCCACGGGCACCGCGCGGCGTAGGAACGCGAGGCGCATCAGGCGGTCCAGCAGGAAAGCGAACAAGGCGATGAGAAGCAACTCGCAAATGACGACGCCGGTCAGAAATGTCGCGAAGTGATATCCGCTTTCGGTAAGGAAGGCCGCGAAGTATGCGCCATGAAACAGGCCCAGCACCGCCACCACCAGCCATCGATAGCTGGATTGCGGCAGCAGAACGATCTCGAACGCCAGATAGGCGATGGTAAGCGCGGCGGCGGCTTCAATGAAGCGCGGCGACAAGGGAACAGTGATTCGCGGCGCAATCGCGCAGGCCAGTGCTTCCGCCGCGACGAACGATGCGGTAAGCGCCAGCAATTCGCGGCGGCCGCGGGCGGCCAACACCAGGCTCACCAGAAACAGCAGCGGGGCCAGCCCACCAGCGGCGCGCATGAAGCCAGCGGCGATCTCGCGCGTGGCCGTTTCGAAAGCCGTCGGCGGACGGAAGCGAAGTTCCGCTTGCGTGTAGGAAAGATCGAAGACAGCCTGGTCGGACTTGTCGCCGCGATACGCTCGCAACAGGTGCACGTGATTGGGAACGGTGACGGAGGCGAGAGTGCACTGGACGTTTACGGTCTCGACGGGCGCAGGGAATTGATATTCGGCGGTACAGACGTAGGTGTCCTGCTCCTGCCGGCAAGCTTGGCCGGAGGGCTTGGCCCACACGCCCGCACTTTCAAAACGGACATGATCGAGCAGCGTATGTTCCGGTTCATGTACATGGGCCACTTCGTACATCGGCATGCGCAATTCGTAGCTGGCGCGCGCACCGTCCACTTTCAGGTCGCCCGTGCTCATGCTCACCATGTGGGCGCTGAGCGGGGCGGCCAACGGCAGCAGAAGCAGCCAACGCAATTCCTTCATAGCTCGCCTCGCGGCGCCACTACGGCAGCTACCCGAGTGCGGCGCAGACGAACGAACAGCACGCGCAGGATGGCGAGCAAGGGCACCGATAGGAATATGCCGAGTACGCCCGCGATCTGATCGCCCGCCAGCACGCCGAACAGCACCAGCATCGGATTGAGCTGCACGCCCTTGCCCATCAAGTACGGCGACAGGCCGTAGTCTTGCGCCATCCGAAAAAGGAATCCAAAGAGCACAAACAACAAAACGTGGGTATAGCCGCTGAGGCCGGTGACCAGCAGAATGATCAGGCCCGCGGCCGCGGGTCCAACCACCGGCATGAACTCACCCAGACCCGCGACGCCCGCCAGCAGAACCGAATAGGGCGCTCCCGTGGAAGTCAAGAAGAGACCATACGCGGAAAAACTGGCGATCGACAGCAAGACCAGAGCACGGATGTATTCACCGAGCAGGCGATTGATATCTTCGAGAATATTATCGACCACCGGCCTGCGGCGCTCCTCCACTAAAGCCGTAACAAATTCGTCCCGAATTGTTGCGCCGTCTTTCAGGAAGAAGAAGGCGAGGATGGGGATCAGCACCAGGTAGAGCGCGTATTTCGCGCCGGACACGAGTTGGCCGCCCAGTCCTCTTATATAGGGCAGAAGCTGTTGGCCGCCGCTGCTCAGCTCGTCTTCCACTTTTTGAATCATGGCGGCGCGGGCCGGCTCCAACCAGGACGGCAACGGAATCTTCTGCATCCATTCCGGGTTCTTGACCAGATCCGGCAGGCGCATTGCGAGCGCGTTGGCTTCGTCAGCCAGGCGCGAGCCCAGGGTCATCGCCAAGGCGACGATGGAGCCAACCAACGCCAGGTAAACGATGGCGAGCGCGATGCGCGGGGATACCTGGGGTGGCGTGACGCGCTCCACGAAGCCAACCAGCGGCATGAGCAAATAAGCGAACAGCAGCGCGATGACGAAAACAGCCAGCGTTTCCCGCACCGCGTAGGCCGTGGCCAGAACTAACGCCAGCAGGAAGACGGTCCACGCAATGCGCGCCGCTCTAGGATCGATGCCTAACACGCCCCTAGCATAGCGTGCCCGGTCGGCATGAAGAACGATGGTGGGTCATAGGAGGGCCGGCCGCGCGGGGGTTCGCGGCTGGATGGGCGGCTGCATGTGGAAAAGCACATGTTCGATGTGGCGCGACTGATTGAGGTCCTGCATGCGTTGGGCGAAACGTTCCACATGGTCTTTTGAAAAAACGAAGCCATGATCGGCGGGCTGCCAGGGAGTTCCCTTGTGTTTGTGGAATTCGAGGAGGGCGGCGGCGTCTTTGAGCTGGCGGCGCTCGTGGAGGGCGCGGTCGGATTGGATCTCGCGCAGCGCGTGGAGGCTCTTTTGAAACTGACGGGAGAGCCGCTGGGAATGCACGCCGAGGGTGGCGAGGGCGCGGTGGGCGTCAACGATGTCGAAATCGATGGCGGCTTGCTGGGAGGGAGGGTTGGCGGCGCGATGGAGGAGAGCGGCTTCGAGCAAGGGGATGCGGTTCATGCGCCAGGCGGTGTCGGCGAGTTCCTGGGTGAGATGGGTTTCAGTGGGAGTGGCGGGTTGGTACTCGTCGAAGAACTGGCGGCAGTGGCGCTGATAGGCGGCGGGATCCTCAGAAGCGATGACCGGAGAGCGGCAGGTCGCCGGCACTCCTTTACTCCGCTCTTGCATCTCTGTTCCCGGAAACCTCCGATCGGGATCTGTCGGTTTGCGGAGGCCATGGGTGACGGCATTGCGGGAAGAGCGCTGCTTGCCGGCGGCGGTGCGGGGGCCGGTGGAGAGCGTCGCATTCGCGCGATTCGTGCGAATGCGAGGCTCTGGGGTTGGGGATTGGGGATTAGGGATTGGCGTAGGGATCGGGTTTGTCATGGAGGCCTCCAGCACGGTTGTGGCATACGTGGACGGCGAATTTAGGGGCCGAGTGCCGGATGGTGTTGAGGGGAAGGGGAAGATTGATGGGGGAGTGGGGTGACTGCGGATGCCGGGATGCGTGAGGGGCGGACGGTGGGTCTGGGGTGGTGGGTTGGCGGGTGGATCGGCGGACCGGAGCGCGTTTCTTATTACTTATCCGGCCGGACGGGTTCTTGGCTGACCAAGCCCGCGGATAAACACTTGAGCTGCTAGATGTTTATGGCCTTCTGTGGTCAAATTGAAGGGAAAGCCTATGAGGGCTCCTTCATTTGCTGGCCTGAAGCCGGCGTCGGAATCTGCTTCGCGCGCCAAGCGAATGAATCGCTCCGCAGACACAAAACACGAACTTTTGTTACGAGGTGAGCTGTGGAAACGCGGCCTGCGCTTTCGCAAGCATCGATCCGATCTTCCCGGCAAGCCGGACATTGTATTTCCTGGCGCCCGCGTTGTCGTCTTCTGTGATGGGGATTTCTGGCACGGGCGCAACTGGCGTAGCCTCTCATCCCAGCTTCAGAGGCGGGCCAACCCGGAATATTGGTGCAGGAAGATTCAATGGAACCGACTGCGGGACAAGCGGACAACGGCATCGTTGACCCGTCTCGGGTGGCACGTGATTCGCCTGTGGGAAAAAGACATTCACAGCAATCCACAGGAAGCCGCGATTGCGGTAGAGCGCGCGGTCCGACGCCGTCAAGCGCGGGACTGTCGATGCGCTTTATAGATCTATTCGCAGGTCTTGGCGGATTCCACCTCGCGCTTAAGCAACTGGGCCATTCCTGCGTTTTCGCCAGCGAGATCGATCCCGTTCTTCAGGACGTGTACGAGAAGAATTATGCCATGCGACCGGAGGGCGACATCCTGAAGGTGCCGATAGAGTCCATTCCGAAGCACGAAATCTTATGTGCGGGTTCGCCCTGCCAACCGTTCTCGAAGGCCGGGGAGCAGGAAGGCTTGGACTGTCCAAAGTGGGGCAACCTCCTAGGTCACGTGCTGCAGATAGCTCGCGCTCATCAACCGTACTTTCTACTCTTGGAAAACGTTCCTAATCTGAAGCGGCACAACAGCGGTGAGACATGGCTGGATTTGGAACGGCAATTTAAGAGGGCGGGTTACACGATTTCCTCTGCATATCTGTCGCCCCATCAGTTCGGAATTCCCCAGATCCGCGAGCGCCTATTTATTGTCGGAAGCCTCGAAGGACTCGACGAGTTCGAGTGGCCCACGCCAGTGGAAGAGGTTGAGCCGGATCTGCGCTCGATCCTCGACAAGAACCCAAAAGACGCGCGGCAACTGAGTCCGGTCGTTTTGGATTGCATGGCCGTCTGGCAGAAATTCATCAAGAAATATCCCAAGAACATCGAGCTACCGTCGTACCCGATTTGGTCCATGGAATTCAAAGCGACATATCCATACAAAGAGGCGAGCCCATGGGCAACACCGCGTGCGGAACTGCTGAAAGCCCGCGGCTGCCATGGCGCGAGCCTAAAAGGCTACAACCGTAATACTGTCTTGAAAGCGCTTCCCTCGCATGGCCAGACGCCTCAAAAAGAGTTCCCGCAGTGGAAGAAGACCTTCATTCGCCAGAATCGTGAGCTGTATGCAAAAAACAAGAAGTGGATCGACCCCTGGCTGCCAGGCATCCTCCGCTTCCCGCCAAGCCTTCAGAAGTTCGAGTGGAACTGCAAGGGTGAGGAGCGCGACATCTGGAAGTACGTGATTCAATTTCGGGCTTCTGGAGTGCGTGTCAAGCGTCCGACGACCGCGCCTTCGCTGATTGCGATGACGACCACACAGGTGCCAATCATAGCGTGGGAAAAGCGCTATATGACTGTGCGCGAGTGCGCGCGGCTTCAGTCAATGGAGACGCTGGAAAACTTTCCAGCAGTCCCAACGCGAGCGTTCAAAGCCCTGGGCAATGGAATCAATTCCAAAGTCATGGAATTGATCGCCAAAGCCCTGATCGACTCCTCCGCGCGAGCGAAGGTTGTTACAACATCGGCAGGTCTTTGATACGAGGCCGCATCCAAGCAACTAGCCTACGCTTCACGTCGCGCGTGATCCAATTAGGGCTGCGGCGCCCTCCCGAGAGGAGCCGAAGGCGGTCGAGCAACATGCCATCCATGCGTCGACAGCTCATCCAAAATTCCATATCCGAGATTGCGTATGGAATTGCAAGAGCTTTCTTAGGCATCGCCGCAAACTCGATCATTGTTCGCCAGAGATTGATGTCGGGCTGGTTTCGCTTCTCCTCCCAGTTCGCACCACTCGCACACTGCACAAGGTAAAGCGGGAAGCCTATTCTTCCGTCTGCGAATGGCCGCCAAAGAACTAGATCGAGTCCGGCATCCTTGATCGTGTTCAGATCGGGAATCAGGTCGAGCCGGCCTTCCTTCTCGTTCAATAGCCCCCGCACCATCTCGACGCTGTCTATGATGTGCTGCGTCTGAGTCCGAGACCAACCGGTGGTATGGGAAGTCCATTGGGACAACTCGTTCCTGAGCGCAAGGGCCGTGACTTCCTCGAAAAGAAGACCCTGCTCAGTGAAGTTGTTTCCGAAGCTTTTTCGCCATTCCGGGTATCGCTCCGAATAGGAAAGAACGAGACAGAATGAGTAGGCGGGCGATTCCCGCCACGGAGCAATGCGAACTAATTTTGAGGCCTCACAAGAGATGGGATAAGAGGTTCCAAGTACCTTCTTGCGCCGCTTAACCTCAGTCCAGACATCCGTGAGCAATTCTGACGCTTTGTCCTGATCGTCATAAATATGCTCGTCTGTGAGCGTATCCTTAATCTCCGCGATGGAAAGCGAATCATCCCTTCCAAATAAGAGGCTGCCCTCCAGCCAATCGGTAAAGATTGTAAGATCCGATTGGTGCCCGCGCCGTGCGCTGTAGGGCCGGACACCAATCTCCGGCACGTCGAGCATTCAGGCGATCTCCTTGTCGAGTTCCGATTTGATCTTCGGAAAAAGGGCCAGCAATTGGTAAACATCGCGCCCCAGCCTGCGAATAGCCGCCTGAAGGTTAACGGATTTTTTGTAGAGATGAGCCTGGCTGAGGGCCTGCTCTGTTGAATCAGCCGCTTTTTGAACGAATTCAATGGTCTCGCCCTCATCGCCTCCTGCGATTCGCCATGCGACTTCAAGGCTCGGCTTGTCCGTGCGCTCAAGATAACTGACCGCGTCCTCGTTTAGCAAGGTCTTGCCGAATTGATCGACGTATCGAGATTCGCGGACGACAGGATCGTGTGTATTGTCACCAAAAAGCCATAAAGCAAATTTGGCAAGCGCCTTCAGTTTGTTGTGAGGAACGGGCTTGAGTGCTTTCTTCGGCTCAGCGAGGATGTCGATGTCGAGATATGTCTGAACACCCTCTGATCGGAGGGAGAGATAAAGAACACTAAATTTTTCCTCGACGGCCTTCAGATCGATGGTTTCCTGATCTTCCATCTGTAGAAGCAAACGGTACGAAATGTAATGCTGCCGGACTGTCGTGTTCTTGCTGCCGATTTTCCGGCAAACTTCCTCGTACGACATTGCGTCTTCTTCTATCAACTTGGCTATGTACTCGGCCTTCTCCGCTGGATTCCATTCCTTGATGCCCGTGACGTGGCGGAATCCCAAGAAGGCGACGATGTCTTTACGGCTGTCCGCCAAGATGTAAGGAATCTCATCGAACAGTTTCGGCGGAGCCTTCCGTCGGCTAATCAACTCCTGCCATTTCCTGGATGAGGGGTTGCCATCGAACGCCCTCTTGAGCAGCTTGAGCGCAGCCAATCGCCTATTGCCCTCGACGACCACAAGAAATGGCTTACCTCCAACCGTTTGCCTGATGACGATAAGGGCTTCCTGTGGCCAGAAGCCGCTTTCCAGAAATGAAAGGGCGAGTTCCTCCAGCATCCAATCCTTCATCAATTCCAGGATCTTCGGCTCGGAAAGATCCTTCTTTGTGTTTTCGCGGCCTAGCCGGGGGTTGTCTGGGTCCAGGTGCAACTCAGAAAGCTTCGCGTAGTCAATCTTGTTGTGGACTGGCATGGGTCAATCCTCTCAGGTCCAAAGTAGCGTATTCGGCTATTTTCAGCGGAATCATTACTGTACAACGCCACGGTAGGGCGGAGGAAATGCGGAGCGATTTCGCTGCAGGTGGGTGGCCTCGCCTTGGAGTTGCGCCGTGACTACGGCCATTTCAGCGTCTTCGCCATATCCTTGCCCTCGGCTGGACCGGCAGCCTCAGGGAGTTAGCGGAGGCATATCCTGCCCGCAGCCGGATCAAAACGGAAGTAATGGCGGACACGGTACTGCGGTCTTCGCTGTTCGATACCGGCAGCCAGTTACTAGCGCAAATGCTCCACATGGAGCAAGCTTGTTTAGCCATACATTCCGGCGGGTTGCGACGCACCAGCTCAGAGGCTGTGCCGTTTATCAAGTGGTTGAATGGATATGGACCGATAAGTCCTAGGGCTGTATCGGGAACGCTCCGGCGAGTAGGGATGCGGGAGCGCTGGGATCGCAAGAGCCGGAGCGTTTTCGATACAGCGACTTGAAGGAAGCCGTTTTGGAACGGTCGTGCTATGGGTTTTGAATGGCGGTTCGGGGGGAGGAGGCTGGGGAGCCGCGGAATGAATAGTCCGCAGTAGTTCGACGGGGTCTTGTTGAGCAGACTTTCGGAGGTCTCGACGCCATCCGGCCGGCAACGCGAGCGCACTTGTGGTGGGGGCGTTTGGGGACGGGCGGAAGTGGTGATGAGAAAGATCGTGTCATGGTTGTCGCGTGGCGAGAACGGGCGGGGAGCGTAATCGAAGTTCGATGGCGGTGAGCCGTTCGATCAGAACCATCGGCCCACCACAATGCGGGCAGTTCCAGAGCTGCCTTGGAGATGAACCAGGGTTTCCGTCGTTATCTGCGGCGTTGCGGACCTGTCCTGACTTTGCCAGCAACTGCAGACAGAGCGGGAGTGATACGCCTCGGCGGCGATGCGCCATCAGCCCGAAGTGGCGGATGCGGACGAATCCTGGTGGCAGTATATGGAGCAGGAACCGGCGCAGGAATTCATCGACGGGCAGCGTCATCAGGCGCTTTTTGTTTTTGTGAGCCGAGTCGCGCCAGCGGAAGGTGACGATGCCGTCGGCAAGAGCGACGAGCCGATGGTTAGAGATCGCCACCCGATGGGTGTACTGGCCGAGATAGCGAAGTGCGTGTTGCGCTCCACCGAAGGGGCGCTTCGAATAAACGACCCACGGAGAGCGGAACAGCGGGCGGAGCCACGCTGCAAAAGCCTTCGGATTCTGAAGCACGGTGAGGCTTCCGTGGAAGCCGAGCCTGCGCTCGGCATGGAGTTCTTTGAGGCCGTCCACAAACTTGCCCCGGAACACCTCTTTGAGAACGTCGACTGGCAGGAAGAACTTCTGCTGCGAATCGATCCACCGCGAATGGTCCAGTGCCAGACCGCCGGCGGGAACGACACAATGAACGTGCGGATGATGCTGGAGTTTCTGGTTCCAGGTGTGCAGGACGCTGAAGAATCCGATCTCGGCACCGAGGTGCTTCGGATCGCGGGCGATCTCGATCAGCGTCTGGGCACTGGCCCGGAACAATAGGGCGTAGATCTCGCGCTTGTTCTGCAGCGCGAGCGGCGAAAGGTGGCGCGGCAACGTGAAGACCACGTGGACGTAGCGAGTGGGCAGCAGTTCTTTCGCCCGCGCTTCGAGCCAGCGGTCGCGTGCGTTGGCCTGGCACTTCGGGCAGTGCCGGTTTCTGCAGGAGTTGTAGGAGAGGGCCTCATGTCCGCACTTTGAACACGCATCCACATGTCCGCCGAGCGCGGCGGTGCGGCAGCGCAGGATGGCGTTCAGCACTTTGAGGTGTAGCAAGGTAAGCCACTTTCGGCTGCTTCCGAAAAAGCTCTCCCCGGCTGCGCGGATGATGTCGGCCACCTCGACGGGCGGCCGCGGCATCTACTTCTTACCGCCGCCGGTATCGCGGTTTTGCGCAAGAGGCAGAGAGTCGAGCGGGCTTGCGGTAGCGTTCAGGCGCTTCTGCGAAAGGTGGAGGTAGATGGTGGTCTCTTCCAGATCGCGATGGCCGAGCAGAATCTGAATCGTCCGCAGGTCCGCACCATCTTCGAGCAGGTGAGTGGCGAAGCAGTGCCGGAGGGTGTGGGGATGGACTTCCTTGCGGATACCGGCACGCTGAGCCGCTTCTCTGCAGGCATGCCAGATTACCTTCGTGGAAATCGGATGGTCGGCCGTGTGCCAACGGTTGCCCGGGAACAACCACACGGCGGGTTTCCGGCGCAGACTGCGATAGTGTTCTCTCAGGGCTTCGAGAAGATTCGGACTCAGCATGACGTCGCGATCTCTGCGGCCTTTGCCGCCCTGCACGTGAATTACCTTGCGGCTACTGTCTATATCCGTGATCTTCAGCCGGGCCAGTTCGGCGCGCCTGAGGCCAGTGGCATAGAGGGCCATGAGCAGCGTGCGCTGAAAAGGCGTGGGAGCGGCTTCGATGAGACTGTTGACTTCCTCGCGGCTGAGGATGGAGGGAAGATGGATCACCTTCTTCGGGTAAGGCGTCAGGTCGGCGCTCCACGATTGCTTCAGCGTCCTGATGTAGAAGAACCGGATGCCGCCGAGGTGCTGTATGACGGTGTTGGGCTGAAGCTTTCTTTCGCGGAACAGATGCGCCTGATACTGGCGGATGTGATCCGGCCCGAGCTGGTCGGGAGGGCGGTTGAAGTAGCGTGCGTATTCGTCGACCGCCCGAAGATAAGCGTGTATCGTACTCGGTGCGTAGTTGCGGCGCTCGAGTTCTTCGAGCATCAGTTTCTTGAGATGGGTCACAGAGACCTCCTTGTGACGCACCCTATCGCGATTCAACGTCGCCGCTGATAACCCTCAAAGCCGCTGGATGTGCACGCGTAAGCGTCTGCCGCTTCGGCTTCGTTCAAGTCGGCTTCGCAACGCTGATCCGTCATATGTCTGTACACCGTCTATTGCTACGATGTGGCAGCTAAGTTGATGGAGTCCTGTAACGCCTGGTCCCGCTGCTGAGATAGTCATCCGGCGTTGGGCGCGAAATTCATTGAGTGCTGTATTCTGAGAAAGGTGCCCACCACCAGTACGGGTCAGATGCGTCAGCTGGTCGATGAACTGCAGACGCTTGAGGACCAACTGCGTCAGGGAGGCGGGCCCAAACGCATCGACAAACAGCACCGCGACGGCAAGCTGACGGCGCGCGAGCGAATCGCGAAGCTGCTGGATCCGGGTGCGATGTTTCTCGAAATCGGCCTTCTCGTCGCCTACGATCAATATGACGGGCAAGCTCCCGGGGCGGGGGTGGTTACGGGCGCGGGCAAGATCGAGGGCCGGCCGGCGATCGTAGTCGCCAACGATGCGACGGTGAAGGCGGGCGCCTGGTGGCCGGAGACCATCACGAAGATTCTGCGCGCGCAGGAAATCGCGATGCGCAATCGCGTGCCGATTGTTTACCTGGTGGATTCAGCGGGGGTGAACCTGCCTCTGCAGGACGGCATCTTTCCCGGGCAGTACGGCGCGGCGCGCATCTTCTACTACAATTCGCTGATGCGTCGCAGGCTGCATGTCCCGCAGATCGCGGCGGTGATGGGGCCGTGCATCGCGGGCGGAGCGTATCTGCCGGCTCTGAGCGACGTCATCCTCATGGTGGAAGGCACCAGTTTCATGGGACTGGGCGGGCCAAATCTGGTGAAGGGCGCGGTGGGACAGGTGGTGGATGCGGAGTCGCTGGGCGGCGCGCACATGCACACCACCACTAGCGGCGTGGCGCATTACACGGCTAAGGATGACGCTACGTGTCTCGAAATGATTCGCGAGCGGTTTCGCGCGATGCCTGCTCCGCCAGAGGCTTTGGATGGATCGCCACCGGCTAAGCCTGCCGAGGGGCTCTACGACTTGATGCCCGCCGATCACCGGCTGCCATACAATATCGAGGAAGCAATCGAACGGATATTCGATCGCGACGATTATCTGGAGTTTCAGCCTCAGCATGCGCCGGAACTGCTGTGCGCGGACGCGAAGCTGTTCGGGCGGCCGGTGGCTCTGGTGGCGAATCGGCGCGGATTCCTCAAGACGGAGAGCGGGGCACGGATCGGGGGCATTGTGTATGCGGAGTCCGCGCGCAAGGTGGCGTACTTCGTAGAGAATGCGGAGAGGAACGGCGTGCCGCTGATCTATCTTCAGGATGTCTCGGGCTTCATGGTGGGCGTGGAGGCGGAGCGCGACGGAATTATTCGCGCCGGAGCGGAGATGGTGGAGACGATGGCTTGCGCCACGGTTCCGAAGATTGTGCTCACGCTCAATCACGCGAGCGGGGCGGGATATTATGCGATGGCGGGGCAGGGATTCGATCCTAACTTTACTTTCGGCTGGCCCACCGCGCGCATCGGCGTGATGGAGGGCGATTCGGCGGTGCAGGCCATCCACGGTCCGGAGCTGGAGCGATTGAAATCGGAGGGGAAGCCGGTTCCAGCGGATCTGCAGGAGCGCATCGAGCGCACGCGCGCGGATTACGATCGCTGGCTGGACGCACGCTTTGCGGCGGCACGAGGGCATGTGGACGCGCTGATCGATCCGCTTCAAACCCGGAGAGTGCTGGCGTTCGCGCTGGAAATCGCGACGTCGCACGGACATCGGGAGCATCTAGTATTGGAGACCCTATAATGGACCGCTGGCTTACGCGCGCGGCTCAGAAAGAGAGCTGGGCAAACCGAGCCGCGATCGTGAGGGAGCGGATAAAATGATCCGCATCGCAAACGGGCAAGGCTTTTGGGGCGATTGGCTGGAAGCTCCGGTGCGGCTGGTGGAGCAGGGGCCCATCGATTATCTGGCGCTGGATTATCTGGCCGAGATCACGATGTCGATTCTCCAGAAGCAGAAGGAGGCCGACCCGAATCTCGGCTATGCGCGCGACTTCCCTCCTCTGATTGCACGAATCCAGCGGAAGCTGATTGAGCGCGAGATCAAGGTGATCGCGAATGCGGGGGGCGTGAATCCAATTGCCTGCGCGCGCGAGGTGCGGCGGGTGGCACCGTCGCTCAAGGTGGCGGTGGTGCTGGGCGATGATGTCTTCGGGCGGCTGGACCAGTTTCTGGCGGCCGGGCATGCCATGAAGAACATGGACACCGGCGAGCCACTCAGCACGATTCGGGATCGCATCTTGAGCGCGAACGCATATATCGGCGCGTTTCCGCTGGCGGAAGCTTTGGCGGCCGGGGCCGACGTGGTGATTGCGGGCCGCTGCACCGATACCGCGCTGTCGCTCGCGCCCATGATTCATCGCTTTGGCTGGAAGCCGGACGAATGGGACAAGCTGGCGGCCGGAACAATTGCGGGGCATATTGTGGAATGCGGCGCGCAGTGCACCGGGGGCAACTGCCAGGTGGATTGGCAGAGCATTCCCGATATGGCGAACATTGGCTATCCGATCATCGAAGCCGATCACGACGGCCGGTTCAGCATCACCAAACACGAAGGCACGGGCGGGCGCGTGTCCGTGGACGTGATCAAGGAACAGCTGCTGTACGAATTGGGCGATCCGAAGAACTACATCGGCCCGGATTGCGTGGCCGATTTCACCAGCATTCAATTGAAAGACGCCGGGCCGGATCGCGTGCAGGTCTCCGGTATTCGCGGCGCCGCGCGGCCGGAGATGCTGAAGCTGTCCATCGCTTATTCGTATGGCTGGAAGGCGATCGGCACGCTGGTCTATAGCGCGCCGCAGGCATTGGAGAAATCAAAAGCCGCCGACCGTATCGTGCGCGAGCGGCTGCAGCAGCTGGGACTGAAGTTCGAAGAGATCTATACCGAGTTTTTCGGGGTGAATGCGTGCCACGGCCCGGTAGCCATTCCGAATCCCGATCCGCCGGAGGTGCAACTGCGCATTGGCGTGCGGGGGCAGGACCGCAAAGCTGTGGATCGCTTCACGCGCGAGTTGATTCCGCTGGTGCTGAGCGGTCCTCCAACGGGCACGGGGTTTGGGGAAGGCAGGCCGCCGGTGCGCGAAGTGGTGGCCTACTGGCCGGCGCTGCTGCCGCGCGAACTGATCGAGACCTCGGTGGAGGTGGTGGAATGAAGATCCCGCTTGCGTGCATCGCGCACGCACGGTCGGGCGACAAAGGCGATACGTCCAACATCGGGGTCATTGCGTTCGACGCGCGGCATTATCCAGTGCTGGTGCGCGAAGTGACGCCCGAGCGAGTGAAACATTTCTTCGGAGAAATGGTGAAAGGGAAAGTGGAGCGCTTCGAATTGCCGAACCTGGGCGCGCTGAACTTTTTGATGCATGAGGCGCTGGGAGGCGGCGGGACATTGTCTCTGCGAATCGATGCGCAGGGGAAGACGCTGGGGGCCGCGCTGCTGAGGATGGAGATCGAAGCCGGCGAAGAGGAACTGTCGAGCTAAGCCTTCTTCACGCCGTGCGACGCGAGGAAAGACGTATCGAAGTTTCCGGCGACGAAATCCGGATCGCGCAGGATGCGCTGGTGCAGCGGGATGGTGGTATAAATTCCTTCCACCACGAACATATCCAGTGCACGGCGCATGCGGGCGATCGCCTCGGTCCGGTCGCGGCCATACGCGATCAGCTTCGCGACCAGTGAGTCATAGAACGGCGGAATCACGTAATCGGTATAAGCGGCGGTGTCCACGCGAATGCCGATGTCGCCCGGCAGGTTCAAAGCAGTGATTCGCCCGGGGGATGGCGCGAACGTTTCGGGGTTCTCGGCGTTAATCCGGCACTCGATGGCGTGGCCTTTAATGGTCACCGGCTGCTGGATAATCTCGGGAAGTTTGTAGCCGGCTGCGATCAGGATCTGGCTCTTCACCAGATCGATTCCGGTGATCGACTCGGTGACCGGGTGCTCCACCTGGATGCGCGCGTTCACTTCGATGAAATACAAGCTGCCGTCGCGATCCATCAGAAATTCGATGGTCCCGGCGTTGGTGTAGCCGATCCGCTGCATGGCCGCGCACAGACGCCCGCGCATGGTCTCGCGAAGCTCTGGAGTCATAGCCGGCGACGGGCCTTCTTCGAGCAGCTTCTGATGCCGGCGCTGGATGGAACAATCGCGCTCGCCTAAAATCTCGACGTTGCCATGCTCATCCGCCAGCAGTTGAAACTCGATGTGCCGCGGCGCAACCACCAGCTTCTCCATGTAAACGTCCTGCGATGAAAACGCCGCTCCGGCTTCCTGCTGCGCCTGCGTCAACAAAGACGGCAGCTCAGACGCTTCATGCACCATGCGCATGCCGCGACCGCCGCCGCCCGCCGACGCCTTCAGCATCACGGGGTAGCCGATGCGCGCGGCCGTTTCGAGTCCCTCTTCCGCGCTCTGGAGAATTCCCTGGGAGCCGGGCAATATAGGCACTCCACACTCCGCCATCGCAGCGCGGGCATGCTGCTTCAGGCCCATGGCGCGCGTTACATCCGGCTTCGGCCCGATGAACTTGATCCCGGATGTTTCGCAGACTTGGGCGAAGTCGGCATTCTCGCTCAAAAAGCCGTAGCCGGGATGAATGGCGTCGACGTTGGTGATTTCGGCCGCGCTGATTACGGACGGAATATCGAGATAGCTGCGCGAGCTTTTCGCGGGACCGATGCAGATGGCTTCGTCGGCAAAACGGACGTGCAGGCTGTGGCGATCGGCCTCAGAATAGACCGCCACGGTCTTGATGCCCAGGTCCTTGCAGGCACAGATCACGCGAACGGCGATTTCGCCACGATTGGCGATCAGAATTTTCTGGAACATATTACCGCGGACGAATGGCGAACAGGGCCTCTCCGTACTCCACCGGCCGGCCGCTCTCCATCAGCTTGGCCACCACGGTTCCAGCGATCTCGGACTCGATTTCGTTCATCAGCTTCATCGATTCAATGATACAGAGCACCTGGCCTGGTTCCACTGCATCGCCCACTTTGACGAAAGGCGGATCACCGGGCTTGGGCGATTCATAATAGGTGCCGACTATCGGCGACTTGACGATATGTTCGTTCGTGGCAGGCGCAGGTGCGGAGGCGGGTACTGGCGCGGACGGCGCGGTTTCGACCACGGTGGCGGGCGCCGAAGGTGTTGCGGCCGATTCCAGCGTCCGCCGGATGCGAACGCGATCCCCGCCCCGCTCCACTTCGAGCTCGGCGATACCGCTTTCTACAACGAGCTGAATCAGCTCTTTGATTTCGTCGTTCGACATTCTAGAGAAGCCTTAACTCCTTGGAAGTTGGGGTGAGAACTTCGCAACCATGCTTGGTCACCAGCACGGTGTCCTCGATGCGAATTCCTCCAAAATCGCGGATATAAGCGCCAGGCTCAATTGTAATGGCCATGCCCGGGACGAGCTTGGTTTTGTCGCGGCGGCCGAGTCGCGGCCCTTCATGAATTTCGAGGCCCAGACCGTGCCCGGTGGAATGAACAAATTCTTTTCCCAGGCCTTCAGCCTCAAGCACGCGGCGAGCGGCGCGATCTACGTGCGCGGCAGTGACGCCGGGGCGCACCGCATCGATGGCGGCAAGCTGCGCTTTCAAGACCGCGTCATACATGCCGCGGACGCGCGGGCTGGGCGTGCCGAGAAACAGCACCCGCGTCATGTCGCTCATGTAGCCATCCTGGCACGCGCCCATGTCGATTAACAGTAATTCGCCGTTTGCAAGCTTGCGCGCGGTGGGCTGAGCGTGCGGCAGCGCCGATCGCGGGCCAACGGCGACGATGGTCTCAAACGCGGGCTTCTCAGCACCCAACTTTCGCATCTGGTATTCGAGCTCGGCGGCGATGCCGGACTCGCGCGCACCGGGGCGGATGGATCGCGTGACCTTCTCGAACGCCTCCGAATTGGTCAACACACTGCGGCGGATGCGGGCGATCTCGTCGTCGGACTTCACCATGCGCAGATGGTCCACGATGGGCCCGACGGGCTTTAGCTGAACGCCGCGCGGCAGGGACTTCGCGAGGCGCTGATAAACATCGTAAAGCATGCGGGAGGCTTCGAACCCGACGCGCTTGATCCGCTTTTTGGCAATGGTCTGAAGCGCGCCCTGATCGAGCGGCGTCTTGGTGACGATCTTCACCTCGCAGGTGCATTCTTCCGCGGCTTGAATGGTGAAGCGTGGATCGGTGAACAAGGTTTGCGAAGCAGGCATCACCAGTAGCAAGGCATTATCGCCGGTGAATCCGCTCAAGTACCGAACGTTGGGTGGCGCTGAGACCAGCAAAGCATCGATTTTCAATTCCGCGAACGGAATGGCGGCTCGATCAGGCGACACGCAGCAGCAGCTTTCCGGTGGTCTTGCGGCCTTCCAGATCGCGCTGCGCCTGGGCAGCTTCGGCGAGCGGATACACCTTATGGATATGCAGCTTCAGTTTGCCTTGTGCGATCCAGTTCAAAACGTCGCTGGCACGCCAGTCCAATTCTTCCGCAGTGGAGGAATAATTCACCAAGGTGGGACGGGTGAGGAACAGGGAGCCTTTCTGGCTCAGAATGAGCGGCGCGAAGTTCTCCACCGGTCCGCTGGCGTTGCCGAAGCTCACCATCATGCCGCGCGGGCGCAGGCAATCCAGGCTTTTCATGAAGGTGGACTGGCCCACGGAATCGTAAACCACGTGCATGTCCTTGGCCTTGGTAGTGAAATCTTCTTTGGTATAAATCACCACTTCATCGGCACCGGCTTCTTTCGCCAGGGCAGCTTTCTCCTCGCTGCCAACGGTTCCAATGACGCGCGCGCCCAGCATCTTCGCCATCTGGACGACCAGCATCCCGGTACCGCCGGCGGCGGCGTGGATCAGACAAGAATCTCCGGGCTTGAGCGGATAGGTGGAGTGCGTCAAGTAATGCGCAGTCATGCCCTGCAGGATGGCCGCCGCGGCTGTCTCGAAATCAACCGCCGCTGGAATCTTTACCAACTGCCAGGCGGGGACGACGGCGTATTCGGCGTGAGAACCACGCGCCAGGGCATACGCCACGCGATCGCCGAGAGCGACGTTGGTAACTTCGGGCCCGACGGATTCCACCGTGCCAGCGCCTTCGCTTCCCAGAACGATCGGCGGAGGGGCCGGATACAGGCCCTTACGAAAATAGATATCGATGAAATTGACGCCCGAGGCCGCGATCTTGACCAAGGCCTGGCCAGGACCTGGCGACGGTTTTGGAAGGTCTCCGAATTTTAGATTCTCAACGCCGCCGGGCTGTTCTACAAAGACAGCTTTCATAGTGTTCGCAGTATCCTCCGGGAGTGAACGGTAATTGCGTACAAGATCAGGTATAGCAGGCTGAACGGGAATAACACCACTCGCGCCAGGGTGCGGACGGCGCCGGAGCCGGTGAGTCCGGCTCGAAACAGAATGAAATAGCGAATGATGGCCAGGTTCGAGTGGTCCATCCAGAAGTAGTCGCCATTTTCATTAAGGACGAAAACCTTGCCGGGAATACGCGCCGCCAGCATCCATTTCCACTTGGTCATGATGGGTTCAGCGGAACAGATGATGCCGACAACGTTGTATCCGTTGGCGCGGAGCTTCCTGGTAGAAGCGCTGCCGTACGGGTCCGGCGGGATAGTCGGTGACGCGGTAGATTGTTCCTTGATCCTGGCGAAAGTTTTTGGGCGCACCGGCGTAACAAGTGACCAGATCGCATTTCATTTCAGAATGGTTCTGGTAGAGGACGGGCAGCAGGTTCTCAAACAGTTCGCGGCTGCCGCTTTCTACCAGAACAACGCGCGAGAAGGGGGGGATGGACCGAGTGAAGAAGTGACGCATCGATGGCGGCTAGGTCAATTCAAAGAAAGCCGCGACGGGAACGGAGAAGCCGGGCAGGAGGGGGTTTGTGATGGATTGATTTGCTTTCAGTTCACGGACCGAATCGCTGGTGTGTACCATCACCGAGCGGGCTTCAGGGAAGACGATCCACACTGAATCGGAACCGTGGGCCAGATAGGCGTCGGTCTTGCTCTTCAGGTGGACGGCGCTCTCGCTCGGAGAAACCACCTCGACCGCCAGTTCCGGAGCTCCTGAGATGTACTTCTGCCCCCCCAGGTTCAAACGGCTAATCGCAATTACGCTGACATCGGGTATAAAAATATCATTACCGCTGACGATAAACTGCGAATCCGGAAGGGCCTTCAAACCGAGACCTCTATTTCCTCTGAGATGGACAATCAACATCTCCAGGATGTTGCTGCAAATGATGGCGTGCCGGGTTGCCGCGTGGGGCATGCTGACCACCTCGCCGTTGATGAGTTCCTGAGGAACAACGTTGCCGTACTGGTCGAATTCCTCGGGCAACGCCAGGAACTGATCGGACGTGAGGAGGGTAGTCGCCGCCATCGCTACTATTCTAGCGCGCGGTTTTGCATGCATTCAGGCTGCATTTAAGCGCTGCAGCAATAGTCTTCCACAACCTGAGGTCTAAAACGCTTGCTCACGCGCCACCCGTCCGGTGTTCTTCGAGTCGATGTTCTCCAGTGCCACCCCAGCGGGAGTCCGCGCGTCGATGTTCTCCGGTGCACGACTCCCCTGGCGCCTCCGAACGTCCTGCCGGCCACGACTTCCGGTCGTCTCCGGATGGGCCACTGGCGCGGCTCAGACTCGCGACTGCGTGTTTGCAGGTGCTTACCGAGCCGCGACCGTGAGGGGAGTCGGGAGCAGACTGCTAAGCACGCTCGATGTCATGAAGAGGACACGCAAGAACGGAGATGGATCGATCTCGAGCGCAAGGTCGATGTATATTTGCAAGGATGCGGTTATGCATGCACAGGGCTGCGTTCAAACGCCCCAGCAGTAGTCTTCCACAACCTTGTCGACGTTTTCGTCCTGCTCGGTCAGGCGCATCAGCTCCAGCCGGATAGCGTCCACCAGGGCGCCCCAACTGGCCTCGATCACGTTGTCGGAAACGCCGACGGTGGCCCAGCTACGCCGATGATCGGACCATTCGACAAGCACCCGAACCTTGGCGGCGGTGCCCTTCTTCGGCTCCAGCACGCGAACCTTATAGTCCGTCAAGCGAACGGTCTTCACTTGCGGATAGACGGACGACAGGCATTGGCGCAGGCTGATGTCGAGCGCGTTCATCGGCCCTTGCCCGGTGGCGCTGGCGGTGTGGACGCTGTCCTGGATACGCAGCGTAACGGTGGCAGTGGTCCCGCCGACCAAGCGGGAAGTTACATCGTAGTTCACCACTTCGAACACACTCCAGCCTGGGTGCAGCGCCTCACGCACCAGCAGTTCGAACGTGCCTTCCGCAGCTTCCAGCTCATAGCCCTGATGTTCCAGATCCTTGATGCGCTCCAGCAACTGGCGCCGCGCTTCTGAATCCAAACGCTCGGCCAAGCCGTGCTGCTTCAGCTTATAAAGCACATTGCCGCGGCCCGAAAGATCGCTCAGCAAAACGCGCTGCCGGTTACCGACCATTTCCGGCTTCACGTGTTCATAGGTGGATGAGTCCTTCAAAACCGCACTGACGTGCACACCACCCTTGTGCGCGAACGCGCTGTGACCCACATAAGCTTGGTCGTTGCGCATGGGCAGATTCGCCAGTTCGGCCACGTAGCGCGCCACGGTGGTCAGCGTTTGCAGCTTCTCAGGACCGATGGTAGTGTGGCCCAGTTTCAGCTCCAAATTCCCAATGATCGACACGATGTTGGCGTTGCCGCAGCGTTCGCCATAGCCATTGATGCAGCCCTGTACGTGCGTGCATCCGGCTTCCACGGCGGCAATGGTATTGGCCACCGCAACTTCGCAATCGTTATGCGTATGGATGCCGATGACGCCGTCGAACCGCTTGCGAACTTCCGAGACCACCTCGACAATCCGATGCGTCAGATTGCCTCCATTGGTGTCGCACAGGCAGAGCACGTCGGCGCCATTCTTCTTGGCGGCTTCGAGCGTACGCATGGCGAATTCAGGGTTGGCGTTGAAGCCGTCGAAGAAATGCTCGGCGTCGTACACCACTTCGCGGCCATGATCCTTGAGATACTTCACCGTCTCGCCGATCAATTGCAGGTTCTGCTCTTCATCGATACCGAGCGCCCGATGCACGTGCAGATCCCAGCTCTTGCCAAAGATGGAAACCGTCGGGGTTTCGGCGTCCAGCAATGCGCGCACGTTCGGATCCTGATCCACCGCATTCTTGGCGAAACGCGTGGAACCGAACGCAGTCAGGCGGGCGTGCTTCAACTTTACATCCTTCGCGCGCTTGAAGAACTCCTTGTCTTTGGGATTGGAGTTCGGCCACCCACCCTCAATATAATCGATACCCAGCTCATCCAGCTTCTGCGCGATGATCAGTTTGTCCTCGACGGAGAATGAGACGGCCTCGCCCTGCGTGCCGTCCCGGAGCGTTGTATCGAATGTGTGAATGCGCATGGAACTACTTGGTGACCGCGGCGGCTTCCTGCTCCTGCGGTACGCCTTCCTCCTTCTTTTTCTTGTGTAGGAACGTCATCATCTCCCGAAGTTCTTTGCCCACGCGTTCGATGGGCTGCTCATGCCCCGCTTGACGCATTGCGAGGAACTTGTGACGGCCGGTCTTGTTTTCGTTGATCCATTCCCTGGCGAACTGGCCGGACTGGATCTCTGACAGGATCTTCTTCATTTCCTTGCGCGTCTCGTCTGTGACAATGCGCGGACCGCGGGTATAATCGCCATACTCGGCTGTATCGGAAACCGAGTAACGCATGTAGCCCAAGCCGCCCTCATAAATAAGATCGACAATCAGCTTCACCTCGTGCAGGCACTCGAAATAGGCGATTTCCGGGGCGTAGCCGGCTTCCACCAGCGTTTCAAAGCCCGCCCGGATCAACTCGCTGACGCCGCCGCATAGCACGGACTGTTCACCGAACAGATCGCTTTCGGTTTCTTCCTTGAAGCTGGTCTCGATGACGCCCGCCTTGAGGCAACCGAGCGCCAGCGCGTACGCCAATGCGTTTTGGAGCGCATTCATGGACGAATCCTGATGGATAGCCACCAACGCCGGCACGCCTACGCCTTCGGTGTAAAGCTCGCGGACTCGATGGCCCGGCGCCTTCGGGGCAATCATTGAAACGTCCACGTCGGCCGGCGGCTTGATTTCTCCGAAATGGATGGCGAAGCCATGCGCAAACATCAGCGTCTTGCCGGCACTCAAGTTCGGCGCGATTTCGTTCCGATACAAATCGCCTTGAATATGATCCGGCACCAGGATCATCGCGATATCAGCGCCTTTGATGGCATCCGCGACGCTGAGCACCTTGAGTCCCGCGGCCGTAGCCTTGGCCGCGCTCTTGCTGGTTGGGTGCAGGCCAACCGTTACGTTCACGCCGCTGTCGCGCAGGTTCAGCGCATGCGCATGTCCCTGGCTGCCGTAACCGATGATGGTTACCGTCTTGCCTTGCAATCGGCTCAGATCGCCGTCTTTTTCGTAGTATCTTTTTGCCATGTTTTCCTAGTGTGTGTTGCTAGAGTCTGGTTTCCAGTTTTTCGTCCGCTTCAGTTTCATTCAGCGTTGCGTTGCGTGGGATGGGCGGCGCAAGCCGCAGCTTCTTGGCCTCAAGCGACACCGCGATGGCGCCCGAGCGCGTCACTTCGATATCGCCGTAGCTGCGCATCACATCGACGAATTCGTCCAGTTTTTCCGAATCGCCCGTGGCCTCCAGCGCAAATCCCTCGGTGGAAGAATCCACCACGCGGGCGCCAAAGATTTCCGCTTCTTTCAATATTGCAGTCCGGCTGGCCAGCGGCGCGCGGACGCGCAGCAGCGCCATTTCACGTTTGACGGCCGGAGAATCGGTCAGGTCCGAAGCTTGCAGCACGTTCACCAGCTTGTTCATCTGCTTGATGACCTGCGAGCGCAGTTGCGGCTCGATATCGACCACGATGGTCATACGGGAAAGCGTAGGGTCGAGGGTACGCGCGACCGTCAAGCTCTCGATATTGTAGCCGCGCGCGCTCAACACGCCCGTGATGCGCATCAGCGACCCCGGCTTGTTCTCCACTAATAATGAAATCAGTTGCAGCATCGGACCGACTCCCTTACGGTCGCGGCTCGGTAAGCGCGCAAGCAGTTTTTCGGATTTCTCATCCTCTTACACCTCCACCGGTCGCGGCCCGGTAAGCGCGCAAGCAGCTTTTCGGATTTTTCATCCTTTTACACCTCCACCGGTTGCGGCGCGCCCAGGACCATTTCGTTGATCGCGCCTCCGGCCGGCACCATGGGATAGACGTTTTCAAACGGCGTTACGCGCACATTCAACAAATACGGGCCGGGCTCGCGCACTGCTTCTTCCAGCGCCGGAGCAAGCTGATGCACGCCATCGATAGTCCGGCCCTTGAAACCATAAGCGCCGGCCAGCTTCTCGACATCGGGGAACGAGTTCAGCTCCACCTGGCTCAGCCGGTTGTTATAGAACAGCTCCTGCCATTGCCGGACCATGCCGAGATGTCCGTTGTTCACGACGACGATCTTGATCGGCAGCGCATGGTTGGCAATAGTGGCGAGCTCGGGAATCGACATCTGGAACCCGCCGTCGCCGACGATCGAAAACACCAGCTTGTCGGGGCGTGCGAACTGCGCGCCGATGGCGGCCGGCAGGCCGAATCCCATAGACCCCAGGCCGCCCGAGTTGATCCACAGACGCGGCGAATTGAAGCGGATAAACTGCGCCGCCCACATCTGGTGCTGGCCGACGTCCGACGTTACGATGGCGCGCCCGCCGGACAGCCGATCGATTTCGCGCATCACGTGTTGCGGCTTGATTTCGGTGGTTGAAACCTCCGGCGTCAGCGGATGCTCGGCTTTCCATTCCCGAATCTGCCGCCACCAGGCGGCACGAGCGCTCGTGTTTTGCTCGCGGGCCTCAGGCGTGCTCTCTTGAAGAACTTTGGTGAGTTTCTCCAGCACGCGCTTGACGTCGCCAACGATGGGCAGATCGGCCGCACGATTCTTGCCGATCTCGGCCGGATCGATATCCACGTGAATCACTTTGGCGTGCGGAGCGAACGCCGCCAGGCGTCCGGTGACGCGATCGTCGAAACGGACGCCCAATGCGATCAACAGGTCGGCATGCGTCATACCCATGTTCGCGGCATAGCTGCCGTGCATGCCCGGCATGCTGATGTAGTTGGGATGCTCGGCCGGCAATCCGCCCAAACCCATCAGGGTGGTGACCGTGGGCGCATCCGTCAGCTCCACAAATTCACGCAGCTCCTCAAATGCATTGGCCGCGATGATGCCTCCGCCCGCATAAACGAACGGGCGCTGCGATTCCCAGATCATTTGCGCGGCGCGCCGGATCTGGCCGGTGTGACCTTCGGTGAAAACACGATAGCCCGGAAGATGAATAGAAGACACGGGCGTGTAATGCGCCTGGGCTTGGAAGACGTCTTTAGGAATGTCGACCAGCACCGGACCCGGCCTTCCAGAAGATGCGATGTAAAACGCCTCATGCAGCACCTGCGGCAATTCCGCGATGGTCTTCACCAGAAAATTGTGCTTGGTGCAGGAGCGCGTGATGCCGAATGTGTCGGCTTCCTGAAACGCGTCGCTGCCGATCAGCTTGGTGGAAACCTGGCCGGTGATGGCAACCACCGGGATGGAATCCATCATCGAATCCACCAGGCCCGTAACCAGATTGGTGGCTCCGGGACCGGACGTGGCGCAACAAACGCCGACGCGGCCCGTGGATCGCGCGTAGCCTTCCGCCGCGAACGCAGCATTCTGCTCGTGCCGCACCAGGACGTGGCGAATGGGGTGATCGTAGAGAGCATCGTAGAGCGGCAAAGTAACTCCGCCGGGATAGCCGAAGATGCAATCTACGTTCTCACGAACCAGGCACTCCAGCAGAATCTGGGAGCCCGACATCAGCTTCGATTCCGTCACGCCATTAGTGCGATGCGCAGGGATGGTCGACATCTTTCCTCCATACAAAATCAAAAAGGCCACCAGGTGGTTTTTCGTCCCCACCTGATGGCCTTTCGGAAACTTATGTCCGAAGCCCTCAAGCGGGGCTGGGTACTACGACCGTAATAATAATGGGCCGAAGCTTCGGAACTTGACCGCTTGAAAAGACAGAGGCAACCGAGCTTGGTAAAGCGCGAGTCACACTGGCTTGTCCTTTCGAAGCGATCATTGGATTTAGATTATCCCACCATCGCGGTAAATGCAAGTGGATCTTAGTATAAATTATGTTAATCTTGATATCTTGACCTGCTCTACGATTGTACGCAATCAATCCGCACACCCTTGACCGAAGGGAAGGCGTGGTGTACTATTTGAATGTGTACTACGCGAGAAGGGAGTCGATTGTCATGCCGAGATTAGCGGTGGAAGACAATAGCCGGATGTCGCTCCGGATCAGGCCTGAAGAAAAAGCCCTACTTTTGCGAGCCGTGGCTCTCAGCCGCACCGACCTTACCGATTTTGTGCTGCGCCACGCCCTGCGCGCCGCCACAGCTGTCGTTGAGGAAGCGGATCGCGTGCAGCTTTCCGAGCGAGACAGTTTGCGTGTAATTGATCTGCTGGAGAATCCGCCGGCGCCCAACGCAAAACTGCTGGCTGCCGCCAAGGCGCTGCCGAAACCGTCCTAGTGACAGGCTGGCACGAAGAAGCGATCACCAAGAAGCATGATCGCGAGGCCTTCGACTGTGGCGAGCCGGCGCTGAACGAATTCCTACAGCGCCACGCCCGCAAGAGCCACGATCTGGGAGGAGCCAAGACATTCCTAGCGATGGACGATGCCGATGGTAAAACCATTCTTGGCTTCTATAGTCTGAGCCCTGCTTCGGTGGATTATGCCCGCACACCAGACATCGTCCGGCGCGGCCTGGCTCGTCACGACGTTCCCGGATTCCGCCTGGCGCGCCTGGCCGTGGATCGCAAACTGCAAGGCCAAGGCCTAGGCGGACAACTTCTGCTCGCGGCGGGCAGACGCTGTTTGTTGGCAGCCACCGAGGTTGGCGGCGTGGTGCTGGTCATCGATGCCAAGAACGAGCGAGTTGCTGGATGGTACGCGGGCTATGGCGCCGTGCCGCTGCTGGATGCGCCGTTATCGCTGCTGTTGCCCCTCGTGACGATCGAGGCGGCGCTCCAGAGCGCTGGTAAATATTGAGCGCTACTTTTTGACTGCGGCGGGCTTCACTGCATCGGGATAAACGCCTTCCAACGGTTTGGCACGCTGCTCATTCAACTCCGGATGGGGCAGAGGCTTGCGCGGAAGCATGGCGTCGCGCTGTGCGGTGTTGTAGACAAAGATGGCCATGATCACAGCGGCTTGTTTCAGGTCCGGCTCCGAAAGACGCTCGTAGGTGTCCAGACTGCTGTGGTGGGTGCGGGTCAGGTAGTCGCGGGGATCCTGGATGAACTGAAAGGCCGGGAGGCCCACCTGATCGAAGGAGACGTGATCGGTTGAGCCGGTGTTGCGCGGCGAGATGGTGGTAAACCCAAGATCGTTGATCGGCGCGGCCCACTGCTGAAAAACCGCGGCGGCGCCCGCGTTGCCTTCGGTAAAGATGCCCAGGAACTTTCCAGTCCCGTTATCGGCGTTGAAATATGCGTCCAATTTCGCGTGCTCGGGCTTGATGGAGACGGGGCCGGTCTGCTGCCGGATGAACTCGGGGAGCACCTCTTCTTCCGGCTTGGTGGAATAAGAGAGCGTGCCGAAATGATTGCGGACATAACCCGCTGAGCCGAAAATGCCCTGCTCTTCCCCGCCCCACAGGCCCGCGCGGATGGTCCGGCGCGGCTGGATATCGAGCGCGCGCAGGATGCGCATGGCTTCCAAAGCGATGATGGCTCCCGCGCCATTGTCGGTGGCTCCGGTGCCGGCGATCCAGGAGTCCAGATGGCCGCCGAGCATGACGATTTGATCTTTCAGCGCTGGGTCGGTGCCGGGAATCTCGGCAACCACGTCGCTGCCCTGCTCATGATCGCCATAGAACTTCGTGGCGATGTTCAGCCGCACGGATACAGGAACGTTGTGCGAGACCAGGCGGTTCATGCGGCCGAACGCCTCGCTCGCGATGACGGCGGATGGAATGGGCTGCTTGTGTTCGGGCCGGTACACGAACCATCCCATGGATGAACTGGTGTCGTCATGCAGCATTCCGCCGAAGCCGCCAGGGCGAAGCACCGCGATGGCATGCTCGTCCGCGAAGAAGCGTGCAACCTTCTCCAGGAATGCGTCTTCCTTGAATCTTTTTTCCCAGTAGGTGGGGTCGTTCGAGAGCACATAGCTATCATCTTGATCGCCGTCGAGCGGGTAAGAGCGGAAGTGATCGAGTTTGGCCTGATCGTCGTGCTGGAGCGGATTGGACGGGTTGGGATTGATCTTCGGAGCGTCGCCATAGAGAACGATCTTGCCTGCCAGCTTGCCCTTCCACTTGTCGAAGTCCTTCTCTTCTTTAAGATCAGGAACAGCGACAACTTCGGCGACAATTTCACCCGCTGTCGCCGGAGACCACGGCGTGGCTTGCGCGAGAATGGTCGCAGTGGAAGGGGCCGTCATCAACACGGACGTTCCGATTTGCTGCCAGCCCATTCCAAAATCGCCCCAGGATTCGGTGTGCGCGTTGGAAACTCCCATGCGGCGGAATTGTTCGAGTGACCACTCCTCGGCTTTCTTAAAATCCGGCGAGCCCGTGAGACGCGGACCGACGCCGTCGAAGAGGCCGCTCGAGTATTCCATGATGCGAGAGTGATTGAACCCCTCATCGCGGATGCGAGTGATGGTGTCCAGATCGAGGCTTTCAGTAGCAGGCTGGGGCGGCGCCGCTGCCACTTTTGGCTTTTCGTCCGCGAACGCGGATAGGGACAAGGCCAGAAACAAGGCAATTTTCATATCGCGTGAATAAAATGATACGTCAAAGCAAGCCACAATTGCCCTTTTGATATCGTTGGAACATGCGGGTTCTGGTGATCGGCGGCAGCGGCTTCATCGGCCCGTTGGTGATCAGGACCCTGGTTGAAGAGGGCCACGCTGTGACGGTTTTTCATCGCGGCGAGGCCCAAACCGCGCTTCCCGAATCAGTCGGACGGATTCATGGGAACCGGAACGATTTACCCGCGCAACGCCAGGCCTTCGAACCACTAGCTCCGGATGTTGTCATCGACTTCATACTCAGCGACAACCGCCAGGCCCAGGCGTTCATGGATACGTTTCGCGGCTTGACCGCGCGCGTAATCGCGATCAGCAGCCAGGACGTGTACCGCGCTTACGGAGTGCTACTCGGGCGCGAACCGGGCCCTCCGCAGCCAACGCCGCTCACTGAGGAATCGGAAGTACGCACCCAGCTGCATCCCTACAACGTGGAACATTTGCGCGCGGCGCAGGCGGCGTTTCCCTGGCTTACCGACGACTATGACAAGATCCCGGTGGAACGAACGATTCTGGGCGACCCAAAGCTTCCGGGAACGGTGCTGCGTCTGCCCATGGTGTATGGTCCCGGCGATCCACTGCACCGGTTTTATCCAACGCTGAAGCGGATCGACGATCATCGCCAGGCGATCCTGTTGGAGGAAAGCTACGCGCGTTTGCATCCGCCGCGCGGATACTTGGAAGACGTGGCGGCGGCTATCGCGCTGGCGGCCGTTTCCGATCGGTCCGTGGGAGAGACTTATAACATCGCGAGCGACCAGCAATTCACCGAGCTCGAATGGGCGCAGAAGATCGGCCAGGTGGCCGGCTGGAAGGGCTTGGTGCTGGCGTTGCCCAAGGAGCAGACACCGTCCCACCTTCTCTCCCCGCTGAACACGGAGCAGGACTGGCTGGTGAGCAGCGCAAAAATCCGAAAAGAACTGGACTACCGAGAGCCGGTGCCATTGGATATTGGAATCGCACGCACCATCGAGTGGGAACGCGCCCATCCTCCGGCCCAGATTGATCCCAAACAATTCGATTACGAGGCGGAAGACGCCGCCATCTACTCCGCCAAAACCTTGTGAACGAATTGCACCGCCATCGATCCTTCGCCTACCGCCGCAGCAACGCGTTTTAAGCTCCCGGCACGGACGTCGCCCACCGCGAAGACGCCGGGCAGGCTGGTCTCGAGCATAAACGGCGGCCGGTGTTGAACGGTCCACTCTTCTCTTACGTCCGGTCCAGTCTTGATGAACTGTTTGGTATCAGTCGCCACGCATCCATCCAGCCAGCCCGTGTTGGGCGCGGCGCCGGTCATCAGGAACAGATGTTGCGTCTCACAAGTGTGGCGCTCTCCGGTTTGGGTATTGCGCCAATGCGTCCGCTCCAGATGTCCGTTGCCTTCGAGCGCTTCAATCTCGGTGAAAGTCTTGACCGTGATCTCCGGGCACGCTTCAATCCGCGAAATCAAATAACGCGACATAGTTTCCGACAGCCCTGAGCGGCGAACCAAAAGGTAGACACGCTTCGCGACAGTGGATAAAAATATCGCGGCCTGGCCGGCGGAGTTTCCTCCGCCCACGATGGCTACCTCTTGATTGGTGCAGACCTGCGCCTCCACTTGCGTGGCTCCGTAATAAACGCCGACGCCCTCAAACTGCGCCAGGTTCGGCAGATTTAACTTGCGATATTGCGCGCCGCTGGCCACGATCAAGCTGCGGCCGTGCACCAGTCCACCATCGTCCAGTTGGATGGCATAGGGCGGCCGCGCACACTGCAGGGTGGTAGCGGATCTGGCCACGGCGATATGCGCGCCGAACTTCTCGGCTTGAATGAATGCGCGGTTGGCTAATTCCTGCCCGGAAATTCCCATCGGGAATCCGAGATAGTTCTCGATGCGGGAGCTGGATCCGGCTTGACCACCTGGCGCGTTGCTCTCAACCACCAGCACATTCAACCCCTCGGAAGCTCCGTAAACGGCCGCAGCCAGTCCGCTGGGGCCGGCGCCGACGACAATCAGGTCGTACACGCTGGTGTCGTCAATTCCCGTATTCAAGCCGAAGCACTCGGCGGCCTCGGCGTTGCTGGGGTTGCGAAGCACCAGTTCGCCCCGGCAGATCAGCACCGGAATGTCGGTCACGCTTTATGGCGAAGTGATCCAGCACGCGCTGGATGTCGGAGTCTGTCTCCACATCGAGATAGGTGAACGGATGGCCGTTGCGAGAAAGAAATCCCTTCAGGCGCAAGGTGTCGGCGGAATTGCTGGATCCGATCAGGACCGCGTCGCCCACCGAGTTGTTGATGAGATACACGCGCCGCAGGATGAAAGCCCGCAGGAACAATTCACCGAGGGTAGCGTCGTTCTGCATGACGGTCTGCAGGTTCGCGCGGCTGATTTCGAGCAGCTTACTGGCTTGGTGCGCGCGGCAGCGGACCAGGCTCCGCCGGCCAGAGAGCTGGTTCACTTCCCCGGTGAACTTCCCGGGCCCATGGACCATCAGGACCGTCTCCTGCCCGTTCGCCAAGTTGACCAGTTCGATGCTGCCTTCCAAAACGACAAATACGCCGTGCTCGGAATCACCCTGGTCGAAGACGATTTCATGGGCAGACACCTCACGCTGCTGGCCGAGCGGAATCAGGCGCTCAATTTGCGCCTGGTCCAGCGTGGGAAACATCGCGTCCGTGGGTTCGGCGGATTCTGGCATCGCTACTCCACTACTAGCATGAATAGCGAACTACGAGGCGAAAAAGTCGGTGAATGGTCCTAACTTCTCTTGCCCAGGATTCCAACTTCCTTCTTCGGCAAGCGATCCAGCATATCCTTGCTCAAAAGGAAGTTGGTGGTCAACAACGAATTCGGATTGCCGCCCAACCAGTTGGTGAGGGAAATCTCCTGATAAAGACCGCTATTGAACAGAATCAGGATGCGAGTGGGCTGGTCGCCCACCTGCTCGATAAAGTGCCCGTAGCCTTGCTTGATGAAGGCCACGTGCCCGGGACCGAATTCCTCCGTCTTCACTCGTCCGTGTGACCCAAAGATGGTCACGCGGCTGCGGCCGCTGACATAGAACTGCCACTCGTCGGCATGCGGATGCCAGTGCATCTCGCGCAGCGCGCCGGGCTTCAGATCCATGCGTACAGCGGTCAGCGTAGTCTGGATCGGAAACTCGTTCTGCGTGACAATGCGCTCTTCGCCGCCTTCGAACACGTGCGGCGTCACGTTGCCCAAACGGAACTTATGAGAAGACTGGCTGGGCTGCAATTGCGAATTTCGGACATCTTCCACCGCCGGCGGGACTTGTCCTGGACCGATGTACAGCTCCTTCTGCGGCATCTGGCCAAAGGCCGATTCGGGGAGATTCAGGTTGCGCGCCAGAACGTGGCGCGGCGTCGTCGCAATCCAGTCCGTAATGCTGAAGGTTCCGAATTCGGAGAAGTGCCCGTTGTCGAATCCGAGCAGGAAGTGGCAGGGACCGGGGCCGGTGTTCTGGATGGCGTGCCCGTGGCCGCGCGGGAAATACCAGGTGTCGCCTTCTTCGAAGTCATCCACTTCGGCTTGGCCAGTGGGAGTAATGACGGTGGTGCGGCAGCGCCCCGTGAGCACGTACGCCCATTCGGCGGCCAGCGCGTGCCAGTGCAATTCGCGAATGGCGCCGGGCGCCAATTTCATGGAGACGCCGGCGATGCTCTGCGAGACGGGCAGTTGCTTCACGGTCGCCTCTTGGGCGGAGCCGCCCGCGCCAACCCAGCCTTTCTCGCTCTCGATATCGTACTTGAAGGGCTCCAGTTCCTCGCTCTTGGTTTCTTCCGACGGAGCCGCCTTCACTTGTTCGGCGATCACCGCGGTGGCGGCCAAGCCGAGCGACACGCGCGATAAGGCGTCAAACAGCGACCGGCGATCAATACCACCTCGATCGATACTGGCTTTGACCAGGTCTTTGGAAGCCTGCTCTTCGGGCATGGGCTTTCTCCTTCAGGGACAATGCTAACAAAATGTAACTCGGGAGATGCAATCGGCGTGTATCTCATCGGCCGCACGGGAGTCCCAAGAACGGGAAATTTCCCGCGCGCGTTCTGGCGCTCGCGATCGCCTGATCGTTGGGCAGGCTGCAAACTTCGTCGCGCGGTCACATTCCCGTGGAACCGCAAGAGGTGGGTTAGGGGACAGTCACCGGCTTAGAATCGGCTCGGCCTTAACCCATTCGATCTAAGGTAAAGCGCCTATCGCACAGGTGGTTGTAGGCGGAATTGCGTACAGTCTTTAAGCAATTTACTGCGTAGTAATTCCCTTCTCCCGGCCCTAATATGGAATCGGGTCAAGCCTTGATGAGGTGCCGCTACTGCAATATTGCGCTCGCGCCGTCCCGAAGTCTCGTCGACGGGGAGTTCTGTTGCGAGGACCATCGCCAGCGGTTTGACTCCGAGGCAACGCCTGAGATTACCGAATCCGCGGCAGCGCTGAGCGCACTGCCGGCCCAGCCTGAGATCGATCCAGAAACGCTGATCGAAGCCGGACCTTACGGGGAGGGGTATCAAGAATCTGCCGACGAACCGCATGAGCATCCTGGTCCACAGGCGGGCCACGCTCCGCGCGAAACTGCCGCTTCCTGGCGCTGGCTGGTGGCGGCCTGGACGGGTGCGCCGCGCGATCTAAAGCTGGTGAGCCTGATGCTTCCCGTTCTGCTGGTGATTGCGATCACCGGATCGCTGCCCAAGGTGCCGATCCAGCAACTGTCGCCGCAAAATCTGGACCAAGTGCAGAGCCACATGCAGAAAGTGGTGGAAGATCAATGGAAGAACGTGAATCAGACCATATCAGACCGCGCCGCGGTAGCGTTCGCCGACGATTTTCGCGCCGGGCTGGACGCCTGGGAGAGCCGCTCCAACCTCACCCGCAGCTGGTCCTATGACGCGGCGGGGTTCGTCCGTCCAGGGCCACTGGCCATCTTCAAGCCGACGGTGGATCTGTCCGATTATCGCTTCGAGTTTCTGGGCGAAATCGATCAGAAAGCCATGGGTTGGGCCTTCCGCGCCGAAGATCTGAACAACTATTACGCCATGAAGTTTGTAGTGGTCAAGCCTGGACCGCTGCCGCTGGTGCACATCGTCCGCTACGCCGTCATCAACGGCAAAGAAGGGCCGCGCGTCGATAAACCGCTGCCCATGACGGTCCGCACGGATATGCTCTATCGCATCCAGGTGAATGCCCGCGGCGGCGATTTCACCATCCTGGCGCAGGGCCAGGTGGTCGATTTTTGGTCAGACAACCGCTTGCAGCATGGCGGTGTCGGATTCTTTTGCAATCGCGGCGAGCGCGCCCGGCTTCGCTGGGTGGAAGTATCGCATCAATACGATGCGCTGGGCAGACTTTGCGCCTATCTTGCGCCCTACGGGATCGAGGGCAGAAATGGAAATATCAACTGATTATGAGCCAACCGAATTCTAGGACGTCTTCCCCCAACACCGCCAAGGCGGCCAGCCTGGCGAAGGCCGTTTCCCTTCACATGGAGGGCAAACTCGAGGAAGCGCTCGCGGAGATCAACCGCGTGCTCGAGACCGGCGAGGGTACTCTCGAGATTTACTCCGCCAAGGCTCAAATCCAGTTCGAGCTGGAAATGTACGAGGAAGCTGCGCAGAGCTACGCCAAGCTGCTGAGCATGCATCCCAAGCATGCCAACGCGAACCTGAACCTGGCCATTTGCCTGGAACGGCTGGGACGCTGGCAGGAAGCCGCGGATTTCTTCGAGAAGGCCGCAGAGGCGCAGCCGGACCGGCTGGATGCGCGGCTGGGGCTGGGCATCGCGCTGCTGCACCTGGAAAAATCGGACGCGGCGGCCGAGAACTTCGAAAAGGTCCTGGAGCAGCAGCCCGATCACATCACCGCCCAGTTTGGGAAAGCCGTGACGCTGCAGTTGCAGTGGAACTTCGACGAGGCGGCGCGGATCTACCAGTCCATCCTGGCCGGCAAGCCCGACTTCGAAGAGTGCCTCATCAACCTGGTGACTATCGGCATGGCTCGCAAGGATCAGGCCATGATCGCCGATTATTCGGAAAAGCTGCTGGCGCTGCGTCCCAACTCGCAGACCGCGCTCGAAGGCCTGGCCACCTGCGCCTTCGGTTCCGGCGATTATCAGGCCGCCCTGCGCTATTGCACCAAGCTCACCGAATACACACCGGAGAGCTTCGATCGCTGGTTCAACCTGGGTGTGGCTCAGCAGAAGACTGGAAACCTGGAAGCCGCCGCCAAGGCCTATTCGGAAGCCATCCGCATCCGGCCGGATGCCAGCCAGGCTTATGTCAATCTCGGCGTCATCCATCAGGAGTCAGGCGATCTGGCACAGGCCCGCGGCGCGTATGAGAAAGCGCTCGAAATTTCGCCCGATCTGTTTGAGGTTCTGCACAACCTGGCGGCCGTGCTCGACAAGCTAGGCTCCAAAGAGGAAGCCGAGCGCATCTACACGCGCATCCTGGCCAAGAACGCCGATCTGGAAGACGTCTGGTTCCGCCTGGGCTACCTGCGCCTGGAACGCAGCGACTATCGCGGCGGCGCCGAAGCTTTCCTGTCCTGCGTCGCAAAGCGTCCGGACTGGACCGAGGCTCAGTTGAACCTGGGCATCTGCAGCTGGAACATGGGCGACCACGAGGGAGCTTCCAAGGCGTTCGAAACGGTGCTGGCGGCCAATCCCGATTCGCTCGACGCGCTGCGCGGCCTGGCTGCGCTGGCGGTGGAGCACAACGATTTTGATCAGGCCCTGGAGCATCAGGCGCGGCTGATCGAAAAGGGCGAGCGCAGTCCGGAGCTGTTCTACAACACCGGTCTGCTGCTACAAAAATCAGGTCAACTCACGGACGCGGAACGCTTGTATCGCGAGGCCTTGCAGGAGCGCGATCAGTTCCCCGAAGCTCTTCTCAACCTGGGCCACGTGCTCAAGGGCCTGGGCCAGCAGGATGAGGCGCGTGATTGTTGGAAGCGCGCGCTGGAACAGAAACCCGATCTGGCTGAAAGCTACTTCGGCAGCGCCAACTAAGCTCGCCGCTCCCTCACGGCGTCTTCATCCGAACTTACGCTAGGCTAGGAACTGCGTGAGTTCACTTACCTTATTCGGATTGTTCGCCGTTACGGCGATGCTGGTTTGCTATGCGCTCGAAAGCCGCAGCAACTGGTTCGTTTTAGGCTTTGCCTGCTCCTGCGTGCTGGGCTCGGCCTACGGGTTCCTGCAGGGCGCCTGGCCATTCGGCCTGGTGGAGGGAATCTGGAGCATCGTAGCGGTCCGGCGCTGGTGGCTTGCCCGCTAAGTGGCTTCTGGCGTCACCGTTCGCGAATTTACGCACCGCAGCCTTGGCCGCGTCGTCGAGATTGAGCGGGCTTCGTTCGGGAAAGACGCTTGGCCGGCCGAGTGGTTCGTCGAGTATTGGCGCGAAAACCCTGAGCTTTTTCTGGTTGCCCGGCTGAGCCGCCGCGTTGTGGGCTATAGCATCACGCGCATGAACTGGCGGGGAGCGGAGCTGGAATCCATCGCGGTAGACCCGCGCTTTCGCGGGCGCGGCGTCGCCCAAGCGCTACTGGATGCCACGGTGGCGCGCTTGAAGGGCGTGGGCGCCCTCCGGCTGATGGTGAGCACGGCGAACACGCCGGCGCTGCGGTTCTATCGCCAATATGGATTCGTACGGACGCGGCTGGTGAAGGGCTATTACGGCGCGGGACGCGACGCCTGGCGGATGCGCTTCCGTTAGGGCCACACCAACAAACATACGAACAGGCATAGCCACACACCGGCCAAAAAATGCCAGTACAAGGCCGCCGCGGCGGTCCGGCTGGTCTGACGCCGGAAATCGAACAGCACCACCTCAGGCCGCCGGGACGCGGTGACCAGCAGGCAAACCAGCGCCACCATGCCTCCCAGCAGATGCATTCCGTGCACGCCGGTGAGCACATAAAACAGCGAGCTGTGCGGATTGTTCCTGAGATAGAGTCCCTGCCTGGCCAGTTCCCGGAGGGCGAACACTTGCGAGGCGAGAAACGCGGCCCCGATCCCGACCGTAACCGCCAGCCAATGCGCGTATCGCAGGCTGTTCTTGCGCTCGAAAGCCCCACGCGCGATTTCAAGCGTCCAGGTGCTCGCAAGGATCAGGCCGGTGCTGAGCCACAACAAAGGCGGCACGTGGATGTGCTGCCAATGCCTGGGCGACTGTGCGCGTTCATAGTAAGCCACGCCGATGGTCACAAAGAGCGCGCTGATGGAAACCAGCAGGAATCGCATGGCGAGCAAACCGGCGCCCGGTACGCCCTGCCCGTCGTTGCCGTGATCGTCCCCGCCGCCCCCTCCACCATGGTCGAACGGGTCATGATTGCGGGGACCGCCTCCGTTGGGGCCGCCGAGCTTTACTTCGGGGGCTTCCAGTGCGGCAGGCATACTCTTCCCAGTGCTGCAAGCATACTCTTCTAAGATAACGCCGTCCAAGCAATCCGACACGGCTCGTGGTATCACAAAGGAATGCCAGAAATAAGCCGGAGACACTTCAGCGCCGCATTGTTTGCTTTGGGCGCGCAACCGCGCAGGATATGGGGAGCAAGTACCGCGGGTATCGATCAGACCTTACGCGCGTCGGTGAAGCAACACCAGATCCCGGCTTGCGTCGCTATGGCTGCCACCGCCGAGAAGATTACCTATTCCGGCGCCGTCGGCAAGCGCGATTCTGCGTCCGGCATCGACGTGAATCCCGAGACCATCTTCATGATTGCGTCCATGACTAAGCCAGTAACCTCGGTGGCGGCGATGCAATTGGTGGAGCAGGGCAAGCTGAAGCTGGATGAACCCGCTTCCACCTACATCAAGGAGCTGGGCACGCTCCAAGTGCTGCACGGCTTCGACCCGAAGACCGGCAAGCCGATTCTGAAGCCGACCACCAAGCCCGTTACGCTGCGGACCTTGCTGACGCATACCTCCGGGTTCGTCTACGACACCTGGTTCGCGGACATGCTGCGATACGAGAAAGAGACGGGTACCAGCATGCCGTTAGGCACCGTGGCGCCGCTGACGCCGCTGATGTTCGAGCCGGGATCGCGCTGGCAGTATGGCACCAGTGCGGACTGGAGCGGCCGCCTGGTGGAAACGGTGAGCGGCTTGACGCTGGAGCAATATTTTCAAAAGAACATCCTGGGTCCGCTGGGGATGCACGATACCAGCTTCCTGGTTCCGGCCGCGAAGTTCGACCGCCTGGTGAGCGAATATCGCAGGGGCGCGGATGGAACCGGGCCGCTTAAGGAAGATCCGCGTACTTTGCCGAAGCCTCCCAAAGCCTACAACGGCGGTGGCGGACTGTATTCCACGGCCAGCGACTACGTGCGCTTCACGCAAATGATCCTGCGGCGCGGCCGCGGGCCGAAGGGTGAAGAGATCCTGCAGCCGAAAACCGTGGACATGATGGCCACTATCCAGACAGGCGCCTTGAGCGCCGGGAAACTGAAGACCGCGCGCCCCGCGATCTCGAGCGACGTCGATTTTCACCCCGGGTTCAAAGACGGGTTCGGGTTCGGCTTTCTGATCAACTCGGTTGGCTACAAAGGCGGGCGCTCAGCCGGCAGCTTGGCGTGGGGCGGAGTGGCGAACACGTATTTTTGGATCGATCCGAAGAAAGGCGTGGCCGGAGTGATCATGATGCAGTACCTTCCGTTCGCCGACAAAGAAGCGATCGCGGTGCTGGGAGATTTTGAGCGCGCGGTGTACGCAGCGTCGTAAATTTACCAGCCCATCCGCTCGCGCAATGACGTGATGTGCGCCACATGATGGCGCCCGTGCCAAGCGTAGAGAGCGGCGTTATTTTCCAGGCTGACCAGGCCCAGCTCCGGATGACGGAAGCTCCGCTTCCAATCGGCGGCGGAGAGCGAGCGCAGCAATGGCACCCATCGAGCGTGCAGGGATTCCAGCAGTATAAGCGAAGGCTCCACGGGCATGGCGCGGGCATCGGGAAGCTCGGCCCAGCGGGCTTCTTCGTAGGGTTTGATGACCGGCTCTTCTTCGGTCAGTGCCAAGCGAAACCGCGTATAACTGTTGATGTGGCTGTCGGGCACATGGTGCGCAAGCTGCCGGACGGTCCATCCGCCGGGCCGATAGGGCGTGTCCAGCTGCGCTTCCGACAAGCCGGTGATGGCGCCGCGCAGGCGAGCTGGCGTCTCGGCGATCTGATCGATAAACATGCCGAGTTCGTGCGCACTGACGGACTCGGGGAAACGAAACTTACCGACGGGATAACGAAGGTCGGGGGTGTCCATGAGAATCAGGATACCTGAGCGTTGAGCAAATGCCCGCCGCCCGAGACCGCGAGACCGTCGGAACGCCCGGCGAAGTAGCGGGCGTTGATCCGATCGCAGTCCAGGTCTTCGATGTTTCCAAAGCCCAGGCGCGCCAGATCGTTCGCCAGCGTTGCAGGGCTGAAGAACAATTGAAAGGGTTCGCCGGCGCGGGCCACTCTCGCGGCCAGCGCGTCGAGCGCCAGTTGCTGCAGCGGGCTGAGTAATGATCGTTCGACGGCGTAGTCAAAAACCACGCCGCTGCCCGCAGGCATGCGAGCGATGAATTCCAGGGTGGCGTCGAACGCGAGCCGCGAAAGGTACGGCGTGACGCCGAGCCAGGAGAAGAACGCCGGCTCTTGCTGGCTGAAACCGGCCTGAAGCAAAACATCTTCGAGCGACTGCCGCTCGAAGTCTATCGGCACGAACGTCATCTCCTCTGGGACCGAAATGTAAGCCTCGTTGAGGCGCTCGCGTTTCCATCGCTGGGTGGCGGGATGATCCACTTCGAAGACATGCAGGCCGGTGGATCGATAAGGATTGCGATAGGCGAAGGTATCGAGTCCCGCGCCGAGCACGACGTATTGGCGAATGCCGCGTTCCACCGCGCGAGCCAGCTGATCCTCGGCGTAGCGGCTGCGCACGACGATGAAGGCGCGCAAGGATCGCGCGTAGGGTTGCTGGGCATCGGGCGGACGCTCGGACTCGCCGTCAGAGATTTCGACCGCGAGCGGATCCTCGAAAACTCTCGGCTCATCGAGTAACTGATGCGCCGCGCGACGCATGGCTACGCGTTGAGCGGTCCGGCTAGGTTTCGCGTCGTGCATGACCCAATTTACCGCCGCGGGCGGCGCATTTGCGGGTAGTACAGAGAGGCGAGTACCCGCCTCCTGGCAACGTAGGATGGAGTCATGAGCGAAATGTTTCTAGCGGGACGTACTGCAGCGGTAACAGGCGCGACGCGCGGGATTGGATTTGCCATCGCGCGGCAGCTGGCGGACTCTGGCGCCACGGTGGCGATATGCGGACGCAGCCAGAGCGGCGTGGAGCAGGCTGTAAGCAGCCTCACCAACGATTCCCAGCGTAAAGTGGTGGGAAAAGCTGCCGATGTAAGAGCAAGCACAGACGTTGCAGCATGGTTCGAATGGTTGGACAGGGAAACAGGCGGCCCCGACATCCTGGTGAACAACGCGGGCTTGGGCGTGATGAAAAGCACGGCGGAACTCACGGTAGAAGAATGGCGACAGACCATCGACACAAATCTGTCGGGAGCCTTTTACTGCTCGCGCGAAGCGCTCGGACGGATGCAGCGTCGTGGGCGGGGCTACATCATCAACATAGGTAGCCTGGCGGGAAAGAATGCATTTGCGGGAGGCGCCGCGTACAACGCTTCCAAGTTCGGATTGTATGGATTCAGTGAAGCGATGATGTTGGATCACCGCTACGACAACGTGCGGGTCTCTCACATTCTGCCTGGAAGCGTCGATACAGACTTTAGTGCAAGATCGGCGAGAGCCGATTGGAAAATAGCGCCAGAGGATATTGGGGAGATTGTACTCATGTTGTTGAGAATGCCGGAAAGGACTTTGGTAAGCCAGATTGAAGTCAGACCAGCAAAGCCACAAAAGTAAGGCTTTTACAGTGGTCCCAAAGTATGGCATCCAATTTGCTCTTGGAAAGTACGGAGTGGTTGTGAAAGGGGCCCAGAAGAAAATGCTACGGGTTAACGTTCCTTTAGATCCGACGCGAACAGGGCGAGATGCGGAAGCCCTGGAGGGTAGCTTACGACGCATGATCGTCGGGCAGGATGAAGCTATCCAGCAGATCGTCAATATTTATCAGATGAATCTGACGGGAATGACGCCTTCGGGCCGTCCCATCGGTAACTTCCTCTTCCTGGGACCAACCGGATCCGGCAAGACCCGCATTGTGGAAGCAACGGCGGAGGCGCTGGTGCGCAATCCTCGCGCAGTGATCAAGATCGATTGCGCGGAATTCCAGCACAGCCATGAGATTGCGAAGTTGATCGGCTCGCCTCCCGGATACCTGGGGCACCGTGAGACACATCCGCTTCTCAGCCAGGAAGTATTGAATCAGTACCATACCGACGGCTGCAAGCTGAGCTTTGTGTTGTTTGACGAGATCGAAAAAGCCAGTGACGCGCTTTGGAATTTGTTGTTGGGCATTCTCGACAAAGGCACGCTCACCTTGGGCGACAACCGGAAGGTGGATTTCTCTCGGGCTCTGATCTTCATGACCAGCAACCTGGGTGCGTCGGAGATGAGCAATCTCATCAATCCGCGCCTTGGTTTCAACGCGCCGGAATGTGCCCGGCAATCCCAAAACGGCACCGTGGACGAAAAGCTGAACGGGAAAATGGCCCGCACTGGCGCGGAAGCGGCGCGGCGCAAGTTTACACCCGAGTTCATCAATCGTCTCGACAAAATCGTCACGTTCAAACCGCTCGGCACCAACGAGCTGAGAAAGATTCTGGACATCGAGCTGAACATGGTTCAGCAACGCATCTTCAATACGTCGCCTGAGAAGTCGTTCGTCTTCAAAACCACGGACGAAGCCCGCGATTTCCTGCTCAAGGAAGGTACAGACTTGAAGTACGGAGCGCGTCATTTGAAACGCGCTATCGAGCGCCTGTTGGTGCAGCCGATGTCGAACTTAATCGCCACCGATCAAGTGCGCGGCGGAGACTGCGTCAATGTCGATTTCGATTCGGAAGCTTGCGCCTTGACCTTCGTCAAGGAAGCCGAGGGTCTCGCCGTGCACGCCATGGCCGATCTGGTGGATCGCTCCATCTCGATTCCAGCCTTTGCCCTGGCCAACGGCGCTTTCATCGAAGCCGCTAAGTCCCAGAGTGCCCGGTCTTCCAAGCGGGCCTAGGTAAGAACTGATCTAACAGGCTTCTGAAAAAGTGTTCGAGGTCCCGACCCTCACGGTCGCGGCTCGGTAAGCACCTGCCAGCGCGCAGTCGCGAGTCTGAGCCGCGCGCATGAGATTTTGGCCTTTTTTCAGCATCGGCCAAACAATTAGTGTCGGAAATGTTCGCGGCGTGTGGCGTTAAGAAACACTAACTGGCGCACTCACCGCGACCCAACTGGAGCGAATATTCGACGTCGTCGCCCCAGTCCCGATACATCTCGGGCGCCAATTCAGGCGGCTTCACCAAATCGTTCGTCATTCCGCGGAAAGTTTCCACCTTGTGCCGGAGCACGTAGTCGCGGAAGCTTTCGCCGTCGCGCCGGTTCGCAATATAGTGATTTAACACCCGCCGCACGGCTTCCGGCGCCAGACGAGCCGGAATGCTTTGAACGGCCACGCCAAATCGCATAACGCTGCCGGCATCATATCCGCCGCCCAACAGCATTAGATAATATGGCACTTCCTTGCCATCGATCTTGCGGGCATTGCCGTAAAACCCGATATCGCCGATCCAGTGCTGGCCGCAGGAGTTGGGACAGCCGGAGATCTTGATATTGAGCTCGCGGACCAGAGGATCGGAATAATCCTTCACCGTCTCCGCCAAGGCCGCGCCAAGATTCATCGACTTAGTGAGCGCCAAATTACAACTGTAAGCTCCAGGACAAGTGGTTACGTCCTCGATCTGGTACGCTCCACTGTCCGCCAAGCCAACCCGATCGAGCGCCGCATAAACCTGGGGCAGCGCTCGCAGGGGTATGTAAGCTAGCACAAGGTTCTGATCCACAGTCACTCGTAGTAGCCCGTCGCCGGAGCTGCGCGCCAGGTGCGCCAGATGGTGCATCTGATTGCCCGTCAGGTTCCCCTGCGGCACCTTGACGGTGACCATGGCATAACCGGTCTGCTTTTGCTCCCGGATATTGGTCTCAAGCCAACGTTCGTAAGCCGGATTCGAATGGCCGTTGGAGCCGAGCACGGGCGGCAGATCGGCGCCGGTGCCGAGCGGTGGTGGTGATGATTGAAAACCACCAAATCCGTCGGGAACCACTTCCGGTGTCGCAATACCGCCATTGGCCAGGATGTCCTGATAGTTCTTCTCGATCTCTTCCTTTACCCAGTCCCAGCCGCGTTCGCGAACGACGAACTTTAGACGCGCCTTGTTCTTGTTCTTTCGGTTTCCATGGGCATTGAAGAGCCGCAGCACGGACTCGCAGCGGCTGACCAGATTTTCCACGGGGACGAACTCGTCCAGAACGTGCGCTTCCACGGGCAGCGGACCCAAGCCGCCGCCGACCAGCATACGGAAACCGCGCTTGCCGTCGCGCATCACGGCGCGCAGCCCGATGTCGTGGATGGCGCCGAGCATGCAATCTTCCTTGCAACCCGAAAACGCGATCTTGAACTTGCGCGGCATGCTGTCGGTGAGTTCTTTGTGCAAGAACGCGAAAGCCACCTTCTGCGCGTACGGATGCACATCGAAAACTTCGTCGGCCAATAAGCCGCTCAGCGGGCACGCGGTTACATTGCGAACCGTGTTGTAGCAGGCTTCGCGCGTGGTGAGTCGAAAATCGGCAAGCTTGTGCAGCAAATCCGACACTTGCGGCAGCGGGATGAAGTGATACTGAATATTTTGGCGAGTGGTAAGGTGCGCCTTGCCTCCGCCGAATTCGTCGGCGATCATCGCCAGCTGATCCATCTGGGCCGCGGTCATCGATCCGCCAGGGATCTTGGTGCGGATCATGTGCACGCCGGCCTGGCGCTGGCTATACACTCCGCGGCGCAACCGTTGCGCGCGAAACTCGTCGTCGGTGAGACCGCCAGCCATGAACTTTTCAGCGTACGAACGGAACAGTTCGATATCGGCTCGAACCGTGGCGTCGTATTGAGCTTCCGTCTCGGCTTGGAGGTTCAGGGGATTTGCGGGTACTTCAGCGGTCATTATTACCCTTATGTCTATAGAGATTACTATATTTGGGACTCATTTACAATCCGGAAGGTTTCGGCCGGTATAGTAGTCGATGCTGTAGCGCTGGGAACGATTCGTCGGCGGCAGGCAAGTCATTGATCCGGCTGATCTGCCGGACAACTGGCGGTCCAGTTCCGGGTAGACGCGCCAAACCAGCCAGACTACGGTAAGCGTCGCAAAGAGGGCTATTCCGGCCAGGCCGCGGTCGGGACGCCCCAGCATACACATGCATGCGAGCGCCAGCCCGGCGAGAATGCCGGTTAATTGAAAGTGCAGAGGCGTGCGTGAAAGTCCGGTGACTAGCGCCTGAGGCAGGGCTTCGACCAGCGGGGGAGCCAAGCAGAACATCGCACCGCATGCGGCCAGCCAATACCGCGCGCGGGGGCTGCCCGCGAGTGCGACTCCAATCAACGCCGCCAGCGCCGGCAACAACGGCAACAGGTATCCGGGAAGCTTATTGCGCGAAGCCGAGAAGAAAAGAAATCCCCACGTGACCCAGGCGAGAAGAAACATAGCGCGGCGGTCCTGATAGAGGCGCCGATGCGCGAGAAGCAGAAGCGCGGGCGTCCAAGGGAAAAGGCCCGCGAGCAAAACCGGCACATAAAACCAAAAGGGCTGCTGATGTTCCAGCGCGCTGTTCAGAAAACGCCCGAAGTGGTGCTTCCAGAAAAATTCATCCAGGAACGGCCGCCCATTGCGCAGAGTCACGAGCGCATACCATGGCGCCGCGATGACGGCGGCCGCGCAAAACAAGATCGCGAGATCTCGGATGCGATGCCGCAGAAACCATAGCGCGGGAATGAAAAGGACCAAAGGCACAAGGCCTTTCGCGAGAACCGCGATGCCGAGCAGCGCGCCGGCAATAACGAACGAGCGCCGGCCGGCCGAAGCGAAGATGGTGAGCATCGCAGCGGCGAAAGCGGCCGACATTGGCAGGTCGGTGATGGCGATATGGCTGTAAGCAAGCCATCCAGCCGAGGTGGCGAGAATTGTCGCGGCATACCAGGCCGCGCGGTCGCCATATTCGCTCCGCAAGACAATGAAGAAATAGATCAGGAACGCGACGCTGGCGATGGCTACGGGAAGGCGCGGTGCGAGATCCGGTCCAAGCCCCAGCTTGACGCCCGTGGCCGTCATCCAATACAGCCACGCTGGTTTTTCGAACCAGGGCGCGCCCCACAGCCGCGGCGTGATCCAATCGCCGGTCGCCGCCATCGCATGTCCGACGGCCGCATAGCGCGGCTCGTCCGGTCCGATCAGGCCCGTGCGCGTCAGTCCGAAAAAATACAGGCAATACAGTGCAGCCGCGACTGGCAGTAGTAAGGCCGCGCGCCACCACGGGAAGCCGGCGCTCATTCGGCCGGACGCGGGCGGGTTTCTCCCGATTCCGGATTGGGTTCGGATAACGCCACTAACTCCGCAGGCTCACCACGCCCGCCTACCGCCACGATAATGTACTGCTTGCCGTTCGCCAGGTACGTCATTGGCACGCCGGTGGCATGCGTGGGAAGCTTGAACTCGAAAATTGTATCGCCGGTTTTTTTGTCGAGCGCGCGGAAGGTGGACGCGCTGGAGCCATTTACCGGAGCCAGTCCAGTGGCGTCGGCTGAAAACAGCAGCGTCTTGGTGACCAGCAGCAATGCGCGCTCCGGGTTGCCGAACTTGCTGGTGTCCACGCCCTTCAACGCCGGATTGTTCTTGATGCTGTCCGGAGGCTGTCCGTTCGGAATCATCCACAGGTTGTCGCCCGAATTCAGATCGATGGCCGTGATGCGTCCATAGGGCGGCTTGATGATGGGCACGTCTTTGTTGATCTTCTCGAGGAATACACTTTTGGAAATGTACTCCATATCGGAGTGCTGCGGATCGTGCACCAGCGCCGCAATATAGGGATTGGTGACCGAGGGAACGAACAGCGTGCCTGTCTCCGGATCGGCCGCCGCGCCTTGCCAGTTCGCGCCGCCGGTGGCGTTGGGCAGCATGAGCGTTCCTTTTTTTCCATCGGAATCAAAGACGATGGCCGGCGTGAAGATCGGGCCCATCTTGTATTGCGAGGCGATCTTCAGAGCCTCCGCCTTTAGTTCCGGCGTAAAGTCAATCAGATCGTCCGGCGATACGCCCTGGCGGTCAAACGCCGCAGGCTTGGTGGGAAATGGCTGCGTGGGCGACGTCTTTTCACCTGGCACGTCGGACTGCGGCACGGGCCGTTCTACAATCGGCCACACCGGCTTGCCGGTCTCGCGATCGAACACATACACGAAGGCCTGCTTGGTCACTTGCGCGACGGCTTTGATCTTTTTCCCATTTACCGTGATGTCGAGCAAAATCGGCGCAGCGGGATTGTCCCAATCCCAAATGCCGTGATGGATGATCTGATAGTGCCAGATGCGCTTGCCCGTGCGCGCGTCGACGCAAACCAGGCTTTCATCGAAAAGATCGTCGCCGGGACGATGGCCGCCGTAAAAATCTCCCGTAGGAGTTTCGACCGGCAAGTAGACATAGCCAAGCTCGGGGTCGGCGCTCATGGGCGCCCATACCGCGGTATTGCCGGTGTACTTCCAGGATCCGTTCTGCCAGGTCTCGTTGCCGAAATCGCCGGGCTGCGCGATGGTGTGGAAAGTCCAGAGCAGCTTGCCCGAGTGAACGTCGTAGCCGCGCACGTAACCGGGAACATTCTCCTTCGATTTGGGCGTGGTGCCAAGCTGCAGCGCCGATCCAACTACAACGGTGTCGCCCACCACGATGGCGGGAGATGTGGCGCCGATGATTCCCGGCTTGATATTCGTGCGATCCAAGCCTACCAGCAGATCGACGACGCCGTGGTTTCCGAACCCAGTTTCCGGCAGCCCGCTCTTGGCACTGAGCGCGATCAACTGGTAGCCGAGCGAAATGGTGAAAATGCGGTCGTCGCCGCGATTGTCGGTCCAATAAGCCACGCCGCGATTGTTGAAGCGTACGGCATGGATGCCGCGCTCGCCTTCGTCGAAGCGATACATCCACAATGTCTCGCCAGTGGCTCCGTCCACGGCTACGGTGTCGCGCCGCATGCCAGCAGTGAAATAGAGAATGCCGTGAACTGCGAGGGGCGTTACCTCGTAGTTGGGATCCGCGCGAGGGCCGAAATTCTGCGCCTTCCAGGTCCAGGCGACTTGTAGCTTGTTGACGTTGTCGCGATTGATTTCGTCGAGCGGCGAATACTTGGTGCTGTACGCGTCGCCGCCATAAAAGCGCCAATCGCCATTCGCAGTTCCGGATTGTGCGAGCGCGAAAGCGGCCAATCCGACCGGCAGCGACAACCATAGCAGAGTGCGGGCAACCTCACGCACACGAATCTTCGGCATCCATTGACCCTTCTGAAAAGTGTTTCCTTCTGGAAAATGCTTCCGACAAAATTATACATGCTGAGGGCAAACAAGCGGCGATAGCCGCGACGGCAAAGACCATCTTGATTCGAAAGCCACGTTCGGTAGCATCTGAAATATGCGTTGAACCGAAACAGCGAGCGATTGCTTTCCGATCCCATGGGCTGCACCAATGAAGTCTGGCTTCTGGCCGCGCTTCGCTAGTGGCTCTCAGTGGACTGATCTGGCGGAACTTCTGGCACAAGGAAAGCAACGGTTTAAGGGTCCCCAGGCATACGACCAAGGGATCGTTATAATGGTTCTAGGTCATACGTGCCGAAGCACACGACAGCTTCAGATTTGTTCCTCGGAGCGATAGAGCAGATCGCTCGCGCCTTTCGTGATCCCCGAAAGCAGGATACACGTGAGCCATCGATTCAAGCCATACAAGCCATCCGGCAAAAACAAGAAGAGCATGAAGAGCGAAAGCGGAGAATCTCCCAAACAATTGCCAACGGCAGCAGAATCAGCCGGAATTTATGATTTTCTATATGTTGATCGCGCACGAATCTCAGCTCTATATGCTCAGCTGTTTCCGCAAGGCATTCTAACAACCGTAAAAACGACGGCGCAGCAAAACTTTTCGGACGAAAGCGATATAGGCAGCGACATTAAAGTCCTGAAGGCCGAATCCAAATCCACAGAAGGCGGATCGGAGGGTATCGAACACATGTTCGACGCTTCATGGTCCATTCCGCTGGAAGTGTTAGCGCGACTCCAGCACCTCTCTCTGGTTCATGAGTCCTTAAAAGACGCCGATGCTGGCCTAGGATCGATTGTACTCACAAACTGTTATCTAAGACTGATCGACTTTGCAAGTATGGATAAGGTATGGGAAGCGGCCATGAGAATGTTTTTGGCGTCCCAGTCTGCACAGCAAATGCCACCGGAGGCTGTCCCTTCTGTGGTTGAAGCGCTCAGAGCTATGCCCCAGGTGGTCCATGCTCACTTCTTAACGGGTGACGCTATTCTGTGGTCTTCACTCCAGCCAGCGAGCTTAACGATACCGACGAGCGATCTTACATTAAAGTACGGCGGTGTGGTGTCCGGGAAATGGAATCTTCTGTACATTTTGGATGCGTGGGGAGATAAAGGAGAACCTCCCGATGTTTCAGTCTGGTCGGCTGGCGCAATGATGGATGGAGTTCTGACAGCGATGCATGGTCTTAGGGAGCTGATGGGTAGGCCGGCGGGATGGATCGGGATTACACCATTGATGATCTATCGAGACATTGCTGGATGGAAACCTACAGTCAAGAAAGACTCCTGAGTCTTCAAAGCACATTTCAGACACTACCCCAGCTTGCAAAAGCCCCAATAATTGAATAGTATGGACACGATAAAGAGAGGGCTTTGAATGAAGATATTGCAAGCCGTCCGCACCAAAGTGTGCTGCGCCACGCTGGTGGCCGTGGGAATTTTCGGCGCCGCTAGCCCGGTTCTAGCTCACCACTCCTTCACCATGTTCGACATGACCAAGCGATTGACGCTGGTGGGGACAGTGACTTCATTTGAATGGACCAATCCGCATTCCTACATCGAGATCGACGTCCCGGATGAAAAAGGCGCGGTAAAGCACTGGAGCATCGAAATGGGCAGCCCCAGCATCCTCATGCAAAGCGGCTGGAAATTCAATAGCATTAAGGCCGGCGAAAAAATCACACTGATCATCAACCCCATGAAGAGCGGCCAGGCCGGTGGATTTTTGTCCACTGCGACCTTGCCCGACGGGCGAGTGCTGAGTAATGGACCGCGGCAAGAGCCGCCGCCCGCGCAGAAATGACGGCCACGCCGAATCAAGGCAGCTTTGAATTAAGAATGATGCCCGTGATGAAATTGAAAATGCTTTGCTGCGCCGCCGCGCTGCTGCCCATGGCGCCGGCCTTGGTCCAGGCGCAATCCTCCGCGAGCCCGCCGGATTTGACCGGCGTCTGGGGCATATATAGAGGTGGGCCTGGATCGGACCCGCAGTTCCGCCCACCCCCGCCCAGCCCGTTAATCCTGAAGCCGGAGTACGATAAACCCTACCAAGCGCGGCGCGCCGAGGAAGCGGCGGCGGCCAAGCGCGGCGAGCAACTGGCGAATACCAGCGCGGAATGCATTCCCTACGGCGTGCCGACCATGATGTCGATCGCAATTTATCCGGTGGAGTTTATTCAAACCGCGAAACAGGTAACCATCATCTCGGAAGCGTTCAGCGAAGTGCGGCGAGTTTATCTGGACCGGCCGCAGGCCAAGATCGATGACGTGGCGCCGGGCTATTATGGGCGCTCTGTTGGACATTGGGAAGGCGACACGCTGGTGGTGGACACCATCGGCATCAAGCCCACGGTTTCCGGCTATCGCGGAATGCCACACAGTCCTCAGATGCGTGTTACCGAGCGCATCCGGATGCTCTCGCCCGATATCTTGCACGACCAGGTGACGCTGGAGGATCCGGTGGTGCTCGAAAAGCCGGTTACTTACACCTTGGCTTATAAGCGCATGCCGAAGGATTACGAAATGGTCGAGTTTGTGTGCGATAACAATCGGGAATATATCGACGCCAACGGTATTGTGCGTTTGAAGCTGCACAACCAATGAGGCGCCGATTTTTCAACGGGACTAGAGGGGATCGACAAGTGCAAAAGCAACTTCGAGTGGAGCAGGTGATTCTCACGGCGACAGTGTTCGTCGCGTCCGCCTTCAGTGTGATGGCGCAGTCCTCCTCCGCGCCGCCGGTACCAACGGCGCCCCCGGCACAGCTTGGTGCGCTGGCTCCGTCCAACATCGAGAAGCCCCGGCCCAAGCCTCCTTTCGACATCACTGGAACGTGGCTCCACGCCTTCAGCCGCGACAATCTATTCACCTTCGCGCCTCCGCCGGGTTTCAAGCTGACACCCGAGGCACAAGTGCAATATGACGCGGCCAAGAAAGCCAGGGCGGAGGGCAAGGCGTATCACGACGACATCGGAGCGTGCTGGCCAGCCGGTTTACCTTTGATCATGACGCGCGTCTGGCCCATCGCGATGATCCAGAAACCCACCGCGATTTACATGATCAGCGGCTTCATGAACAGTGTGCGTATCATTTATCTGGACGGCCGTAAGCATACCGATCCGGATCTGGTGATCCCCAGTTTCAACGGGGAGTCGATCGGGCAATGGGAGGGCGACACGCTGGTGGTGGATACCGTCGGCTTCGTCGACGATCATCACTGGCTCGATAGCGGCATCCCGCTCAGCGACAAAACGCATATGGTGGAGCGCATGCGCATGCTCAACAACGGAGCCACGCTCGAGATTCAGTACACCATATCGGACCCCAAAGATTGGGCCGGCGAGTGGACCTGGACCAAGCGCTGGAAACGCGTGGACGATACCGACATCACGGAGGCTTCGTGCCTGCCGGATTTGAATGCGCACATGCCGAGCGTGACTTCGAAATCGGTAAATGTGCGTTAGAAAGGATTCTATGAGACGGGTAATGATCGCGTGCACGTGCCTGATGGGGCTATGGATGGCCAGTTCGGCTTACGCGCACCATTCCATGGAAGGTTTCGATCGCGACAAGAACGTAACGCTGGTAGGAACCGTCAAGCAATTCAAATGGGCCAACCCCCACTCCTGGATTGAACTCGAAGTGCCCAACGACAAGGGCGGCGTGGATACCTGGAATATCGAGATGACCGCGCCCTTCGTGCTGATTCGCGCCGGATGGAGGGCGACATCTTTGAAGCCGGGCGACAAGGTAACCGTGGTGGGACATCCGCAAAAAACCGGCGAGCCGGGAGCTCTGTTTGTTTCGGTCACCTTGGCCAACGGTGAGAAACTTACCGATCGGCCGCTTGGGGCGCCGGCACAGGCTAAGTGAAGCTTCGGCTCCAGTTCGGTCTTGTGCTGGCCTGGGCGCTGGTCGCCAGTTCCGGCGGCAGGGCTAGCGCGGAGAGCGCTGCCTGTGATCGCGAATGTCTCGGTGGCTTCGTGACGCAATACCTGAACGCACTGGTGACTCATAGCCCTGGCTCGCTGCCTGTAGCTCACGATATAAGATTCACCGAAGATACCGTGGAGGCGAAGCTGGGCGCCACTCCGTTCTGGAGAGACGCCTCGCGGCTGCTTCCTTACCGGCTCGATATTTTGGACGTCCGGCAAGGAGTGGCCGCGTCTCAGGTTATCGTCGAAGAGTCGGGTGCGCCGGTGATGCTGATGCTGCGGCTCAAAATCTCGGACCGGAAGATCGCTGAAGTGGAGACGCAGATCACCAGAAGCAAAACCGAAGGGTCGATTTTTAAGCCGGAAGCGCTGAAGGCGCCTAGCGGGGCGATGCTGTTCGTTCCCGCAAAATCGCAACGCAATTCGCGCGAAGAAGCGGTCAAGATCGCGGAGCTTTACCCGGCGGGTCTCAAAGCCGGCAGTTTCGTGACGGTGGATGCGCCCTTTGCGGCGGACGCTTACCGGTTCGAAAACGGACAACTGATGGCTGGTGCGGGCTGCACGTTCCGGCCGGACTGCGTGAACATCAAGTCGCAGAAAATTCCCACACTCGCAGGGATCGTGTACCGCGTTGCGGCGGTGGATGAAGACCTCGGCATCGTGCTGCTTCGCATGGATTTCGGCCCTGGATCCACGCGCGTGGCGGGCGACTCGCTGGTGGTTTGGGAAGCGTTCAAAGTTTACGGCGGCCAGATCCACGCGGTGGAAGCGTTCATGAAAAATATGCCGCTCCACACGCCGTCCGGCTGGGATGCATCGGGCAGCCAGCAATAGATTACGCGTTCCGCGCAATCTCCCAGCAAACTATTTCCTCTTCGCGCGTCATACTAATCTAGAGGACTCATGAATCAACAGCCGGACAAAGAACTGGAAAATCGGTGCATCAACACCATCCGAATTTTGTCAGCCGACGCGGTGCAAAACGCGGATTCGGGGCACCCGGGCCTACCGATGGGCGCGGCCGCCATGGCGTACACGCTATGGACCCGATTTTTGAGACACAACCCGAGGAACCCGCAGTGGTTCGATCGCGATCGTTTCATACTTTCAGCCGGACACGGCTCCATGCTTTTGTATAGCTTGTTGTTTCTGACGGGTTACGATCTTTCGCTCGACGACATCAAGCACTTCCGAAAGTGGGGCAGTAAGACCCCGGGCCATCCGGAGCGGCTGGACACACCGGGCGTGGAAGTAACCACCGGACCGCTGGGCCAGGGTTTCGCAAATGGCGTGGGCTTCGCCATCGCAGAGGCATGGCTGGCCGCGCGCTACAACCGGCCGGGGCACAAGATCGTCGATCATTACACGTATTCACTTTGCGGCGATGGCGATCTGATGGAAGGCGTCAGCCAGGAGGCCGCATCGCTGGCGGGGCATCTGCAATTGGGTAAACTGATCTACCTTTACGATCAGAATCACATTTCACTAGCCGGCTCCACCAACATCGATTTCACCGAAGACGTGGCCCGGCGTTTTGAGGCGGATGGCTGGCACATCCGGACCGTGCTGGATGGAAATGACACCGCGGACGTCGCGAAAGCGATTGAAGAGGCTCAGGCCGAGGAAAAGCGGCCGTCATTGATTCTGGTGCACACGCACATCGGTTACGGCAGCCCGCACAAGCAGGATAATTTTTCCTCGCATGGCAGTCCGCTCGGAGAAGACGAACTGAAAGCTACCAAGACTGCGCTGGGCTGGCCGACCATGGACAAGTTTTTCCTTCCGCAGGACGCGGTCGACTTCTATCGGCAGGCCGTTCCTGCCGGCGCGCGAGAGGAAGACGAGTGGAAGAAGAAGTTCGATGCGTATCGTAAGGATTTCCCCGCCGAAGCCGCCGAGTTTGAAATGCTGGTGAGCGGGAAGCTTCCCGACAACTGGGCCGCGGATCTTCCCAAGTGGAATCCGGGCGACAAACCGATCGCTACGCGCGCCGCTGGAGGCGCTGCGCTCAACGCGCTGGCAAAACATATTCCCAACATCATCGGTGGGTCGGCGGACCTGAATCCATCGACCGACACCGCGCTCAAAAACTGGGGCGATTTTCAGAATTCCGAGGCGTACGGCGCCGGAACGCTGGGCGCCGTCGGCGGCGTCTGGAGCTACGCGGGCCGCAATATTGCATTTGGCGTTCGGGAGCACGCCATGGGCGCGGCGGTGAATGGGATGGCCGCACACGGCAGCGTGATTCCGTTTAGCGCCACATTCTTCTGCTTTTCCGATTACATGAAACCCGCCATTCGGTTGGGCGCGCTGAGCCGGCTGAAAGCAGTTTACGTCTTCACGCACGACAGCATCGGATTAGGAGAAGATGGTCCGACGCATCAGCCGGTGGAGCATCTGGCTGCGCTGCGCGCGGTCCCGGAGTTGACCGTGATCCGTCCCGCCGATGCGAACGAGACCGCGGAAACCTGGGCCTTTGCGGTTCAACACAATGGGCCGACGGTGATGGTGCTGACGCGGCAAGCGGTGCCGCACCTGGATCGGAGCACGGCCAAAGAGCCAGGAGTCGCGCGCGGAGCTTACATCCTCGCCGAAGCCGACGGCGGCGCGCCCGATGTGATTCTGATCGGAACGGGCTCCGAAGTGCAGCTGTGCGTGCAGGCGCGAGAAAAGCTAAAGGACTACGGCGTGAAGGCTCGCGTGGTAAGCATGCCGAGCTGGGAGCTCTTCGCGGCTCAGGAAGAAACCTATCGGGAGCAGGTGCTACCGAAGCGAATCAAAGCACGCGTCTCGGTGGAGGCCGGATCGCCGATGGGCTGGCAGCGCTGGGTGGGCGATGAAGGCGCGATCATCGGCGTAGAGCGCTTCGGCGCGTCGGCGCCGGGCCCGGATGTGTTGCAGCATCTCGGCTTCACGCCCGAACATGTTGTATCGGCGGCGCTACGCGTGCTGGGCCGCAAGGCGGAAGCCGACGCCAATCTGGTTCACGCATAGGCGTGGCGTACGCCCGGATGGGCTAGCGATCCGGGCGCTCCGTTACTGGCTTAGCGGTGCGTGGCGGCAGAGGCGACTTGGCACTGCCGCCGTTCGCTTCGCCTTGAAGCATGGCTTCCAGCGACTTGTATGCGTAAATGGTAGGCGCGTGGTCTTGCATCAACCCGCCCGTGTCGGCCGTAGGACCATAGGTGCTGTGCATGTCGTGGCCCAGCATGCGAAGCATCGCCAATAGCTGTCCCCGATGTTGCGAGGTGTGGGTCATGCGGCGGGTCATCACCCAGGCGCGTGACCGTGGCACCTCAAAGAAGGAAACTGTTTCCTCCCACCAGGGTTCGGCCTGGGCCCGCAACACGGCCAGGCGTTTCGCGCTGTCTTCGGCATAACGCGCCATGAACTCCCAGCGCACCTCGCGGGCCGGCAACGGGGGCGCGCCTACGTCGATGCCCAGGATCTTCTGAAACCAGATATCCTCGCTCACGCATTGATGCACCATGTGCTCGTGGACGCTGCGGCCGCGAGGGTCGGACACATTGGGGCGCACGCGCAGCTCGTCGTCCCGGAACATGCTCCACACGCTGACCACCTTCACGCGCTCGGTGGCGTAGCTATCGACCAGGAAGTTGTATCTCATCGTTGCCATAAGATCTGGGCCGCCTCCAGCGGGACGCTGGCGCCCGCTTTGAAAGGAACCACGCGCGGCGTGTAATCACTGGCCGGCCGCGTGGCAGGCAGCGAAGCGGTGTAAGCGTAGCCGCCCTGCGAACCAAGCAACTCGTGCCCGCGCTGCATCTCTGGCCGGATCGGTTGATCGCCATCCGTCGGTTCGGCGTAAAGCTCCACACGCACGGCATCGGGATTAACGTCGTCCAGATAGACCTGAACTTCAAAGACGTGCTGACCGTCACGAGTCTCCACACTCACCTGCCCGAATCGAATGTGCAGCCAATTGTCGTTCAAAGCACGCTGCCATTCCAGCAGCTCCCGGGCCGCCTTGCCGTGCTCCGCGGCGCGACTGCAATAGGCCGCGGCCGAAGGCAGGTAGTGCTCTTCGGTGTATTCGCGAACCGCCCGGCTCGCCGAAAACACCGGCGTGAGCCGGGCCATGCTTTCCCGCATCATCGCGATCCATTTCGTGGGAACGCCCTGCTCGTCGCGCTGGTAAAACTTGGGGATGATTTCGCGCTCCAGCAGCGTGTACAAAGCCTCGGCCTCCGCGGCATCCACATTAGGATCGTCGCCATGCTCCTGGCCGTCGCCGATGGCCCATCCAACCTCCGGCGTGTAAGCTTCAGCCCACCACCCATCCAACTCCGACAAATTCATCCCGCCATTGGCGAGAACCTTCATCCCGCTGGTTCCGCTGGCCTCCCAGGGGCGGCGCGGCGTGTTGATCCACAGGTCCACGCCCTGAACCATCTGCTGGCTCAACAGCATGTCGTAATCGGCCAGGAATGCGATATGCGGCCGAATGTCGGGACGGGTTACGAACTGATGCCACTGCTGGATCATGGCTTGGCCGGCCAGGTCCGCCGGGTGCGCTTTGCCCGCCAAGACCAGCTGTACCGGATGGTCGCGGTTCGTTAATATGCGCGCCAGGCGTTCCGGATCGTGCAATAGAAGATTGGGCCGTTTGTAGGTGGCAAAACGGCGCGCAAATCCCATGGTCAGCGCATCGAAGTTCAGGATGCGTTCCGCCGCGGCTACTTTTTCCGGCGCCTCGCCGCGGCCGGCTAGCTCACGCGCCAAGCGGCGCCGCGTGTACTCAATCAGGCCTCTGGATCCGGTGGTGCGAAGTTTCCAAAGATCGGCGTCGGGAATCGCCCGGAGCTGCTGCTCGATCTTCGCCACGTCGCCCGACGAGCGATCCTCTCCGCAGGCGCGCTCCCAAAGCGCATCGGTTTCCGGGGATTCCCACGTGCCGTTGTGGATCCCATTAGTGACGTACGCCACCGGGACTTCCCTTTCGGGCCAGCGCGGGAACAAGTCGGAAAACAGGTGTCTGCTGACCTCCCCATGCAGACGGCTGACGCCATTGACGGCGCCGCTCCCATGCACCGCCAGGTAGGCCATGTTGAATGGCTCGGCTGTATCGCTGGGATTCTGGCGGCCCAATCCGAGAAGCTGTTCCAGGGGGATGCCAAGCTCCTCGGCCAGCGCCTTGAGATATTTGCCGGCAAGCTCGGGCGCGAAGCGGTCAAACCCCGCCGCTACCGCGGTATGGGTAGTGAAGAGATTGCCGGCGCGTGTGGCAGCCAGAGCCACATCGAAGGGCACGTTATTGTCGGCCATATAGCAGCGCGCACGTTCCAGGATGGCGAAGGCGGCGTGGCCTTCATTGAGATGGCAAATTTCGGGACGCAGTCCCATCGCTCGCAGCAGGCGCCATCCGCCTAAACCCAGGATCAGCTCCTGTTTGAGCCGGAGCTCCGAATCGCCGCCATAGAGTTCGCTAGTTACGCCGCGGAAAGCCGGAGGATTAGCCAGGTCGTTGGAATCCAGCAGGTAGAGAGTCGCTCGGCCCACCTCCACTTTCCAGCAGCGCAGCCACAGTTTGAACCCGGGTGTGTTTATCGGAATCCGCAGCCATTCGCCGTTGGGCTGGCGGAGCGGCCTGACGGGCAACTGGCTGGGGTCGTTGTAAGGATAAAGGGCATGCTGGGCACCGTTGGAATCGATCTCCTGGCGAAAGTATCCTTGCTGGTACAGCAAACCAATGGCGGCCACCGGCACGCCCAGATCGCTGGCGGACTTGAGTTGATCGCCCGCGACGTTTCCCAGGCCTCCCGAATAGATAGGCAGCGATTCGCTCAGCATGTACTCCATGCTAAAGTACGCCACCAGGCTCAACGGCGTGCCCGGATGAGCGGTCTGAAACCAGGTGGGGCGCGACATCGCTTCCCGCTTTTCGCGCAAAAGCTCGTCGATCCGGCGTGCAAACGCGGGGTCCGCGGAGATTTCGCCCAGGCGCTTGTCGGATACGGTTTGAAGAACAGCCCAAGGATTCTGCGTCAACTCCCAAAGTTCCGGGTTTAGCTTACCCCACAGTTCGTCGCTCGAATGATGCCAGCTCCAACGCAGATTCAGCGCCAGCTCCACCAGCGCAGCATATTGCGGATTTTCAGACATGTGACTCCCTCAGCCGGGTTCCTGCATGACAGTGGCCACGCGCTTCTGCCAACAGTATCGCGCTAGTGCATGGCGCGTCGGTGACAAACGTCAACATTTGGACATTTGCTTGACGATGCGACACTAGAAGAGCTGGACGCACCGCGCCGGCCGCTTTCTCCATGCTCGGCTCCATCCAAGAGAATATCCAGTTCCTGTTACTGGCCTTCAGCTCGCTCTTTTTTATCGTCGATCCTATTGCCACCATCCCCAGCTTCCTGGCGCTGACAGCCGATGCGGCACTGGATCAGCGCCGGCACATGGCAAAACGAGCGGCCTGGACCTGTTCGCTGGTCCTGGCGGGATTTGCATTGGCCGGCACACTGATCTTCAAGATGTTCGGCATCACCCTTCCGGCGTTTCGGATCGCCGGAGGGTTGATCATGATCCTGATCGGCCTGGATATGGTGCAGGCTCGCCGTTCCCAGACCAAGGAGACGCCGTCGGAAACCCAGCAGGCGATGGAGAAAGATGACGTCGGAATTGTCCCGCTAGGCGTGCCGATGCTGGCTGGGCCGGGATCCATTTCCACCGTCATCGCGCTGATGGCGCAATCCAGGAGCTGGCTGCAGAGCCTATGGATCCTGGTGGCCGTGGCGCTGACCGCGTTTCTCTCATACTGGATTTTGGCCGCCGCGGACCGGTTGGGCCGGCGTATGGGCAACACGGGCATTCATATTCTGACGCGCTTTATGGGACTGCTCCTGATGGCCATCGCGGTTCAATTCATTCTTAGCGGCCTCACCGCAGCGGGGTTTGGAAGCAGCCACCCATGAAAGCTATCCGATTGCACGCGCGGGGAGGTCCCGAGCAGCTTGTTTATGAGGACGCGCCCCGGCCGGCGCCCGGTCCAGGAGACGCACTGGTCCGGGTGTATGCGACCGGAATCACGGGGACGGAGCTGACCTGGGACCAGACTTATCAGCACCCCGACGGCTCGCTGCGGATTCCCAGCATTCCGGGCCACGAGCTCTCCGGAGTGATCGAAAGCGTTCCGCTGGGCATAAAGGACCTGGGACCAGGCGACGCGGTCTACGGGCTGACCGATTTTCCCCGCGATGGCGCGGCCGCCGAGTACGTCGCGGTGCGCGCTTCTCATCTGGCGCTCAAGCCACGGAGCATCGATCATGTCCATAGCGCCGCGGCCACTCTGTCCGCTCTCACGGCCTGGCAGGCGCTATTCACACACGGCAATCTGCAGCCGGGCCAGAAGGTCCTGATTCACGGAGGAGCCGGCGGGGTGGGCACGTTCGCGGTACAGCTGGCGCATTGGAAGGGCGCGCGGGTGATCACCACCAGCTCCGGCGCCAATTTGGATTTTTTGCGCGGCCTGGGAGCCGATGAAACCATCGACTATGCCCAAACCAGTTTCGAAGATGTTTTGCGCGACGTCGATATGGTGCTGGACGCAGTGGGAGGCGATATGGTCCAGCGTTCCTGGCGGGTGCTGCGCGGCGGGGGCGCCATGATATCGGTCGCCAAATTCATTCCCCAGCATGAGCCTCGCGAGCATGGTGTCCGGGGTCTGTTCTTCATTGTTGAGCCGGATCGGGATCAATTGGAGGAGATTGCAAAACTGATCGACGGAGGCTCGCTGAAGACCATCGTCGCCAGCGTTTTTCCCCTGGCTCAAGCCCGCGAGGCCTTCGAACTCGGCGCCCAAGGCCATACCCGCGGCAAGATTGTCCTGCGGGTCCGCGACGACGCACTTGGAAATGACGAAGCGCATGGAAAATGACGAAGCGCGTTCAACATCAGGTCGATGGCTCGACACACACCAACCTCACCAAGCGTGTATTATCAATCCGTTAGGGCTGGTAATTAACATGCACAGTATCGCTCCGGAACAGGAGCGACATGCCGAGCCAACACGAGTTTACGGAATTACTGCAACCCAACTTACTCCCGCTGAACCGCTTCGTCTTCGGAATGGTCGGCAATCAATTTGACGCCGAAGACATAGTGCAGGAGACGGTGGTAAAAGCTTTTATTCACTTCGCCGACTTCCGCGCCGAGTCCAAATTCAAGACTTGGTTGATGAGCATCGCCTTAAATGAAGTGCGCACCAAGCGCAGGACGGAGTTCCGTTCACGCACCAGCTACTTCGATTTTGACCAGCTGGAACGGCTGGCCAGCACCACGTCCAACGATTCGCCCTACCGGCAGTACCAGGAAGACGAGACCAGCCGGCTGGTTCAGAGCGCCATGGTTTCGCTGCATCCTACTTACAAGGAGATGATCCATCTGCGGGCCATCGACGGCCTGAACATCGCCGATACGGCTCGCCGGCTTTCCATCTCCGTGCCGGCCGCCAAGGCGCGCTACTATCGCGCGGTGCATCGCCTGTCGCACTCTTTGGTGCGAAAAACTCGCAGACCCCTCCGGCGCGCCGATAAGACCTGAGGGAGGGCAGGGCATGAAGCAGCTGTTTCTTTTTCCTTTGATTGTGATCGCCGCGATCGCGCAACAAAGCTCTTCAAAAATCGAGCGCTGCGGCCTGGGGTCGAAGCACGAGTGCCACTGCCTGCAGCGTACCGACGCGATTCATAACAAGATCATCGCTTCCTGCGAGGCGGAATCGAAAACGGCCGCCGAGCGTGACGCCTGCCTGCGCCGCGAGATGATCCAGCACTGCGATATGGCCGAGCGGCTCACCAAGTGGGACACCGACGCCTCCGCGACGAGCCGGGAAGACGGCGAATACGAGATGCATTCAGGCATGGGACCCATGTGCACCATGGCGTGCAAGAAACATCGTTGCGAATGCGCCGACGGGCCCAGGTGCGACTTCGGAATGTCCAAGGAAGAGAGCGCGCAGATGGATAAAGACGAAAGAAAGGGTCGTTAAGAGCGCCTAGCGCGCTGGCCCGTTATTGGCTGCGGGAGCTACTGACGCGGTTGTCGCCGTGGCAGCGGCCGATCCCATTGCCTTCTGCAACAAATCAGCCGTGCTCTGGTGTACCTCCACTCCCACGGTATCGGCCTTTAATCCTAGCGCGACATCCCTGGGCGTACGGTCCTTGTTGTCCTTGAGATTCGGATTGGCGCCGTGATCCAGCAGGAACTGCACGATGTTGTCGGTGCCCTGCCCCGCGGCCGCGTGCAGCGCCGTATTCAGCGTCTTCTCCGTGGCGGCGTTGATATTGGCGCCCTTTTCAAGACAAATCTTCATCGCTTCGATGGGCTGTTCTCCGCCCCGAATAGTCGGCTTATGGCCCATGCCGGCCGCCACCATCAAAGCCGTAACTCCCGCCTTGGTAACGGCCTTAGGATCGGCGCCTTTATCGAGCAACAACTGCATCACGGGAATGTCGGCCGATTCAGCGGCGCGCAGGAACGGCGTTCCACCCTCGCCCATCATTACGTCGGGAAAATCCAGAACGGCGCGTGCAGGAATCAACTTCGCCAGCTTGGCGTTCGGATCGGCGCCGTGATCGAGCAGCATTTTAATCAGACCCAGCGGCTCCAGCTTGTTCGAGTCCCGGGGCGCAGGCCGGTTGCTTTGGTAAAGGTCACGCATGTCGACGGCGGCGAACAGCGCCGCGCGTCCAGAATTGTCGGTGGCGTTGGGATCGGCTTTCCGCTCCAGCAGAAACGCGGCGGTGTCGTAGTGACCGTTGATGATGGCGAGAACCAGAGCACTGGTGTTGTCGGGATCGGCGATCTTGATGTCCGCGCCGTGATCCAGAAGAATCTTTGCCGATTCCGTGAAACCGCCGCGCGCCGCAAACAACAGCGCCGTAAACCCGCCGCGTGGAAAGTGCATCGGCACGTCACCTGGCTTGGGCTTCATTCCCGTGAAGTCGAAAACGGATGAGACAGCGTTCACTTCCGCGCCGTGATCCACCAGGATCTGGACGACGTCGGGATGATTTTCGGCAGTGGCCCACATCAAAGCCGTTTGCCCGCGCCAGCTCTCCTTAGAGTTCACCTCGGCGCCATGATCCAGCAGCAGCTTCACCACATCGGCGTTCCCGGCGCGCGCGGCAGTCATCAATACGGTCTGGCCCTGGGCCTGGAAGGCATTCGCGTCGGCTCCGGCTTTCAACAGCATCTCCACCATCGCGGGGTTGCCGTTGGTCGAGGCTTGCGACAGCGCGGAGTAGCCGTCGCGGTTGGTAGCGTTGACGTTCGCACCGGCCGCCAGCAGGGCTTGCACGGTTTCCGTATCGTTCCAGTAAGCCGCCCACAAAATGGCTGTCGAACCATCCGGCTGCGACGCGTTGACATCGCCGGGATGTTCTTTCAGCAGCGCGCGAACCGCCGCCATGTCGCCCTTCATGGCGATATCGGCGATCGGCGGGTTGGTTGCGCCAAACGCCGCGAAGGCGAGAAGCACTCCTGCCAGAACGATCCGCATGCTACACGTCCGCAAGGCCGCTGGTGCTGTCGCCGACCTTCTCGGTCGGAACGCCCACCTTGTTCAGGACGGTGAGCAGCAGGTTCGACATCGGCGTGTTCTCGGGATACTTCAAGTGACGGCCGCCCTTAAGCGTGCCCGCGCCACCGCCCGCCAGCAGCGTCGGCAGCGGATTGTGGTTGTGGATATTGCTGTTGCTCAGGCAGCTACCGTACAGCAGGGTGGAATGATCCAGCAAATTGCCGTCGCCGTCCGGCGTGGCCTTGAGCTTGTCCAGAAACTTGGCGAACAACGTCAGATGATAATGCTGGATTTTCACCAGCTTCGCCAGTTTCTCCGGATTGTCCTGGTGATGCGAGGTGGCGTGATGCGGATCGGGCACGCCCACTTGCGGATAGCTGCGCTGGCTGAGCTCGCGCGCCATCATGAAGGTGAACACGCGCGTGGTGTCGGATTGGAATGCGAGCGCCATCATGTCGTACATCAGGCCGACGTGCTCTTCGTAAGAATCCGGCACGCCCACTGGGGCATTCGGCATAGCTACCTGCGAACCGGCGGTTTTCTCGGCTATTTGCAGGCGCCGCTCGATTTCGCGAATGTTCTCCAGATACTCGTTCATCCGCGTGCGATCCTTCGCGCCCAGCCCTTTCTGTAAGCCGGGAACCGAAGCTGAGATCTCGTCCAGGATGCTCTTGTCTTCGTCCATGCGCGCCAGGCGCTCGCTCACCGTGCCGCCTTCGCCGAACAGCCGCTCGAACACCACGCGCGGATTGATTTCCATGGGCAGCGGCGTGGTGGGATTGATCCACGAAATGGTGTTCATGTAGGCGCAGCTATAGCCGACGTCGCAGGCGCCGATCAGACCGGTCATGTCTTCGGTAGCCAGCTCGAGCGACGGAAAGCGCGTACTCTGGCCGATCTTGGCAGCCGCCATCTGATCGATGGTGGTTCCCGCCCGCACATCCTCGCCTTCGGTCTTCTTGGCGTGCGTCCCGTTCAACCAGGTAGCCGTGGCGCGCGAGTGGTCCGCGCCGCCATCCCCTAACGCTTCGGCCATATGGTGGCACAGATTGCTGGTCACGATGATGCTCTGGCGATGGCGCTCCAGCGCGCTCAGAACGGGACTGAACTCGAAGCCCGTGCCGGTGCCGATGGGCGTCCACTTATCCATCACCGCGCCATGCGGGATGTAAATGCAACCTAGGCGCGGAACCACGCTGGCCGCGGTCTTCGATTGCGCCGTCAGCGCTGGAACCATGGAATCCAGCAGCGGGAGCGATACGGCCACGCCCATACCTTTGAGCATGGTGCGGCGCGATAAGTGTTTCTTGCTGACGAACATCATCGTTGACGTCTCCTCAATGAAATAGCCTTGCGGTCTTAACCGTCGGACTGGCCGAATCCGGCTCAGTTTTGATCTTCATGCGGAACGGCGGGCTCTTCACGATCCCGGCCACCAGATCCGAAAAACGGTAATGATCGGCCGCCGCGCGCGCGACAATGGCGCGAATCGCCGGCTCGTCATTATAGTCGACACCCCGGCCCAGAGCGTAGGTCATCAGCTTCTCGGTCAAGGTAGTTACAAAAACTTCCGGGCGGCTCATCAACGCCGCGCGCAGCGTAGCGGGCCCGTTTACTTTCGAACCGTCCAGCAGAACGCCCGAAGCATCAATGGGCGCACCGTCCTCGCTCTTGGCGCGAAACTGGCCGATGGCGTCGAAATTCTCAAGCGAGAATCCCAGCGGGTCCATGATCTTGTGGCAACTGGCGCAGGCCGGGCTCTTGCGATGCTCTTCCAGGCGCTCGCGAACCGAAAGAATCTTCCCGCCTTCATTGTTTTCCTTAAGCGCGGGCACGTTGGGCGGAGGCGCGGGAGGCGGAGTGCCCAGGATATTCGTCAGAATCCATTTGCCGCGCAGCACCGGCGAAGTGCGAGTGGCGTACGAAGTCACGGTCAGCACGCTGCCTTGCCCGAGCAATCCACGGCGCGCATCATCGGTCAGCGTGACACGGCGGAAGCGCGGCCCGTAGACATCCGGAATGCCGTAGTGATGCGCCAGGCGCTCATTGACGAACGTGTAGTTGGCGTTCAACAGATCCAGAACGTTGCGATCTTCGTTGACCACGCTTTCAAAAAACATCTCCGTCTCGGTGAGCATGGATTGGCGAAGATTGTCGTCAAAGTCTGGAAACTCGTTGGGATCCGGCGCGAAATTCTTCAAGTTCCGCAGGTACAGCCACTGCGCCGCGAAGTTGGTGGCCAGCGCCTGAGCGCGCGGATCGGCCAGCATGCGGCGCACCTGGCTACTGAGAGTCGCTGGTTCACTGAGCTTCCCGGCCACGGCCAGATTCAGCAATTCATCATCCGGGATGCTGCTCCACAAGAAATAAGAAAGGCGCGATGCCAGCTCGAGATCGCTGATCCGGTAAGATGAGCCGGCAGTCACGCCGGCCGGATCGCGCTCGAAGCGGAATACAAACTCGGGACTGGAGAGAATCAGCCGCAGCGCGCGCTCGATGCCCGCGTCGAAACTGCCTCCCTTGTTGCGGCCCGCCTGATAGAAGCTAAGCAGCGTCTCCGTATCGGAGGGCGTGAGCGGGCGCCGATAGGCCCGGCGCGCCAGCACGGTCAAAATCTTCTTGGCGCAGCCCACCTCTTCACTCGCGCTGGCGGGCGTGCAGGTGAAAATCCTGCGGCGGCTGGGCGTGTCGCCGGGGCCAGTGGCGTTGAACGGACCGGAGATCACCACCTGGTCGATGTGCGGCAGGCCGGCCTCGTTCACCGGATCGAGCGTGGTGCGCAGGAAAGGCTCCAGGATGTAGTCGTCCTCAGCGGCGTCTTTTTGCGTAAACGTGACGGCCACGTCGCGCGGACCAGCCTTCACCGGAACACGCGCCTGCAAACGCGCTTCAATCATCATCCGAGCTTCGGCGGGATTCTTCACCAGCGCCTCGGTATCCGACGTACCGCCCACGGTGGCGAGAAACACGCGCGCGCCATCCACCAGAATCTCGATTTGATGCGCCTCTTCCAGACCGCGAATCACGTCTACCGTGTTGCGCGCCAGGACAATTTTGATGGTGTACTTGCCGTCCAGCGGGAAGTTGTAGTGCATCAACAGACCGCCCCGCGTGCCCAGCGGCAAGCCTTCCACCCGGTGGTCCTGCGAAAGATCGGGCCGCGCGCGAAATGTTTGCGCTACGGCGCCCTGCGTGGGATCGCCAATCGCCAGGCGGCTGACCTTGCGCGACGCCGAAACATAGCGCTCCAGCAGCACCGGCGACACGCCGAGAACATCGGCATTGTTGTCGAAGCCATAGCTTTCGTCGTCCGGCGGCAGCAGCGTGGAAGCATCCACGTCCAGCGCCAGCAAATCGCGGACTGAGTTGGCGTACTCGGTGCGGTTCAAACGGTGCAGCGTGGCATGGCCTGGATTCGGACTGGCAGCGTAAGCTTTGTCGAGCGATGTTTCCAAAGAGGTGAGAAGCGCGCTCACATCCGGGGCGCTCGGTTTCGGCATGCCGGAGGGCGGCATGGCGCCGACGCGCAGCTTGCGAATCACCATTTCCCAGGTCTCGGCATTGGCCGGGATGTTCCCGACATCGATCTTTTCGAGCGTCAAACCGCCGGTCTTGGCGCGATCGTTGTGACAGGTGACGCAGTACTTATTCAGCAGCGCACGATCCGCTGTTGCGGCATCGCCGGGCGCGGTCTGCGCGAGCGCCATTGGCAGCCCTGCCAAGGCCGCGCAAGCTATAGCAACAGCAATATTTTCTCCGATGGTCCGCACCCTCTGCCCGTAGGAATCGTATAACAAATCGCGCCTGCATGCAAGGGTGGGCCTGGGAGCTTCAATTTTGGCCCAAAAACGCGAAAACCAATTCGTATTTGATCCTCCTTGCGCCCAGCTGCATGCCACATCGATAAGACATCGATAAGACCATGACACGCCTCAATTCCTTTCGCTTCTAGCCGAGAAGATCTAAGGAGGCCCTTATTCCCGACATCATGGCCGGCCTGAACAGGCGAGAGAAGCTGGAGCTCTGCGTGAAACGAGTTTCCGACGGCGCGGGAGTGCCTCCATTCTGCGATCACGCCAATGAGGTGCTGGTTCGAACGCTCGACCTGGATGGTGGCAGTTGCAAGAAGCTAGTGCAGGTGATCCTGCAAGACGTCGGCCTGGCCTCGCAAGTCCTGCGCCTGGCGAACTCGGCCATGTACAACCATTCCGGGCGTGCCATCATGAGCATCGCGCACGCCTTGGCTGTGCTGGGATGGCTGGAAGTCCGCAGCATGGCGAGCGCCGTTCGTTATATCGAACACTTTGCGAATCGCTCCCCGGGCTTGCGGGAACTGGTGCTCACTTCGGTGCTCACCGCGGTTCAAAGCCGGGAAGTGGCCGCGGCCCTGGGCCATCCGCATCCCGAGGAGGCATACATTTGCGGCCTGTTCCGAAACCTGGGCGAAGTGCTGATCGCTTGCCATTATCCCGATGAGCACTCGCAGATCATCTTGATCATGGACGCGGAGAATATCCCGGAGCGCGCCGCTTGCTTGAGAATTCTCGATTTCTCGTGGGACGAGGTTGGACAGTGCGTCGCTGCACGGTGGCAGATGCCCCCGGCCGTGCGTCTCGCCATGGAACCATCCCCGGCCGCCGCCGGATCGCCACTCGACCGTAGCCTGGCCTCCATTACACACTACGGCCACAAGTTGACGCGGGCGCTGTACCGCAAGGGTGCGAGCATCGACAGTATCCATCTGGAGACGGTGCTCAATCCCGCGGGCCAGCCGGTCCTGGTCTCGGTGCGGGATCTGTGCGCGATTGTCGACCTGGCCATCGTCGAGACCAGCGAAATGTTTGCCACGCTCCAGATCCCCATAGATACACTGCGCATGTCCAAACAGGCCGAGCGGGTCCGCCAGGCTCTGGAGTCTCACTCCAACGTTTAGGGGCACAAGCGCACCTTCTCGAAGCCATCCGGGTTCTAAACTTGAGGTGAGGTGAAATGCTATGCGTACCCGGTACGTGCGTTGGATCTCCTTTGTCAGCCTTTTGGCGGTTTCTGGATTAGCACAGCAGCCCGTTCCTCCCGCGGGCGGCGATCGCCACATCACCCTGGATGTGCTGGTGACCAATAAATCGGGAAAGCCGGTCACAGGCCTGCAACAGCAGGACTTCACGCTTCTCGACAACAAACAGCCCCAAAAGATCCTGTCGTTCGAGGCTGTGCAGGGGGGCTCTCGGAACGCCGACCCGCAGGTCGAGATTGTTTTGTTGAGCGATGAAGTCAACACTGCTTTCACCCGAGTGGCATATGAGCGAGAGCAGATACAAAAATTCCTGCAAGAGAACGGCGGAGAACTTCCGCGACCGGTATCGCTCGCTTTTCTATCCGATTCCGGACTAAAGATGAGCAATATCACTACCCAGGATGGGAAGGCTCTGGCGGCAGACTTGAGCCAGAACGAGGCCGGGTTGCGCTCCATTAACAGGTCGCAGGGAGTTTATGGCGCCGATGACCGAGTTGGACTTTCCCTGAAAGCGCTCCAGCAACTGGCCGACTACGAAGCACCTCGGCCCGGGAGAAAAATCGTGATCTGGCTCAGTCCTGGTTGGCCGCTTCTTTCCGGCCCGCGCATAGAGTTATCGTCGAAGCAGCAGCAGGGCATCTTCGCGCAAATTGTCGGGATCTCCGATAGCCTGAGGCGCGCCCGGATCACGCTGGACAGCATCGATCCGCTGGGAACCTCAGACGCAGGTGGGTTTCAAACGTTTTATTACGAGGAATTTGTGAAAGGCGTCAAGAAACCGAGTCAAACGCAGATCGGGAACCTTGGCTTGCAGGTCATCGCGACCCAGAGCGGCGGCCGCGTGCTCAATTCGAGTAATGATGTAACCGGAGAAATCGCGACCTGCGTGGCCGATGCGAATGCGTTTTATACCATCACTTTTGAGGGCCTGCCGGGTGATGGTCCGAACGAATACCATGCGCTCGAGATCAAGCTCGACAAGTCCGGGCTCAAAGCGCTCACTCGAACCGGGTACTACGCGCAGCCGTAACAGCACGGCAACCAGAATATCGATCGGAGGATCGTATTGAAGCTATCATCTGCTGCCTATGGTCAATTTCTCTTGGTGGGGTTGCTCGCTACGCCGTTGCTGGCTCAAACCCAGATCGGGGGCGGCACGTGCAATTCGTCCTCTTTGAACGGAAGCTATGCGCTGTCTCTCAGCGGACGCCAAGTCAACTCCGGGGGAACCTTCCAGAGCGTGACGCAGGCGAACGGACTGGCCACCTTCGATGGACTCAGTTCGGTCACGATCGCGATAAGCGAAAACACCAACGCGGTCGTAGGCGTGACACTAACCTGGTCGGGAACTTATAGCGTCGAAGCCAACTGTTCCGCGGTGGTGAACATTACATCCGGTGGCAGCGCGGCGTTGAATGTGATGCTTTCCAACGCGGGCAAGAGTTTCTTACTGACTGGCAGCGATGCCACCTATGCCTATTCGGGCAGCGGGACAGCCGAGCCGACGGCTCGAACTACCACTTGCTCAACCAATACACTGAGCGGGCCCTTTACGTTCAACGCAACCGGATTCGCGCTTGCCACAAATGCGGTGAGCGGGACATCCAACGGCGCGGGACTGTTGCAGTTCGACGGACAAGGCAACGTCACGGCCAATGTTTCCACTTCCACCAGTGGCCCCGCTACCAGCGCGCTGTCTTTGACAGGAACGTATACGCTATCGTCCAACTGCGTGGGCTCGGCCACTTTGACCGATTCCAGTTCGAACTCCTATGGCATGAGCTTGGTCCTCTATAGCGTCGCGGTGGGTAACACTAATTTCTTCGTCAGCCTGGCGCGCGCGGATGATTTCCTGATGTCGGGCGCCGCTCATAGCGCGTCCGGACAGCCGTCGGGAGCAGTCTGCAGCGCCTCAAGCCTGAGCGGCACCTACTGGCTGGTGCTCAGCGGACGTGCAATTTCGGGTGCTGGAAACTTCGCTGGTTCTTACCAGGGCATCGGCACGGCGACGTTCGACGGCCAAGGCAACGCGACACTGACCGGCACCGACAACACCAATCTGGCGCAAGGCCAGGCGTTTTCTTATACGGGGACTTACAGCCTGCCGAGCAGTTGTTCCGGCACGCTGACGATCACAACCAACAGCGCCGCGACATTTACGCTGGGGGTTTTCAACAGCGGAGATTCATTTGTCATCACCGGATCGGACGCTACGTACGCGTACTCGGGGAGCGGCGGCAACGCCCGGCCTCAAGCGTGTGCCACGGCCAGCATCTCTGGCGAGTACACCTTTACGGCGAGCGGTTTCACGCTGTCCGGGACAACTCAGACTGGCGCGGAGGACGAGGCGGGAGTTCTGCAGTTCGACGGGCAAGGTAACGTAACCGGCACATTCACCGATACCCAAGGCAGTGTGGCCGCCGTTACAACCACGGCGTCCGGTACGTACACGGTAGCGCCGGGCTGCATAGCGTCGGCGACGTTGGCCAGTTCGTCGGGGCAAGCGGAAGCGCTGAATTTCGTGATCGCGGGCGATCACGGCGAAACCCTGGACCTGCTAGCCACAAGTTCCGGATTCATCCGGACGGGCGGCGCCCATTCCGCATTTACCAATCCCAGCCAGTCGATCGGAAACGTGGCGAGCTATGCTTACAGTTCCACGCCGGCGGGGAGCGTGTTTGCGCTGTTCGGTCAAAATCTAGCCACTAAGCCGGCGGGTGCGGTTACCACCACTCTGCCGACGCAACTGTTGAACACTACCGTTACAGTCAATGGCGAATTGGCGCCGCTCTTTTACGTGGACGCCGGCCAGATCGACGCCCAAATGCCTTGGGACATTCTGGGAGGCGCGGTGGCTTCAGTGATCGTGACGAATGGGAGTTCGGCCAGTAACGCCGCCGCGGTTTACGTGCCCGCCAGCGGCACGCCGGGGATCAGCGTCTATGGCAACGATCGAGCGGTAGTGATCAATGCGGACGGCAGCGTGAATTCAGGAACGGACGCGGCCAAAGTGGGCGACGAGGTGGTGGTTTATTTCACGGGCGGTGGGCCCGTGCAGGCGGCGGGTAAGCTGACGACAGGCGCTCCGGCGCCCAGCGGATTGTCGCCGGTAACCGGAGACAACTCGATCACCGTGGGCGGCGTGCAGGCTACCGTCGCGTACATGGGTTTGACGCCCGGATCCATCGGCCTATACCAGGCCAATTTCTACGTGCCCCAACTCGCAAAGGGCAGCTACCTGGTGGTAATCACCATCGCCGGACAGGCCTCCAATAACCCGGCCATGACCGTGTCAAACTAACCTATGGCCATGGCCACAAAAATTGGGATCATCGGCGATTACAACGGAAGCAATCCCACGCATGTTGCAACAAACAACGGCATCCAGCACGCTTCGGAGGTGCTGGGCGAACCGATCGAAACGGTTTGGCTAACCACCGACCAGCCGCAGGAGTTCGGAAAGTATCAGGGATTGCTCGGAAGCCCAGGGAGCCCCTATCGAAGTTTCGCAGGAGCGCTGGCGGGGATTCGGTATGCGAGGGAAAACAACGTTCCGTTCATCGGGACTTGTGGCGGATTCCAACATCTGGTGATCGAATATGCCCGGAACGTGATGGGGTTCAGGGACGCGAACCATGCCGAGTCGAGCCCCGAGGCCAGCTGCCTCTTCATCACTCCTCTCAGTTGTTCATTGGTTGGAAAAACGATGGAAGTCGCGATCCAGGCGGGTAGCAAAGCGGCCGCGGCGTGCCAGGCTACTCGATCGATGGAGCGGTTCTATTGCAACTTCGGGCTGAATCCGGACTACCGGGATCGATTGGAGAAGCATGGACTGGAGATTACCGGCTGGGATCAAAATGACGAAGTGCGGATCGTGGAACTCGGCACGCATCCGTTTTTCATGGGCACGCTTTTTGTGCCGCAAGCCAGCTCACTGCCGGGCCAACCGCATCCATTGATTCTGGAATTTTGCCGCACCGCGATTCACTTGGCGACCAGACCTTCCAGTTCCGCCCAGCGCGCATAAAGCTCGTCGACTTTGCGTTGCGCCGCTTGCATTTTTTCGTAGATTTCGCCGACGCGGTCAGGGTCCGATGCGAAGGCTTCCAGTTCCCGCTGGCAGGCGGCCAGATCCTGCTCGGCATCCAGGATTTTCGCTTCCATGGCATCCCATTCGCGTTGCTGCAAATAGGAGAGCTTCCTTTTGGGCTCTTCCGCCGCAGGGCGCGCTTCCTTGACAGGAGCTTTGTCCGGCGGCGCCGCTGGTTCATTCCGAAACGCTTCCCACTGCGAGTAGTCGGCAAACAGCCCGCCGGCTCCTCCATCCAGGCCGATCACGAGCGTCGAGACGCGATCCAGCATGTATCTGTCGTGACTCACCAGCACCAGCGCTCCCGGAAAATCGAGCAGGCTGTCTTCCAGGACTTCGAGCGTCGGAATATCCAGGTCGTTAGTAGGCTCGTCGAGCAACAAGACGTCTGCGGTGGTCAGCATCAGCCGCGCGATCATGACGCGAGCGCGTTCGCCGCCGGAGAGCCGCGACACGGGCATGTCGAGCTGGTCATCGCGAAACAGGAAACGCTTGGCCCAGCCCGCGACGTGGATGGTGCGGTCGCGATAGATCACCATATCGCCTTCAGGACACAGGGTCCGGCGCAGGCTGGCGTCGGGATCCAGGTGCGCGCCGCGATCCTGCGCGAAACTCACAATGCGCACTTGCTCCGCGCGCCGCATGGTCCCTTCGTCGGGCTGGAGGACGCCTTCCAGGAGTTTGAGCAGCGTGGTTTTGCCGCTGCCATTCGCGCCGACCAATCCGATGCGAACACCCGGCGAAAGAACCACATTCAGATTCTCGAAGAGCTTGCGGCCGCCCAGAGTTTTTCCGATGCCTTCCGCTTCAATCAAGCGCTTGGTCTTGCGGTCCGACGCCGTGAAATCGATTTTGGCGGTGCCGGTTCGGCTGCGCGCGGTGGCATCGGCGAACTGGTCGATCAGGCGGCCGGCGGAATCGATCCGGGCGCGCGATTTGCCGGTACGGGCTTTGGGCCCCCGGCGAAGCCATTCGATTTCGCGCCGCACTTTGGTGGCGAGCGCATCTTTCTGTTTGGCCTGCGCTTCGAGAAAATCCTCTCGCTTCTCCAGAAACTCACTGTAGTTGCCGCTTACCTGAAATGCGCCCTGCGGGTAGACACGATTGACTTCCACCATTTGCGTGGCTACGCGTTCCAAGAAATAGCGATCGTGCGTGACGACCAGCGACGCGCGCGCGGCTTGGATCGCGGTCTCCAGCCACAGGATGCCTTCCAGGTCCAGGTGATTGGTAGGCTCGTCCAGAAGCAGCACGTCGGGCGACGTGATCAGAGCGGCGGCGATCGCGAGCCGTTTTTTCCATCCGCCGGAGAGCGATGCGGCCGGTGTGGCGGTGTCCTTGAATTCCGCCCGGCCGAGCGTGAGCTGCAGCAGCGCCAGCTTTTCCTCTTCTTCTAAAGGCAGCTCCGCCAGAGCGGCGATGAGAACGGAGCCGATGGTGTCGCCAGGCGCGAAGATGGAATCCTGCGGGACGTAAGCCAGGCGCGTCTGCTTTCTGAGCGCGCGAGCTCCGGTGTCGGGCGCGTCGTTACCGGCCAGGATCTCGAGCAGGGTAGTTTTGCCGCTGCCGTTGGGCCCGATCAGCCCGGTGCGGTCGCCTTCCGAGATGCTGACCGAAAGATTTTCGAAGAGAACGCGCGCACCGAATCGCTTGCCGATCGCGGAGACGCTGAGGAGAACACCCATGTAATTTCAGGATGGCACGGGCGCGCGCCGCAGGTTAGGTGGTTTTGGGCAACTGCAGCAGATACTTGCAGAGGACGTCCAGATCCATCGCCCCGAATTTGTAGGCCGGCATGATGCTGCCCGGGGAGACGCCGGCGGGATCCGCAAAATGTTTTTCCAACCAGGCGCGATCGTGGCGCAGGCCCACTCCATCCAGCGCGGGACCAAGCGTGGCGCCCACACCGCGGATCTGATGGCACGCGTCGCAATGGTTCTTCTGGTAAATCGCGGCGCCTTGCGTTACGAAGGCCGGTGTCGACAGCAGCGCGGCTTCGTTTTGCGGAGTCAGCGTCAGGACGAAGAGCGAAAGAGCGTTGAGGTCGGGGCTGGGCAGACTGATGGGCGGCATGGCGCTGCCGGGCACGATCTGCGAAGGATTCTTGAAGTGCGGAACCATCCAGGTGACCGTGCGGTGTTCCTTGGGCATCCGGGTAAGATCGGGGCCGATGCCTTTTTCGCCTGGGCCCATATGGCAACTGGTGCAGCTTTCCGATTTAAAAAAGCCCAGACCGACCAATTCCTCAGGCGTCAATTGCTGCCAGGCGGCGAGTTGCGCCGTCGCTCCGGACGTGGCCGTCGAGCTGGCGGAGGCGGGCGTGGCTTCGGGTGTTTCCGTGGCTGGCGTCTCGGTATCGTCCGCCGCTTCCGGATTCTTGGGCGTAGTCACCACCGCGGCGGTGGTCAAGCCGGTCCACGCGATGGCGGCGAGCAGGACAAAAGTAATCGCAAAGGTTCGCTTCCCGAGACGCAGCATCGGGCCACGGTCGATGAACGGGACCAGAAAAAGCGTGAGCATCGCCACGCCCGGCAGCACCACGCTGCCCACCACTTCCAGCGGCCCGCTGAAGAACTTGAGCATTTGGAAGAGGAACAGAAAATACCATTCCGGGCGCGGGATGTAGGCAGTATCGGTGGGGTCGGCCAGGTGTTCCAGCGGGACCTTGGCTACGATAGCCATGGTGAACAGAATGATGAACGCGATCGCCACGCCCACCGTGTCTTTGAAAACTTGCTCCGGGAAGAACTTGCGCTTGGGCGCCGTATCGCCGGGGGCGGCGGCCACGCCATGCTTGCGCACCAGATAGATGTGAATGCCGATGATGATGATGGTCAATGGCGGCAGCAGTACGGTGTGAAGCGCATAGAATCGCGAGAAGGTGACGTTGCCCACACTGTCACCCTGGCCGCCGAGTAGTCGCAATAGATATGGCCCGAGAATGGGGGCTTGGGATGCGATATGCGTGGTGACCACCGTCCCAAAATACGCGCGATTGTCCCAAGGCAGCAGGTAGCCGGTGAGCCCGAATGCCAGCGTGATCAGCAGCAGAGTGACGCCCACCATCCAGGTGGCCTCGCGCGGCTTTTTGTACGCGCCGTAAATGAAGACCTGGATCATGTGCAGCACCACGATGATCAGCATCATGCTGGCGCCCCAATGGTGCAGGCCGCGGATCAACGGGCCGCCCGTCACCTCCGTCATGATGTACTTCACACTGTTGTATGCTTCACCCGGCGTAGGCGCGTAGTTGAACGCCAGCAGGGCGCCGGTAAAAACCTGAATGACGAAGAAAAACACGGCCATGCTGCCGATAATCTGGTGCCAGCCGGCGGAGGCGGGAATGTCTTCGTACAGAAAATTCTTGACCGCGCTTTCGATGCCGGTGCGATGTTCTAGCCAGTCGATTACGGTGCGCATGGGGGCTTAAGCGTGCGGCTCCACTGGCCCGATTTCGAGCTTGCCGGCCTCTACCTTGGTCATCAGCCGGTCCAGCGGACGCGGCGCGGGGCCGCTTAAAACCTTTCCGTCAATGGAAAAGACCGATGTATGGCACGGGCAGACGAAGGTATGGCTGGGATCGTCCCAATGATACGCGCAGCCCAGGTGCGTGCATATCGGCGAAAAGGCGACCACATCGTTGTCCGGCTTCTTCACTACCCAGGCAGTGGCTTTCTCGGTGGTGACCTTCCATCCATCCACGCGCTTGCGTTCGAAGGCAATTTCGGTGGGAGTTCCGGCAGGGATCGCCGAAAGGTCTTCGGTCTGCACCCATTGGGCCGCCTTGCGAAGTTTGGGAGGGAACAACAAATAAATGGCCGCGGGCGCCGCCAGCGCCAGGCCGATCAACCCCATTGCACCATTGATGAATCCGATATAGAAGGCGCGCCGGGTGGGGGGGACATCGACGGCCGCTTGTTGGGTTTCCTTTGACTGGTCCATTATTCCGTTCTTACCGGGCGCCATCCGGCGTCAAGACTGATGTTGCCATAAGACGAGTAAACATTCTACAAGAACTGGCATTTCACAATAACCGAGTCTGATGGCATTCTACAAGACGTGTATCTGGTTACGGATGTTACCGCAGGTGAGGACTAAAGAGCGCCGTCGCCATGATCGTCGTTGCGGATCCGGATGGCCTCCGCCACGTCGTATACAAATACCTTGCCATCGCCAATTTTCCCGGTGCGCGCGCTGCGCACCACGGTCTGGATCACTTCGGACGACCGCTCGTCGGTAACGACCATCTCCACTTTGACCTTGGGCAGCAGATCCACCTGGTATTCCATGCCCCGATAAACTTCCTTGTGCCCTTTCTGGCGCCCGTGGCCGCGCACTTCCGAGATGGTCATGCCGTCGATGCCGATCCCCTTAAGCGCTTCTTTGACATCTTCGAGTTTGTGCGGTTGGATAATCGCTTCTATTTTTTTCATGGCTGCATGCAGTCCTGACCCCTGTGGCCCTCACGCTTCGAAATTATAACCTTCTTCACCGTGCATACTAACGTCCAGGCCTTCCAATTCCTGGTCGGGCGAGACCCGCACTCCGAGGAGCGCGTCGCAAATCTTGAGAATGACCAGCGTCCCAACAATCGCAAGACCGTAGGAGATGGCCACTCCGATCACCTGATTGAGCACCTGGCCTGGCTGGCCGTCGATGAGACCCAGCGGAAGCGACTTGCCGGAACTGTCCTTTAGCCCGTTGTTAACGGCCATGGTGGCAAACACGCCGGTAAGAACAGCACCCACGGTGCCGCCAATGCCGTGCACTCCAAACGCATCCAGGGCGTCATCGTAACCGAACTTGCTCTTCACCGCGGTGACCATGAAGAAGCACACCACCCCCGCGATAAAACCAATCAGCATGGCCGGGAACGGTTGGACGAAACCCGATGCCGGGGTGATGGCCACCAATCCGGCCACGGCGCCCGAGATACCACCCAGCACGCTTGGCTTTCCACTATGTAGCCATTCGACGAACAGCCATCCGAGCGCCGCGGCGGCCGTCGCGAAGTGAGTGGCCACGAACGCGCTGGTGGCCAGGGGTGAGGCGGCCAGCGCGCTGCCCGCGTTGAACCCGAACCAACCCACCCAAAGCAAACAGGCGCCAACCACGCTCAGCACCAGGTTGTGCGGCTTCATCTGCTCGGACTTGTAGCCTTTTCTCTTGCCCAGGTAAAGCGCGCAGACCAGCGCCGACACTCCCGAACTAATGTGCACCACGGTGCCGCCGGCGAAATCGAGACACGGGATGCGTCCGCCGGAGAATGCGTTGAGCAGGCCGCCCTTGCCCCAAACCATGTGGGCCAGCGGTAAATAGACAATGAACAGCCAGAGCACGGAGAACAGCATCATGGCGCTGAATTTCATCCGCTCGGCGAACGCCCCGGAGATGAGCGCGGGAGTGATGATGGCAAACATGAGCTGATAGATCATGTAGGTTTGTTGCGGAATGGTAGCGGCATAATCCGGATTGGGCGCCGCGCCAACGCCATTTAGAAACAAGTAGCGCAGATCGCCGATAAAGGGCAGCCCTTCGCCGAACGCCAGGCTGTAACCCGCGATAGCCCAGATGACGCTCACAATCGCCATCAGGACAAAGCTGTGCATCATGGTGCTCAGCACATTCTTGCGCCGCACTAATCCGCCGTAGAACAAAGCCAGGCCGGGCCCGGTCATCATCAGGACCAGCGCCGCGCTTACCAGCATCCAGGCATTGTCGCCGGCGCTTTGAGCGGACTTAACGGCAGCTTCCAGATTTTGGATGCGAGCTTCGGTAGCGGATGGGACGGATTGGGCGAGCGCCAACGCAGGCGCAAGAAATGCCGCCCATACGACTCGGTAGGGCATAAGGTTTATTGATAGCGCAGGTGATAACGAAAGCGCAAACGCTTTTTTCCAACTGACTTCTGGGTGGTCAGGCGCGCAACACCCATTGCGCCAGATCCGCGAACTGTGGTGTTTTCCCCTGCGAAAGAATGCCGATACGAAACACGCGCGCGGCGGCCCAAATGGTGGCGGCGGCCCAGAGGAACACGCCTACCAAACCCAGCCAGGGCTGCCACCAAGGCACGCCTCCCGGCAGGGCCTGTCGCAGCAGCATGATCACGGGCGTGAACGGCGGGATGAACGACATCACCAGCGCGAGTCCGCCATTGGGTTGCTGCATGATTGGGGCCAGGGCAAACATTGGAATCATGACTGGCAGAATCAGGAGGAACGCAAGGTGCTGGGCGTCTTGCGGCGTGGCGCAGGCCGACCCCAGGGCGACTGCCAGGGCGGAGAGCATCACCACATCCGCGATCAGGTATATGAAGAACCAAGGCAGCAAATGTAGTGGCGCGACGCCGAACATCGCCATACCCGCCAGCACCGCCAGTCCACCGATGATGTAAAAAGTGGAACTGGTCAAGGATGCGCCCAAACCGGCCAGCACTTTGCCCAGCATCAGTTCAAATGCCGATGCGGAGCTCAACAGCATTTCGTGCACGCGTTGCATCTTATCTTCCGCTACCCCGCCCAGATTGGGCGCGGAACCCACCAGCGTGACCATCACCATCAAAAAGACCAGGAAGAAAGGAACAGCGGCGGACTGAATCGGATTCTTCTTTTCGCCTTGCACAATCCCCCCGGTAGCGGGATCTTTCGCAACCAGATTCATCGACACTACCGGGATATCGGCCAGTACGCCTGGCACGCGCGCCGGGTCCACGCCCAGTTGCGCCAGCCGCACGCGGTGCAGCCCATCGTTGACGGCGTCTGGTAACCAGACACCCATTTGATCCACCAGTCCGCCCGAGTTTGTGTAGTAACGCACCCCTTCCTGTTTGGCGTCGCCTGAGGGGCTCAAGGCGCCGGGAGGTATATCCAGGACGACAAACAACTCGCCCCTGCGAATTCGATCGGACAGTGACACCAATTGAGTGGAGTGGTCGGCTTCCGGTTTCACTTCTTCGAAGGTATAGCGCGGCATTCGTGCGGCCCCAAAGGGTGCGTTGGCCCTGGATTTCTGGTTGGCCTCTTCCGCCGCTTGAATCACGGCCGGGCCCGAGAGACCGGTACGATCCAGTACGGCAATGCGCAGGTTCCGCGCCTCGCCCCGGTTGAGCAGTGGCAGAACAAGGAATCCGCCCCCGAACAGCAACGGAAGCAAAATCAATCCGGCCAGATAGGCCCTGCTCTGGACTGTTTGGAGATAATCCCGCTTGGCAATAAGAAGGATTCTACGCAACGGCTGCCTCCTCCTTCTGCGGTCCGGCGATGCGGACAAAGATGTCGTGAAGCGAAGGCTTGATCACCGAAAACGATTCGATGCGTGCGCGCGTTAGCAGGGTGCGGAGGACCTGCTGCGGATCGCACCCGGGAGCCATTCGAAGTTCCTGAACCTGGCCCAGGTCCTTGATTCGTTCGATGCCCGGCAGGTCGCCCAACACGGAGGCGCCCCCGTCCACTTCCACACGGATGGTGTCGCTTCCATAGCTTGACTGGATGGAGGCCAGCGTCCCGTCCAGAACCTTCTTGCCGCGAAAGATCATAAAGATGGAATCGCACAGGCTTTCAGCCACGCTCATATCGTGGGTGCTGAGGATCACCGTGCACCCGCGCTGGCGCATTTCAAGCACCGCGCCGCGAATCGAATCGGCGCTCACCGGGTCCAGTCCGGTGAAGGGCTCATCCAAAATCAGCAGCCTCGGCTCCGGAACGACGGTCGCTATGAATTGGACCTTCTGGCTCATGCCTTTACTGAGGGTTTCCACTTTATCGTCCGCGCGACCGGCCAGACCCAGCCGTTCCAGCCACGCATTCACTTCCGCGGTGACGTTGCGCCCGCCGCGCAATTCGCCATGAAATTCCAATAATGCGCGCACCCGCATTTTCCGGTACACGCCGCGTTCCTCGGGAAGGTACCCGATTTCGCCCGAACGAGTGCCGGTGCGCTCGCGCCCAAACACGCGGACGACGCCCGAGTCCGGGTAAAGAATATTGGCGACCATCCGCATTGTGGTGGATTTACCCGAACCGTTCGGGCCAATAAATCCATAAATAGACCCCTCGGGAACGGAAAGTGACAAATGGTCAACGGCGATGACGTCCTGAAAAGTCTTGCTAATGTCGCTGATTTCTACCGCGAACACATCAGGAATCCTATCACAGGCGACTAAAACGCGGACCGTCGAGAGCGGCCGGTTTCAGCTTTAACTTTCTGCCGTTGGGTCAGCTGGCGTTGAGTCGGCCGGCTTGGCCTCCGGCGGCTTGGGCTCTTTCGGCTTCCACTTCAAGCCGCCGCTGAACTCCAGGCCTACGACAAATTTCAGGCCTTTGCGGTTGCAAGTTCGGACCGATGCAGTGCCATGCAGCCCCAATGCCGCACACTGCAAAGTCACATAGGTTTGCTTATCGATCGGGGCCGAGACCTCAACGCGCATGCCAGAGGTGGATATGTCCAGGGTTCGCCCGTTGATATATTTATCCGCACCCATGCGGTCTTTCCAGACGATTTGCACTGGCGACGATTTCTCGGCCCGCGCGTGTCTGCGAAGTTCACCTGGGCGGCTCATCAGTTAGCTTGTATCACTCCGGGTCGCATGAGGGCAAGTGACTCCCCTTAAGGTTTCCTCGGATAGGCCTCCCACACTTTTGGTACTTAGTACTCTAATCTCCCTGGAGCTAAGCGACGATGCTTATTAAGTCGCTCCCTGCCATGCCAACACGTGGCTGGCCTGTAACATTTTGTAACGAGATCGAGGATGGGAAATCTGAAGGCCAGTTCGGTTGCTCCGATCGCCCCGCTAGAGGCCCCCTCGTCCAACCAACTCGGCATCGAGCCCTCCGGGGAGCAAGCGAGAGATTTTCACTTCGCCGTCACATGGGTCACGCTTTTTGCTCATCTAGATCCAATTGAGGCTGCTGGGCCGCGAGTCCAAACTCCCCCTCCTACCCTTGCTCTGGTACCGATTGTGGCCGCGCCTTTAGTAGAGCAGCCAGTGGCCCGGGATCCTGACCCGGGGTGGGAAAATGCCGCCTGGGAAATGGTGGTTCCGAAGATGGTGCGAAGCGACAGTGGTGATTTCTTTCCAGCCGAGCGCGAGAAGCGCAGGCTCTTATGAGGAATTCGTTCGATATCGTGCAACCTTCCAACGTTATTGAAATATCGCTCAAACCCGGCGTTCAGCCGCAGATCGACGCGGCGTTAGCACTGCGCTCCTCGGGAAGTCTGGAGGAAGCGCTGCACGCGCTCGCCAGTCCGAGCGAATACAACCCCTATCTCCACACGGTCCGCGGCGAGATTGAGTTTGCGTTGGGCCGCTTCCACGATGCAGCCTTGAGCTATTTCGCGGTGGTCCAATCGGAACCCGACAACGCGGATGCGCACTACAATCTGGCTCTCTGCCTGCAGCGTTCGGATCGTTGGGATGCTTCCTGCCAGGCTTTTGAGCGGGTACTGGCATTGGATCCCGGCCGCGATGCGGCTCGCCTCGGCCTGGGCGCCACGCTGCTGTACCTGAATCGTCTGGATGAAGCGCTCGCCAGTTTCCATCAGTGTTCCGACGCCCTGCGCGGGCCAGCCTTGTTTGGGAAGGCGGTGGCGCTGCAACTGCTGCATCGCTACGGAGAAGCCGAACACGCTTATGAAATCCTGCTGGCTTCCGATCCCAATTCCGAAGAAACGTTGTCAAATTTAATCGCTCTCAGCATTGAAACCCAGGATCTGGATCGCGTCCGCAACTATTCGCAACGTCTGTTGAAGATTTCCCCGCAATCCCCAGCGGCCTTGCAGGGCATGGCGACGGTGGCACTGGAGCGCCAGGATCATCATGCCGCCGCGCGTTACTGCGACCGTATCGTGCAACTGGCGCCGGATTGTCTGGAGGGGTGGCATAATCTGCGCGTCGCGCTGGATCGTATTCTGACGGCTTTTAACAGCCCCAAACCCATGGCGGTCGGCCCGGCCGTCGCCAGCCCGGAGGTAAAGTAAATGGCGCGCCTGCGTGTCCGTATTGAATTGAACCGGCGCATGGCCGGAGTGCCGCTCGACAAGATGGCGAGCGTGGTGGAAGAAACCCGCAAATTCTTTTACCTGCTGGCCGAGGATGTACATATCGAAGCCGAGCGCGGCGAGTGGCTGGCGTCGGACTTCGACGCCGAATCGCTCAACTTCACCGCTGAATATGCCGGTGCCGTGTCTCCGCAGCAAGCGCAGGCATTCGGCGCCGCTTTTTCGGGAGCCACGTCGCTGCGCCGCGCCACCATTGCGCAGTTCACGCGCATCGCCGAATTTTTGGGCGAAGACGAACTGGTCGGCTTCGGGCTTTATCAAAACGATCAAGAACCCGAGCCCACCGAATGGCGTTGCCTCTCCAAGCGCGACGCCATGCGTTTTGGCGACGAGATTAAGCTGCTCGCAGAAGCAGCCGGGGAGCAGGCTCCCGAGACGCAACTGCCGGCCGTGATGAACGGAAGCGTCGCCGGACGCCGTCTGTTCAAGGACCGGCGGGAACGTGAGGCGCTGGCGGCCGATCCCACGAAGTTCGTACGCGACATGGAATCCAACCTGTCGCGGCGCATTGGCGTGCTGGAGGGCGAAGTCGCCGAGCAGACGCGCAGAATGAAGCAAATCAGCAGCCATCCGGACGTCGCCGAAGAGCGGTTTCAAAGGCTCCTGTCGGCCATGGAAACGTTCTGGGCGCAAGCTCCGCGCCAGTTTCCGCTGCTTGCCACGCCGCAAACGTCGCCAGTGCCAGCGGCGTTGGCTGTCACCGAAACACCGCGCGTCGTTGAAGCAGCAGCGGCCCTTGCCCAAATACCAGTGGCTGCACCAGCGCCGAAAGTTACGGAAGCGCCGGCTGCTATGGAGGCCTCTGCTGTAACAGAAGCTCCGGCTATAACAGAAGCTCCAGCTATAACAGACGCGTCGGCTATAACAGACGCACTGCCGTTGACCGAGAAGCCACCTGCCGCCGAGGCTCCGCCTGTTGTCGAAGCGTCACCCGTCGCAGCAGTGGCGCCCATAGTCGAAGCACCGGTCCCGCCCAACGTAGCACCCGCGCCGTCGGAAGCGCCAGCGCAAATCGCGGTGAAACCTGAACCGTCCGCGGCCATCGTCCTCGCACCGCCGGCAGCACCCCGGGGTTGGTCTGCTCTCGGTGTGACATTCGCAGCCGCGGCCGCAATCCTGATCGGGGTCTTATTTCCCAGCATGCAACAGCAGTGGGAGCGATTCGCCTCCGTGGAAATACTGCCGATGGTGAAACCCAAGCCGCCCGCTGCACCCGTCCTGCCGGCTCCAGCAGTAAAAGCGCCGGACGCGCACGCCCAAGCCGAAACACCGGTGAGGCCGTCCGAGGTACGCACCGTTGCGGCGCGATCGTCCGAGCCTTTCATCGGACCTCTGATCCCCCTCGAGATTCCGGCCAAAGTGAAAACGAAGATTCAGTCCGAAGTACGCGTGGATGTGGTAGTAGCCATCGATCAGGAGGGCAACGTCACCGGCGCGCACATCACCTCAACCAAGGGCGAGAAGGCGCGTCTGCTCGAAACCGAAGCCCTGCGCGCCGCCCGCCAATCGCGGTTTCGTCCCGCGCGTGAAGGCGAGAAGACCGTGCCAAGCGAGATGACCCTGACCTTTCTGTTCAAACCGGAATCGAACGAATTCTAATCGGCCGCGGCCTCAAGGTATCGCTCCACCTTGGCTTTCACGGTGCGCCGATCCAGGCCCATCTTTCGGGCCGCCTCTTCGTAGCTGCCGGTCAATTGATAGACTTGCGCCGCATAGCGCGCCAGCAGCTCCTCCGCGCTCAACTGGCCGGCGCGAAAACGCGCGAAGAACTCGTCTTCATGGCCGCGCGTAGACTGCGTCAGCGGCTGATAGGAGCCCCGGATAATCACGTTGCGCACGCACTGTTCCAGCTCCCGGTAATTTCCAGGCCACGTATAATCGGCGGGCAATTGCTTGCGGATCCATTCCTCCACTTCCGGGAGGCATCGCTCGGCTTCGTCCCCGACGGTTCGCAGCGTCATATAGTGGACCAGCTCGCCGAGCACTCGCGGCGAATCGCGAATCTGATCGGCCAGCGACGGCGTCTGAATCAGATCCGCGCACAGGCGATAGTAAAGATCCTCCCGGAAGCGGCCGTTCCGAATGCCGGCCGGCAGGTCACGATTGGTGGCCGCGATCAGCTTGCCGTGAAACTCGCGCGCCGCCGTATCGCCGACCGCGGTAAACCGGCGCGTTTCAATCACCCGCAGCAGCTTCACCTGAATCGCCAAATCCATTTCGCCCAACTCGTCGAGGAACACCGATCCGGACGGCGGGCACGCCTCCAGCCATCCCTTGCGATCGCCAATCGCGCCGGTGAACGATCCGCGCCGGTGCCCGAACAACTCGGATTCAATCAGCGTCGGCGAGAGCGCGGCGATATTGATCGGCAGAAAGCTTTCGCCTGGTGCATCGGCGAACTCCATCCGCTCCGGATCAAACGGCACATAACGCGCCCCCGCGATGGCGCGCGCGATCAACTCCTTCCCGGTGCCCGACGGCCCGGTGATTAGCGTAGGAAAATCGCCCATCCGCCGGTACAGCACGCGGCGGTATCGGCGCATGTCGTGCGTAAAAATGGATTGCCAGATGCTGGCGCGCAATCGCGCCGCTGGCATCGAATTCCCGATGATGTTGTCATAGATATGATGGAAGGCGCGTTGGATTTGCCGGAAACACGCGAACACGTGTCCGGGCTCCAATGCGCTCTCAAACCGCTTTCCAGGAATGCGACACAGCCGGTTCCAGTCCGCGAGGAACTCGCGATAGAAACGCCATTTGCCCTGCGCAGCGACAAACTGCGGCCGATAACGCTCATACAACAGATAGTGGACGCTCTCCTCATACGCGATGAGCTGTTCTTCATTCACCTCGGACGCCGCGGCCAGCTTGCCGGGCAACGCCTGCATGAGGGCGCTGAGCTTACTGTAAATCGAAGTCACGTTGGGAGACTCCGCGTCCGGATCGCTGACCGACGCGCTCCACACCTCGCCGCCGGGAACGAATTCGCGCCCCAGCAGCGCCTTCTCCAACGCCACCCGCTCGTGAAGAAATGGGTTGCCATAGCCAAGCTGGGCCACCGACGAAAGAAAGTGTTGATCTTGCCTGGAAAATGCTGCCATACATTGAGTGTACATTTATGTACATCTAATGCATGGCTGGTCCTGCGAACGTGAGGCTGAGCTGTTGAAAATGAAGGCGGATATCGCCCGTAGCTTTGGTCTCGAAAGTGCCGAATACAAAGCATGGCAACAACAAACGTAGTTCGGGCCGGATCCAGCGGATATGCCGCGCTTTTGGGCGATGGCGGTTTTCAATCTTTCCTCTGGACCCAGTTCCTCGCCGCGTTCAACGACAACGTCTACAAAATGATCGTGTCGGTGGGCGCGGTGGAGCTGGCGGCAAATCAACTGCTCGGCTCGCGCTACCTGTCCATCGCGGGCGCCGTCTTCGTGCTGCCGTTTTTGTTGTTCGCAGGTTACGCCGGCCAGCTGGCCGACCGCTTCAGTAAAACGCGCGTCCTCCAGATCACCAAGGCTTTCGAAATCGCAATCATGGGCGTGGGCATGGTGGCACTGTCCATGCGCAGTATAGACATGCTGCTGGTGGTCCTGTTCCTGCTCGCGATGCAGGCCAATTTCTTCAGCCCCGCGAAGTACGGCATCCTCCCCGAAATGCTGGGAGAAGCGCAATTGACACGCGGCAACGGATTGGTGGAGCTGTCTACCTTCGCCGCCATCGTACTTGGAACCAGCGTAGGATCGTTTCTTTTCGCACGCTGGAAAGGCGAGCCGCTGGTCATGGGCGGGATGCTGCTCGGCATCGCCGTAGTCGGATCGCTCACCAGCCTGGGCATCCGCAAGGTTCCAGCCTCGGGCTCACGCCTGCCCATGCAGTGGAATCCGTTCGGCGAAGTCTTCGCGGGCATCCGGCGCATCTATAGCGACCGCCCGTTGTGGCTCACCGTCGCGGGGATTTCGTATTTCTGGTTTCTGGGCGCTCTCTTCCAGATGGCCGTCATTCTGCTTGGCACCGATTCGCTGCATCTTTCCGATACCCGCACCGGGCTGTTGGTAACGGCGCTGGCGGTGGGCATTGGCCTGGGGAGCATCGCAGCCGGATGGCTCTCCGGCGATAGCGTGGAGATCGGGCTGGTTCCGTACGGCGCCGCGCTGCTGGGCCTGTCCGCCATTCTGTTGGGATTCGCGCATTCCTTCGCTTCGAGCCTTGTCTGGCTGGCGGTGACGGGCTTCGCGGGCGGGCTCTTCATCGTTCCGCTGAACGCCTTCCTGCAAGAGCATGCCGAGCCCGAAGAAAAAGGCCGCTTGCTCGCGACCAACAACTTCTTGAATATGATCGGAGTGGTGCTTGCATCCGGTTCGCTCTACCTGTTCCACGACATCCTGGGTTGGACGCCCTCGCACATTCTCGCCGCGTTAGGCGTGCTGACTCTGGTTGCAACCGCATACATCGCTTGGCTGGTGCCCGCGCCGCTGGTTCGTCTGCTGCTCTGGACCATCGCGCACGTCTTGTTCAAAATTCGCATCGTGGGCGCGGATAACATCCCGAAAAAAGGCAGCGCGCTGATCGTTTCCAATCACGTCTCCTACGCCGACGCCATCCTGATTGGCTGCGCCACCCCGCGTTTCATTCGTTTCCTGATGTGGCAGCCGCTGTATGAAAGCAAATGGCTGAATCCGTTCTGCCGGCTGCTATACGCCATTCCAATCCCAACTCACTCGAAAGAGTCGCTGCGCGCGCTGCGCAATGCCCGCACGGAGCTTGAAAAGGGCAGCCTGGTTTGCATCTTCCCCGAAGGCGAGATCACGCGCACGTCGCACGTGAAACCGTTTGAGCGCGGCGTGGATGTCATCACGCGCGGGATCGATTCCACGCCTGTAATTCCGGTTTATCTCGACGGCCTATGGGGCCACGCCTTCAGCCTGAAAGGCGGCCGCCCATTCGCCTCGCGCTTGAAGCTGCGGCACGAAGTGACCGTGTATGTTGGCAATCCAGTTACCGGCGATGTTAGCTCCGCGCATTTGTATCAGCGCGTCCTGGAGCTTGGCACCCAGGCCGCCGAATGCCGCAAGAACGCTTCGAGCACGTTATCACATCGATTTATCAGCGCGGCCAAACGCCAATGGTCCTCGGTCGCGATTGCCGACTCCACTGGAAAGCAGCTCACTTTCGGCCAGGCTCTGACCGCGGCGCTGCTGCTGAAAAAATGGATCAAAGCGCATTGCGCCGCGGCTCGCTCGGTTGGCATCCTGCTCCCCTCCTCGGTTGGTGGCGCGCTGGCGAACCTGGGTGTAACTCTGGCCGGAAAAACCGCGGTCAATCTCAATTTCACCGCGGGCGAAGATGGCATGGCCTACGCGATCGAAAAATGCGGAATCTCGACCGTCCTGTCCTCACGCGCTTTTCTCGAAAAAGCCAAGCTGCGCGAATTGCCCGGTACCATTTTCCTGGAGGATTTGCTCGCGGCATTTACTCCCGCTTCCAAAGCTCTGGCCATGGCCGCCGCTCGATTGCTTTCCACTCGTACACTGGCGGGCGCAGCGAAACCGGACGATCTGGCCGCGGTCATCTTCTCCAGCGGCAGCACCGGAACGCCCAAGGGCGTGATGCTTTCGCATTGGAATCTGCTGGCGAATGTCGACGCCACCGCGCAAGTTTACTCCGTCGATCACACGGACTGCATGCTCGGCGTGCTGCCATTCTTTCACTCCTTCGGCTATACCTACACGCTGTGGTTTCCGCTGCTGCAAGGCTTCAAAGCCGTGTTTCATCCCAATCCGAACGAAGCCAAAGCCATCGGGGAACTGGCCGGCGCGCATCATCCCACGTTGTTTCTTTCCACGCCCACCTTCTGCCTGGGCTATCTGCGCAAATGCACGCGCGAACAGCTCGGCAGCATTCGCTATCTGCTGGTGGGCGCGGAGAAACTGCGGCCGGCGCTGGTAGCATCGTTCGAAGAAAAGTTCGGCGTCACGCCGCTCGAAGGTTATGGGTGCACCGAAATGGGCCCGGTTGTTTCGGTCAACGTCACTAATCACGAACGCACGGCGTACAAGCCCGGAACTGCCGGGCGCCCGTTGCCTTATGTCTCGCTGCGCATCGTCGATCCGGATACGATGGCACCGCTTCCAGCCGGCGACACCGGGCTGTTGCTGGTCAACGGCCCCAGCCGTATGCTCGGGTATTTGGGCGATCCCGACCGCACCGCTCAATCGCTGGTGGATGGCTATTACTCCACCGGCGACCTGGCCTGCGTGGATTCCGACGGTTTCCTGCACATCATCGATCGCCTGGCGCGCTTCAGCAAAATCGCGGGCGAGATGGTGCCGCACCTGAAGATCGAGGAGGCGATCCACGAGCTCCTGGGCGACCAGCCTTGCGTCGTCATCGGCATCCCCGACGAGCAGCGCGGCGAACGTCTGGCTTTGCTCTACACGCAGGCGGACATCATGCCCGCGCAAATCTGGCAGCGGCTTTCAGAGACCGACTTGCCCAAGCTCTGGGTTCCCAAGCGCGAAAACATTTATCTGGTGGACGCCATCCCGTCGCTTGGAACCGGCAAGCTGGACCTGCGGGGCGCCAAGGCCAAAGCCGTGGAACTGGCCAGCGCTTCACGCTCGGCCGAAGAGGTTAGTGAGAAAGCCGCGGATGTGGAGAAAGTCAATGCCAATTGAACTGCTCACCACGCCGAATCGAGCACGCCTCCCCATCGCCACGGCGCTGGCGTTGTCAATATCGGCATTCTTTCTTTTCGTGCAGCCGATCCCACAGGATGAGACCTATCATTTATTCGCGGACAGCCGGACTATCTGGACCATTCCGAACTTCTGGAACGTGGCTTCGAATCTACCGTTCGCGATGGTCGGCCTGCTCGGCCTCTGGAAACTGCGCGGCACCATCGATCGTGTCCTGTTCAGCGGCGTGCTGCTGACGTTTTTCGGGTCGTCCTATTACCACCTTGCGCCGAGTGACGCTCGCCTGGTCTGGGACCGTTTGCCCATGACACTGGTGTTCATGTCTTTGCTCGCGTGCGTGGTTACCGGAGAGAATGATACCGGCGAGAATGACACGCGAGTCAACCGCCGGATCCTCACCGCTCTCCTGGCTTGCGGCGTCGCGAGCGTGCTGTGGTGGAGCGTGACGAACGATCTGCGCTTTTACGTTTTGGTCCAGTTCGGTCCGCTTCTGATTCTTGTTCCCGCCCTCTGGTTCATTCGCGACGCCCGATACCTCGCGGTGGTCCTGGCGTTTTACGCACTGGCAAAGCTGGCTGAATTTTACGACCGCGCCAGCTTTTCGATCCTGCCCATTAGCGGCCACACCGCAAAGCACGTCCTGGCGGCCGCAGCCACGTATTTCATCTACCGCTGGCGTATGGCTTCGGCCGCCGACGCGCCTGCGCTGCTGCACTCGTAACGGGGAAAATCCATGACCTTTCTCTTGTTCGTTGCAGCATTGGTGGGTTTCGCGTATCTCTATGGCCGGTTGAACCGCGCCGAAGATCGTCTCAATCAAACTCAATACGAGCACGATCGCGATAGTGAGCTGATCGCCGGATTAACCCAGCGCGTGTGGGCGCTCGAGAAATCGCAGGCCGCGCAACCACCTCCTGTAGCGCCCCAACCCGTCGAGCCGGAAGCTCCCGTAGTCTTTGCACCCTCAATTGCCGTGCGTCCGCCCGTTCATTCGCTGGAAGCCGCGCCGGAGGCCGCGCCCGAGCCGTTACCGGTAATCGCGATACCGGAATCCTTCCGCGAGCCCGCGCCTCCCCGGCGAACCTGGCGCGACCAGTTTCGCGATTCCATAGGCGGCCCGGAATGGGAAGCCGTGGTCGGGGGGAGCTGGCTGAACAAACTTGGCGTGCTGGTGCTGGTGATCGGCATCGCGCTGCTGCTGGGCTACGAATTCACGCACGTAGGTCCCCTCGGCCGCGTCGCCATTGGAATGAGCGTCAGCTTAGTGATGTTGCTCAGCGGCGTGTTCGTGGAACGCAAACGAGCCTACGCCATCTTCGCGCGTGGACTGATCGGCGGCGGCTGGGCGGCGCTCTACTTTACAACCTACGCCATGCACGCTCTGCCCGCGGCGAAGGTAATCGACAACCCTTACCTGGGGACTGCTCTGGTGCTCGCAGTCGCCACCGGAATGATAGTGCATTCGCTACGCTACAAGTCGCAAACCGTGAGCGGGCTGGCTTACTTTATCGCGTTCGCCACGCTAGCGTTGAGCGAAAGCACACCGTTCTCGGTGCTGGCTTTGTTACCGCTGGCCGCGTCCCTCTTATATCTGGCGCACCGTTTCGAATGGCATCAGATGGCGGTCTTCGGCCTCTTCGCTACGTACGCCACATGCGCGTCTAGGCCCGACGTCGGCGCGCCGCTGGCTTCCACGCAGCCGCTGTTGGCGATGTATTGGCTGCTGTTTGAAACTTTCGATCTATTGCGTCTCCGGCGCAGCACGGCCGAATGGACCATCGAGTCGCTCATTCTTCCGGTGAACGCGCTCGGCTTTCTAGGACTCTCTCTGGTGAAATGGGAACGGTCGAACCCGGCGCATCTCTATGCGTTTCTCGCTGCCGGCGCCATGGTTTATCTGGCCGGCGCCATTCTCCGCGCGTGGATGCGCCCGCCGTCCACTTTCGACTCATACTCCGGCACGCTCGCGCGAATCGGAGGCGGAAGCTATGAAGGCTCCATCACGCTCTCGGCGGCAATGGCCGCGGTCGCCATCATGCTGCGCGCTCCAGGCGCCTGGGTCAACATCGGCCTGCTCATCGAAGGCGAGATCCTGTTGCTGGCGGGACTGCGTTTCGGACAAAAGTATGTGCAACAACTGGCCGGCAGCGCTTTTGCCGTATCCGTAATGAAGACGTGTCTGGTGGATCTGGCAGAGGGCGGCTCTATCACTTTCGTCGGCCGTTCCTGGACCAGTTGGTCGCCCGTAGCGGTGCTGTCGGCTTTGGTCTTCTATGTCAATCGCATGCTGCGCGCCGCCGGGGGTACGCTCTACAGCATCGCGGCGGCCGGATTGATAACCCTGGCGATCGGTTACGAAACACCGCGCCAATATCTATCGGTAGCGTGGCTGGCCTTCGCCGCGGTTCTATTTGAGATGGGCTTTCGCCTGCGCAAGCGCGAGTTCCGCTATCAGTCATACGTCATCGGAGCGCTCGGCACCGGCGCAGGTCTGGCGATCAATTCTTTGGGCATCGGCCACCCCGGCGCGCGATCCGATTGGCCTCTGCCCTGGCTGCCCGTGGCGATTTGCGCCGCGCTCCACTATGCCGCCACGCTACGCATCGCCTTGAGCCCGGATAACGACCGGCTGGGCGTGGCTGAGAAAAAAATCTCGTGGATCACCGCAGCCTCCACGGCGGCGTTCCTGTTCGTGATTGCGTGGCAGCTTGTGCCTGACGGTTATCTGGGCGCTGCCTGGCTGCTCGTGGGCGCCGTTTTGTTCGAACTGGGATTGCACAGCCTGCCCAAACATTTCCGCTGGCTATCGTACTTTGTCTCTACGGCAGGCTTTTGCTCCATGTGGTGGGATCTCTCCGACGCGATTCCGCTGTCCATCGCAACGGCCGTCTGCTTGTCCGTCAGCGCCCGGCTCTTCCGCCCCATGCCTGGGCGTATCGAGGATCATGAACGCGAATGGTGCCGCGACCTGTACGCGGCCGGCAGTGTGCTGTTGGCGATGGCGCTCATGTGGTTGAAACTGCCGCCGCCCGCAATCGCGCTGGCCTGGGCCGCGCTCGGTCTGGTTGCGTTCGAAATCGGAATTCGTTTCGGGTTCTCACGTTTTCGCCTGTTGTCCCATTTGGTCGCGTCCGCGGTGTGCGTTCGATTGTTGTACTTCGACTTCGCCTCTCTCGGCGATGTGCTTCACATCACGTACCGCACGCTCACAGTGGCGCCAGTCATCGCGTCGCACTATTATTTTAGGTGGCGCTACCAGCGCGAGTCGACTCGCGCCTACCTTTACACCTCGGCGATCCTCTTCATGGCTCTCGCGCGCTTCGAACTGGGCTCAACCTGGACCGTCGCCGCTTGGGCTTTGTTCGCTCTCGCTCTTTATGCCGTGGGGAAAATTCGCAACATCGCCGACTTGCGCTGGCAGAGCTTCGTCATCGCGCTGCTCACGTTCCTTTTCACCACGCTGACTCTCAGCGCAAGTCTTGTGCGGATTCTCCCCACCTCCATCGTGATCGTGAGCTTCTATGCCGCGCAACTCCTGGCGTCACGCAACGCGGGCGAGGGCATCGAACGCCATGCACGAGCGTATTTCTCGATGCTCGCTTCCATCCAGCTGGCCATCTTGCTTTCCTACCAAGTCTCGGGCGGCGCCTTGACCGTCGCCTTGGCTGCGGAAGCCCTCGCACTACTCGGAGCCGGCTTTCCGCTGCGGGACCGCGTGCAACGCCTGTCGGGCCTGGCGCTTTTCATGATCTGTGTACTCAAGCTGTTCCTCTATGATTTGCGTGAACTAGAAACCGTGAGCCGCATCCTGTCGTTTATCGTTCTGGGGCTGATTCTGGTGGGCGTCTCCTGGATGTATACGCGCTTCCGCGATCGCATCCAGCGCTTCCTCTAAACCAGCTTAGTGCGTCATCGAATAGATCAAGTAATTGATCCCATACCGGTACGCGAGCGCGGTCATCGCCTCCGGGTAAATCGGCGAGTCGGCATATTCCCAAGCGTCGCCGACGTCGGTATTGAAATTCACCGCAACAACCATATGGCTACGGTCGTCATACATCGCGCGCCACGCGGGCGTAGATCCTTCGGGCTGATACACACGGATCTCGCCGCCCGGCCCGCGCCGCAAGTGCCGGGTTCCCGGAATAAAAGTGCGGTCCTTGTCCTCGATATCGTAAAGAACGTGCATCACCGAATCTGTTTGGGCCAGATCCGGAATCGAGTGTCCCGGCAGCACGCGCGCCATGGTCTGGCGGAAGATCTCCCATTGATCGGCGCCCCAAAAGTCGTCCACCACCAGGAACCCGCCGCGCAAAAGATACTCGCGCAGGCGCATTGTTTCCGCGTCGCTCAGGTTCCACCAACCGGTCTGCGTGGCGTAAATCCAGGGGTAATCGAACAAGCGGTCATCGGTGAGCCGCATGTGGACCGGGTCGCCGGTGGCGATGCGCGTGAGCCGCTGGACGCCTTGCGAAAAATGATCGTCCGCGTTGGGCCAGTCCACCACCCACCAGCCTTCGCCCGCCCCTCCGCGCGAAGCGAATCCGAAGAAGCGATGATATTCGGGCAGATCCGTATACTCCACGCGAACGAAATGGAATTCGGACTGCGCAGGAAACACCGGGCGCGGGGCTTCCTCTTCTTCCTGTTGAAAGCGGAAGCGCTGGCCCAGGCCGGCCATCGCGAGCAACAGCGCCAGCAGGAGGGGAAGTACAATAAATCCCAGTCTCCTTGCATTCCACATCATCCGGCAGCTCCGGCTCAATTGTAACTGTGCCCGCCAATGTCTGGCCGCGCGTGGCGCTGATCTCCCTGGGCGGCTTCTTCGAGTTTTACGATATCTTCTTCGCCGGCTACATCGCGCCCGGCTTGGTGCGATCGGGCATCCTGACGCCCACCACTCCCGGCCTTTTCGGATCTACCGGCATCGCGGGCTTTGTGGCGGCCATGTTTTCCGGGCTTTTCATCGGAACGGCGCTGGTCAGCTTCGCGGCCGACCGTTTCGGCCGCCGCACCATTTTCACTTACTCGCTGCTCTGGTACACGGTTGCCAGCGTCGTGATGGCGTTCCAGCACGATGTCTTCGGCCTCAATCTATGGCGCTTCATTTCCGGCATCGGCGTTGGCGTGGAGCTGGTCACCATCGACGCGTATCTCTCCGAACTGGTGCCGGCCAATCTGCGCGGCCGCGCCTTCGCCATCAATCAAGCCCTCCAGTTTTGCGCTGTTCCGGTGGTCGCGCTCCTGGCCTGGATTCTGGTCCCGCGCGCGCCTCTCGGATTGGATGGCTGGCGCTGGGTGGTGTTGTTTGGAGCGGGCGGCGCGGTTGTGGTGTGGTGGATTCGCCGACGCGTTCCCGAGAGCCCGCGCTGGCTGGCAGAGCACGGAAAAAACGCTAGCCCCGCGCCTTCTCGCGCCACTTTCTCGGAGATGTGGCGGCCGCCTTACCGCAAGCGTAGCGTGATGCTGATCGTCTTTCATCTGTTCCAGACGGTCGGATTTTATGGCTTCTCCAATTGGGTGCCGACGCTGCTGATCGCCCGCGGCATCGCCATCCCGAGCAGCCTGCGCTATACGTTTATCATCGCCATCGCTGCGCCGTTTGGACCGTTGTTCGCCGCTGCCATCGCCGACAAACTGGAGCGCAAGTGGCAAATCGTTTGGTCCGCGTGCACAGTCGCAATCGCCGGGCTTCTGTTCGGACAGATGACTACCGCTGCACTGCTGATCTTCTTTGGCGTGCTACTCACTCTCGGGAACAACATCCTGTCGTTCTCGAGCCACGCTTACCAGGCCGAACTCTACCCCACGCGCATCCGTGCCCGCGCTGTCGGCTTCGTCTATTCCTGGAGCCGTATTTCCGTGGTCTTCAGTTCATTTGTGATCAGCTTCGCTCTCCACCGCTTCGGCGTCGCCGGCGTCTTCACCCTGATCGCCGGCAGCATGCTGATGGTAATGCTCGCCATTGGACTGCTCGGCCCGCGCACCAACAACCTGGCGCTCGAAACCATTTCGCAGTAGTCGCTGCGCTAGTTCGACGAAGTCGCCTTTTGCCCCTTAATTTGCAGCTCGTTTACCACTTGTTGCACGTTGGGAACGGAAGCCGCCACTTGCTGTGCCGAGGCCCGCGTAGCTTGGGAATCGACATTGCCCGTAAGCGTGACCACATGATTCTTCACCGAATACTTCACGGCTTTGTTCAGCCGGTCCTGAATGAGCGCCGCATCCAGATTCTGCTCGATCCCCTTATCCAAATCTGAGTTGGCAGCCTTGGCATCGTGCTCATCTCCGGGCGGCACCACGGCAATTTCATCCGACACCACCTGGCCCGCCGCCATGGATTTCGCGATGGATTCGGCTTGCGCCTTATCGCCGTCCGTCGGCACGTGCCCGCTCAACGTCACTACGCCTTTGTCGCGATCTTCACTGGTAGATACATCCTTGAAGCCGGCCTGGTCCAGAGCCTTGTGAATGCCGCTCGAAACATCAGGCGATTTATTAGCGGAATTTGAGCATCCGATCAGGGCGCCGGCCAACAACACCGCCGGCACGAGCAAACATGGTTTCAGCATTTGAGACTTCCTCCAGTTTATTGATACGCCCGCCTGCAACCTGTTTCGAATCGGAATAATAGATAACTTATACGCGGTGGCTGTGTCTAACTAATATGTCCACACGCGTAAACGACGCATCGCATTATGAGAACCACCACAAGGCTTCAGAGCTGGAGAACGGCGCCGCGCATGCCCATCGCGTTGCCGAGCAGCACGGAAAGCAGGAACATTTGAGTGGGCACGAGCAATCCAGGCGAGCTCAGGAGCATGCCGACGATTCGAGCCAGGGCGCCATAGGGGCTACGGTCGGGCACGGCATCGCCGCATTTGGCCACGCGGAGATTGCGGCCCTGGCCTACGAACTCTGGCAGGCCCGAGGCGGCCCCATCGGATCGCCGGAAGAAGATTGGTTCCGAGCCGCGGAAGAATTGCGTTCGCGCGCCCGCTCTCATTAACCGTCAGTCCACCATCGCGGGATCGGGCGGCTCTACGATGTCCAGCCAATACCGCACCAGCGTTCCAATGGTCGCGACAAACGCCTCCAGCGACATCGGCTTGGTGATGTACGAATTCGCGCCAAGCTGGTAGCAGCGCAGCACATCCCGAGGCGATCGCGAACTGCTCATAATGACCACCGGAGTGGGCGCCAGCCCCACATTTTTCCGCACGTGCGCCACGAGTTCGAACCCGTCCATCCCAGGCATGCTGAGATCACTCACCACCAGCCGCACGCGTCCCACACCTTCAAAGCGCCCTTCTTGCTTTAAAAACTGCAGACCCTCTTCGGCCGTCGCCACCCAGTACACCCTGGCGCGCGTCTCTGTCTGCTTCAGCGCATGCTCAAATAGCTTTGCGTCGGCCGGGTGGTCGTCGATCAGCAGGATCTGAAACTCGCCCAGTTCGTTCAACGGTCACCCATTGTGACGTCGCGCGCACGATCCGACATACCATCTTCCCACGTGCTCCAGCCCGATGGCATCCGATAGGGCGCGCGGTCCAGCACCGCTTCAATCTGCCGCAGCTTGCCATTTTCCACTTTGAACATTTCGGCGATCTCCCACGTCCATGGTTGCGTCGGTCCCGCCACCACCGCCCGGCCGTCAGGCGTCTCGAAATGCCTGGTCTTCCCCGCCGAATGGTCGAAAAAGATGAAACTGTACACCAGCCCGCGTTCCTGATCCACAGCCACGTAGCGACGGTCGCGAATCCGCGTCACAAAATGCAGCAAACCCGATTGGAACTGCTCCTTGCAACCCCAGGCCGACGAGTAGTTTGTGGCGGTAGCCGGGTCGGGCCGCGTCTGGCCAGGCTTCAGGGGCGCGTTGGTAGTCTGCATGCCGTTCTCAATCCGGTTGCAATCGTCGGTAAAGGGATAGACTCCCTTGCCATCATTTTGTTGCATCCCCGTGAAATACATATTGGCAGTCTTGATCAGATCGGCGCGCGACATGCGCTGCGCTTCCGGCACCTTTTCCAGAAATACGGGATTGGGCATGCCGATCTTCTCCAACCGCTCGGCCGTTTGCGGATTCCTTACCACGAAGGTCTCTACTTCCGAGATCTGCCGGTCGTGCAATTTCAGCCGCAACGCTAATACTCCCGGAATGGGTTCACTGGGCGTCCGTCCTTCTTCTTTGATCGTCCCGATGAACGCCACGGACTCCGCTTGCGGATCGTCCACAAACAAACGATAGGTCCCTTTGCCGACCATGGAATTCCACAATCCATCGGGGATCACCAGTTTTTGCCCGTTTTCGGTGAACCGTACGTTCTTCGCCAGCGGCACCAGTTTCGGATCGTGCGCCATTACGGCATTCAGATACTGATCCACGAACCCCTCAAGACATGCCCGGTCACAACTTCCGGTTCTTCCGCTCGTGTTCTGCGCCGGCAACAGAGCGGCCAGCGAAAGCCACAGTATACCGACCGCAATCAATGTTTTTGCCATAACGCTCCGCCAGCCATTGTATATCGGGAGGGCTACGGACCGCGCCAGAAGCGATGGCGAGCGTTTTGTGGTCCGACGCCCCTGTTGTTCCAACCGCGCGCGCGTCGCTGTGGCAGGATGAAAATAGCCCGAACCTTTGTGCTGGTTCGGGCATCTAGCCCAAGAGGAGGGTGTTTTGTCCGCCATCATTGACGTCAATCCACTCGAGAAGTTTTCCCTGGAACCGCTGCCGACCGGCGATTCTTGTCTGTTAGTGATCTTCGGAGCGTCCGGCGATCTCACGCACCGCAAGTTAATTCCCGGCCTGTACAATCTGGCGTGCGTGGGTTGCATGAATCCCCAGTTTGAAGTGCTGGGGGTGGGACGAACCGAGATGAGCTCGGAAGAATTCCGCGCCAAGCTGCGGGAGGGCGCCGAGCAATCCGGCGACACGCGCGGCTTCAATGAGGCGCAGTGGAAGGAATTCGAGAAGCGCCTCCACTACTTCGTGGGTGACCCGAATGACGATCAGTTTTACGTTCGGCTGCGAGAGCGCCTGGGCGAGATGGAAAAGTCCGTAGCCAACCCGAATCACTTGTTTTATGTTTCCACTCCGGCCTCGGTGGCAGGCCCCATCGTGGAAGGCTTGGCCCACGCCGGGCTGAACCATGGCGAGCGCGGTTGGGCCAGGATTATTTTGGAGAAGCCTTTTGGGCACGATCTGAAGTCCGCGCAAGAGCTGAACGCGGTTCTCCATAAAGTTTTCGACGAGAAGGATGTTTTCCGGATCGATCATTACCTGGGCAAGGAAACGGTCCAGAACATTTTGGTGTTCCGCTTCGGCAACTCGCTGTTTGAGCCGGTCTGGAACCGGAATTATATCGACCACGTGGAAATCACCGCGGCTGAGACGGTGGGTGTGGAAAGCCGCGCGGGCTTCTATGAAGAGACCGGCGCGTTGCGCGACATGGTGGCGAATCACTTGCTTCAACTGCTGGCGCTCACGGCCATGGAACCGCCCATCGAATTTGAAGCCGATTCGGTTCGCGGGCAAAAGGTGCAGGTGCTGAAGTCCATCCGTCCCATGACTGCGGAGGAAGTGGCGAAGCGAACCATTCGCGGACAATACGGTCCGGGCGAGATTGGCGGCAAACGCGTTCCAGGCTATCGCGAAGAACCAGGCGTGAAGAAGGATTCGGTGACGGAGACCTTTGCCGCCGTTGAGTTCTACGTGGACAACTGGCGCTGGGCCGGCGTGCCATTCTTTATCCGCACCGGGAAGCGACTGCCGCGGCAGGCTTCGGAAATCCGCGTTCATTTCAAACGCACGCCGCAAGCGCTCTTCTCCAGTACGACTTACGAGCAGGTGGGACCGAACGTGATCACGCTCCGCATCCAGCCGGACGACGGAATCAGCATCGCTTTCGATGTGAAACAGCCCGGGGGCCAGATGCGCGCGCTCACTGTCGACGCCAACTTCTCCTATGAAGCGGTGTTCGGGTCCAAGGGTCCGCCCGCGTACGAAACGCTTTTGCTCGATTCGATGCGCGGCGACGCAACGCTCTTCACGCGCCACGACGAGGTAGAGGCCGAATGGCGAATCATTACGCCCATCGAAGAAGCCTGGGCGAAACTGCCCGCGCCCGCCTACCCGAATTATGCCGCCGGATCCGAAGGGCCGGTGGAAGCCGACGCGCTCATATCCGGCGACCACCGTGGTTGGCGCAAGCTTTCAAAGTAGTTGCCGGCTACGCTCCATCGGGCTTTTGAGCGTGCAGGATCCGAGCACCTTCAAATAATTGGCGCGTTGGAAGACCTCCGGCTCGGCCACGGAAGCGGCGTTCATCGCGCCGCGCATCTCCATCACCGATTGGTATTCGTGCGACTCCAGCCACTGGATCATTCCCGCCTCCACGTCACGCAGGTGCGAGATGCCATGCTGCAGCAGCGCCGAAGTAAGCATGACGGCGTGCGCGCCGGCCAGGATGCTTTTGATCGCATCTTCGGCGGTATGCACGCCTCCGGTGATCGCAAAGTCCAGATTCAGGCGCGCAGAAAGCAGCGCCACGGCGTGCAAACGCAAGCGCAGTTCATCGGAGGTGCTGAGCTTCAGATTGGGTGTTGCTTCGAGTGTCTCCAGATCAAAATCGGGCTGATAGAAGCGGTTGAACAACACCAGCGCGCCCGCGCCCGCGCATTCCAGACGGTAAGCCAGGTGCGGGAGGGACGTAAAGAATGGCCCCAGTTTCACGGCGACAGGAATACGTACGTGCGCCTTCACAGCTTCCACCAGCTCACAATAGTCGTCTTCGATTTCCGCGCCGCTGATCTCAAAACTCGACGGCAAGAAGTAAATGTTCAGCTCGATGGCGTCGGCGCCCGCGTCTTCCATTTCGCGCGCGTAGCGCACCCAACCGCCCAGCGTAGCTCCGTTCAGGCTGGCGATCACCGGAATCTTTAGCGCCTTCTTGGCATCGCTGAGGTGTTTGAGATAAGCGCGCGGCCCGATATCGTAGGTGCCCAGATCCGGAAAGCAGCTGGTGAATTCCGCATGGCTCTCGCTGCCCGCGTTCAAGAAACGGTCGAGTGACTCACTCTCCAGCAGGATCTGTTCCTCAAACAGCGAGTGCAACACAACCGCGCCAGCTCCCGCTTCCTCCATCTTTCTCAAATTCGTAAGATCCTTGCACAGCGGTGACGACGACGCCACCAGCGGACTCCTTAGCTTGTGTCCTAAGTAATACGTCGAGAGATCGATCATGATTGCGCTCCTTCGCTGGCCGGGTTCGGGCCGCCCGGCATGTTTGCCCAATGTTCGTAAAGTTTCCAGCGCGTCGCGACGTCTTTCTGCGCCTCGGTAAGCAGCATCGCGGCGGTTTCCGGCGCGCTCTGCGCGAGCATCGCGTAGCGGCCCTCGTTGTACACGTACTTGTCGAGCGGCAACGAAGCCGGCCGCGAATCGAGTTGGAATGGATTGCGTCCCGCCCCCGCCAGCGCGGGATTGTAACGGAACAACGGCCAGTAGGCCGATTGCACCGCGGCCTTCTGTTGCTCCAAGCCATGCACCAGGTCGTAGCCGTGAGCGATGCAATGGCTGTACGCGATGATTAACGATGGCCCGGGATAGGCTTCCGCCTCGAGAAAGGCTTTCAAGGTATGGGTATCGTTGGCGCCCAGCGCGACGTGCGCCACATATACCGTGCCGTAGGTCATCGCCATCATTGCGAGATCTTTCTTGGCGGTCCGTTTGCCCGCGGCTGAGAACTTCGCTACCGCGGCTCGCGGCGTCGACTTGGACATTTGGCCGCCGGTGTTGGAATACACTTCCGTATCCAGCACCAAAATATTTACGTTGCGCCCGGACGCGAACACATGGTCCAGCCCGCCGTAGCCGATGTCATAAGCCCAGCCATCCCCGCCCACCAGCCATACGCTTTTTGCGACCAACGCGCCGGCCAGCGCTTTCAGATCGCGCAACTCCAGAGCGGGTTCCGAGCCGAGCTTGCTTTGCAACTCCGCGACGCGCCTGCGCTGCGCTTCGATACCCGCTTCGGTGGATTGATCGGCATTCAAAAGCGCCTCCGCCAAATCGTCGCCGATGCTGGCCGAGAAGCGCTGCACCAATTCGCGCGCGTATTCGGCCTGCTGGTCGAGCGACACGCGCATCCCAAGGCCGAATTCGGCGTTGTCTTCAAACAATGAATTGGACCAGGCGGGTCCGCGGCCATCGCGATTTACCGTATAAGGCGTGGTCGGCTGGTTGCCCCCGTATATGGACGAACAGCCAGTGGCGTTCGCGATCACCGCGCGGTCGCCAAAAAGCTGCGTGAGCAGCTTGATATAAGGCGTTTCGCCGCATCCCGCGCAGGCCCCAGGAAATTCGAACAAGGGCTGCAGCAACTGCAGATCTTTGACGTTGTGCAGCGCCAGCGCTTGCCGGTCGAATTCAGGCAGACCCAGGAAATAGTCCCAGTTTTTCCGCTCCTGCTCGCGAATGGGTGCTTGCGGCGCCAGGTTGATGGCTTTCTTTTTGGCCTCGGCCTTGCTCCGGGCCGGGCACACTTGGATGCACAGGCCGCAACTGGTGCAATCTTCGGGCGCAACTTGCAGCAGGTATCGCAAATGCTCCCGATCCTTCCAGCGAGCAGGAGCGGACTTCAGCGCCGCGGGGCCTGCGGCCAGTTCGTCCGAGGCGCACACTTTGGCGCGAATCACCGCATGCGGGCAAACCATCACGCACTTGCCGCACTGGATGCAGATCTCTGGCTCCCAAACCGGAATATCCTGCGCCAGGTTCCGCTTTTCCCAACGGGCCGTACCAGTGGGATAAGTGCCGTCGATGGGCAGAGCGCTTACCGGCAGGCTGTCTCCCTCTCCCGCCATCATGGTCGCGAGGACGTTCTTCACAAAATCCGAAGCTTCGCGTGGCGCGAACGGCTGTCGTTCAATTTCGCTGGTCACCCGCTCCGGGATCTCCACCGGATACAAATTCGCTAAAGCCTGATCGACAGCCGCGTAGTTCTTTTGCACGATCGCCTCGCCACGTTTTCCGTAGGTCTTCGCGATGGCGTGCTTAATGGCGGCCATGGCTTCCTCTCGCGGCAGCGCGCCACTGAGCGCGAAGAAACACGTCTGCATGACGGTGTTGATGCGGCCGCCCATGCCGTTATCCTTGGCCACGCGATAGCCGTCGATTACGTAGAAGCGCAGTTTCTTCTCGATGACCTGCTGTTGCATCGCACGCGGCAGGTGCTGCCAGACTTCCGCCGGGCCATAGGGGCTATTGAGAAGAAACACCGCGCCGGGCTCGGCCAAATGCAGGACGTCCACTCGCTCCAAAAACGAAAACTGATGACATGCGACGAAGCTGGCGTGCTGGATCAGGTAACTGGAGCGGATCGGCTTGCGGCCGAACCTCAGGTGCGAGATGGTCATTGCGCCGGATTTCTTCGAATCGTAGACGAAGTAGCCCTGCGCGTAGTTGTCCGTATCCTCACCGATGATCTTGATGGAATTTTTGTTCGCACCGACAGTCCCATCCGCGCCCAAGCCATAAAAGACCGCGCGCACCGTGGCTGGGTCTTCCGTAGTGAACGCCGTATCCACGGGCAGGCTGTGATGCGAGACATCGTCGTTGATCCCCACTACAAAATGATTGCGTGGCTCGGGAAAGCCGAGTTCCGCAAATACCGCGGCTACCATCGCGGGCGTGAACTCCTTGCTCGCCAAACCATAGCGCCCGCCGATGACGCGCGGCATCTTTTCGAAAGTCCCAGTTTCCACCAGAGCCGAGATTACATCCATATACAGCGGTTCTCCCGCGCTGCCGGGCTCCTTGGTCCGATCCAGTGCGGCAATCGCTTTTACCGTGCGCGGCAACGCATCCACAAACGAACGCGCCGAAAACGGGCGGAACAGGTGGACATTCACAACGCCCACCTTTTCGCCCCGCGCCGTCATTGCATCCACGCATTCTTCCGCCGCCTGCGCGCTCGATCCCATGAGCACGATCACGCGCTCGGCATCCGGCGCGCCGAAATAATCGAATAGCCGGTATTGCCGGCCGGTCAGCGCTGCAAATCGATCCATGGCGCGCTGCACGATCCCCGGGCAATCGTCGTAAAATCTGTTCACCGTTTCCCGCGCTTGGAAATACACGTCGGGATTCTGGGCCGTGCCCCGCAATACCGGCCGGTCTGGATTGAGCGAACGTGCCCGATGGGCGCGCACCAGATCGTCGTCGATCATCGCTCGCATGTCGTCCGCGGTAAGCTGCTCGATCTTCGCCACTTCATGCGAAGTCCGGAAGCCGTCGAAGAAATGCCCGAAAGGAATCCGCGATTCCAGCGCCGCCGCTTGCGCGATCAACGCCATGTCCATCACGGCTTGCACCGAATGCGAAGCCAGGAGCGCAAACCCGGTGGATCGCACCGCCATGACGTCCTGGTGATCTCCGAAGATCGACAAAGCTTGACCGGCAATGGCGCGCGCGGCGATATGAAACACCGTGGGCGTCAACTCTCCGGCGATCTTGTACATGTTGGGGATCATCAGCAGCAGGCCCTGAGACGACGTGAAAGTTGTGGTAAGCGTTCCCGCTTGCAGAGCGCCATGCACTGCCCCGGCTGCCCCGCCCTCGCTTTGCATTTCAATCACGGACGGAATGGAGCCCCAGATATTGGTCTGGCCGGCGGAGGACCACTGGTCGGCCCACTCGCCCATGGCCGAGGACGGCGTGATGGGATAAATCGCAATTACTTCGTTCACCTGATGAGCTACATAGGCGGCGGCTTCATTTCCGTCAAGGGTGATTTGCGCGCGTTTTGTCATAATCAACCAGGCAAGTGCACGCCACGTACCCGCATAAACGCTTGGGACTGCTAGCTGAGCCTGGAGGTACTGCGTCAATTCGCGCACCCAGGAGCCGAACCTCTCGCAAATTAGCTACTCAAGAATCGGAATAGTACCAGCGCTTCAAACAGTTGCCGCCACGGCATACGGCGTGCTTTCGAAATAGTTCCTATGCCCGCGTACCTTGCAAAAGTGCAGCCGCCATCCGACGACAAACGCTGGAAGATTGTCGCGGCCACGATGAAGAAGCTCGGCAACCGGCCTAGCGCGCTGATTGAGGCCTTGCACACGTTACAGCAGGTTTTCGGCTATCTCGACAAACCCGGGCTCACGTTCGTGGCGGCCGTACTCAAGGCTCCGCTCAGCCAGGTCTACGGAGCTGCCACGTTTTATCACTACTTCACGATGAAGCCGCAAGGCGAGCACACTTGCATCGTATGCACCGGAACGGCCTGCTACATAAAAGGCGCCACGGCACTGTTGAAGTCCATCGAGGCGCAGGAAGGCGTGAAGCCGGGGCAAACCACGCCGAACGGTCGCTTAAGCGTTTTGACCGCGCGCTGCTTCGGCGCTTGCGGGCTGGCGCCGGTCGCGGTGGTGGATGGCGAAATGGAAAGCCGTCTGACGCCCGAAGGCCTGCAGAAACGCCTGGAAAGGATCGGCGTGCATGCTGGCTGAAGAGCTCAAGAATCTGGCCCTTCGCGAACGCGAGGCGGAAGCCGCCCGTACGGCTTGCATCAACGTGTGCGCCGCGGCCAGCTGCCAGGCGCTGCAGAGTGAAGAGCTGAAGAAAGCGCTGACCCAGGCAGTGGCAGCGCAGGGTCATGGACCAGAAGCCTGCATGGTGAGGCAAGTTGGCTGCCTGGGGCTATGCGGCGCCGGGCCATTGGTGAGCGTCGATCCAGGCGGCATCCTCTATCAGCGTGTCCAGCCCTCGGATGCCGACGAGATCGTTGCCACGCTGGATGGTCCGCCGCTGGAGCGCATACGCCTGGACTCACAAATGCCTTTCTTTACGCGCCAGCATCGCATCGTGCTGGAAAATTCTGGCCGCATCGACCCGGACCGCATGGAAGACTACATCGCGCACCAGGGCTACCTGGCATTGAGCACGGTGCTGCATGAGATGCATCCGTCCGATGTGATCGCCGAAGTGGCCCAGGCCGGGCTGCGCGGGCGTGGGGGCGCCGGATATCCGACGGGTCTGAAATGGGAGACGGTAGCCAAGGCATCCGGGTCGCCCAAGATCATCGTGTGTAATGCCGATGAAGGCGATCCGGGAGCGTTCATGGATCGCAGCGTTCTGGAGAGCGATCCGCACCGCGTCTTAGAAGGGATGGCGATTGCAGGCTACGCAGTCGGCGCGAGCGAAGGCTACATCTATGTGCGCGCAGAATATCCGTTGGCGGTGGCACGCCTGAAAACGGCCTTGCGCCACGCCGAGCGCCACGGTCTGCTGGGCAGCGACATATGCGGATCGCACTTCAATTTCCGCATCTCCATCCGGCTGGGCGCGGGCGCGTTTGTCTGCGGCGAAGAGACCGCGCTCATCGCCTCCATCCAGGGCCTGCGTGGAACGCCCCGGCCGCGGCCGCCCTATCCAGCACAATCCGGGCTAGGGGGACACCCCACGCTGATCAACAACGTGGAGACTTTCGCCAACATCGCGCCCATTATTCGAAATGGCGGGTCGTGGTTCTCCGGTTTGGGAACCGAACGCAGCAAAGGCACCAAAGTATTCGCGCTGGCGGGCAGCATCCGAAACACGGGGCTGATCGAAGTCCCCATGGGCATGCCGCTGCGCGACATCATCTATAACATCGGCGGGGGCATTCCCGATGGCCGGCGCTTCAAGGCCGTGCAGACCGGCGGGCCATCAGGCGGTTGCATCCCCGAAGAATTTTTGGACACGCCGGTGGATTACGAAACGCTCACCAGCCTGGGCTCCATCATGGGCTCCGGCGGGATGATCGTCATGGACGAAACCTCATCGATGGTGGACGTCGCGCGCTATTTCATGGAATTCTGCATGACGGAATCGTGCGGCAAATGCATTCCCTGCCGCGCGGGCACGGTGCAAATGCACGAACTGCTGGGCCGTTTTTCCGCGCACCAGGCCAGGCCGGCGGATTTGCAAATGCTCGAGACGCTCTGCGATCTGGTACGGAACACCAGCCTGTGCGGACTCGGGCAATCCGCTCCGAATCCCGTACTGAGCACGCTACGTTACTTCCGCCCCGAGTATGAAGCGGCGCTGGTTTCGGACGCATTCGCGCCAGGAGCACCGGCATGAGCGTCAGCACTCTCGAAGTGGACGGCAAAATGATCACGGCCACCGAAGGCCAGACCATCTTCGACGCGGCTTGGGATAGCGGAATCCACATTCCCCGGCTCTGTCATCTAGGCGGGCTGTCGGATGTCGGCGCTTGCCGGTTGTGCCTGGTCGAGATCGAAGGCCAAAAGAAACTGCAGCCGGCGTGCATTAGCAGAGTGGCCGAAGACATGGTGGTGCGCACCAACACGCCGCGGCTGCGCGAATACCGCAAACTAATTGTGGAGCTCTTGTTTGCCGAGCGGAATCACGTGTGCTCGGTGTGCGTGTTGAACGGCGCGTGCGAATTACAAGCGGTGGCGGCGGACTTGGGCGTGGATCACATTCGGCTGAGCCCCCAGTATCCGCACCTGGCCGTGGACTTGAGCCATGAGCGCTTCGGCCTGGATCACAATCGCTGCATTCTCTGTACGCGCTGCGTGCGGGTCTGCGATGAAGTGGAGGGCGCGCATACCTGGGATGTGGCCGGACGCGGCGCCGAATGTCTGGTTGTTTCCGACATGGGCGATCCCTGGGGCGCTTCGGACACCTGCACCGGCTGCGGAAAGTGCGTGCAAGTTTGTCCCACCGGCGCCATGTTTTTGAAGGGCAAGACGGTGGCGGAAATGCAGAAGGATCGCAGCTTCCTGAAGTACATCGTGTCTGCCCGCGAGAGGAAGACGTGGGAATCGTAGACACGCCCGTGAAGCCAAGATTCGCCACCGCGTGGCTGGCAGGCTGCTCGGGTTGCCACATGTCGTTTCTCGATTTGGATGAACGGCTGATCGACCTGGCAGGCTTGGTGGATGTTTGTTACTCCCCAATCCTGGACACCAAGGAATTTCCCGAGAACGTGGACATCGCCCTTGTAGAAGGCGCCGTCGCGAACGAAGACAATCTGCGCGAGATCCGTCTGATCCGGCGGCGCAGCAAGCTTCTAGTGGCCTTCGGCGATTGCGCGGTCACTGGCAATGTGACGGCACTGCGCAATCTATTTCAGCTGGACGATGTCCTGAACCGCTCCTATCGCGAAAACTCCACACTGATTTCGGGCCTGCCGTTCGGTGGCGACGGCATCGTGCCGAAGTTGCTCGACCGCGTTCTGCGCGTCGAAGACGTGGTCGCGGTGGATTACTTTCTTCCCGGATGCCCGCCCTCCGCGGATGCCATCTATGCCTTCATCGCCGATTTGCTTGCCGGGCGCGCACCCGCTCCAGGCGGAAAGTTCGGAACATGAGCCGGCGCGTCATCATCCAGCCAGTCACCCGTATCGAGGGCCACGCCAAGATCTCCATTCAGCTGGATGACACGGGCCAAGTGCAATCGGCGCGCTTTCACATCACCGAGTTTCGGGGCTTCGAAAAACTGTGCGAAGGCCGGCCGTTTCAGGAGATGCCGGGGTTGATGTCGCGCGTGTGCGGCATCTGCCCGGTAAGCCACGTGCTGGCGAGTTCGAAAGCCGGTGACATGCTGTTGGGCGTCGAGATTCCCGCCGCGGCCGAAAAACAGCGCCGTTTAGTAAATTACGCGCAAGTGCTGCAGTCGCACGCGCTCAGCTTCTTCCATCTCTCTTCGCCCGACCTGCTGCTTGGTATGGATTCGACGCCGGAGAAACGCAACATCTTCGGACTGCTGGATCGCGATCCCGACTTTTTGCGCCGCGGCATCCGGCTGCGCCAGTTTGGCCAGCGCGTTATCGAACTCGTCGGGGGCAAGAAAATCCATCCGGGCTGGAGCGGCCCCGGCGGCGTGCATCGGCAATTCAACACTGCACAGCGCGACGAAGTTTTAATGTGGATCCCCGAAGCCGTGGAATCGCTCTCCATGGCGCTCGATCGTCTGAAGGGCCTGCTCGATTCGTTCCACGAGGAAGTGGAACATATGGGAAATTTTCCGTCGTTGTTCCTCGCAACCGTCAACGCCGATGGCGGACTGGAGTATTACGACGGTACCCTCCGGATTGTGGATGGCGCGGGCAACACCATCGCCGATAGTTTGGACCCCAGGCGTTATTACACGTACCTGGCGGAAGCGAGCGAAAGCGACTCTTTCGTGAAATCGCCCTTCTACCAGCCGTTCGGCTATCCGCAGGGACATTATCGCGTGGGGCCGCTGGCACGGCTGAATGTGGCGAGATTCGCCGGCACCGCGCGAGCCGATCATGAGCTGCGCGAGTTCAAGCAGCGTTCGCCCACGGGCCTGGTATGTCAATCCTTCCACTACCACCTGGCTCGCGTCATTGAAATGCTGCACTGCGTGGAGCGCATCGAAGAGCTGATGACGGATCCCGAGTTGTTCAGTGAGACCATCCAGGCCAAGGCTTCGCTGAACCGGCGCGAGGGAATTGGATCGTGTGAAGCGCCCCGCGGCACCTTGTTTCACCACTATTGGGTGGACGCCAACGGGCTGCTGACGCGAGCCAACCTGTTGATCGCCACCGGGCAAAATTCTCACGCCATGAACCAATCGGTGGATCAAGCGGCCAAACATTTTCTGAAGTTCGGCCCCGACGGCGCTACGCTCGATCAGGGTTTCCTGAATCGCCTGGAAGCGGCCATCCGATGCTATGATCCGTGCCTTTCCTGCTCCACGCACGCACTCGGCCAGATGCCGCTCGAAGTGGAGTTGCTCGCACCCGGCGGCGCCGTGCTCGGTCGGGCTACCAGGGAATCGTAATGCCCGCGCTGGTCATCGCGATCGGAAATCCCTTGCGTCGCGACGACGGAGTGGCGCACTCAGTTCGCATCCGGCGCCGCGTCGAGAGCCGTGCAGTTATGCAACTGACTCCGGAAATGGCTGAGGAAATCGCGCGCTACGACCCGGTGCTCTTCATCGACGCGGACGTAAGCGCCAAACGGGTCTGGATCGATGCATTGGATTCGGTGGCCGCTCCGTCCGCGTTGACGCATGTTTCCGGTCCCGCTGAAATCGTCGCTCTGGCACGAAAGTTGTTCGGCTTTTCAGGCCGCGTTTACACCTGCCACATCCCCGCCGGCGACTTCTCGGAGGGCGTAGGACTCAGCCCACGCGCGAAAAGATTCGCCCGGCAGGCCGCGGTAGAAATCGACAATCTTCTGGCTGGCACTATAAAATAGGTCAGTCTTATGAAAATTGCCGCCGTCCTCCTGCTCCTGGTTTCCTCCCTCGCCTGGTCCGCTCCCGGCAAGGGGGCTCTGGACAAAGCCACGTTCGAAAAATACCTGCGCCACTTGGAGCTGTTCCGGGGCGACGTGACGTTCAAGATCGACGACCCGCACCCGTCCAAGTATCTGCCGGGCTTCTCGGAAGTGCTGGTGCATCTGATATTCAACAATGTCGAGAAGGATGAGCTGTTCTACATCTCTTCCGATGGCCAGACCATCATTCGCGGCGATGTCTTCAGTCTCGGAAAATCTCCCTTCCAATCCAATCTGGATAAGCTCACGCTGGCCGATCAACCTAGCTTCGGTCCCGCCGACGCGCCGGTGACGATCGTCGAGTTCGGCGACTTCGAATGTCCGGACTGCAAGGCGGAAGCGCCCATCCTGCGCCGCGATCTGCCCGAAGGCTTCAATGGCAAGGTCCGGGTGATCTTCAAGAATTACCCGCTCGAATCGGTGCATCCGTGGGCCCACGCGGCGGCCATCGCCGGGCGCTGTGTTTATCAGCAGGGAGATGCTCCGTTTTGGAAATTCTACGATTGGATTTACCAGAACCAGGACGAGATTACGGGCGAGAATCTCAACTCCAAAGTCTTGGCTTGGGCCGGCGAGAACAGTGTGGACACAGTGAAACTGGGCCAATGCCTGGACACCAAAGCGACTGACGCCGAGGTGAATCGCAGTATTGCGGAAGGACGCGAACTGGGAATCAACGGCACACCGACGCTGTTTATTAACGGCCGCAAAATTGGCGGACTGATGTGGCCCGATCTTCAGCTCGTAATCAACAAGGAGCTGGAGTTTGCATCACAGGGCCATACTTCAGCGAGTAGATGATGTGACCTGGCGCAGCGGGGCGGGCATATCGGCCAGCACATAGGCCATCACCGCCATGGCGGCAATGTTGGCCCTTAAGTCTTCCAGCTTCACTTTGTCGGTGGTGTCCGCGCGCGAGTGGTGCCAGTCGAAATAGTGCGTGCCCACGGTGCGCACGGCCAGCCCAGGCACGCCGTCCACCATGATGGGCGCGATGTCCGCGCCGCCTCCACCCGGCTCAACAGACGCTGCGTCCACGCGGTCCAGCAACGCGCCGATCTCTCGCACGCGCCCCAGCATCGCCTGCAAATCGCCGCTTCCGCTCAGCCCGAAACCAGTAGGCTTTTCCGCCCCGCCGTCCATTTCGATCGCCGCCACATGATTCTTGACGGTATCGCCGGCCCACGCACGATACGCTTCTCCGCCGGCGCCGCCGTTCTCTTCGTTGGTCCAAAAAACGACGCGCAGCGTTCGCCGCGGCGTGAGGCCAAGCGAGTGGATGATGTGCACGGCCTCCAGCGCCGTGATGCATCCGGTTCCATCGTCCTGCGCGCCGGCGCCCACGTCCCACGAATCCAGGTGCCCGCCGATCACTACGATTTCATCCGGTCTCTCGCGGCCTGGGATCTCGCCGATTACGTTGGCCGACTCGGCGTCGGGAAGCGTGTGCGCTTCCATCTCCAGGTGCGCCACCACTGGATTTCCCGCGTCCACCAAACGCTGGATCAATAACGCGTCTTCGATGGTCACCGCCGCGGCCGGAATCTTCGGAAAACCGTCGGCGTATTCGAGCGACCCGGTGTGCGGCGATTGAATGCTCACGGGAGTAACGGACCGCACCAGTGCAGCCACTGCTCCCAAACGCGCGGCACGCGACGGACCGGCGGTTCGATAAACCACCGTCCGGTTGTAGCCTTCATAGGGGACGTTAAAGAGAACGATCTTGCCTTCGATCCCGGCCCGGCCGCGCTTGTCGAGATCCTCGAAACTCGCTACCGGAACCACCTGCGCGGTGATGCCCTTCTTCGGAGTGGCCACGCTGCCGCCCAAACCCAGGATAGTGAGTGGATGCGCTACCGGTTCAATCAACTCGGCGCTCTCGTTGCCGCGCACCCAGTGCGGGACTTTCACGCGCGGCGTCACCACGTTCACCAGCCCATCGGCTTTCATCTGCGCGGCGGCCCATACCACGGCCTTTTCGAGCGCGGCGGAACCGCTCAGCCGATGGCCGATACGATCGCACAGATACGCCAGCTTCTCCATCCCGCCTTGATCGGCGAGAGCGGCATCCATCAGTTTGGAAGCGCGGTCGCGGTATTGCTCCGTCAGATTGCCAGCATTCTGTGCCCAGAGAACTGAGGCAGCCAGGAACACCACGGCCCGCTTGTTCATCGCGTCTTTTCCTCGGTCATATAACGGAAGCCGTGCTGCTGCATGACGGATCGCGCCTGCTCCGCTGCTTCCGGCAAAACATAAAAGAAAGCACCCACGCGCTCGCTGCGAAAGATTACGCCGCCGCTGTACTTGTCGGGTTCGACGGCGTAATCCACGCCGGATTCGGTGAAGGCCGATTCCAGCCGCAAGGCCTCCTGTAGTTTCTTGGCGATGTAGACCAGGTCCATGTCACGATCCCCAAAGAAATCGGCTTCGCGGCGCATAAAAACAGGTTACGCTCCCATCCCCTTTATTCTGGCCGAAAATGTTTCATACGCGTTCGGATTACCCTGATTCATGTTCTCGATCAGGGCCTGCGCGACAGTTTCCAGATTGGAGAGATATTTGGGATTGCCCATCACCTTGCGCGATTCGGCGATGGTTCCTTTGGTTTTTTCCCAGACGAAGAGCAACTCACCCGCGCTCTGCAAAAACAGTTCCTTGTTCACCGCTCCGGATGTGACGAACGACGCCGCCATATCCCAATAACTGGTGACCATCCGGTAATAAGCATCCTGATCCGATCCCGGCGGACAGGCGGCCTGATGCTCAGCCGCGTTGCTGGCCTTGTAGCCGAAGAGCCAGCCTCTGGCTTTACGCATGCGATCTTCACGGCGCAAGTCGTAGAGCTTCAAAATGACGTCCACGTCATGGTGTGTAGGTTTATCCATATATGGAACAGTGTAAACGGAGAGGGCGCGCGCTTCCAAGCTGTGTTCCAAGCTGCGCGTGCTGTAGCATTGTTCTTATGGACTCTGCGGTTGTGCGTAAGGCAGTGCTCATGCTTGCGCTGGCATGGACGCTGCCGACGGTCACCCAGGCTGCCGACAGCGGCTTCCAAAAAGCCCAGCTCCTGAGCATCACCTCCGGGAAAGGGGAGGATAACAATCCCGGCCATCGCTGGGCCGTCTTTACGGTGCAAATTAACGATGTCATCTTCACGGGGAGCGGAAAGCGCATCAAGCACCCAACTGACGATTACAGCGAAGGGTTGACCGCGGGCGACAATATTGAGGCTGAGATCAGCGGCAACGAGATGCTGTTGCGGAAGCCCAACGGCGCCGAATTTAAGACCAGGATCATCAAAAAAGAACGAGCCCAGTGACGCTAGCTTTCAGCTTCCCAGCGAAAGCGCGCCAAAGCCAGGCCGCTGAATAGCGCCGCAAATCCAAGCAGGACGGCGATGGGAGCCCAGGCGGCTTCGAGCCCCAGGCCGCGCCACGTCATCGCTTCCAGGCCATCCATGGCCCAGCGCGTGGGCACCACTAGGGTGAGATTCTGCAACCATTGCGGAAAGAGAAACATGGGTATCCAGGCCCCGCCCAGCATCACCACAATGAGCGTGGCGAAAATGGAGAGGCCGCGAGTGGCCTCCGGCGTTTTGCCGACGGTGGCGATCAACATCCCAAACCCAGCCGTCATCAGTGCGAATGCCGCGCTTACGCCCAGAAAACCGAGCATGCTGCCTTCCACTCGCACGCCGAAAACCAGCCGGGCGAAAAGGAAGTTCACCTGCACCACCAGGAACGCGAGAATCGACGCACTGACGGCCCGGCTGCCGAGCAAAACACCACGCGATAAGGGAGCGGCGCGGAACCGTTTCCACAATCCGCGCTGCCGTTGCTGCAGCAATCCGATGCCGACGTCGATACCCAGGAACAGGACGAACTGCACCACCATTCCCGCGAAAGCATGAGCGTAGCCGTTGTACTGAGTGTTCGCGCGTGCCGTAACGGCTTCCTCACGCGCAGTGAAGGGCATGCTCAAGCCAGGCGAAACGCCCGTGCCCGCGTCCTGAGCCACCTGGCTCCAACGGTCCACACTGCGCAGCAAATCCTCCAGGGCTTTTTTATCCTCAGCCCGAAGATCCTGACTTTGCTCCACGCGCGCCAGCGAGTCTTTGGCCATTTCGCGCCCGGTTTCTCCGGTAAACGTTTCTTTGCTGACGGCTTGCATGACATCGCCGGTGAGAATTCCAGCCACCATGGCGCGTTCGGCGGAATGGGAGGGATCGAAGAGCATGCCGATCTCAGGTTTCTGCCGCGGGCCGAAGAAGGCTCGTCCGGCATCCTGTCCGAAATTCGGAGGAATAATCACCGCTACCGTTGCGGCTCCCTTTCGGACGGCCACGCGTGCATCGTCCGGCGTAGATAGCTTCACATCGAGAGCCTTTTCCTCTGACAACCGTTGGACGATCTCGCTTGAAATTTTGCTGCGATCCTGATCCACGGTCAAGACATTTATTTTGCTCTGATTGCCCTGATCGCCCGCGCCTCCCAACACGTAGCCGAAGAAGGAGCCGATGATGATCGGGATAGCGAAGCTCATCAATAGCGCGCGCCGATCGACGAAGAACAACTGAAGATCTTTGCGGATCAAAGCCCGAAACGAGATGATCACGAGTCCCGCAAGCTCCTTCCGGTGAGTGTCAGGAAAACGGTTTCCAGATCGGCGCGCTCGCTAGCCACGTGGCGGTACAGATGGCCGCGGTCCACCAGCCACTGCAACAGCAGCGGAGTCTCGGTGGCGAGATCCTGAACACCCACGCGCAACGTCCCAGCTTCGATGTCGGCGGAGCGCACGCCGGGAAGCGCACGCAAGTCGTCCAGCCGAAGCCCGTCCTGGCCACGCTCCAATTCCACGGCCAGCAGGTTGGTTACCGGCAGCCGGCGATAGAGGCCCTGCAAAGTGTCATCGGCGACCACTTGGCCGTGATCGATGATGACGACGCGATCGCAGAGCCGTTCGGCCTCTTCCATATAGTGCGTGGTGTAGAGCAGGGTCTTGCCACGTTGTTTGAGGACCTCAAGGTTATCGAAGATGGCGTTACGGCTCTGGGGATCGACTCCGACAGTCGGCTCGTCCAGAAGCAGGATCTGCGGGTCGTGCAGCAGCGCGGCCGCCAGATTGAGACGGCGCTTCATGCCGCCGCTGTAATTTTTGACGCGCTCCTGGGCGCGATCGGACAAGCCGACCAGATCGAGTGCTTCGCCGATAGCCCGCTTCGCCGCCGCTCCGTCCAAATCATAGAGCGCCGCGAAGAGCTGAAGGTTCGACTGCGCGGTCAACTCATCGAAGAGCGCGAGATCCTGCGGTACCAAGCCAATGCGCCGTTTGTTGGGATCTGTATCGCCGGCTAAAGGCCGCCCCTCGATCCGCACCGAGCCTGAGTCGGGACGAACCAGCCCGGCGATCATGGACACCGTGGTGGTCTTGCCCGCCCCATTGGGTCCAAGCAGCCCGACGATCTCGCCCCCGCCCGCCCGCAGTGAAACTCCGTTCACCGCCAACAGGCTACCGTAGCTTTTCTTCAGCGCGTCAACTTGCAGCATCGCCCCAACCCCGAATTATCAACGTCTAAAGTACCCTCACGCCCGCTCTCAGGCTCTCAGGCTCTCAGGCTCTCAGGCTCTCAGGCTCTCAGGCTCTCAGGTATGATACGTTGCAAAGCACACGAACGTTCGAGGGAAACCAGGACCTGAGCAAGGAGGGCAAGCTGGAGCTACGGTTCCCGGCCGGCGAACGGGATGCGTTTCTTAAGCGGTACAGGGCCAAACTGTGTGAAGCGTATGGAAAGGTTCAGCCGGAGTAGGTTGAGGTTCCCGACTCCTTGCTGGCTTGCACTCGCGAACTAAAAACATTCTTCGATTGCAGTTACAAATATGTGGGCTCGCTGAAGCCGAAACCCACCGTAAGAAAGAAGAAGGCTTAGCAGGCTGCTAAAAAGTCTTCGAGGTCCCGATTCCCTCACGGTCGCGGCTCGGCAAGCACCTGCAAACACGCAGTCGCGAGTCTGAGCCGCGCGCCAGCGGCACATCCGGAGACGACCGGATGTCGTGGCCGGCAGGACGTTCGGAGGCGCCAGGGGAGTCGTGCACCGGAGAACATCGACTCGAAGAACACCGGACGGGTGGCGCGTGAGCAAGCGTTTCTTGGCCTTTTTTCAGCATCCTGTTAGGTTTACCGCGGGTTACGATGTTCTTCGGATGGTGGAAACGGAGGACGCTTCGCGCCGCGTCCCGCCGACACTGGGTTCGCTTGGCTTCTTCGCGCGAGCCGGTTTGTTCGAGGGTTGAGGGGCGATCGCTTTCACCTGGTACTCATAGATTCCGAAGCGCGGAGGCCTGTTTCCGTCACCTGGGAGCGGTTCGGCGATTACTTTCTTGGCGGTGATCTCCCACTCGCCCTCAATAATGTCGCCGATATCTTTGTTGGAGCGGCTGTGGATCGTTTTGCTGGATGTCACGTTCGTTCCCCTCTAACTTTACTTGTGGCGGTAAGTGATTCGGCCTTTGGTCAGGTCATACGGGGATAGTTCCAGGGAAACCCGGTCGCCGGTCATGATCTTGATGCGATTCCGGCGGAGCCTGCCAGCCATGGAGGCTAGCACCGGCACGCCCGCGTCGAGTTCGACGGTAAACATCCCGGCCCTAAATTTTTCGACAACCTTGCCCATTACTTCAATAGCATCTTCTTTTGGCAAATTATTTTCCAGTCCTTTCGTTTGCTGCGGACACAACGAACCATGCCTTTAAAGTGCTGCCCTTGTCGCCCGGCTCACCAACGATGCCCGGCGCGCGCACTTCATCGCTTCCTTCTGAACTTGCAGAGCAGCGAACCAAGCATGATCGGACAGCGGGCGGATAAACCGGACGTTGAAGGATGATGCGAAAATCGGCGGAACTTCAAAGACAACTCCAGTTTAGCACGCGCAGGCAATACAAGATGCGGAACCGAAGGAATGTTAGGCGTCGCAGTAGGGTCGGCGGCGTGCTGAACGGACTGATCCCGAGCGTCCAATCTTATGACAGCTCGATGCTTATGACGGTCTTAGGACGGCTCACTGAGATTTGCATCCGTCCGCGAAGGTCTATTATCGCTTCGCAACATCTCCGCGATCAGCCCAACATTACGCTGCGGCCACGAGCGCCATGCCGGGCATAAATAAGAAAATGCCCTGGGTTATGAATACGGGCACGGCAACGTCCAACGTTTGTGAGGCAGGCCTGACGAAACGCGAGTAAAACACCAAATATTGGCCCAGCCAAATCGCAGCCACAACCAGCAGCCTGAAGGGCCCCAAACCCCATGAGAACAGGACGGCGCCTGCGGATAACGCGGCGAGGAAGATCATCGTCATGCCGCTGCTCCGAATGAGCAAACCTGCCAGAAGGCCAAAGCCAAAGCCAATTACAGTTCGAACCACAACGCCGATTGGGCCCACCCGTGGCCTGGAATTCACGCGCATCGCCTCACTTGAGTATTCGACGACTGGAACCAAAGGTTTAGCCCAAAAGCGAACCCGGTTCCAGGCGGCGAGCGGGCGGACGTTCCTATTCAGTACGCTGTGGGACCGACTAGACGGTTGTTGTTTCGGCGACGCGCTCCGCGTACCGCCGGTCGACGTAGTTATTCAAAATCTCGATGAACTCGGCCACGATGCGGTCGCCGCGCAGCGTGCAGGAGAGCTTGCCGTCGATGTAGACCGGCGCCACCGGTTCCTCGAAAGTGCCAGGAAGCGAAATGCCGATGTGCGAGTGCTTGGACTCGCCGGGGCCATTGACCACGCAGCCCATCACGGCCACCTTCATTTCCTCTACGCCCGCGTAGCGCTCCTTCCAGTTGGGCATCTGGTCGCGCAGGTAGGTCTGGATCTGGTCGGCCATGTCCTGGAAGAAGGTGCTGGTCGTGCGGCCGCAGCCCGGGCAGGCGGTCACTTGAGGCGTGAACGCACGCAACCCCAGGACCTGCAGGATCTGCTGGGAGACGATTACTTCTTCGGTGCGGTCGCCATTGGGAAGCGGGGTGAGCGACGCGCGAATGGTGTCGCCGATGCCTTCCTGCAGCAGGACCGATAGCGCCGCAGTGGTAGCCACAATACCCTTCGATCCGAGGCCGGCTTCAGTGAGCCCCAGGTGCAGAGCGTAGTCGCACTGGGCGGCCAGCTTGCGATAGACCATGATGAGATCCTGGACGCCCGAGACCTTGGCGCTGAGGATGATTTTGTCGCGGCCAAGCCCATAACTTTCGGCGGCCTGCGCGGCCAGAAGGCCGCTCGCGACGATGGCGTTCATGGTAACTTCCATGGCATCCAGCGGTTCCGGCAGGCACGAGTTTTCGTCCATCATGCGCGTGAGCAGCGCCCCATCCAGCGAGCCCCAGTTGACGCCGATGCGCACCGGGCGATTGTGCTCGATGGCTACTTCGATCATGGTGCGGAAGTTGTCGTCGTGCTTCTTGCCGATATTGACGTTGCCGGGATTGATGCGATATTTGGCCAGGGCGCGGGCGCAATCGGGATATTTCTTGAGCAGGATGTGGCCGTTGTAGTGAAAGTCGCCAATGATGGGGACTCGCACGCCGAATTTGTCGAGCGTGTCGACGATTTTGGGGACGGCCTGAGCGGCGGCTTCGGTGTTCACGGTGACTCGCACCAGTTCGGATCCGGCCTGGGCCAGCGCCATCACCTGATTGACTGTTGCGGCTGTATCCGCGGTGTCCGTGTTGGTCATGGACTGGACCACGATAGGATGGTCGCCGCCCACCCAAACATCGCCGATTTTGACCGGCACAGAAGTGCGCCGAGGAAGTGCAGCCATTGGGCCTCCGTGAAAATTACATTGTAGCGTGGAGGCTTGGAGGTCGTGGTGAACTAAGGAGTAGACGCGGGCAAGACAATAGAAAAACCGGGACGATCTAACTCACCAAGACGCTTTGCATAGAATCGCTTCAGATTTACGCCGCACCATGGGCAGAACGCCAGTCCTGTTTCCGTAACCAGAGCCACCGGCACGTCGGCGGACGCGATTTTCAGGCGATCCTGATCCTGCTGCGCAACAGCACGCGATTGGATTAGAAACCGGGCTCCGAGGTTATGGTCTTGCTCGACAAGAACGGCAAAGCCCCGTCCGCCCGCAGATTCATAGTGCCCCTGAAAACCAGCGCAACACCATTCCCTGGTGGATCTCTGGAATCGTCCGAACATGCTTGTACAGGCGCCTCAATTTTACGAAATCTTGAGGTCACAGATTGTGATCTCAAGAATTAGCTCATGCTCGAAACCTCCCAGCCTTTACCCGAGTGCCTGCGCGCCACGCCGAAGACGTGCGCTACAATTCACTGACATGAACCACATCCGGGTATGGCTGGCCACGGGTTTTGCGGCGTTGCTTGCGTTGGGATTTGCGATCACCCGCTCGGATGCGCAGCCCAACACGCTGAAGCAAATCGCGCCGGGCGTGTGGTTCCGTGAGGGCGATCTGGAACATCAGGACCACTGCAACAACGTCATCATCGAGATGAAGGACTACCTCATCGTCGTGGATGCCAATTTCCCGAGCGGCGCACGCCTGGCGATGGCCGATGCGAAGAAGGTCTCGTCCAAGCCCGTGAAGTTCGTCTTCGACACCCATCATCACGGCGATCACACCTATGGCAACTCGGTATGGACCGGCGCGGGCGCAACCACCATCGCCTTCCAGGGCGTGGCCGAGGAGATGAAGCGCTACGAACCGGCGCGCTGGCAGATGTCGATGAAGGAGCGCAAGGATGTAGCGGAGTTGCATCGCGACACCGTCGAACCGCCGCAGCAAACCTTCACCGATAGCCCACACGTGATTACCGATGGAACTCGGCGCGTGGAGTTTTACCATTTCGGATGGGCGCATACCCGCGGCGACGGGCTGGTCTATTTGCCCAAAGAACGGGTGTTGTGCACAGGCGATGCGGCAGTGAACGGCCCTTATAACTTCACCGGCGACGGAAATATCGGCAACTGGCCGAAAGTGCTGGACGGCGCGCTGAAGCTGAAAGTGGATCACGTGCTTCCCGGACATGGCGGCGCCGGCGGCCGAGAGGTCCTGGTGGGGCAGCGGGCATTCATGGTCGAGCTGCGAAAGGCCGTCCAAGCGGAAGTGGCCAGCGGCAAGAAACTAGGCGATCTGGTAAAGACCTCCGGCGGCAAACAAGTGGCCACGCTGCACTTGCCGGATTCGGTAAAGACTTGGGTGAGCGCCGATTCCCTGCCCGACCAGGTGAAGGACGCTTACAACGAAGTAACCACCGGCAAGCCTGCCGGGGACCTGCCGCACTAATGAACAGTGCCGGCGCACACTGGCCGGGCATCCTGTTTTGGGTGTAGGCTTGAACCGTATGGCGGCTCTTTCCGATTCCCCACTGGCGCGCGTGGTGGAGCTGCGCCAGCTGCGGGGCGGCGACCTGGATCTGCTGCTCGAAGAGGAAACGCAGGCCTGGCGCGAGACGCTGGACTGGGATTTTCGCGGGTCGGCTAGCCTGGTGCGGCGCTTCCTTGAAATACAAGCGCTCAATGGCTACGCGCTGCTGATCAACGGCTATCCGGTGGGGTATTGCTACTACGTGGCCGAGGAACGCAAGGGGTTGATCGGCGATCTCTACGTGCTGAAGGACTACGTCAGCGTGGAGAACGAGGAGCGATTGCTCAACGCGGTAGTGGATGGTCTGATGAAGACCCCGCTGATCCGCAGGATCGAATCGCAACTGATGATGCTGCGGACGGGGCCGAAGATCGCGCTGCCGCAAGCCAAGTATGTTCGAACATTCGTACGGAACTTCATGGAGCTCGACGCCGCTACGGCGGGGCGTCTGTCCGAAAGACATCCGTCGCAGCCGGTGCTATTCGATAGTTGGTCCGAGCGCAAACAGGATGAGGCGGCGGCGCTGATTGCGAGCGCATATCAGGGCCACATCGACAGCGAGATTAACGATCAGTACCGGTCGCCCGCGGGGGCGCGCCGTTTTCTGATGAACATCGTGCAGTTCCCCGGATGCGGTAGCTTCTTTCAGCCGGCTTCGTTTGTGGCCGTTGACCCGGGATCGGGACGCTTGGCCGGGATCTGCCTGGCCAGCCTGGTGCAGGCCGACGTGGGACATGTAACGCAGGTGTGCGTGTCGAAGGCGGCGCGCGGAACCGGCGCGGGCTATGAGCTGATCCGGCGGTCGCTCGAATCTTTGACCCGGCATGGATGCCGAAAGGTAACCCTGACCGTGACGGCATCGAATGCCGAAGCTATCGGTCTATACGAGCGGATGGGGTTCCGCAAAACCCGGAATTTCGCGGCTTTCGTTTGGGACACGGGATTCTGACGCGCGGCTGAGACTGAGAAGAAAAAGCAGAAGGGCTATCGGCGCGGTTGCGGCCCAAGGCGTTCCAGCCAGGTTCATCAGAAATGGGATGGGCGTGCAAATCAGCGTGGCTGCTATGCGCGTCCACTTGTTGGTGCTCATAAAAATCGCCAGCCAAATGGAAAGCAAAAGCAATCCGGCGTCGTAGCCGTAGACGTGCGGAGCAACCAGGAGCGACCCGGCCGACGTCGCCGCGATAGCCCGCCAGAGCGGAGCGCGCCAGCACGCGGCTGCCACCAGCAAAATCACGATCCCCACCAGCAGCCCCCGAAAAGCGAGATTGCTCGTGCCGAAATTGAGGGCCAGTCCGTGGACGTCGATCATCAGCTCCGGGGACGGACTGAGCCGCTCGATGTTCTTATTGCGAAGCAACCCGAAGTATTCGACGATTCCGCTCCATCCCGACAGCCAAAGTGAGAGCAGACATTCGACAGCTACGGCAGCGCACGCGCCCAGCATCATCCGCCAGCGTCTTTGGATCAGAAGCGCGATGGGCCATAGCAGGAATAGATGAAACTTGATCAGGCCCAAGCCGAGAGCCGCGCCGCTCGAAAAATGCTTGCTTTTCTCCGAAAGCGAGTAGGTGGCGATCAGGATCGCCAGCATCACAACGCAATCCTGTCCGGATGCGATGCCGAGCGCCGTGGGAAGATACAGGGCTCCAAAAGTAAGCGCATCGGGACCCCATCGTAAGAGCGCCCAGGCCCAGCATCCAAATAAGAGCGCGGTTTGCAACGCCAGCCAGATCCAAAACGCGACGCCGAAAGGAAGCAGTGCTAAAGGCGCCAGGGCTAACGCGTAAAACGGAGGACGCACAAACGGAACCAGCGTCGGAAGGGCCGGAACAAACTTCCGCTCGCGTTCAAGCTGCACCTGGGGCGAATGTAAGTGCGCGAAGTTGCCCTCGAGCGCCAGCGACGCGCCAGTGTAGAGGTTGAGGAAGTCGTGTTTTTGGGCCCCGGGAACGATAACGGAGCCCAGCATCACCCAAACGGCGCAGAATGCCAGGACGGCGGCCCACGTCTGGAACGGAATCCGGAGCGGCCGCGCGGTTGAAGGCGTCGTGAGCGAGGTTGTAGCCATCCGATAAGAAATCGGTCGCAGAAGGCGGTCACTTTAGCGTGGGGGCGCGGCTTCAGTTTTGGCGCCCTACTTGGTGGCTGGCACGGCGACTGGGGCAGCGGCGGCCTTTTTAATTGGAGCGACTGCGACGGACGTGGTTTTGATGGCTATGTCGGTTTTGCTGGCCGTGGTTGCGGTGGCCGCGGTAGTGATAGGCTGACTCGCCACCTGTTCTTTGGCGGCCTTAAAATCGGTAACCAGGCGTTTCGCGATTTTGTCGGCCACGTCCGCGCTGGCGCCCATGAACTTTGCGCCCAGGCTTTCGGCGGTAGCGGACCAGATCACGTCGCCGTTTTTGCCGACCAGGCGCACCGTGGCGATGGCCTCGTGCTTGCGCTCTTCGTCGCGGCGGCTGTCGTTTTCACCGATGCTCACCCCGCCGGAGCGATTGCTGCTGCTGTTGGCGTAATTGCGCAGCCCCTCGCTCGATCCCGAGCTGATCTGCGTATGCGCGTTGATGCCTTCCGACGATTGGAAGGTATCGATGAAAACATCGTCGTCGCCCGCGCCTTTGAGCACGGCGTCAGCCTTGTCTTCGTCTTCGGTAATGATGAACTGTTTGGAATTGTGCAGGCTGGTCATGAGTAGGTCGCGGAGCTGAAGCGCCGCATCGCCTCCGGTGAGAATCGCGACGTAAATGCGGCGGACCTTGCTCAGGTGCTGGGCGGCTTCCTCCTCAGGCGTCTGTTCCAGATAGGGCGCAAACAATAAGACGGCGCACAACAGCCACGGCATCGCTTTCTCCTTAGCCCTTGCCGCTCTTGCGGGCGTCGTCGTCCTGGAATTCCACTTTGCGGCCGGTGCGCGCTTCCAGAACCACCAGCGTGGCGCGGATGTCGTCTTTGTTGATTTTGAAAATCATGGCCTGCTGATGATCTTCCTCGTCGGAATAGCCAACCGTGAGAAAGTGCTGGCGCTTCTTGGCCAGCAAGAAGAGCGGCGAGATGATGACCGCGGCGATATAGCGGCGATCCACCTTTTCGCCATATTCCACCAGGTTGATCTTTTCATAAGGGACGCGCCAGCTCGCCTTGCCGGAATAGAACACAAAGAAATGCTCGTCGATGGCCTGCACTGTTCCCTGGCACCCGACGGGAATCTGAGTAATGGTGCCTCCCACATATTCAGCGCGGCCGCCCAGATCGCGAGACTGGAGAATTGCGCCAAGCAGGGCCAGGAGCACGCCCAGCGTGGCGAGTTTCGCCCCCGCTTCTTTCGATGTCATACTGAAGACGTAAGTAGTACGGCCCCTCAGAAGTTCTCACCGGATGTTTGCGCCTATGTTTGCCATGGACCAGAACAAAACTCAAGAGGAACGTGTTCTTACCGCTGAGGATGCAGGCCTGGGCGTGATTGTCAGTCCCGACACCAGGCGGCCGAACCGCGTGCCGCCCGGACAGAGCCGCACACGGAAATGGCCTATTTTAGATACCAGCGGTCCGCCGCCGATTGCTCTCGAACACTGGAAGTTTTCGATCGGCGGTTTGGTAGCCAATCCAACGGAGTGGAATTGGCAGGAGTTCCAGGGGCTGGAGCGCGTGAAAGTTTTTGCCGATTTTCATTGCGTGACGCACTGGTCGCGATTAGGCAATACGTGGGAAGGCGTTTCCACCCGGAAGCTGATGGAACTAGCCGGCGGCCCGTTGCCCGGCGCCGAGTATGTGCTGGCGCGCGGCTACGATCCCGGATTCAGCACCAATCTTCCCTTGGCCGATTTTCTCGCCGAAGACGCGCTGGTGGCGTTTCTGCACGATGGCCAACCGCTCACTGAAGAGCACGGCTGGCCGGCCCGGTTGATCGTGCCGCAATTGTACGCCTGGAAGAGCGCGAAGTGGATCGCGGGACTGGAACTGCTGGATCGCGACAAGGCTGGATTTTGGGAACGGAACGGGTACCACATGCATGGCGACCCGTGGAAGGAAGAACGTTTTGGCTGGTGATGTTTTAACTGGCAGATTAGCTCGCAACGCCAGGCTCGGACAATGGGCCGGAGCGGCGCGATATGCGCGGAAAGCCGCGCCGGAGTATTTCAAGCGCTATCGCGAGGAACGTAAATGCGCCATTCCGCCCGCGCCTTTTACGCCGCATCCCAAGCGCTGGGCCGATGCAGGATTGCACGCAGCCTGGCTGGGGCACAGCACGGTGCTGCTGAAGATCGATGGATTCACCATTCTGACGGATCCCGTCCTGGGGTCGCGCTGCGGAATCCGGATGGGGCCTGTGACGGTCGGATTGCGCCGGCTGGTGGCTCCCGCGATCAGCCGCCCGCATTTGCCGCACGTCGATTTGATCCTGCTATCACACGCGCATTTCGATCATTTTGACCTGGCCACGCTGCGCAGCCTGGAGCGCGCGGGAACCGCCGTGGTCACAGCGAAATATACCAGCGACCTGTTGCGAGTGAATCGCTATCAAAGCGTGCAGGAAGTGGGCTGGGATGAGCGGGTGCGCGTGGGTCCGCTCGCGATCACGGGAATTCAAGTGAAACACTGGGGCGCCCGGATGCGCTCCGACGTGCATCGCGGCTACAACGGATATCTGATTGAGACCGGGCGCCATCGGGTGGTGTTCGGCGGTGATACTGCATTGACGGATTCGTTTAAAACGGTGCGCGCGTCAAAGCCGGTGGACCTGGCGATCATGCCGATTGGCGCGTACGATCCCTGGATTCACGTCCATTGCAATCCGGAAGAAGCTTGGCAGATGGGCGCTGATTGCGGCGCCGAGCATCTGCTGCCCGTGCATCATCAGACATTCCGTTTGAGCCGCGAGCCTTATCTGGAGCCCGCGGAACGCTTCTTAGCGGCCGCCGGCCGGCATCCCGATCGTGTGGTCACAACGCGAGTGGGGCAAGAATGGTCGCAGGGGTAGGGATTGGCTCGCGCGTGAAGCTGCCCCGTCGACTTTGTCGGCGCTGGGCAACCTACGCGCTTTGTGCGTCCGCATGCGCAGGCGCGGGATTGGCGCAACAGGCGCGCGACATCGTTGCCAAATCCGTCGAACTGGATCAATCCAACTGGCAGCGCATGAAAGACTACACCTGGATCGCGCGGCAAACAGATCGACTGCTGGATTCGAAGGGCCAGGTAAAATCGCAAAAGACCGAAGAATGGGAGACGGTGGTGATCTATGGCGAGCCGCATCATCGCATGCTGGAGCGCGATGGCAAGCCGCTGTTGGCCGAGGAGCAGCGCAAGGAACAGGAGAAGCTGGACAAAGCTGTCGCCAGGCGGGAGCACGAAACTGAGGAGAACCGCATTCATCGCGAGGCCGACTTTGAGAAGCAGCGCGAAAAGGATCGCGAGTTTCTGCGCGAGGTTCCGAACCTGTTTGATTTCCAGCTCCTGGGGGATGAGAAGATCGACGGCCACGATGTGTGGGTGATCTCGGCCACACCCAAGCCGGATGCAAAACCCAAGAGCGGGGATGCAAAGCAGCTGCTGAAAATCCGGGCGAAGGTCTGGATCGATAAAACCGAGTACCAATGGGTGCGGCTGGAAGCGGAGACCACGGCGACTATTTCGTTCGGGCTGTTTATCGCGCGGCTGGCGCCCGGCGCGAAATTGGAATTCGAGCAGACGCGCGTAAACGACCAGGTGTGGCTGCCGAAGCGCGAGGTGGTCAGCGGCGCGGCGCGCCTGGGGCTGGTGAAGAAGCTGGTAGGAGAAGAAGAGACCACCTGGAACAATTACCGCAAGTTCCAGGTGGATTCGAAAGTGGTCGCGACGCAGTAACCTCGCCTCGCCGCGCGATAATGTTGGCATACGCCTATGCCCAATCGATTTTCCCTCTCGATGGCAATCGTCACGCTGTTGGCGAGCGGCCTACCGGTCTTCGCGCACCATGCGTTTGCCAATGAGTTCGATGAATCCAAGCCAATCACGCTGGAAGGCGTGGTCACTCGCATCGACTGGGAGAACCCGCACGTGCATTACTACGTGGATGTCACCCAGCCAGACGGGACCGTGGTGAACTGGGCCTGTGAAACCGGCGGCCCGAACCGGCTGGCGCGGCGCGGCTGGACTCACGATACCCTGAAGCCGGGCGACAAGGTCATCGTCCACGGTTTCCCCGCCAAAGACGCATCGCACGCAGCCGACGGACGGAAGGTCACGCTGGCCGACGGGCGGACTATCGGGACGGACCCGAAGCGATAACCGTCAACTGGTTCACCAAGACCTCGGGTACCTCAATTGCATTCTCGGCCAGGCGTCTTGCGCGCTCGCGGCGCGAACGGTCGAACGGCATACGCACCGGTGGACCATCAGCGACGGGCCGGGCAGACCGCACGGCCTCAGCGAAAACCGACACGTTCTCGCGAAATGTTTCCGGCGGGCCCATCAGGTCCGGCCGCATCGCCACCATGAGATAGCCGAATCCGGCGAGTTCCGGCGGAATGGGTGGCGATCCCGCCAAGATGCCAAGAAGCTGCACCACGATAGCGAGGCCGGAACCTTTGTGCCCGCCCCACACGGCGAAAGCGCCGGCCAGGGCGGCCGCGGGATTGCGAGTCGGAAGCCCGTCGCGATCGTAAGCCACCTGGTCCGGAAGATCCTGACCCAGCCGGCGCGCCAGCGTCACTTCGGCATGGATGATCGCCGACGTGCCGATATCGAGAATGATGGGATCGTCGGCGCTCGGAAAACCGAAACAGATCGGATTCGTGCCCAGCCGGCCTTCCGTAGCACCGTGCGGCGCCACCCATGGAGACGCGTTTGAGGCAATCATGCTCACCAGTCCGCGACCGGCCGCCATCTCCGCATAGTAGGAGAGCATGCCGGTGTACCAGGTGTCGCTGGCGCCCACTACCGCGATTCCGGATACCGCGGCCTTCTCGATAGCAACGCTCGTGGCACGATGCGCGACAAGGTAGCCGATTTGATCGCCGCCGTCGATCCTGGCGGAGACGGGCGTCTCATAAACTATCGCGATTGGCCGCCGATGGTCGCCATGCCGATCAATCCGCTCGGCGATACTGATGGCTCGCGCCAGTCCACCATAGCTGAGCCCGCGCAGCTCGCAATCCATCAAATGGTCCGCAATTAATTGGGCGTCGGTAGCATCGTGGCCCAGCGCCGTCATCACCCGTTCCACCAACCCACGTGCCTCGGGAATTGTTAGTCGCACAGGAGTAAACTATACCGTGGTTATGAATAAGTCCATCGCGGCCCTACTCGCTGCTTGCTTGCTGATCCCGCTGTCACAAGCAGCGTCGAAACACGCGAAAGCTCCGAAATCTCTCCGGCTCTATGTCTTCGATTGCGGAACCATCCACACCACCACCGTGGATGCTTACTCGCTGAAGAAGGAGGAAGTGGGATCGACGGAAATGGCGATTCCCTGCTTCCTGATTGCCCATCCCAAAGGGGCGCTGATGTGGGACAACGGCGACATTCCCGATCGCGCGTTCCCACCCGGTGGAGGACCAGCCTCGGCTGGCGTGGTGACGCAGGACAAGCCCCTGCTCCCGCAACTCGCAGCCGTAGGTTACACGCCTGCGGACATCCAGTATCTCGCGATGTCGCACTATCACGGCGACCACGTGGCCAATGCAAACGCCTTCGCCGGCTCCACGTGGCTGGTGCGAAAAGTAGAGCGGGACCGTATGTTCTCGGGCGACCCGATTCCGCGGTCGGACCCGGCCAACTACAGCGCGTTGAAGAACAGCAAGACCGTGATCATAAAACAAGACGAATACGACGTGTTTGGCGACGGAACGGTGATCATCAAATCCGCGCCCGGCCACACTCCCGGACATCAGGTCTTGTTCCTGAAGCTCGCCAAAACCGGGCCGATCGTGCTGAGTGGCGACCTGTATCATTACCCGGAGGAGCGCACCCTCCATCGTCTGCCGGTGGCCGAATTCAATAAGGAACAAACGGCCGCGTCGCGAGCCGACATTGAAGTTTTCTTGAAGAAAACCGGCGCGCAGCTCTGGATCCAGCATGACTTCCTGGGCAATCAAAAGCTCAAAAAAGCGCCGGAGTATTACGAGTAACAAGGCGTGACTCGCCCCGGCCGGTCAGGTTGTCAGGTTGTAGATCAAGCCGAACGGATCTTTGACGTAGCATCTCGGGAAGTCCGGCTCATCTTTTACGATCTCGTACCCGTTCTTCGTCAGCCGTAGCTTGGCTTCTTCGACACTATCCACCGTGACTTCGAACACCGGGCCCAGCGCCGGACCCCGCTCGATAAAGAAGTTGATGTTCGGGCCATGCAGGCTGATCATGTTCGGCGTCTCGCCCGTGATCTCGAACCCGAGATTCTGGACATAGAAGGCCGCGGCGCTGCCTGGATCGGGCGCTTGAATCAGAATATCCGTTCCGAAACTGTTTGGCATTTGGTCCTCCTGCGCCGGTTCTTATTTTTTGAAGATGGATTTGGGGATCATGCCGTGCACGCCCTTGGTCCCATCCACCAGCTGAGTGATGTCGAAGTCCACAGCCACGCTCGCAAGCATGTAGGCTTCCTCCCGGCTCATCTTCTTCTCGTTCATTAAGAAGTCAATCGTCTCCCGCACCGCGATTTTGGTCGCTTCCGTCAGGTCCGGATCCAGGCCCATGGTGATCCAATACGTCGGCGTCTCCGCGCGCGGCCATGTCAGGTGCATGTTTTTATGCAGGATGAATTGGAACACGCCTGTGAGGCACGTCTCCATCGCGGTAATATCCACCTCTCCGTTGCCCATGCCCGCATGCCCATCGCCCACTTCGAACAGCGCACCCGGCGCGTGTACCGGAATGAAGAGAGTGGTTCCGGCCACCAGTTCCTTATTGTCCAGATTGCCTGCGTGAATGCCGGGCGGAGCGCTGTTGACCTTGCCCGCGGACGGCGGCGGAGCCACGCCCATGCTGCCGAAGAACGGCTTGAGCGGAAGCTCAATGCCCGGCGCGAACGTGCCGACCTTACGCTCACGATCCAAAGGAATGATCTTCATCTTGTACCCGTTGAACTCGTCCGGCAAGAAACCGGAGCCTTTGCGAAACGTGTTGAAGGCGTAGGGGACGTCCATGCGGATGTCCTGAATGCGCACCTCCAAAACATCGCCCGGTTCCGCGCCTTCGATCGCAACAGGACCAGTCAACAGATGGCCGCCGGGTCCGCGCTGATCCTGAGGGACCTCTTTATAAAGGGTGCGCAGTGCAGTCGGAATTTGATCCGCCGGCCAACCGGCTTCCACCAGCAGGTCGGGATTTCCGGAGACGGATTGGATCTCCACCGTAGCGCCAGAGTGAACGGTAAGCACCGGCTTCGCGGCCGACCAATAATAGCCCCAGGCGACAGTCTGCGGACTAGGTTTCAGGCTGTAATCGGCCGCGGGAAGCAGCGAGCCGGCACAGAGAAGAAGGATGAATGGACGCGGGAGCGAGCGTAGGTTCATGAATCATGTTTGCACAACTCCCACTCCCTTGAGCGGCACGGGGGCATGGTCTTCCATCCGCGTTAATCCGCGTTCATCGGCGGCCACGTTCCGCGCATCAGCCACACACATTATTTTCCCATCGAAGGTGTGTCAAACTTCCCGCTCTGTTCGTCATAAACCGTCACGCCCCCGGCGCCGATGTGATAGACCCAGCCATGCAGCGACAGATCGCCTTCCAGCAGCCGATTCGCGACGGCCGGATGCGACCGCAAATTCTTCAATTGCGTGACCACATTCTCTTCAGTAGCGGCCAGAACCAGCTCAGCGCTCGGGTGCGCGTTACGTTGTTGCACGTTCGCATAGCGCAGCCAGTTCCACACGGCGGCAAAGGAAGTCAGGGCATCGGGGGCCAGCGCGCCCTTGATAACGCCGCAATCGGTATGGCCGCAAACGATCACGTCCGGAACGCGCAGCACCCCCACCGCATATTCGATCGTCGCGGAGACGCCGCCCAGCGAGTCCGGGTAAGGCGGTACGATGTTGCCGATCACGCGGCAGATGAACAGCTCGCCCGGTATGCTTTGGGTGAGCAGGCACGGGTCAATCCGCGAATCGGCGCAGGTGATGAATAGCGCGCCAGGCCGCTGGCCTACAGCTAATCTCTCGAATAGATCTCGATTCTTCGGATAGACGTCCCGCTGGAACCGGGATACGCCCCCCAGGAATTTGTCGACAGGCACACTTGTAAGATAAACGAATGGATCTCAAGAACGCAGTAGTTCTGATTACCGGCGGATCGAGTGGCCTTGGATACGCCGCGGCCGAAGTATTGAAGCAGGCTGGCGCGCGCGTCGCCATCACCGGACGCGACCCCGAACGATTGGCCGAAGCCGCCCGCTCGCTCGGCGTTTTGGGCATACAAGCGGATGTTTCGAATGAGTCCGATGTACTGCGAACTTTTCGCGAAGTGAAGGAGAAACTGGGCGACCTGGATGTTCTGATCAATAACGCGGGCTTCGGCGTCTTCAAGGATCTGGTCGATATGGACCGCGCCAGCTTCGACGCCGTGTTCGCCACCAACGTGACGGGCGTGATGCTGATGTCGCGCGAAGCCGCCAAGTTGTTCCGGGAGCGCAAGCGCGGCAACCTCATCAATATTTCTTCCACCGCCTCGCTGCGGGGCGCGCCCAAAGGCACGGCTTACTACGCCAGCAAGTTTGCGCTGCGCGGGATGACCGAGTGCTGGCGCGCGGAGTTGCGCAAATACAACGTGCGGGTATTCCTGATCAATCCAAGCGAAGTAATCACGGATTTCGCGCGCAGAGCAGGCCATGCCAGAGACGACAACCCGAGCAAGCTGCGCAGCGAAGACATCGCGCACATGATCCAGGCGGTGCTCGAGATGAACGATCGCGGCTTTACGCCGGAGCTTTCGGTCTTCGCGACGAATCCCGTGGATTAAGGCGAGGGAGCCGTGGCTAATCTTTGGAGCTTGGCCAGCCGAGCGCCCATTGGCCTGACTTCTTCTTCCGTCAGTGCGTCCGCGCAGCCGGTCAGTATCCGTATTCCAAGCTCATGGAGCTTCACGCGGTACGCCGAGTCCGCGGTAGTTTCAGCGATGTCGCCCAGGGCCCGCAGCATCCGCAGGCTGACCGCAATATCAGATTTCGAATAAAGCCGAATTTGCTCGAAAGCGGAAGTCAACAGACCGCCGAAATCGATCCCCGGAATGCTGACCCGCACCACTCCAGGCGGATCGTAGAGCAACGTCGGCGGCACCTCCCGGGAAGCGAAGCGGATCAGTATCCTGCTCAGCTGATCTACGCAGCTGACGCCCGTGCTCGGGTCATTTACGGCCGGTGAAATGGCCTTGAGGGCAATATCGACAATCTGCAAAACTCCGAATTCCACATCCTGCTGCAAAGTTCTGGACGGGCCCAGGTCAACCGTTCCGAGCAGTTCCTCGCGTTGCTCTTCAGAGAGGCGATTTCCCCGGTGCACCATGAAGAGGATGGTGCCGGCGGGAACGAAGTGCCCCACGCGGCGCACCACGTGAACCTTCACGTGATATAGCTTCGCCAGAGCGATCATCCGCGCGGTGTCGACGAAACGGATATAGCCTGATTTCGGACTTTGGACCGGCGTCTCCCAGGTGCTTGGCTCCAGCAAGTGCGGATCGTCTATGGCATCCGGGCGGTGCGGCCACGGCATCATCTCGTCGATCATGATCTCGGTTTCCGTCGCGATCCTGTCGACGATGTGGCTGACGCTGATGGCCTGCGAAATATGGTGGATGAAAAACAGCAGCCAGGCCACGCAGGCCAGCGCCAGCAGCATGGCGCCCATCACGGTGGCTACGGGCGCAAAGGGCCGCGGCAACTGGCGCGCCGCAGGAAGCGCGGCCATGCAATAGGAGAAGGTGCCGAGGAAAATGCCCAGCGTCCACTGCGTCACGCGGTCCCTGGTAAAGCTGACGATGATGCGCGGCGAAAACTGCATGGAGGCCAGCGTCAAAGTCATCAGCAGGATCGCGAAAACAATGGAGACCACCGTCATGATGGAAGCCGCGATGCCGCCCAAAATGAATTGCGCCACTTGCGGATCGGAGTGAGAAGGAAATAGGGCGAGCGGCACGATGTTGCTCAGCGCCGGGAAGGTCTCTTCCAGCCACGAAAGCAGCGCGCCCGCAAAACCCAGCGCCAGCGCGATAGTCAGCGGGCGCACCAGGAACCCGCCCCGCAGGTTGAACGTGGCCTCGCGCAACAGCAATCGAAGACGCTTGTTCACTTCTACTGGTCGCCCAAGGCCTTTACGTCGTTGTCCAGACCCAGCAATTCCCAGCGCTGCAGCGTCAGCGGCACGTTCCCGTTGCGCCAAACATAATCGTGAAAATCGCGCAGGCTGAATTTGTCGCCCTGCTGGAGACGCCGATCGGCCAGCAGGCGCTCGATCTGCAGTTTGCCGATTTCATACGCGATGCCCAATCCGGGAGCGGTGGCGAAACCCGCCGCTTCGCCTTCAGCCGTCCCTTTGTCCATGGGAACGGTGCGCGCCAGGTAATCGGCCGCCTGGGCGATGGTCATGCGCCCCAGAGCGAGATTCACGTCCGCCTCTACGCGCAAGGCGCGCAAACGCGCGAAGTTGTAGATGATCTCGCGCGATCGCGGGCTGTCGTCATACAAGCCCGCCGCCAGCATCATCTCTTCCGCGTAGAAGCCAATACCTTCGTTCGCGCTTGAATCGTAATACTGGCGCCGGATCGGATCTGGATTTCGCCACGCCAGCGACAATTGAAAGAAATGGCCGGGCATGCCCTCGTGCACCCCGGTGGTGCGCGGATCCTGCGCATAGGCTTTCCAGAAGTACGGTAAATCCTCCGATGGCGGCTGGATCCAGCGTGTCCCATCTTCATGCAGGCGCCCAAGTCCCGTGAAATCGTCCGACTCGCCGAACGCGTCCAGGGCCGCGAGATAATCCGGCGCCAGACGCAGCGTCCAATGTGGAAGATCGGGGGGAACCGTCAGGATTTCGTGCTCTGTTAAATAGCGGCGAATGTTGGTGTCCTCGCGCGCCATCCGGGCGATTTCTTCCTGCGCCGTGGCCGCCAGCTTCAATTCGGGCGCGTGCAGATCGCGCTGATGCTCGTAGCTCTCCATGGCGAGTACGCGGTCGAAATCCTGGCGCGCCATGCTCAGCAATTCGTTCGGAGTGAAGGGCAAAAGCGCAACCTTGTGGAGGAAGAATTCATATGCGGTGCCGCCCAGTGCAAAATCCGGCCGCATGCTGGGCAGGTTCTGTTTCAGCCATTCACGATAGTCGACCAGCGCCTTGCTCGCCGCCGGGATTGCGGTTCGAAAGCGCGCGCGCTGATCGCTCGCGAGCAGTGGCGACACGCCCTTCTCCACGCGGGTCAGGCGTGCGTCGATGTCGGAGAGCATCGCGATAGTGAGCTGCGCAAACGGCGCAACGGCCCGCAGATTGAGCTTGCCTTGCGCGAGGATCGATGGGATATTTTCCGCGCGCGCCACAATCTCCCGCGAGCGTTCGGCGCTGAAGGGCGGCGGAGGCAGTAGCGCCTCCTGCAGTGCGCCGACGGTCTGCTCGACATAAAACGTGGGATCGCGCTGCCAGCGTGGATTTACCACCAACTCCCAGCGGACGCGAGCGATGGCGGAGCCGATCAGCCGGTAGTCCACCATGCGCGCAACCGGTAAGCCGGTAGTGGGCAGCGCTTTCCATTGGCGTTCGAATATCGCGAGATCGGCGCCCTGTCGGCCGATGGATGCCGCCGACCAATCGCGCCCCCCGGGGGTGTGCTCCATGCGGGGCACATCGTCGAACGTGAAGGGTCGGAATTGCGCGCGCCAGGTCCAGAATTGGGATGAGAATTGGTCGAGTGAATCGGCCCGCGCGCGTGCCGGGCGGAGGGCGCAGAGTAGAAACAGTCCGACAAGAATTCGCCACATAGGACCACAGCATAGCAGCTACAATACTATGCGCTCACCTGCCCTACGGTTTGAACGTTACACTCAGAGTCGATACCGCACCCTGGCGACAGAAACACGATTTTAACAATCGGACTGAAACCAGCGTGGGAGAGTTGAATGAACCGTCGGAGAGTTGAATGACAAACAGCCCGGTATGGCGTCCCCTGGCGATTTTACTCGCGGCTTCGACGGTTGCCGTGGCGGGCCCTCCGTTTCAAACCGACGACCCGGAGCCTATCGACTATAAGAACTACGAGTTCTACACGTTCGCAACCTCGGACGGCACGCCGCTAGAAACCGATACCGAAGGGCCGGCGGTGGAGTTCAACTGGGGCGCGCTTCCAAACGTTCACCTGCACATCATTGTTCCCGCGGCCACCATTTTTCCAGCGGACGCCCCCCGCGCCTTCGGTATCGGCGATATCGAGCTTGGAATCAAATTGCGCTTCGTCCAGGAAGGCAAGCATCGCCCCATGATCGGAACCTTCACCATGTTCGAGATTCCGACTGGAAGCGCCCCCAGAGGCCTGGGCGTGGGCAAAACCTGGTACAAAGTTCCGCTCTGGCTACAGAAAAGCTTTGGACCATGGACCACCTATGGAGGAGGCGGCGCCACGGTCTTTAGCGTGCCGGGCTATCGCAACTTTCCATTCGCGGGTTGGCTGGTGCAGCGCGACATCGGCAAGAAATGGACTTTGGGAACCGAGATCTTTTATCACGGGCCGGAAGGGCCTCTGGCGCCTCAAACACGTCCGGCCACGCTGGTCGATTTCGGTGGCTATTACAAATTTCGCGATCCGGGATTCCAATTATTGTTCTGTTACGGCCATTCCGCGATCGGGCAAACGGAGAATTACGCCTATCTCGGGCTTTATTGGACCTGGGGCAAGAAAGCGGATAGCGGCAAGCCGGATAATCCGGATAAGCCGCCGGCCGGAGCGGCATTCAATCGCTTCGGCGCACCGGGGTCGCTTTGAATACTTCCAGTAGCGACGCGATCCTTTTGGCCCACGCCCACTCTGCCTTCGGCGTCGCCGGGTGCCTGGCGGCCGTGTGGGTGTTTGTGGAAGCCTTGAATGCTCGGCCCGGGAATATAGCCCGCCTGCGCGGCGGCTCTCTCGCCGTGGCCGTGCGCAGGAGCGCGGCATGGATCTGCGGCGGATATTGGTACGTGCACTTTTATCCAGCCGAAAAGGCGTTAATTCTCCAGGGCCCCTGGCCTTTTGCACATAATATTTTTATGGAGACGAAAGAGCATCTGTTTTTTGTTACTGCCATTCTGGCATTTCTTCTCCCTATCAATGCGCGGGAAAACCTATATTCCAATGCCGTAGCACGCAAGCTGGTGCTCACGGTCGCCGGGCTGGTCGCGATAACCGGTTTAATGGTGGAAGGCGCGGGCGCGATCATCGACCATGGAGTCAAATTGGCTCTGCTTCAGAAGACCTCGACGGAAGGTCAATAATGGCTTCAGCCATCCGCTCGGAACCTGGGAAACTGACGGCCGCGACATCGGGCTTCGCGCTGGCTGCCGCGATCACCGCCTTATTCAATACCGCGCTGGCCTGCGCAAAAGACGCCGACGCTCCGTTGAAAGCCTTTCTAAAGTCCCTCTCGGATCATGATTGGACCACGCAGGGCCTGATCGATCTGGCGCTTTTCGTCGGCTTGGGATTCATCTTCATGAAGGCTCACGTGACGGAAAACATCCAGCCCAGCCGCCTGACCGCGGCTTTAATTGCATCCGTAGCGATCGCGGCAATTGGACTTGCCTTATGGTTTACCTTCGTTTAGCGTTGCTCTCCGCCGCCACGACAGCAGCTTCAACCTAGCCTGCAAGGGCGTCGGCCAGCTGTTTCAGCCTGACCTGAAACTTGACCAGATCGGAGCCGGGGCTGTATTCGATCACCCCGGCGCGCGGGTTGAAGACGATGGAGTGTGACCCACCCTTCGACTGTTCGACGAACGGCTCAGAAAGCTTGCGGACCACTTCACTCGACATCTCAATGGCGTTCCCGGGCGCAGTGCTCAGGATGGCCGCGAACTGGTCCTTGGCCCAACGGCCTACGATAGCCGAGGAAGGAAGAATATTTTCGAAGCGGCCCTGGAAACCGCGCAGAGCGCTGGCGATGACGTCGGCCGAATAGCAGTTCTGCAGTCCGTCCAAGTTCCGGACCACAACCAGCAGGACGGAAAACGGCGTGTTCTTTTTGATGAACTCTTCCATGCGGCCGGTGATCCGTTGGCGGCTTTCCGCGGCCGGGTCCGGCGTCTGGGAACGACGGGCGGCTTTCACCTCCTGGTGCAGCAGGCGGATCTCATCCTTGAGCTGCGCGATGGCCAGGTGATTGGAGGCTCGCATTTGGTCGACGCTCTCGGCGATCTTGGCCGTAGCGGTACGAATGGCCGTGCGAATCACCTGGATGTCGTTGCTGGTGGCGCTCTGGCTGAGGCTGTTTAGTTCTCGTTTGAGGCCCGACTCCAGATTCACTTCGCTTTCGTTGATGGACCCTGCAAAGGATTCCACAGCCGCCGCGGCGGCCTGCACCTCCCGGCGGAGCTTCTGAATCTGCGCGCCGGCTTTATCGCGATAGTCCTTTAGCTCGGTCTCAAATGATGTCTGGACGGTTTCCATTTCGCGAGACCCGGCGTCGGCGCGCAACTGATCCCGCAAAGCCTGCAACTGGGTACGAAAGTGCTCGGCTTGAGAGGTGTCCAGCTCGATGGCGTTCTGTTCGGTAGACCGGAGAGCCTGCGAGTAACAGTTGACGGCGGTACGGTGCATCTCTTCCAGGCGTTCCAGCTCGGTAGCGGTTTTGCGCAATGAGATCATGAGGTCACGGAATCTTGCTGTCTCTTCTTCCTGTCTCCTTATCGTGTGGCCGCGCTGGGGTTTTAAGGTTTTTTTGGGCCACCGGAAATCTGCCCTAGAGCTGAGCTCCAGGACCAGGCGTTCACATGTATACTGATTACCTGCGTACCTTCTTATCTTCCTTATCTGTGGCGGCCAGCCTGCAATTAGCTTGCTGCCTGGCCTCCGCCCAATGGCTGAACATTCCCACTCCCGGCATTCCGCGGCTGCCGGATGGCAAGCCCAATTTGTCAGCGCCCGCGCCGAAACTGCCCGGCGGCAGAACGGATATCTCAGGAATCTGGCAACCCGCCAGCCGTCAATTCATCAGCATTATTTCCGGCGATCCGAAGTCCCCCGAACTTCCATTTCAGCCCTGGGCTGAAGCGCTTTTCAAGCAACGGCGGGCTACCGAGAGCATTGACGACCCGACCGGCCACTGCATCCCCGGCGGTGTCCCGCGCTCCGACGCGGTTCCTTACCCGTTCAAAATCGTCAACAGCGACAAGATGGTCATGATTCTTTACGAGGCGGTCCATAGCTATCGCCAGATCTTTACCGACGGCCGCCAGCTTCCCAAGGATCCCAATCCGACTTGGATGGGTTACTCCATCGGCCACTGGGAAGGCCCCGATCTCATCGCCGAGACCGCCGGCTTCAACGACCAGGGCTGGCTGGATAACGATGGCCGCCCCGCCACCGACGCCCTGCACGTAACCGAGCGCTTCCAGCGGAAAGATTTCGGCCACATGGATATTGTGATCACGGTCGACGACCCGAAAGCCTACACCAAACCCTGGACTGTCAGCGAGCCGTTCAAACTGCTGCCCGATACCGAACTGCTCGAATATGTCTGCAATGAAAACAACAAGGACCTCCAGCACCTGGTGGGGAAGTAACCCACCGATAAGCCGCTAGTGATCGCTGCCTGTGTATTTCTTCTCGCCCGCCGTAATCGCGAGCGCCAGCCGATTTTGCGGCGAAGGCAGCGGACACGTCGCATACGCCGTGAAGGCACATGGCGGATTCTCGGCTTGGTTGAAATCCAGCCAGACTATTCCATCCTTGGGCGGCTCGGCGTAAAGAAAGCGGGATGCGCCGTACGTGGTCTTGCCGCTGGTCTCGTCGCGCAGCACGAAAAACAGTTTGCCCTCGTCTAGCATCGCTTCCAGCCGGAACTCGCGCCCGTCTTTCTGAAACGTCACGTAGCCCGGGCTGGGCTCCGTCTCTTCCTGGCCAATCGTGTTATGGAAGCCGAGCGAATGCGGGCTGGTCCAAGCCGTAAACCTGGCTTGGATTCGCCAGGCCGGATCAACGGGATACCACGTGAGTCCCTGGAAATGTTTGCGCTCCGCGCTGTCGTTGTCCTTCAAACGGATTCCGGTACGATCGCCACGCCGGATCACATAAAACTTCAGGCGATTGATGGCCAGAATATCGTCGTCTTCGCGCAGCGTGGTTTCGGTGGCGGGCTTACCGTTGAGCATCAGCGCGACGCCGGGCGTGGGATGCAGCACTGCTTTCCCGGCGTGCAGCTGGATGACCGCAACCCGTTGCGGAGCCGAACCGGGCGGCAACACAACCACGCTCGATGGATCGGAGCCCACGCGGTTCTCGCCTTCTTTCAGCCAGTCCAAGCCAACCACGGTGAGCCAGCCGTCATCGGCGGCCAGCTTCTTCTGATGCTCCGCGCGCCAGCGTTCCACTTCCTGCAGGTAGTTTCCGGGGGTAGCACCGAACCCAAGCATGAGGATGAATCCCATCGCGATGAACTTCATATGTGATACATGAGCGGCTGCCGGCTATGCTCCTGCCTGGCCGTTTCCACTTGCCGGATCAGGTCGGCCAGCGTGGTCTTATCCAGCACGTCCGCAATGGCGTCGCGCACCTGGCGCATGATGATGCGCGTGCCGCAATGTTCGATGTCCACGCACTCCTCGCACGGCTTGAACGCGGTTTCGCTAGCGCAGGGCAACGGGGCGAGCGGGCCCTCGAGCAGCCGGATAATGGACCCGATCGTAATAGTCGACGGCGGGCGGCTCAGCTGGTATCCGCCGCCCTTCCCTTTCTTGCTTTCGAGCACCCCCCGGCCTTTGAGATCGAGCAGGATGCCTTCTAGGAATTTGAGGGGAATAGTTTCCTCGGTGGCCAGAGTCGCGATGAGCACGGGTCCTTCTCCATAGCGGCGGCCGAGCGCAATCACCGCCTTCAGGCCATACTGGGTGCGTTTGGAGATGGTTCTCATTCGTCTTCAGCCTATCAGATCACTATGCGATTAGCGCCACGCCGCCGGTAACGATCAACGCGACGGCCCACACCAGATCCAGGTTGAACCAGCCTTTGCGCAAGAGCGATAGTCCAAACTTCCGATAGACCAAAAGTGCAATGATTGCGGTGACGCTTAAATAGCCCAGCGTATGTACCAGTGTCGCGGCAATGCCGGTCCACGCCCCGGCGCCCGTGCCAGTGGCCATCTGCATATGATGTTCATGGCCAGTTGGCATTGTGCTTTGAGCGTTGGAAGATGCCGCGTGCAGCACGATGGGCAGCACCATTAAACCGGCGCCATGCGCGCTGGCCATCAGGAACGACCAAAACGTGAGATCGCGAAAGCCCACCTGCATCCCACCCCAGGCGAAATGCTTGCGCCGCAGAATCCGAAAGACGCCCAGGGAGATGAGCGCGAACGCCACCACAATTTGCACGTAACCGAGCGGCAGCACGATTTGAATCAAGCCGGCCAGAGCGACCACCAACCCGATGGATAAGGCGTGTCCCAGAGTTATGGGCACCAGCGCGCGTGCAACGGCTTGAGTGGCGTGCTCCTGCATCCCGCGGGCGACAGCGAACAGCCATCCCATGCCCGGGTTGATGCCGTGATAAGCGCCCAAAAGAAACAGGGCCGGCCAGCCCCAGGACCAGCCGAGGGAGATCATGAATAGCAGTATGAGTCAGAGGACGCGTCGCCGCCTTCCAGCCGTATTTGGTGGCCGCGCAAATCTCCAAATTCAAGAAAGAATTTCGGGTCCAGCTCCATCCCGCCTTCGGGCTTCGCGTCGATTTTCACCATCCAGCTGCGGACGCCTTCCGGATAAAATTGCGCGTCCCAGGGCGAGTAGAGCGAATTGGTGAAATAGATGCGCTTCGCATCGCGGCTCAACTCCACCATCTGCGGACCGCCATTCAGCTCGGTCTTGGGCGCGCTTGGATGCGCGGCATGCCGCACAATTCCACCCAGATGGATGGATCCGGTTTTCTTGGGATGAAACGGATCGGACACGTCATACTGCAAAAACTCACCGGTGCCCCAGCAGGAAACATAGAGGAAGCGATCATCCAGCGAGAGATTGATATCGCTGATCAACGGCGGCACGGCTTTGAAGCCCTGCAGCAGCGGAGGCAGCTTTTCGGGATCGGCCGGCTCGGCTGGAATCTCGATGATTTTCTTCACGCCCCATTTGGCGCCCTCGCGGTGCCACACCCAGATGGATGCCGAAAGATCCTTCAGCGAAACCACGACGCCCAGGAATCCGTACGCGCGCGTGGGATCGTGAGCGGGGCGAAGTTCGAGCGCCATTTGCTGTTCGGCGCCGAGATCGATTTCCTGCACATGCCGCCGCTTGCGCAGATCCCAAACGTGCAGCTTGTGCCCGTAGCCGCCCTTGAGAAGAATCTCGGGATTGATGCCGTGCTGCACCATGCTGGGCGTACCCCACTCGCTGGTGATGACGGTGTCCAAGCCCAGGTGCCACCAAAAATCGTAGGCCAGATACTGCGGCCCGCGATCCAGCTCCCACTTGCCGAGGATATCGAAGCTGTCGTGATCCATCATGAAGATTCCACCGGGGCCGTCGCCCGAGGGAGCACCCAGCGCGCTGGTGTAAATTCCCTCCGGACCGCAGTGAATGGTATGCGGCGACGCATAGCCGGTGCGCGCGGCCAAGGTTTCCGGCTCAATCACCTTCACGATCTGCGGCTTCTTCGGATCGGGCTTGGTGTCGACAATGTGGATGCGCGATGAGTTGATGCCGGGGACGATCAGATAGCGGCGCTCAATGTGCGGATGCGGCGCGTAGGGGCACAGGCTGGCGCTGCAGGCGTTCCATCCGAAATGGTGCAATTCGTCGCCAACGTTGGGCATATCCAATTGGCCCACCAGGCGCCCATAGGCGTTGGAGGAGGGATCGACGTCCACTACGCCGAGCGCGTCCGGCCGATTCTTGCCGTTCGCGTTGAGCATGGCTACATACGCCAGCTTCTCGGGAGGAGCTTGCATGGCCATTTTCGGGGATGGATAGAAGGTTGGATCAGGGCGCCAAAGACTCATCGGGGTCTCCGTTCTGGACGGATTCTAGCATAGGTGGACGCCTGTTCCTACGTTGCCTATAGACCAATATTGGATTGGCTGTCGATGGGGGTGGCTGCGTGCCGGCGCGCCACACTCTTCGCCGTTTTGAAAAAACGAACCCATTTCTGGGGCGCGTCTTCCCTCGCCGTGCCAGCAATCCGGGCCAGCCCGTGGAGCGAGCTGGCCTCGATTTACAAGCCGTTACTTACCCCAGAGGGCGGTGCCGGCCTTTACGCTGCTCTTGATTTTCACAATTCGCTCCTTTCATAGAATATTACCCGACATTGGCGCGGAAAACGATTCCGCAAGTCTAATTAGGGCAATGCAAACAGCGTAGCGCACTCGATGAGTCCGGCTCTAGCGAGGCAATTCACTTAGATCTGAATTCGCGCGACCTTAGCGGTCGAAGCTCATCGAGTTGCCGCAGAAAATTACCTTGCCGACGCGGGCTCTTGGCTATTCTCATTCAAGGGAGACATGTGAGCATGAAGAACCTGTTCGATGCGACGGTGGCGAACCAGGTAAAGACCCGGCTAGGAAAATTGGAGCCGCAAAGTGAGAGGCGCTGGGGCAAGATGACACCGGCGCAGATGCTGGCACATTGCTCGGTGAGTATGCAGTGGGCGGTGGGAGAAGTGGCGCCCGAAAGGTGGGAGAAGTGGCGCCCGAAAAAGGTGCGCTACGTCGGCTGATGGGGCGACTGGTGAAGCCGATGGTGTTTCGGAACGAAGACCCGCTACGTAAGAATTCGCCGACGGCCAAGAGCCTCGTTGTGGCCGACGAACGAGATTTGGGCAGCGAACGGGATCGGTTAACGGGACTGATCGACAAATTTGCGGCCGGAGGGGCAGCAGGGTGTACGAAGAATCCGCATAGTTTCTTTGGCAGGATGACGCCGGAGGAGTGGGCGATGTTAATGTACAAACATCTTGACCATCATTTGCGGCAGTTTGGGGTGTGACCGTCTCGAAAGGGGTAAATTTCGCTGGTCGACCGCACCGAGAAAACTCACGCGCGAGAGGATGGCCCGGTCCAGGTTCGCGGCTTCCAGCATCCAGAAACCGCCAGTTGGCGGCTTGGTCTCCGCGAGCGGCCGAGATGGTGAGGACTTACCCGCAGGTTGCAACCGCAGCGACCTCGCGCTGTTTTCCGGTTTCGGGCCGCCCATCTCGCCGCTGAGCACGTCTATTGCGCGACCCATCGCTTCGTCCTCTGAGACGGCCGTATTTTTTGGGGCGGTAAATAGCCGCCAGATACCGTGTCATGATTCTCCTGCACTATGGCCGGACCCGAATTGGACAACTCGTCCCAGAACATTTTCCGGCCGCTGGCGCGTTGAAGGCGTGCGGACAGGTCCGTAACGCCAGGGCGCGGACCGAAAATCGGTCGTTTCACGGGAGAGCATAGGCCGTTTACGTCCAAGTGGATAACTTCCGAGTGCGCCGTCATCCGACAGCGACCCCTAAACCCGTGCGACTGATCGTTACTTGGTTCAACAGGTAGATAGCCTAACGCAGACAGTCCGTGACGAGTCCGATCGCGAACTCGCGTGTCAAATCCAGCGCGCGGCTGCCGCACCGCTATCTTCAGGGCGGCTGTTGAAGGCGATGGCCGCTTGTGGCGCGGCACGATGGATGGCGTTGACCACCGCTTCAAAGAGAACCAGCCGACTGGGTGGCAGGCGGAGACCCGCGCCAATCACTACGCAGTCGTAGGCGTGACCGGCCAGGCAGCGTTCAACCGTCGGGACCGCAGTCATGTCGGGGTTGATGAAGCAGTTTTGGGCATGCCAGCCCCGCGCTGCGAAATCGGCCAGCGCGAGTTTGACCCCAGCGTGGATCTTCTCCGCGGTCATGCCCGGCGGCAGCGCTGGATCCGAAAAGTCCACCGTCGCAGGATCAAACCCGATCAACACGACACGTTTCATCTCATCTCCTCTGCACCGGCAAACTCAGAGACTACTGGGGGCCAGATCAGCCATCGACACGGCAACAATCGGATTGCAGGGCTAATCAGGAGCATATTATTCATGAGGCTATCAAACGGTCAAGGCTTGCTGCACGAGTGCCGAGTTTTCCGCAATTCTCACACGTCCTCGCTGCTGTAACCTCACTCGCAGTTCAACGAATCCACCATGGTCGCAACGACCTACTTAGAGGCTTCTGGCTGTCGGCAACCCATCGAAGCTACCGGTCCCTATGCAGTGACCCTTCAGCAGGCCAATACCTGACCCGTGAACGCCCGCTGCGCAGGTCAGGCACGCTTCCGATGCGATGTCCGGTCGGCGATCTCCAGGAGCGCTCTCAGAGCATCGTTTACCGATTTCGAGTCAGGGAACGCCCGCCGCTACCTCAGGCTCGAGCAGAATCACGTTAACACCTGGACGGTAACGGTCCGCGTAGCTGCCACGAACTCCAGCAGAGAAATCGGTACTCGGCCCTCATCTGCGGCGCCGCGGGCTTAGAGCGACGTTTTTTCATAGTTGCGTCCTTCATAGTATGAACGACAACCAGCAGCTTCCGCTCCCTGGACATGCCGATGGTCACCAAGCGCTCTTCGCCAGCGGCGTGGTCGGGGTCCGGAATCGTGATGGACAGCGAATCGCCGGCGGGCTGCGCGACGCCATGTTGGCGCCCAAGGCCATGGCGCATCAGCGTGCTTAGGCTGCGCAAATCTAATGATTTTCTAATCCCGGCGCAATCCATTCCCGATCCCAATCCCGTAAGCTGGCACTGTAGGAAAACGCAAATCAGAAAGCGGAGGAAACCAGACTATGCCTTTGATTCAAGTGAAGTTGATTGAGGACGTCTTTACGCCGGCCCAGAAGAAGGAAATGATTACGAAACTGACGGAAGCGATGGTTGCCATTGAGGGCGAGAACATGCGTTCCGTCACTTGGGTGATTATCGAAGACGTGCGTAGCGGCGAATGGGGTATTGGCGGCCAGGCGCTGACCACCCAGGCGGTTCAGGCACTGGCCGCCGGAAAAAGTTGACAAGTCCGCAAAAGTGCGGGTGCGGACCGCTTCCACGCTCAGTCCGCATAGCGCGGTCTTGCTATGATCTTGAAATCGGTAGGGCAATTCGTCATGCCTCAAGTTCAGGATCTTCTAGATCGCCAAGCGTCGGGAACCTTCGTCGGCCGGTCTGAGGAGCTTTGCTCGCTGCATGATCTTTTGGCCGATGAGGGGCCCGTTGTGGTGCACCTCAATGGCATTGCGGGGATCGGAAAGTCGAGGCTTCTGAGTGCGTTTGTTCAAATCGCACGCGCGGAAGGCGCGACAGTAGTTCGACTGGACTGTTGCGGTATTGAACCCACCGAAGCCGGCTTTCTCGGCGAGCTTGCAACCGCGAGCGGCAGCGCGATGGGCCCGGCCGAAGAGATTGCCGCGCGCCTGGGCCGTGTTGGAACCAAAGTAATTGTCGCTCTCGACACTTATGAACTGTTCCGCTTGATGGACACTTGGCTGCGCCAGGCGTTCCTCCCGATATTGCCTGACAACGTGAGGTTCATTCTTTGCGGCCGGGAAGCGCCGGTTACCGCCTGGCTGTCCGATCCCGGATGGCACGGCCTGTTCAGAAGCATCCGCTTGGAATCGATGGAACGGTCCGATGCGGTGGAGCTGTTGTCCCGCGCTGGCGTGGCCGGCGAAGATGCCAAATATCTCGCGGGAATCTGCCATGGCCACCCTTTGGCTCTCACGCTGGCGGCTGCGGTGCGCCATACCGAACGGATCGCGTTGAAGGCTGGAATGGCGCAGCGTGTGGTCGAAGAGTTCTCGCGTTTGTTCCTCAACGATGTCACGGATCCCCAAACTCGCCGGGCGCTGGAGGCCGCAGCGGTGGTGCGCCGCGTTACTTTACCGGTTCTGAGTGCTCTGCTGCCCGATGCATCGCCGCAAGATGCACAGGAGCGCATCCGGGCGCTCCCGTTCGTGCAACCCGACCGCGACGGCCTTCACATCCATGATGCCGTCCGGGAAGCCATCGCATCCACGCTGCGAGCGGAGAATCCGCAGCAGTATCGCTCCTACCGGCGGTCTGCCTATCGCTGTTTTATGACGGAGCTTGCGCGGCGCTCCGGCATCGGATCTCTGGCGCTACACCGCGGATCTGCTCTATCTTCTGGAGAATCCCGTGGTGCGAGAAGCCTTTTTCCCGAGCACCGGGCACGAATATGCGGTGGAACCTGCGCGTATCGATGACGGGCGGGCGATTCTCACTATCATCGACGATCACGAGGATGCGGCTAGCGGCAGCCATCTTAAAAGATGGTGGAGCGAGGCGCCGGAAACGTTTACCGTCACACGCGACCGGAGCGGCGCGGTGGCAGGTTTCTATTGCATCTTCGATCCCTGGAACGTTTCAGCCAGGCTGTGCCGGGAAGATCCGGTAACGCGTGCGTGGTTAGACCACCTGAACGAGCATCCATTGCCGCGCCAGCAGCACGCCTTATTCTTAAGGCGCTGGCTGTCTGCCCAGGATGGCGAGGCGCCGTCACCCGTACAGGCGGCCTGCTGGGTGGACGTCAAGCGCAAGTACCTGGAGCTTCGCCCGCATCTACGGCGCGTGTACCTGGCGGTTCGCGACCTGGAGCCTTATGCCGCGGCAGCGCTGAAGCTCGGCTTTCGCGTACTCAGCGAGGCCGGCGTGGATGGATGGCATTCGGCGCTGCTCGACCTTGGGCCTTCTTCGGTGGATGGATGGCTGGCCCGTTTGGTAGCCACCGAGCTGGGCGTGGAGGAGGACAGTTTGCTCGATTGCGCCGCACGGGAACTGGTCTCGAATGGACGGCGCATCGGCTTAACCAGGCTGGAGTTCGGGGTGATGGAATTTCTCCAGCGGCGTGCGGGGGAGGCCGTTCCACGCAGCGCCTTACTGGCGAGCGTCTGGGAGCAGAACTACGACGCCGGAGGCAATGTGGTGGATGTCGTCATCCGCAGCCTCAGGAAGAAACTCGGCGAGAAGGCATCCTTGATTCAAACCGTGCATGGCGTCGGGTATCGCCTCCGCCGGGAAGATGCCTGAAAGCCATGACTGGCCCGTGCATGATATTTTTGATCCGATGATCTTAACGGGCAATCGATCCCTGGTTAGATTCGCAGGTCTGCGCGTGGCTGTGGCGGTGGTTACGCTTACGCTGGCTGGAACATCGCGGCTGCCGGCGCAAAAGGTCACGAAGCCCATTAACGTAGACGGAAAGGTGCTCCGCAACACGGGAAGCGCGGCGGACGATCCCCTGCCCGGCTCGTGGCTGAGCTACGGACGCAATCAGAGCGAGACGCGCTACAGCACGCTCAAGCAAATCAACGACAGCAACGCGAAGCGCCTGGGGCTGGTCTGGACGTATGCCGTCGGCGCGGGCGGCGGCAATCAAGAGGGAACACCGCTGATGTGGAACAACACCCTCTATGGCATCACTACGTGGAGCGTGGTGTATGCGCTGGACGCTCGCACCGGCAAGGAGCTATGGCGCTGGGATCCGGAAGTGAACCAGGCCGCGGTGCGGCCGAAGATTTGCTGCGGCACCGTGAATCGCGGTGTGGCGGTGTATCACGGCACCATCATTGCGCCAATCATCGATGGCCGGCTGGTCTCGCTCAACGCGCTCACCGGCCAGCCCATCTGGGAATCGCGCGTGGCCTATCCGCAGGATTGGTACACGCTGACCATGGCCCCGCGCATCGCCGGCGATAAGGTGATCATCGGGGCTTCGGGAGGCGACAAATGGACGCGCGGTTTCTTCGCGGCATTCGACGCCAAAACCGGCCAGAAGTCGTGGAAGTTCTACACCGTTCCTGGAAACCCCGAACTGCCGCCGGAGAACGACGCGATGAAGGCCGCGCTCAAAACCTGGGGCGGCGACTTCTGGACCAAAGGCGGCGGCGGTGCGGTTTGGGACGGCATCGCCTATGATCCCGACGCCAACCTGGTGTACGTCGGCACCGGCAACGCCGAGCCGTGGCACCAGAAATTCCGTGGCGCGCACGGCGTGGACAATCTCTACACGTGTTCCATCCTGGCGGTGGACCTCACCTCAGGACAGCTCAAGTGGTATTTCCAGACCACGCCCAACGACAACTGGGATTACGACAGCGTGCAGCAGCTCATGCTGCTGGACCTGACCATCCAAGGGCGGCCGCGCAAGGTGATCACGCAGGCTTCTAAGAACGGCTTCTTTTGGGTGCTGGATCGCATCACAGGCGAGTTCATCTCGGGAGCTCCGTATGTGAAGACCACCTGGGCGCTGGGACTGGACGCCAAAGGCCGACCGATTGTGAACCCGGCGGCATATTACGATAAGGACCCGATCGCGCTGTTCCCCACCGGCGGCGGCGCGCACAACTGGTCGCCCATGTCCTACAATCCCGCTACCGGCTACGTCTATATTCCGGTGTTCCTGCAGCCGTTTACTTACGCAGCGCTGGACGCTGTCAAGCCGAACAGCAACGGCTACACGCGCGGCACCGTTGACCCCAAGCTAATAGATAGCCCCGCAATCGGCCCGCCCAGTGCCGAAGGCATGCGAGGTGCGCTTGAAGCGTGGGACCCCGTCAACCAGAAGCTGGTCTGGCGCATCGAGGGAGGGGGCGGAATCGGCGGGGGCACCGTGACGACGGCTGGGAATCTGATATTCCAGTCAGTGAACGATGGCCGCTTCCGCGCGGTGACGGCCGATAAGGGCGAAATCCTGTATGAGATCAAGACCGGACGTACCGGAATGGCGCCGCCCATCACTTATGAAGTAGACGGAAAACAATATGTGGTTTTCCAAGGCGGACTTGGGCGGGCCGCTACCACCGTCGGCCCGAACGACGAAAAGGTCGACAACCCGCCGATGATGTTTGCCTTCGCGCTGGACGGGACGGCCGAATTGCCCAAACCAGCCCCGCCACCGGCGCCCAACAACCGGCCCCCACCAGCCGCGCCGGAGAAAGAACCTTAGGGGCAAGTGTAACCAAACGCTTGCGAGAGTATACTTTATGTGGAAGAGCTATGTCGTCTCCAACGCGTAGGACGTTGTTAAAGGCCGCTGTGGTCGGCCTTGCGGCTCCCTATGCCTTCGCGCAGGCTCCCAAAATCACGACGGCGCAACTAGGCGACAATCTTTACCTGCTCACTGGGGCGGGCGAGAACGTAGTCGCCCACACGGGCGCCGATGGCGTTGTCCTGGTGGACGGCGGCCTGGCGGAGAATGCGGACGCGCTGGCGCAGGCTGTGGCCGCGCTACCGAAGGGCGGCCCGGTGCGGACGCTTTTCAACACGCATTGGCACCCTCAGCAGACCGGCTCCAACCTGAAGCTCGGCACGGCCGGCGTCACGATGATCGCCCACGAGAATACGCGGCTTTGGTTGACGCAAAACATCACCTGGCCCTGGAACGGACAGAAATTTCAGAAGCTTCCCAAAGTCGCCCAGCCCAATAAAACCTTCTACGATAAAGGCACGCTCGAGTCGGGAATCCAATACGGGTATATCCCCGACGCGGCGCATACCGACGGCGATCTGTACGTCTACTTCACGCCGCAGAATATCCTGGCGGTGGGCGGGGCAGCCTATGGACAAGGCTGGCCGGTGGTGGATTGGTGGACCGGGGGCTGGATTGGCGGTATCGTCGGCGGACTGCAGCGCATCCAGAGCGTAGCCAATAAAGATACGAAAATCGTTCCGGCGGTTGGCCCGGTACTCAGCTATGCCGACATCGCGGCGCAGCTCGACATGTACGGCACCATTTACGATCGTCTCAACAAGATGTTGAACAAAGGGCACAGCCCGTCGGAAGGCGTCGCGGCCAAGCCGGCGCAGGAATATGAGGCCAAGATGGGCAACCCGGATGAATTCATTCGACGGTCCTTTGAGAGCCTGTGGGCTTATCTTTCTCCGGACGCATGATGAGGATGAACAGGTTGATGAAAAAAGGCAAATACCGCTTGCTCACGCGCGCGGCTCAGTTTGGGATTGCTGTCGGCCTGGTTAGCATCTGCCAAGCCCAGGATGCGGGCGACGCGCACCTGGCCACCATGAAGCAATACTGCGTGGGTTGCCACAACGACATAGCCAAGATCGGCGGTGCCAGCTTTCAAAACGTCACGGCTGAAAGCGTGGCCAAGAATCCCGAGCTTTTCGAGAAAGCAGTGCGCAAGCTGCGTGGCCGCGTGATGCCGCCTCCGGGCGCCAGACAGCCGGACGGCAAGGATGTGGACGCGCTGGTCGCGTATCTTGAAAATTCGCTGGACAAACTTCCCACCCCGCAGCACGTCACCGATCAGGGATTGCTGCATCGCTTGAATCGCAAGGAATACGAAAACGCTGTTCACGACCTGCTCTTAGTTGATGTAAACGGCGCCGACCTTCTGCCGCCGGATGACACCGCCCAGGGCTACGACAATATCGCAGCCGCTCTCCAGGTTTCGCCTTCGTTCATCGAGCAATACGTGCTGGCCGCCCATAACGTCGCGGTGATGGCTCTGGGTAAGCGCGACACTCGCCCTCAGGGCTGGACGTTCCGCGCGGCTTCCGGCAATCAGCTTACGCACGTTCCCGGATTGCCGTTGGGGACACGCGGCGGCATTCTCGCGAAAGTGGATCTGCCCGCCGACGGCCAATACAAAATCAACATCGCCGACATGGCCACCCATATCTGGGGCAACGGCATGGAGTACGAGAATCCGCTGGTGGTCACGGTGGACAACAAAATCGTCTATCAAACCGTGATCGGCGGCGAAGAAGACATGAAGCTGTACGACCAGGTGCAGAGCGGCGCAATGGATCGCGTAAATGCACGCCTGAAGAACATCAAGTTTGAGGCGACCGCCGGGCCGCACAACATTGGCGTCACCTTCCGGCGGCAGAGCTTCGCTGAATCCGACGATCAGCTGCAGATGTTTGCTCCCGGCGGCGGGCAGGACCGCTCCTATCGGGTGAGCTCGTTCCAGCTTTTGGGCCCCTTCGATGTAACAGGCCTGAGCTCCACACCTAGCCGTGCCCGTATCTTTACCTGTGACCCGGCCAAGGACAAAAAGACGCCCGACGCCTGCGCCAAGCAGATTTTTTCGACGCTGGCCAAGCGCGCTTATCGCCGTCCCGTGACGAACGACGACATCGCGGAGCTGATGCAGTATTACAGCGATGGCTCGAAAGATGGCGGGTTCGAATCGGGTATTCGCTCCGGAATCACGGGGATGCTGGCCAGCCCGTTCTTCCTGTATCGCGGCGAGCGCGTTCCGGCGGGCCTGAAGCCGGGCGAGAAGTACCAAATCACGGATCTGGAACTGGCCTCCAAGCTTTCGTTCTTTCTGTGGAATTCCCTTCCCGACGACCAACTGCTCAATCTGGCCAGCAAGAACAAACTGAGCGATCCCGCGACGCTGAAGCTGCAAGTCCTCCGTATGCTGGCCGATCCGCGATCGCGAACGCTGGCTAGCGATTTTGTGTTCCAGTGGCTCAATATGTCGAAGCTGGACGAGGTGGTGCCGGACACCAGCGTCTTCCCGAATGCTTCAGGACGCATGGACCCGCGTGAGGACTTCCGCACCGAGCTTACGCTGTTCTCAGACAGCATCTTCCGGGAAGACCACAGCGTGGTGGATTTGCTGCGTTCGAGCCACACTTACGTCAATGAGCGCCTGGCGCTGCAATACGGCATCACCGACGTGAAGGGCGATGAGTTCCGACGGGTGGAACTAAAGGACTCCGCGCGCTGGGGCTTGCTCGGCAAGGGCGCCGTCCTGATGGCATCTGCCTATCCGAACCGCACGTCGCCGGTGCTGCGCGGAAAGTTCATTCTGAGCTATATCGAGGGCGTTCCGCCGGCCAACCCTCCGCCCAACGTGCCAACCCTGAACGATAAGGACATCGGAACCACCAAAGCGCTCACGGTCCGCGAGCTGATGGCGAAGCACCGCGCCAGCCCCACCTGCTCGGCGTGCCACTCCATCATGGATCCGCTGGGATTTGCGCTCGAGAACTTCGACGCAGTGGGAATGTGGAGAGACAAGGACCGCTTTGCCAACACGGTGATCGATTCCGCCGGAGAGCTGCCGGATGGCACCCAGATCAACGGCCCCGACGATCTGCGCAAGGCGCTGCTGCGCCGTCCCGAACAGTTCGTGCAAACCTTTGTCGAAGCCCTGTTGACCTATTCGATGGGCCGCACGCTGGAGTACTACGACATGCCGACCGTCCGTAAAATCGTGCGCGACACCGCCGCCAAGGATTACAAGTTTTCGGCCATCGTCGAGGCCATCGTGAATACCGACCAGTTTAAGATGCGGCGAGTTCCGCAACCCAAAGTGGAGCCCGTTCTGAGTGCCAGTAAATTGAGCGCGAGTAAATAATAATCGCGAGTAAATAATAATAAGGAGACGCCATGTTTATCGCCAAGAAGCACATTCCACGCCGCGCAATGCTGAAGGGAGCGGGAGCCACGCTCGCATTGCCGCTGTTGGACGCCATGTTCCCCGCAACGTCGGCGGCGGCCACGACGGCCGCTGGAAAAACCGTGAAGCGCTTTGCTTTTGTGGGCTTCCCGCATGGCGCGATCATGGATCGCTGGTCGCCCAAGGAAACCGGCACCAGCTACAGCATGTCTCCGATCCTGAAGCCCCTGGAGCCGTTCCGCCAGCATCTCACCATCGTCTCGGGGCTGCGCAATAAGCCTGCCGAAACGCCCGAGCCCCACGCTTACATCGAGCAAGGCTGGCTGACCGCGGTGAAGCCCTGGGAGTTTGGCAAGGACGGTCCTGATTCGGGCGTCAGTGCCGACCAGATCGCGGTGCGCTATGTTGGACAGGACACGCGTCTCCCATCGCTCGAACTGAGCGTGGGCCAGGCCAGCGCCCGCTACGCCTGGCGCACACCCACTCAGCCGCTGCCGCAGGAAAGCAATCCGCGCGCGGTTTTCCAGAAGCTGTTCGGAGAGGGCGACACCGATCAGGAACGCGCCCAGATCCTTTCGGAGACCGGCAGTATTCTCGATCACGTGCAAGGCCAAGCCAAGCGTTTGCAGGCCAGCTTGGGCGTGCCGGACCGCAACGTGGTGGGCGACTACCTGGACTCCGTTCGCGAGATTGAGCGCCGCGTCCAGATGGCCGAGAAGGCGCATAACACCGAGTTGGTTATCCCGAACGCGCCCATCGGCACTCCGAACGATATCACCGAATATTTCAAGTTGATGTTCGACCTGATGGCTCTGGCGTTCCAGGCTGACATCACGCGCGTGATCACGCTTTCCATGGATCACGAAGCCAGCATGCGCACGTATACTAACCTGCAAATTTCCGAGGGATTCCATCCGTTGTCTCATCACGGCAACAACCCGGAGAAGATGGACAAGCTGGTGAAGATTCAGAACTACCACACGCAGGAATTTGCCGGATTCGTCAAGAAGATCGAGGCCACGAAAGAAGGCGACGGCACGGTGCTGGATCACGCCACCATTCTGTTTGGCAGCGACATGAGCAACAGCGATCGCCACAACAACGATCCGCTGCCGTCGGCGATTCTGGGACACGCCAATGGAAAGATCAAAGGCGGCCAGCACCTGAAATATCCGCAGGATTCGCGTCACGGCGAACTGCTTCTTACGCTGCTGCAGCGCAATGAAATCCCGGTGAAGTCTATCGGGGATGGCGTCAACGGTCTCTCGGAGGTCTAATATGCGGGGTTTCGCGGCTGCGGTTGCAGTCCTGCTAGCAGGGGTGTCGACGGCGCTCGCCGGGACAACGGGCACAGGTTCCACGCTGCTTGAGGCGGCCCAATCCGGCGACCACGTGGCGGCAGTGCGCCTGCTGAGCGTCAAGGGCACGGACGTAAACGCCGCGGGCGCGGATGGCGCCACGGCCATTATGTACGCGGCGGCGAACGGCGATCTGGAACTGGTCCGCGCGTTGATCAAAGCCGGCGCGAACGTCAAACTGGCGAATCAATTTGGCACGTCGGCGCTCACCGAAGCCGCGATCATCGGTTCCGCGCCGATTATCGAAGCGCTGCTCAAAGCTGGAGCCGATCCTAATTTCAGGACTCCCAACGGTGAAACACCACTGATGGCGGCGGCACGCACCGGCAAGGTTGACGCGGCCAAGGCGCTGCTGGACGCCGGAGCCGATATCAACGCCAAGGAAACCTGGGGCGAACAGTCGGCGCTTATGTGGGCCGCCGCGCAAAGCCAGGCCGACATGGTGAAGTTCCTCGCTTCGAACGGCGCGAACCTGAACGATCACGGCAAGGTGAATCAGTGGGAACGCAAGGTGATCCAGGAGCCTCGCCCGAAGGACATGAACAAAGGCGGCTTTACCCCGCTGCACTATGCCGCGCGGGAAGGTTGCGCGGCCTGCGTTCAGAATTTGCTGGCCGCCGGCGCCGATCCCGATTCCGAAGATCCGGATCGCGAGACACCGCTGCTTCTGGCGCTCGAGAACATGCATTTCGACACGGCCGCCGTCTTGGTGAAGGGCGGCGCCGATCTCAACAAGTGGGATCTGTTCGGACGCTCTCCGGTCTACATGGCGGCGGACGTCAGCACGCTGCCGCTGAAAGGCAATGGAGCGATGGCTGTACTCCCGAGTGCTGACAAGCTCACGGCCGTGGACGTTGGCCGCATGATGCTCGAAAAAGGCGCGGATCCGAACATTCAATTGAAGCGGCGTCCACCCTATCGCGACGTCCCGCAGGATCGTGGCGGCGACACCATGCTTGCCCAGGGCGCTACGCCGCTGTTGCGCGCAGCTCGGGGTGGCGATGACAAGTTTGTCGCATTGCTGCTGGAGTACAAAGCGCTGGTGGACCTGCCGAGTAAAGAAGGCATTACACCGTTGATGGCTGCCGCTGGTGTCGACTATGGCTCGCGCGTTACGCGCGGACGCAACCGCACCGACCAGGGCGTGCTGGCCACCATGGATCTTCTGATCAAGGCTGGCGCGAACGTGAACGCCCGGTCCGTTTTCGATCGCAATCTGAGCTTCGGCGGCCCCAAAGGCGCAGGCGCTTTCGGAGCCGGTGAGAGCGTGGGCGCACGCATCGCACAACAGAACGCCCGTCGCGGCAGCCAGATGCCGGGCCCGAATGCCGTCCTGAACCAAACCGCTCTGCACGGCGCCGCCGAACACGGCTTCGATAAGTTCATCGAATTCCTGGTCGCGCATGGTGCCGACTTGACCATCAAAGACGCCAGTGGCCGAACGCCCCTGGATGCCGCCCGCGGCGCAGGCGGTGCACGCGGGGGCGCCGATGCTTATCCCAAAACCGTGGCATTGTTAGAGTCCCTGATGAAGGCGAAGGGGATTCCAGTCGCCGCGGTTGCGAGCCGATAAGCAGAGAAGTGTGTTATTACCTAAAGAGCTGCCTATGACTGTTCGCTAAAGGCGCGGGTTGCGCCTTTCCAGACAACTCACTTAACCAACCAGCGTGAAGTGTGTCCAAACCTGGAGCGAACAGAAATGTTTCTGGAACAGATCGGCGCGGATGCCCACATCCGCAAGCTTTTTGAGCCGCACGCGGTTCAGCAGTTGCAACTCGGGCGGGTTTCCTTCGCTGCCCAAGAGCGATATCGAATCTACCTGGAGGCCGGAGAATACGAAGCCGTTCCCGCCGGGCGTCTGCGTTATGACTCTGTCCTGCCTGCCGTTGGTGACTGGGTGGCGGCGCGGCGGGTGGATCCCAAACTGGCGTTGATTGAATCCGTGCTCCCGAGGCGGACCAAGTTCTCTCGACGCGTGGCCGGTAGAACAGTTGCCGAGCAGGTGATCGCAGCCAACGTGGATCTGGCGGTGATCGTCTGCGGTCTACACGGCGATTTCAATGTGCGGCGTCTGGAGCGTTACCTGGTGCTGGCCCGTGAAAGCGGCGGGGATGCGCTGATCGTACTGAATAAATCCGATCTCTGCGACGCCCTTGCGGAGCGGGTGGAACAGGTGGCCGCTGTCGCCCCACGCGTCCCGCACCTCGTGATGAGCGCGCGAGAGAGCGTGCAGGATCTCCGGCGAATGATCCGCGGCCGCACAGTCGTGTTTCTTGGATCGTCCGGAGCGGGAAAATCGACCATTGTGAACGCGCTCATCGGCACCGAGAGTCAGAGCACCGCCCCGGTCCGCGAGGTGGATTCACGCGGGCGACACACAACCACAAGCCGCATGCTTTTCCCGCTGCCGGAAGGCGGCGCAGTGATCGACAATCCCGGAATGAGAGAGTTGCAGCTATGGGCGACCGAAGATTCCCTGGATCAGGTTTTCGATGACGTGGCCGCGCTTGCCTCCGAATGCCGGTTCCGCGACTGCACCCACACAAACGAGCCCGAGTGCGCGATCCAAAGCGCGCTGGAAAAAGGTGAGATCGACTGGTCGCGATGGCGAAGCTACCGCAAGCTGCAAGGAGAGCTGCGGCACGAACTGCTCCAACAGAACGCCGTGGCTGGAGCGGCCGAAAAGGCCAAATGGAAGGCGATTCACAAGGCCATGCGAAAGCATCCCAAGTATGGACGCTGAGATCATGCGGTGTTCTGGCGGGCCTTGTCGAAAACTGATGCTGTCCATCAGTATTTGACGTGTGGGCCGGCTTCCGTAGAGAGTAAGATGGCCAAGATGAGAAAGTTTAGGATTCCGGCATTACTACTTGCTTTGATAGCCGGTTCAACAGCAATATTCGCGCAGTGGCCCAGCTACAAGACACCCGGCCCAAGGACGCCGGACGGCAAAATCGATTTCGCGGCGCCCCCACCCCGGACTGCCTATGGCAAGCCCGATTTCTCCGGGTTGTGGGAGCCAGCGCATGTGAAGGGCGCCCGTGGCGGCGGGGCGTTGACTGGCACGGACCCGTTGCCTTTCGCCATTCCTTCTTCACCGGACGATCCTCCCGTTGCGCAGTTCTTCAACATCGGCGCGGGCTTCAAAGATAAACTCCCGCCTTTGACCCCTTGGGGCGCACAGGTGCGGGCCCAACGAAAAGGGAATGACAACAAGGACAATCCGGATGCACTGTGCCTGCCGCTCGGCTTGACGCAGCTTCACATGCACCCGCAGCCACGCGAGATCGTGCAAACGCAACGCGAGATCGTGGTGCTTTATGAGGCGAACGGCAATACCCGGCGGATTCTCACCGACGGCCGGTCATTGCCGAACAACGATCCTGAGCCTTGGTGGTACGGCTACTCGGTGGGGCATTGGGAAGGCGACACACTGGTGGTTGAGACCACCGGCTTCCGTGACGATGTCTGGCTGGATGTGGAGGGCAGCCCGCTGACCAGCTCCGGAAAAATGACGGAGCGCTGGCGCCGGCCGAAGTACGGGTTAATGCAGATCGATATTACGATCGAAGACCCCAAGGCCTACACCAAACCGTTCACGGTGCGGGTGAATCATCAACTGATGCCGGACACCGAACTCATGGAGTTCGTTTGCCAGGAGAGAGACGCCGTTCACTACGTTGGGAAGGAAGCAAAGAAATAGATGCCCGCGCCAACCGGCTACCGCGCGGCGCTCTGAATCAATTCCCACATCAAGCCGTTGACATCGCGGACGAACACGTTGCCCGCGCCGTTCGCGCGCACGATGGGTTGACCGCCGGTGGAGGCCACCGTGCCGCCGGCCTTGGTCCACTCACCCACGGCGGCATGAATGTCGCCCACCACCACCGTAAAGGCGGGCGATCCAGGATCTTCGGCGCCCGCCACCACTTTCGCGCGCGTCACGCCGGAATATTCGATTAACCCGAAGTCGAGCGTGGTGCCGGGGATCTTGCCGTGCGTGATGCGCCATTGCGCTCCTGGGAGGCCGATGAGGTTGGCTACCACTGGATTGGTTCCTAATGGGCCCGTGGGCCGCGCGTTGAAGCCGATCGCTTCGTGCAGGAATGCGACAGTCTTCGCGGAATCCTCGATGGAAAACTGAACTGAGGCGCCCAGGATGTCAGCGGTCGTACTCGCCGCGGAGGCGGGCAGCGGATCGGGCTGCTGCAGTTCCACAAAGAAGCCGTCGGGATCGCGTACGATGATCTCGCGCAGCTTGCTCTTTGGATTTCCACTGGGATTGATGGGGACGCCGAGACTGGTGACGATGGGCGCGCCGGACGCCTTCACTTTCGCAAAAACACTTTCGATATTACGCACCTGTAAAGCCAGTGTCGCGGCGCCGATGTCCTGGATGTTCGGTCGCACCGGCTTGCGGGGCCCACCGGTGAATTCGGTCAATTCGAATCCAAAGGCCGCGTTCGGAATGCTGAATACCGCTCCCCGGAAGCTCATGCCGGTGGTGGCGGTGAACTTCGACATGTCCGCATCCAGCTTCTGCGGCTGCTGTGCCAGCGGATCGCGAGTTCCGCTCAGCGGCAGGCCCAGCACATCGCGGTAGAACGGCACGGTCTTGTCGAGACTTGCGGTGGTGTGCGCCAGGTTCTGCAACCGTACGACAGGAGTTGCTTGAGGAAACGCAGTCGCGGCCAGAAGGCTGGCACAGGCCGCTAACTTCCAAAGGTTTGTGATTGGCATGGGGCGCGATTATTTCGTCTGGTTCCTCGCGGGCGGCGGACCCGAGCGTTCGAACAATTCAATGTTCATGCCATTCGGATCTTCGACGAAGATGTTGTGGGTGCCTCCGCCGAAATCCACAATCTGACCGTTGGTGGAAATCAGATTTGCGCCGGCTGCCTTCATCTCCGCGACCATCCCCGGCAGGTTGATCACCTGGATCGCCATGGCCGGCGCACCTGGATCGCGGACACGCAGGTGAAACTTAGTGCGCGGCAAACCGCGAAACTCGGTGAACTCGACATCGGCGGGAGGGCCGGGCAGAGTACCCGTTAGCTTTCTGAATTCTGTTCCCTTCGGCGCGCCCACCAGTTTCAATATGGCCGGATCTTTCGAGAATTTAGTAGGGCCGCTCAGTTCAACGCCCATCAGGCCGCTGTAAAACTCCGCCGTAGATTTGGCGCTCTGCATGGTATAGGCAAGCGAGACGCGATGCACATTTCCTGGCGGCGCATCAGATGCCGGCGTTTCCTGAACAACCTGAACGAAAAAGCCATCCGGATCGCGCATGAGGATGGAGCGGGCCTTGCCTCGGGGAGTAGTAATCTCAACGGGCTCCCCGCCGGTAGTAACGATAGGCGCATTGGCCTTTTTCGCGTTGGCGACTGCTTCATCGATGTCGCGGACGTAGAGCACGATACTGGCGGCGCCCGGGTCGGTGTAAGCGGCTTGTGCCGGCTTGCGCTCAAGACCTTTGAAATGGGTGAGTTCGAATAGCATCTTGCCGGGCAACCGCATCATCGAGAGGCGCAACGTGACGCCGGGAGCGTTGGTGAGCAGCGGCACGGCCGGGTTTGGGAAATCCTGAGGCGTACCGATGAGGCCGAAGACCTCGCGATAAAACGCGAGTGTCGTATCCAGATCCCCAACGGCATGGATGGCGTGCGAAAGGCTGCGGATCCGAGGTTTGGTTTGATCCGGAGAATCGGTTTGCGCCATGGCGATAAACGGCGCCACAGTGGCTGCCGCAAGGAGGCAAGAGCAAAGCACGAACCGCATAAACCTCTTTCTGTTGCAGGACGAATTAGCCGTGTTTTTGCACCGGCTTTGAGAGTATATCGCGTTGCATGGCTGCGTATTCCAGAAGGCCCGCAGCAGCCACTAAACGATCGAGAACACCCGGCCATAGTGCGCGCCCCATAAGATTTGCACCAGCCGGTGGGCGATCAGTTCGTGCAGCGTAAGCAGCTCACGATGCGCCGCCGTAATGGCCTGTGCGTCGCGAACATCGCCGGAGTATTCGGCCCCAGCCTTGAGCGCATCGGTGGCTTCTTTGATTATCGGATCGGCGATGGCCTCGCCCGACATTTCCCACAGAGTGATGAAGCGATCGACAGCGGAAGGGAAGCTGACCTCGAATACGCCGAACTGGCTGGTGGTCCGCGGAGGCTTGTAATCCAGGTTGAAGGGGCCAGTGTAGTTGTGGCTGCGCAGCAGGACCAGGACGTTCAACCAATCCAGCGGGTTCACGAGACCGATTCCAATATCCACATCGTGCTTGAGCCGGTAGCCGTCATTAATGTCGAAATGAAATAGCTTGCCCGCCACCAGAGCACGCGCGAGCGCCGCCCGGGGCGCGCCGCCCCACATGAGTTCGTGCAGATACTCGGGATTCAGGCCCACCATCTCCGGATGCGTCAGAAGCCCGGAAGAGATAAACGCGAGCATGGCGTCGCTGGTGGGTAGAAGAATTTCAGCCTGGGGCTCAAAGGGCTTGGCCTCCAGGCAGTGCTTCAGCGGGGAGCTGCCAAGCTTGGTGGACACGCGAAGGTCGTGTTCGCACGCAGCGTTCAGTGCTTCGGCGTACCAGCGCAATGTATCGGTTTCTTCCACCGCGCCCTGCACGTAGTAGCCGAGCGAACCGGGCCAGTAGACGGCAAAACCTGCACCCAGTTGGTGGCCGATATCCACATTGTTGCGAACCCTGAATTTCGCGTACTCGCGCACGTGCGCCGATTCAGCGGCCGGGCCCGCCGCCCACACCGCGTGGTGGAAAGTTTCGGACGTTACCATCGAACAGCGGACACCGTATTTGTTTAATGACGCCTGAACGCGTTCCAGGATCTCGTCTTGCCTGGGAGTTCCCAAAGCATCCGTGGGAATAACATCGGTATCGTGCGTCGACCAATGTCCGATGCCGATCTCCCCGTAATGCCGGATTACATCTTCGAATCCGAGCGGCGGCCGGGTAGGAGCATGAAACAGGGCGCTGCCGTCATAAGCGGCGGCCCATTGCGGTCCGGAGATGAAATATTTGCGACGGACTTCCGGGCTATAGGACCCACCACAGGCCTTCATTAACCGCGAAACGAGAGATTGTTGTTGCTCAATGGGAATCGGCTTCATAACGCAGTCTTCGTTTTACCATGGGCGTTGTACCATGAGCTGGTGATGCGGAGCAGACGGCTCGGGTTGCTTTTCGCGTGTATCACCGCGTTCCGCCTGCACGCCGAGCCGGGTGACGAGATCCGCATCGAAGGGTCGCCCAATGGCGGAGAATCGGCGGCCTTGGACTATATCGAAATTCAATGAGCACTTATTGGCTGGGGGTGGACGTGGGGACCGGCGGTTCACGCGCGATCCTGCTTGATTCCAGGGGAAACGAAGCGGCCGCCATCTCAGTTGCTCACGAAGAAATGGTGATGGCGCAGCCGTTGTGGGCTGAGCAGCGCCCCCAAAACTGGGCCGATGCTTCGTTCCAGGCGATTCGCGGGGCGCTGGCTGCGGCCGGCATCAGCGGTAATCAGGTGCGGGGCGTCGCTCTTTCCGGGCAGATGCACGGTCTGGTGACTCTTGATAGCGACTACAACGTGATCCGTCCGGCGCTCATCTGGTGCGACCAGCGCAGCCAGCCGCAAGTGGACTGGATCAATCAACGTCTGGGAGCGGCGCAGGTGCTGGAGCACACGGCGAATCCGATGCTAACTGGATTTACGCTGCCGAAGCTGCTGTGGGTGCGCGATCACGAACCGCAAAATTTTGAGCGTGTGCGGCATGTTCTGCTCCCCAAGGACTACGTTCGTTTTCGACTCACGAGCGAACTGGCAACCGATGTTTCCGATGCGTCCGGCACTGCAATGTTCGATGTTGTTCGCCGCCGCTGGTCGGAGGAAATGATGGATGGCTTGGGCCTGGACCGGTCGATTCTTCCGCGCGCGTACGAGTCCACCGATGTCACGGGAAGCATTTCCGAAAGCGCAGCGGAGCTGACGGGCCTGGCTGCTGGAACTCCCGTAGCTGGGGGCGGTGGAGATCAGGCCTCGAGCGCAGTGGGCAATGGCGTTGTCGAGCCGGGCGCGGTCTCCTGCACGCTCGGAACGTCGGGCGTTATCTTCGCGCACATGGAACGCGTAGCGTACGATCCTGAAGGGCGCGTGCATACTTTCTGTCACGCGGTTCGCGACAAGTGGCACGTCATGGGCGTGACGCAGGGGGCCGGCTTGAGTTTGCAATGGTTCCGAAATCAATTCGCGGCAGGCATATCTTATGATGAATTGCTCAACGAAGCCGCCGAATCGCCGGCCGGCGCGCGGGGATTGTTCTGGCTTCCCTATCTGATGGGCGAGCGCACTCCGCATCTGGACGCGGCGGCGCGGGGCGGATGGATCGGCCTTACGGCGAAACATACGCGAGCGGATTTGATTCGGGCGCTAATCGAAGGGGTCAGCTACAGCCAGAAGGATGGTTTGGATCTGGTCGCGGCTCTGGGCGTGAACATCCGGTCGATTCGAGCTTCCGGGGGTGGCGCGCGCAGCCCGCTGTGGCGTCAGATCCTGGCCGATATATTTCAAAAACCCGTGGTGACCATGGCATCCGAGGAAGGCTCGGCGTTAGGAGCCGCGATCCTCGCCATGGTGGCGACCGGAGAGTATTCGACTGTTGAGGAAGCCTGCCGCGCCATCGTACGAGAGCGGGATATCGTCGAGCCTCGCGCAGAAGAATCCACACTTTATGCCGCCGGCCATGCTGTGTATCGTTCGCTGTATCCAGCTCTAAAACCGTTGTTCCCTAGGATGGTGTGAATGTGTTTATTTGCGGCGCAGTGGGGTCGCCCGTCGGCGGCGGCGCGTGATCGTCCAATGCCGGAGGAGCCATCCGCCGCATCAGCCGCACGACAGCTTCTAGACCTCTGGTGATTTCTTCGGGCGGATCGTGGTTGCCAGAATTGTTCGTGCCGGCCAGCAGGACAATCACTTTCGAATTCACTCCGTCGACTTCTCCGTTTTCCAAACACCACAAAATGTTTTTGGTCTTGTCAGCGCCCCATCCGAAATCCGCGGCATTCCATCCGAAGGGGCGGGGATGATTTCATTCGCGTCAGACCTCAACGACCGGGCGCATCCAGAGGGTTGAGCCCGCGCTTGTAGCCCGGGTCCATCGCGTCCACGTCCGTCCGATAACTGACCGAGTTGGCGGTCGGGAAATTTGAGGGAACCTTCTGCGTCACCTTGCCGGTTGCGGCCCATTCCGTCCCGCGCTGAAAGGTCACCACGAAATCCACCGAGCTGAGCGCGTTGATATCGTGCCCGAGCGTAGTGTGGAACACACGCCCCTTGCCGTAAGTGAGAGTTATCAACATCGGCTCATCGTGACCGGTTCCGTTGTTGGCGGGGTCGGAGTACGCGGTCGCGAGAACCGTCATGTTTTTGCCGGGGCCGCGGAGCCGGGAGTAAAGCTCGTCGCCCTGGTGCATCCAAACCTTAGGCAGACCGTTGGTGATGGGATGATCCTGGCGAACTACAATCTGAAATGGCGTCCGACGGCCGTGGCTACCGGCAGCGCCCAGAGCCGGATCGGAAACCAACTTGCCATCTTTGTAATACCAAAACGGCCCGTTTTTCTCCGATCGGCCGCGCCAGCCTCCCACGCCGATCATCTCGTTAAACGCAGCCCAGCCGGGAAACGCATTATCGGCGGCATGCACGCTCACGAAGCCTCCACCGGCGCGAACATAATTCTCGAACGACGCCTTTAACTCCGCCGGCCAGCGCTGGTCGGGCGCATCGTAATTCCACACCACCACCGCATACTTGCCGAAATCGGGATGGAACGCGCTGAAGTCCCCGCCAGCCGGAGGCGCTGTTACGACATCCACCTGGAACAGGCCCGTCTCCTCAAGTTCCTTCCGCAGCACCGGCGTGGTGAGCTGCCATTTATGATAAGGACCGCCGCTTTCGCCATCGAGCAGCATCACGCGGATCGGTGTAGAAATCGCGGCACGGATTTGCGCCGCCGGCAGTGCAAACCCGTAGAGCGAACTGCCGCCGCCAACAACGAGATACTGTCTGCCGTCCAGCTCATACGTGATTGGGCCATTGCCTATCTTCCCGATGAACTGGTGCCATAGCGTGGCGCCGTCGCTCGAGCGCAGGGCCATTACGTTGCCCGAAACATCGCCGCTGAATGTTACTCCTGTTGCGGTGGTAAGCACTCCGGCCGTGCCCGCACCATCGCCGATGGGATGATTCCAAACAATCTTTCCAGTCTGGTAGTCGATGGCCCGTAGGAATGCCCTGCCCGCGACGCCATAATCGGCACCGGCCCAGCCGTAGGCTCCATGCTCGGGTTTGAAGAAATAGATTCCGTAGCCGTCCTGAGCGCTCACAATAAACAGGCCCGTCTGCGGATCGAAGCTCGGCGGACGGAAGTTGGTGGCACCGCTCTCGTTGGGAGCAACCAGGACACCAGCTCTGGCTGGAAACTTGGCTGGATCGGGAATCGGGCGCCCCATCGCATCAATTCCTTTGGCCCAGTTCACGAAAGCAAACGGGGCGGTCAACAAACTCTTGCCGTCGGTCCGATCGAGCACGAAGAAGTAGCCGTTGCGCGACGCCTGCATCAACAGCTTACGCGGCGCCCCTTTGAAATCGGCGTCCGCCAGCACGGGAACTTCGTTCGCATCCCAATCGTGCGTATCGTGCGGCGAGACCTGGAAGCCCCAGATCAGTTTGCCGGTGTCTGGATTCAGAGCCACGATGCTGCAAGTCCAGGGATTATCGCCGGGCCTGGCGGCTCCATTCAGCACGGGGGTGGGATTTCCGGTACCCACGTACACCAGATTGAGATCGGGATCGTAGGTACCGGTGGTCCACATCTGGCCGCCGGTTGCGCCTCCGCTATCTGGTTCCTTGCGGCTCTGTTTCATGCGATCAGGTGGCGGCGTGCTGTAAAAAATCCACTGCGTGGCGCCGGTGTCCGCGTCGATCGATTTCAACTGGCCCGGCAGGTTATCGAAATCGCCCGAAACGCCCACCAGCACGTGATTCCGAATGACAAGAGGCGCGTTCGTCGACCAGTACCCCTTGTTCGAATCGGCGATCACCACGTTCCATTTGACCTTTCCGTTCTTGGCGTTCAGCGCCACCAGGTGACAGTCCGGGGTGGTCAGGTATACGGTGTCCTTATATATGGCCGCGCCACGGTGGCCGATGTGGAAGGCGTTGTTGGGAGGATTCTGGTAATGCCAGAGTTGCCTGGCGGTGCGGGCGTCCACAGCCCAGATGTTGTCCGGCGTGGTGATGTAGATCACGCCATTCGCGACGATCGGCGAAGCTTTGATCTGTTGATTCTGGCCGGTCTCAAATCGCCACACCTGCTGAAGCGTTCCCGCGTTGGCCGGAGTTATCTGGGTCAGGTTGGAATGCCGTTCGCCGGAATAGCCGCCGTGAAACGTGAGCCAGCTATCCGGCGGCGGGTGGAGCAAGAGGTTCGGATCGATACTTTGGGCCGACGCCACAAAGCTTAAGCCGAGAACCAATAGAACGCGCGCGATGCTCGTCACTTCAGAGTGTCCAAATAGGCGTAGACGTTGTGCATGTCATTGTCGGTGTATTTCGCGAGTTGATCGAAGTGCGCCGCTAGCGCGTCTGGCGGCGTTTGATCGTGCCGGCTGCCGGGATAAAGCATCCGTTGCAGCAGAGCCAATCCTTCGTAGCGAGACGCGACTCCGGCCAGATCGGCGGCAGCGGAATGGCAGGCCGAGCAGCCACCCGCTCCGTTGAAATAGCGGCGTCCGGCTGCGGGGTCGCCGATCGCCAAATCCGCGTCGTCCACGGAACGGCGCCCGCCGCCCAGCGCTTCGGCCTTAGTCTTTTGATCGTGGATGAAGGCGACGATCGCGCCCACATCCGCACTGCTCATGCGAAAGGCTGGCATACCCTGGTCCGGGCGGCCAGCGCGAATCAGAGGTCCGATCTTATCGCCACGATTGTCTTCGGCGACTAGCTTTGAGCGAGTGAGGTCCGGTCCTGTTTCTCCGCCCGCGGCATCACGGCCATGGCAAAAGCCGCATTGCGAACCGAACCGCAACTCACCGGCACGAATTTGATGGATCGAATAAGTCTGCGGACGAACCGTTTGCGGCGGACGCTGCGAGGCTGGGCTTTGCGAACCGGATCCCTGCGCGATGGCCGTGCCCGTGGCAATTACGACAATCGAGAAGATCCACGGAATTCGACTCATCCTTCCAGCAATACTGTCGAAAATCCAACCACATTGCAACTCGATGCAGAGGGTTGATGCATTTAGTTGCCGGGCACCGGCATCAGGAAACGCGTCCCGTCCCCGGAACTGTTCGGTGACACGTCCCAGAACAGCAAGCCGGAAGGGACCTTGAACAGGGGCTTGGGCGCGCCGCTCTGAAACTTGGCTCCGGCATTTACTTCGAGAGCCATCGCCGTTCCATCACGCGCGATGTAGAACAGCTCTTTGCCGTCGCCGCGCCAAAGGGGTGTTGTGCCGCCACCTTGGGTCACAACAATTGGGGCGCCGGTGGTTCCCGTAGCCGGATCGAAAGGGCGCACCGAAATCTCATTCTTGCCCGATTCATTGGAACTATAGGCGATCCAGCGCCCATCCGGCGAGAATCGCCCCGTTACGCTCGAGAACTGTGGATCAATCAGCGGGATGGGCTGGCGGTCCGCAGGGCCATCCACCGCCAGCAGCCGCAGGTGCGTAGGCTGCCCGAGACTGTAGTAGATAAGAAATTTCCCATCGGGCGACCAACTGTTCGGGCCTTTTCCTTCCTTCGATTGGTACAGCAATTCCTCGTTGCCTGCGCCGCTCGAAGCCTTCTGGTACAGGTTATATACGCCGCCGGCCCGGTTGGATGTGAAAACGATACGGCTGCTGTCGGGGGACCAGGTGGGAAACGCGTCCCAGCCTGGATCGGAGGTGAATCGAGTAGCAGCACCGCTCGCTACATCCAGCACCCAGATGTCCTTATTCTGCGTCTGGGGGTCAGTGCGCTCCGCCGCCACGCGTTTCCCGTCAGGGGAAATGGAGAGAGTGCGATAGACGCCCGGGTCTCCTATGGTTCCGAGCTTATTACCTTCGAGGTCAAACCAGGTGAGCCGGCCGTCGATGGCACCGCGCGGAGCAGCCCTTGCGGTGGGAGCGGCTGGCTGCTGAGCAAAAAGCGCCATCGCTGCCACAAGTGCGTAAACCGAAACAAGGGTCCGTTTCACAGCCTGCAAGTCTATCAAATCAAGTCAAGCACCCGCCAAATCACCTGCCAAATCAAGGGGGTGGGCTTGACGCCGACCTTCTAGGATGATCGAATACAATGAGTCGGCGGAGGAGGCTAAATGGGCTGGAACACGCTGTTTATCGCAATCGCATGTGGTGTGAGCGTGGTTTCTCTAGCCGGCGCCGACGGCCGCGTAGCCGACCCGGACGGCACTACACCTTTAGATTGGGCGGTTCGCCAAAACGATCTCAAGACTGCTAACGCGTTGATCAAAGCCGGTGCGGACGTAAAGGCTCCGAATCGATACGGCGTCACCCCGATCGCAATTGCGGCCATGAACGGAAGCGCGGCCATGATCCGCCAGCTGCTGGACGCGGGTGTCGATCCGAACAGCGCCAATCCGGGCGGCGAAACCGCTCTCATGACCGCGGCCCGGACCGGCAAGGCGGACGCGGTGACATTGCTGCTCGATCGTGGAGCCAACGTCAATGCGAAGGACGACGTGCATGAGCAGACTGCGCTCATGTGGGCCGTGCTCGAAAATCATGCGGATGTGGTGCAACTGCTGCTGGCTCGCGGCGCCGACATCAATGCTCACACCAAGGTAACGATGACGCCCGGAGAGTACGTGGCGGCGCGTCCGGCCGCGGCATCCGGGAACGGGATTATCCGGCAGCGCGCCCTGCCGACGCCGAATGGTGGAATGACGCCTCTATTGTTCGCTGTGCGCGACGGCAATGCGCCGATGATGCGGTTGCTGCTGGATCATGGCGCGCACATTGAGGAGTCCTCGGGCAATCACACGACGCCGTTGTTAATCGCGCTGTTGAACGGGCAGGTTGGGATGGCGACTGAGCTGCTCAAGCGGGGGGCCGACCCGAACGCACCGGATGACTATCACCGCGCGGCCCTGTTCGCGGCTATCGACCTGCGCAATTTCAATCACGAAAAATATGGCGACCTTCCCACCGACGGGCGCGATCCGCTGGAACTGATCCAAGCTTTGCTCAAGAAAGACGCCAATCCTAACCTGAAGACCGACACGGTTCCGGTGCACGGGCTGATGCAGTTCGACGCATCTTGGGTGAACTTCGACGGCGAGACGCCGTTTGTGCGCGCCGCGCTTTCGGGCGACATCGAAGTGATGCGGCTGTTGCTTGCGAACGGAGCCGATCCGAATATCGCGACCACGCAGGGATCAACCGCGCTGATGGCTGCCGCTGGCATCAACTGGATTCCCGGCCAAACATATACCCGCAGCGAGGCGAATTATATTGAGGCGGTGAAGCTCTGTCTGGATCGCGGTGCTCCGGTGAACGCTTCCAACTCGCTGGGCCTGACGGCCATGCATGGGGCGGCCAATCGCGGATGGACGTCCATCCTGCAGATCCTGGCCGATCACGGCGCCAAGCTGGACCCCAAGGATACCGAAGGACGGACGCCCATGGTCTTCGCAAAGGGAATTTTTCTCGCCGTGCGTCCGCCTGTCGCGAAGCCCGAAGCCATCGCGCTGTTGGAGAAGTTGTCCAAACCGTCGCCGAACCAATGAGCAGATTTTTGATACTGAGCATTGCCGCCGTCGCGATGTTTGCGCAACAGCCCCAGGCTTTGTCCAATGGGCCGCAGGCGCTACTCAACCAGTATTGCGTCACTTGTCACAACACGAAATTGAAGACCGGCGGACTGGCGCTCGATCAGCTGGATCTGCATAAAGTTGCGCCCAATGCTGAAACTTGGGAGAAAGTGGTTCGTAAACTCCGTGCTGGCATGATGCCGCCCGCGGGTGCGCCTCGTCCGGACCGTCACGCGCTGGATGCATTGGCTGGTGCGGTGGAGGAAGCACTGGATGGCGCGGCCGCCGCGAATCCCAACCCGGGCCGCGCGCCACTGCATCGCATGAATCGTGGCGAGTACGCCAACGCGATTCGCGACCTTCTTGGCGTGGACGTGGATGCCGCCACGCTGCTGCCAGCCGACGATTCCTCGAATGGGTTCGACAATATCGCCGACGTGCTTGGCGTGTCGCCGGCGCTGCTGGAACGCTACGTATCGGCGGCAGCCAAGATCAGCCGCCTGGCGGTGGGAGATCCCGAGACCGCTCCTTTGGACGTCACTTACACCGTACGAGGCGATCTGAGCCAAACCGAAACGCTGGACGGCTTGCCGCTGGGAACACGTGGCGGCACGGTAGTGACCCACAATTTTCCGCTGGACGGCGAGTATCAGATCAAGCTCTCCCTGATGAAGCTCAGCTTCGGCCAGGTGTTTGGTGAGGGAGCGGAAGGACAGGAACTGGAGGTAACTGTCAATGGCCAGCGCGTGAAATTGTACAAGCTGGAGCCGGTCCCCATGTTCTTCATGAAAGCGAAAGCGGGAGCGGAGTCGAAGGAAGAGCCACTGTCCGATCCATCGGAGGAGCGCGTGAAAATGGCTCCGAATATTCATCTTGAATTCAAGTTGAACGCCAAGGCGGGGCCGCAGACGCTCGGAGTTGCGTTCCTGCAGAAGAGCTACGACGCCAACGAAGATCTGGTCCATCGGCCCGGCGCCAGCACCTTCGATCCGAACATCGGGATGCAGTATGGCTATGACACCGTGCCACACCTGGCGCGAGTGGATATTACCGGGCCATACCACGCCACGGGACCTGGCGACACGCCCAGCCGCCGGCGCATTTTTGTGTGCCATCCTAGCGGGCCTTCGGATGAAATTCCATGCGCTCGAAAGATCTTGTCAAATCTGGTCCGCCGGGCTTTTCGCCGCGCTCCCGCGGATGCTGATATTGAGTCCTTGTTGGGCTTCTACCAGCAGCAGCGCAACAAAGGCGGGAGCTTTGAATCCGGAATCGAATTCGCATTGCGACGCATTCTGGCCGATCCTGAATTTGTCTTCCGCTTCGAGCCGACACCGGCCGATGTTCCCCCCAACGGAACTTATCGCATCAGCGATACGGAGCTGGCATCGCGTTTGTCGTTTTTCCTGTGGTCGAGCATTCCTGACGATAAGTTACTGAACCTGGCAATCCAAAATAAGCTGCACGATCCTGCCGTTCTTGAGCGTGAGACGCGCCGCATGCTGGCGGACGATCGGTCCCACGCGCTGACAACGAACTTCGCCGGCCAGTGGCTGTATCTTCGGGATCTAAAAAGCTCCAATCCGGATGGGCGCGAGTTTCCTGATTTCGACGATAACCTGCGGCAGGCGTTTCAGCGCGAAACGGAATTGCTGTTCGAAAGTGTGGTGCGGGAGGACCGGCCGGTGCTGGATCTTCTCGACGCCGATTATACTTTCGTGAACGAGCGCCTGGCCAAACAGTACGGCATTGCCAATGTCTACGGCCCGGACTTCCGCCGCGTTCCCGTTCCGAGCGATGCGCGCCGCGGGTTGCTGGGCCAGGGCAGCATATTGCTGGTGACATCCAACGCTAATCGCACCTCTCCAGTGCAACGCGGCAAATGGATTCTGGAAAATCTGCTTGGCAGTCCGCCGCCCTTGCCGCCACCCAATGTTCCGCCGCTGAAGGAAAATTCGGGCGAGGCGGCCGCTACATCCGTCCGCGAGCGCATGGAGCAACACCGCGCCAATGCGGCCTGCGCCGGTTGCCATAAAATTATGGACCCCATTGGGCTGGCGCTCGAGAATTTCGATGGGGTGGGCGGATGGCGCGCCGTGGATTCGGGCTTCAAGATCGATGCGTCCGGCCAGCTTGTCGATGGCACGCGAGTGGATGGGCCGTCCAGCTTGCGCACCGCTCTGCTAAACCGTCCTGAAGCCTTCATCGGAACGATGACGGAGAAATTGTTGATGTACGCGGTGGGCCGCGAAACAAAGTATTACGATATGCCGGTGGTGCGAGCGGTGATGCGGGATGCCGCGCCGGACCACTACCGTTTCTCCGAACTGGTGCTGGGTATCGTGAAAAGCCCGCCATTTCAGATGCGCGTGAGAGAGGCCGGGCACGACGGGGGCGTCGTCAGCCGAAACGTGGAATGAAAAGGGAGAGATGATGTACATAACCAAAAAACATTTGCCAAGGCGTACGTTTTTGCGGGGTATGGGTGTCACGCTCGCACTGCCCCTGCTGGATTCCATGGTTCCCGCGCAAACGCCTCTCGCCAAGACTGCCGCGATGCCCAAGAGCAGATTTTGCGGCATCTACATCCCGCACGGCGCCACCATGGACAAATGGACTCCCGCGCAGGAAGGTTCCGCGTTCCAATTCTCCGAAAGCCTGAAGCCGCTCGAAAAACTGCGGGACCGCATTTGTGTGGTGAGCAACCTGGCGCATCCGGCAGCCAGCGGTGTGGGCTCCGATGCCGGGGCGGACCACGCTCGTTCCGCTGCCGTGTTCTTGAGCGGCGCGCATCCGGAGAAGGGTTCCGTTCACGCCGGCATGACCGTGGATCAGGTGCTGGCTCAGCACATCGGTCAGGATACGCCCCTGCCATCACTCGAGCTGGGCATTGAGGAAGTGGGACTGAATTGCGGCTCCGGCTATGGTTGCGCCTATTTCAACACCATCTCATGGCGTACGCCAACGCTCCCATTGCCCATGGAAAACAGCCCGCAAGTGGTATTCGAACGGCTGTTCGGCGACGGTACCAATTCCGCGCAGCGGCTTTCGCGCAAGCAGCAGGACCATAGCATCCTGGATTCCGTCACCGACAAAGTGGCGCGCCTGCAGGGCAAGCTGGATCCGAGCGACCGGGTTCGCCTGAGCGAATATCTCGACGATATCCGGGAAATCGAGCGCCGCATCCAGAAGGCCGAAGAGCAGTCCGCCAACGAAGTGAACCTGCCGGAAGCGCCGGTTGGAATTCCCGAGGCCTTTGAGGACCACATCAAGCTGATGTTCGATTTACTGGTGCTGGCCTATCGCGCCGAGATCACCCGTATCTCGACCATGATGTACGCGCGCGACACCAGTGGCGCCACCTACCCTGCCAGCGGCGTGCGCGACGGCTTCCACGGTGCGTCGCACCACTCCAACATTCGCGCCAACATGGACCGTTTTGCTCTGATCAACAAGTATCACGTGCAGATGCTCGGCTACTTCCTCGAAAAGCTACGCGGCACTCCCGATGGCGACGGCAATTTGCTGGATCATTCGACGGTACTCTACGGCAGCAGCATGAGCAACGGCAATCAGCATGATCATGATCCGTTGCCGATCATAGTGGCGGGTGGAGCTTCCGGCGCCATGCAAGGCGGACGCCACGTGACATTTCCGGCGCACACGCCGATGTCGAACTTGATGCTCGCGCTGCTCGACAAACTGGGCGTCCATCAGGACAGCTTTGGAGACAGCACATCGAAGCTCGAAATATAAAGGAAACTAGAAGTCTGAGCCGGACTACGGCGCCCCAGAGCCCGGGTTCTGCTTCTGCCGCGCCCACTCCTTGCGGAACGTGTCGTCGCGCTCGGCCACGTAGGCTTTGTACCCATCCGGATCGATGAATGCATCTTTCGAGCCGGCCTTCATCTTTTCGTACTTCGCTTTCAGGCCGAAGTAAGCGCCGTGCGCTCCCAGGAAAACATCGCACGGCAGACTCTTCAAGACGGCGAAAGTCTTCTCGTAATCTTCCGCGATGCCCGGGTAGTCCTTGTTGCCAACCAAAATGTAGCCGGGGTTCACATTCGGGCTGCCGACAATCACCACGTTCAGTGTGCGCCCTCCATCCTTTTCCTGCAAGGTCCACGTAGTGCAGCCTCTGGTATGGCCGGGCGTGAGATGCGCTACCAGCTTGGTGCCTCCCAGTTCGACGGTCGCGCCATCGTGCAGAACGCGATCCACATGCGCCGCGGGACGTCCTGGAGCAGTGCTTTCTTCGGCGGGAACATCGGCATCCATCACCATCAACTTCGCGCCAGTTTCTTTCTTGATCAGCCCGGTTCCCTCGTCATGGTCGCCATGGGCATGGCTGATGAGAATAATTTTCGTGTCGCTATATTTGAATCCGAGCTGCTCGATGCTCTTCTTGATGACCGGCAGATCCTGTTTGAAGTCGGAATTGATCAGGATGTTGCCGCGCGGTGTGTGAATCAGGTAAACGGCCAGGTCGGCGGTCCCGACATAGTAGAGATTTCCAGCAATCTGAAACGCCGGGAACTCGGCATGCCAATCCGGATTGCCTTGCGCCAGAACGGCGGCCGCGGAGATGGAGAACAGAACGAGCGCTCGACGCGTCATAATCTTACTTCGACTCCGATAGTTCCGCGTAAAATGCATCGATCTTCGGAACGCGGGGCGTCCATCCGATATCATCCGTCTTGATCTGCGCGAGCAATTGATCTTGGGGAACGCCCATATGCACCAATTCCCTCGCTCTGCCCATTACAGTGTCGAACTTAGTTTTGTACGCCTGGACATCGGCTTTGGTAAGAACGTCGCCATTGCCTGGAATGGCCGCGTCGAAATCGAGCCTTAGAATACCCGCCAGCACGTTGGTCCAATCGGTAGCGCTTCCGCCACCCGCATAATCGATCAGCGGACCGGTCTTTCCTGTAGTGACCACGTCGCTCACCGCGACGGCCCTTAGATCGGGGAAGTACACTACGGTATCGCCGCTGGTATGAGCGCGACCGAAGTGATGTAATTCAACCTTCACGTCGACTAGTGTGAGGGTGTACAGCGCACCCGAATAAGTAAGACTGGGCGGCGCGGGCTTCGGATCAACGGCGTACGTGACAAGGTTGTTTTTGAGATTTTCATGCGCTACCACCTGCACGCCCGCGTCCAGAAATCTCTGGTTGTTACCGGTGTGGTCGGCATGATGGTGCGTCACGATCAGGAATTTGATCGGCTGATCCGAGACGCTCTTAATCAACGCCATCAGCGCATCATAGTTGGCCTGGCCGGGGAGCTTGCCGTCCACTACGATCAATCCCTGGCTAGTGACCCGCACCGTGGTATTTCCACCCGCCCCGGTGATCATGTACAGCCCGGGCTTAACCTGCTGGATGGCCTGCGGTTGTGGAGCGCGGCGTCCTGCCGCAGGAGCGGTCGGTTGCTGAGGTTGTGCAGGCACGGCGGCCGCCAAAATGGCGGTGGCAAGCAGTATCGCGTTCCACATTTGTTTTTCGATCTTATGCTGAACTCAATCGGGTGTCAAACCAGTACGGGAGCAAACCGATAGTCGGCTACATTGTGCCATCGGCTCCAGGCTTGTCCTCCCGAAAAAGCGGTCGATCCGGCCCAGCCGGCATGCGGACCTTCAGGGCTGGTACCCGTCCGCCATCCATTTGGCGAAGAGCTCAATCCAGGATTGCGGCCAGGGACCTTCTCCCTTCGGCGGCGGAGGCGGCATAACGGCCCCGCCTATGCCACGAATCCGGTCGTAGATGGCCGCGGAGTGTGCTTTCACGTCGTCATACTTTGCCAGATTGAACGCCTTGCTCATGGAGCGAATATCCTGTTCCGTGAAGAGCGGGCGAATGTCCGCTAGAAAGCTCGTCGGTGTCGCCATAATTTTGAGAACCTCAAAGCTGCTGTAAACGGGACCGGCATAGGATCATAACGCAGTTCAACGGCCATCGTCATGCGGCCCGAACCTCCGGGACCGCAGTCGCCGGTTTCACAACAGGATCATTCCATCCGTCCACAGGCGCGATTTTCTGTTGCGCCTCCGCGGGACCCCATGCGCCGGGCTCATATTCATACACCGGGGTAGCCGCCTGCAGCACCGGATCGACGATACGCCACGCCTCTTCGACGTAGTCCTCGCGCGCGAACAGAGTCGCATCCCCAGCCATGGCATCGCCCAGCACGCGCTCGTAGGCATCCATTTCGTTCGCACTGCCGTGTTCGAGCGCGACCAGCTCCACCGGCTCGCCGGACAATTCGCCGTCGGGCGATTTCACCATCATGCCGTGAGCAATGGTTACGTCGGGACTGATGCGGAAGCGAAAATGATTCGGTTGGATGCCACCGGCGCTGCCAAAGATGTCGGGCGGGCGCCGCAGCCGGATCATCAGCTCGGTGCACGTAACAGGCATGCATTTCCCCGCCCGGATGTAAAAAGGAACGCCTTGCCAACGCCAGGAGTTGATCCCGACCTTGAGCGCCACGAAAGTCTCGGTTTTGGAATCCGCAGCGACGCCCTTCTCCGATCGGTAGCCTCGAAACTGCCCGCGCACCAGATCTTCCGTGCGCAGAGGCTCGATCGCCCGCAGGACCTTCACCTTCTCATCCCGGATGGACTCGCTGTCGGTCCGGACCGGCGGCTCCATCGCCAGGTTGGTGAGCACCTGAAACAGATGGTTCTGCACCACGTCGCGGATGGTGCCGGTCTGATCGTAAAATGCCCCGCGGCCCTGAATGCCGAAGTCCTCCGCCATCGTGATCTGCACATCTTCAACGTGCGTCCGGTTCAACAGCGGGTCGAGAAACGAGTTTGCGAACCGGACATAGAACATGCTATTCACCGGGCGTTTACCCAGGTAGTGGTCGATACGAAAGATGGACCTTTCATCGAAGGTCCCCAGCAGAATTCGATTGAGCGCTCGCGCCGAGCGAAGGTCGGTTCCGAACGGCTTCTCCACAATTACGCGGGCGCCCTTGGCCGCATCCGCCTTGCCGAGTTGCTCCACAACCAGTCCGAACAGGATAGGCGGAATCGCCAGATAGTGGGCCGGCCGCTCGGAGGCGCCGAGCTGCTGCCGGATTGCGCGGTACGTGGCCGGATCCTGATAGTCGCCGTCGACGTAACGCAGAAGGCCGGAGAGTTTTTCGAAGGCGGCACGGTCCACGCCGCCGTGCTTCTCGATGCTGTCGAGGGCCCGTGCGCGAAGCTGATCCAGGTTCCAGCCCTCCTTTGCAACGCCGATCACGGGCACATTGAGATTGCCGCGTTTGGCCATGGCGTGAAGCGATGGAAAGATCTTCTTGTAGGCCAGGTCGCCGGTTGCACCAAAGAAAACGAAGGCGTCCGAATGGAGGTTATTCATGGCGTTTCCTTTCTCACGCGGCCTGTTTCTCCGGGGCCTTTTCCAAGTGGCCGCCGAATTGGTAGCGCATGGCCGAGAGCAGCTTGTCCGCAAAGTCTGCCTCGCCGCGCGAGCTGAATCGTTCATAGAGCGCCGCGGACAGAACGTGCGCCGGCACGCCCTCGTCGATCGCCGCGGTAATGGTCCAGCGCCCTTCACCGGAATCCGAAACCCGCCCCGCAAATTTCGAGAGCGCGGGATCGTCAACAAGCGAAGCCGCGGTCAGATCAAGCAGCCAGGACGCCACGACGCTGCCACGCCGCCACACTTCGGCGATGTCACGCAGGTTCAGCTCGTATTGGTAATGTTCGGGATGACGCAACGGCGTGGTCTCCGCATCCACGGCAGTCTGCTTCATGCCCGCGTTGGCCTGGCGTAGAACGGCCAGCCCTTCCGCATAAGCCGCCATCAACCCGTATTCGATTCCGTTGTGTACCATCTTGACGAAATGCCCTGCGCCGTTCGGCCCGCAGTGCAGGTAGCCGGACTCTGCCGTGCCTTCGATCTTTTCCCATCCCGGCGTCCGTGGAACGTCCCCCACTCCCGGCGCGAGCCGCTGGAAGATTGGATCGAGGCCTTTGACGACCTCATTTTCACCGCCGATCATCATGCAATAACCGCGCTCCAGGCCCCACACTCCGCCGCTCGTGCCGACATCAACGTAGTGAATGCCCTTTTCTGCCAGTTCCTTCGCCCGCCGGATATCGTCGACGTAGTAGGAATTACCTCCGTCGATGATGGTGTCACCGGCTTCCAGTAACGGCACGAGGCTGGCGATCGACTGATCGACCACCGCCGCCGGTACCATGAGCCACACCGCCCGCGGCTTGTGGAGTTTTTCCACGAGATCCTCCAGGCTGGCCGCCCCGGTCGCTTTCTCCTGAACCAATTCCTCCACGGCCTTCGCAGACATGTCGAAAACCACGCAATCATGGCCTCCGCGCAAAAGCCTCCGCGCCATGTTGGCGCCCATTCTTCCAAGACCGACTATTCCGATCTGCATAAACAATGTTCCTTTCTATGAAAGTGATTGAATCCGGGGATTTAACGGCTCCGCGCGATTGCGCATCCCCTTGGCGCCCGCAGCCGATTGGCCTTTCGCGCCTACGTGTCGGGACGTCAACGGCCTAACTCTCCGGAGTGCGCCCTGCGCCTCGAGATAAGACTTCAACAAGCCGCTTAGCCTGCCGAATGGGCTCTTGGTCGAAGGTAGCGACGCGGGTTGCGAGCGCATCAACAAATCCGTTTCATCTCGCTGAGCAACCTCGCCCGCTTCGGCTAGCCCCTGGACGGCGGTTGCGATTTTGAGCATCGGTGGCTTGTCTACGCCTCTCAAGAAGCTGGTTCGCCCGCCATACACTGGCTGAGAGAGCAACGGCAGGGCCATAGACTAAGGCTTTGAAACTGCTGGGTTACTCGGGAACCGTCGGTGACGATGTCAGAAATTTGAGTCGGATACACGACTCAAATGGTTACGATCGTCTTTAAGTTGTTCTCTGAGATCAAGGGGAAGCTAACGCTTTCAATCGTCGCAGCAGGTAGCCAGGGAGGGCGGCGATGAACCTGGGCTGAGCCAGCAAGCCGGTTATTTTCCTCAACAATCGTGGAGCAACCGTCAATGACGAAGATCAAATCTTCCAGATCGTGGCTAGCCAAGAAGTCGCCTCGGACAACGAATTCGCCGCTCAGCTTTCCAGTTTCTTTTACCAACAGCTTCAATCGAACCAGCGGGCCGAACAAAAGCGTGTTGCACGATTGACCATTAATGGAATCGAGCTCCAAGGCGCGCCCTGTATGAAGATTGGGAATTGCCTGACGGAGCTCGCGCGGAAACGCCATGTAATTCCGACGCGGCAGACGGCGTGCTGATGCTGTTCGTGTGAGTTCGTTGCCCATATCATTAGCATAGCCATGGAATGCAGCTCAGCTCATGCCAGGAATCGCGATCATCCGAGTGGATTTGCTTCCGAGCGGTATTGCTTCAACCCCATAAGACATCAAGTTCGGGAAGTGTATTGGGGCTCGTCAAGATGTATTCATGACGGTCGAGTTTCATGCCGTCGAGGCAACGGGTCGCGGCTGCATGGGCTACACCTACCTTATGGAACCCCAGCTTCTCTACGATGCGTCGGCTGGGCTCATTTCCGTCGAAGTACCCGATGCTGATTGCCTTCGCGGCAAGATGGCCGAACGCGTAACGAATAGCTGCGTTTGCCGCCTCGGTAGCCATTCCCTGTCCGGCGTACTTAGGCGCCACCCAGTATCCAGTCTCGTAGACGCCTGGCTCATCGGTAAGATCCAATGCGGTTCGGACGACGAAATCCCCGTTGGACCTATGGAATCCGGCCAGTGCGATCCCTTCTTCACTCTGATAATCCATCGTTCGCCGAATAGCGTCTTCCATTGCTTGCCGTGACCGTTGATCATCGAAGGCCCAGGCCATCCAACGTTGCAAATCGGACCAGGCGTCTTCCTTGGCGCTCTGCATAGAATCCAAATCGCCAAGCGTTGGGGGACGCAAGACCAGGCGGGGCGTTAGGATGGGCATCGAGTGGCGCATGGCGCGGCTACCCTGAAATTTTAGCGGACTGAACCCAGGCAAGGAAAAAGTCGCATGTTCGCGCGCAACTACACGAGTTCGCCGTTCCGCGCCACATCGAGGTTGCCATTCGTGAGTTCAAGTTGCCGCCTAACGGCCACGTCGCGGATCTGCTCCGGACGGTTCGCTCCTGTTCCTCCCGAGTTCGCAGCACTCTAGGTCCTTTAGAACTCCATTACGCAAAGCAACTCCGTCGTTGTTACCCTCTCCAGGTGGCCGGCCGTGTCTCTATCGTCAGCTTCGATCACCGCGGCCGCGAGTGGTATTGCGTTACCGATGGCCGCTCAGTCTTTGAAGCCGTCCGAAACGCCGTCAAGTTTTTCACCGATCCATATTGGCGTGGTCCTAAGCCCAATTCCCAAGCTGTCTTCAAAGTTGCCCTGGTGGGTGATGGGCGAACTTGGACAGTGCGGGGAGATCGGGTCAGGCCTTCTTCCGCTTCTCGTTTGCCTGAATGATCGCCGCCAAGGCGAGTGGAGGCGTTTTGTCAGCCCTCGCCGCTGGCCTGTTCGGGGCCAGCGCTCGCCGCGCCGTCCTTTTCGTTTCTAGAGCTTTCGTGGTCGGAATGGCGCAGAATTCCGAATGGTTCGAACAGCTTCATCTGCAACACGCCACACTTCCAGGTGGCATTCTCTACAATGGTCTGGAGTAATCGACGCTCGGTCCTCCCCTCCCTTGCCAGCATCTCGGGAACCTGATATTTTAGTCCCGTTCCTCGATTTACGGGGTCTAACGATGCCAAAACGTACACTCTTGATCCTTTCGTTACTGGGTCCAGCCTTTTTAGGCCTCGGAGGATATGCCGTCCTCGCGGCACAACAAAAAGACACACAGCAAAATACTTCGACGGCCGCCGCGAAGCGCTGGTCGGATGCTGCCACTTGGCCGGACAAGAAAGTGCCCGGCAAAGACGCAGCCGTCACCATTGACAAGGACATGAACGTCATCCTCGATGTCAGTCCGCCGGAACTGCACGGTTTAACGATCAACGGCAAACTGAGCTTCTCGGATAAAAAAGATCTCGAACTGACCACCGAGTGGATCATGGTGCACGGGGAGCTGGAAATCGGCACCGAAGCCAAGCCCCATACGCGCAAGGCCACAATTACCCTCACCGACAACGTCAAAGACGAAGATATGACTGGAATCGGTGGAACGAATGACCGCAGTGACCGCGGGATCATGATGATGGGTGGAACCCTGAACCTGCACGGTACCGAGAAAAACTCCTGGACCAAGCTGACAGAAACAGCCGCTGCGGGCAGCAACACAATTGAAGTCTTGAATGCCGGTGACTGGAAAAAAGGTGACGTGATTGTCCTCGCGTCCACGGATTTCGATCCCCATCAGGCAGAGCGGCGAACCATTGCCGCGATCCGTGGTAACACGATCACGCTCGACAAGAAACTGGACTACATGCACTTCGGCAAGATCACCTTCGACGTGGATGAACGCGGCGAAGTCGGCATGCTGTCGCGCAATATCCTGATCCAGGCTTCGCCTGACGCAGACCAGACGCTCTTTGGCGGCCACATTATGGCGATGAACGGGGGCAAGATGTTTGTCGATGGCGTCGAGCTCAATCGCATGGGTCAGAACATGCATCTGGCCCGGTATCCGATCCACTGGCATCTGATCGGCGATGCGCAGGGGCAGTACATCAAGAACTCGGCGATTCACGACACCTACAGCCGCTGCGTGACCGTGCATGGCACAAATTACTTGGATATTGAAAACAACGTGACCTACAACAATATTGGTCACTGCTTCTTCCTGGAGGATGCCGTGGAGCACGGCAACCAGTTCGTGCACAACCTGGGGATCCTCACCAAGTGTCATCCGGACGCGCCCTGCGTCCCGACAAACCTCGCCGCAGCCGGAGAGCGCCGGGCGGGGCCGAATGGCCAGGATGCCAAGGACATCCTGATTCCTTCGGACAACACAGCGTCGACTTTCTGGATCACCAACCCGGACAATATCTACCGGGACAACGTGGCCGCGGGTTCCGACGCGACAGGCTTCTGGATGTCATTGCCGGAGCACCCGACGGGTAAGTTCGAAGGCACGGAGATCAGCGCGAAGACCTGGCCGCGTCGAACGCCTTTCCGCGAATTCAAGGGCAACGTTGCGCACTCCAACTACGATTCGTTCATGTTCGACCGAAACGTTGGTCCCGATGGCCATTTCGGTGTTACCGGCAGCTCGCAGACCGGCC